>JBOHFF010000112.1:0-27032 GCA_050699515.1 Pseudonocardiaceae bacterium
ACGCCTCAACCTCACGATCATCGACACTGCTGTCCTGGCTCACAGATGGTTCCCTTCCCGGCCGAGTGGTGATCACAACGGCCGATCTTGGTCCATCCGTGGCTTACACGGTTGTAATGACACGCCCCCGAGTACTGCGCCCAGGTAGAGGGGGAACAGTCCGGCAAGGTCACGTTTGGTGAGTGGGAGCGGGACACTGAGGCGATGCCAGTCAACGACTGCACGTACCAGTGCGAGTCGCTCCTGATCCTCGGGAACTGTGGGTGTCATGTGGCGCTCGACCTTCTCCAGGGATACCAGCAGCCGCCCGAGAAGCACCGGAGTGTCCGTGTGAGCTTCGGTCACCTCGCGAAAGGCGGGCACCACGAGCATCCGGTCACGCTCCGGCCCACTCACAGCTCCAACGCCGATCACGGCCAGCCTGGGATCGTTCGGCAGAAAACGTTCAGCGGCCTCGACATCATGAGAAGCAGCTGTGGCGAGCAGTTGCACACCATGGTGCTCGGCGCTATTCAGCAACTCGGTCGTGATCTCGAACAGTTCCGGGCCGCCAAGCCGATCAAGCCACAGCACCACACCGTTGTAGTCGTCCACACGCTTCCACCGCCGGGCTTGCTCAACCCGGCGAGCCAGCGTCGCCGTTTGGCCGGGTTCGAAGGCCACAAGCCGCACGCCTGGCCGCTTCTTGCCCACAGCTTCGATGAGGGTCCGGGTCGTGCCCGCCAGCGGAGGCCCGTGCACCAGCACCAGGCCTCGGCCGGTCGACACTGCAGCTCCAACATCGCCGTCGATGTCGCGCTCCACATATGTCTCACCGGCTGCCCGTGCCAATTGAGACTGGTGCACACCGAGATTCGTCATCGCAATGTCGTAGAAGACGGGCGCACCCCGCCGACGGTCCCGCAACCGCAACGTCAGCTCCGGCGCAGTGGACAACCACCGGTTGGCAGCCACCCCACACCCGGTCACCAGCACAGCCGCCACGGCGTATGCCCACTTCACAACCCCGTCAACGAGCACAGCACCGGTCATCGCCCCACCTACCACGAGCAAGACGGGCAACACCACCGCCCATCCCAGCGCCCGCTTGACCGTCACCTGTCCACTCCTCCTCACCACCACCGGGCAGACCCATGAGCCTGAACCGCGCTATCTGCACTATCGGCCGACAGTACGCAGCCGCTACCCCGGCCGTAGGAACCGGTGACGGTCATCCCGATGCGTGTACCAGAGGGAGCCGTCGCATGGGATACCGAGGACGCCGCCGACGGCCAGTGACCCCGTGCGCCCCCGGGCCGGCCCGCGCGAGCACGGCCGCCAGGCCGCGCGCAGCAAGCGGGACCGGCCCGAGCGGGCACGCACGTAGAACGACGGACTTAACCACGTCCGCGGCGCCGCAGGCGGCGCCTTGATCCCATAGAGGGTAATTCGGCAACGACGCTGTGTGATTCCGTTGTGACGGCGTGTAACTCTGTACCCGTCTTGCGACTCGTCGAGTGGCAGCGTTCCTTGAGGAGGAGGCTGGTCATCCGTGGAGTCGCGTGGCCCATGAGCGCGATGGGTGGGAGACAGCGATGCCGGTTTCCTGGGTGTCGGGTGCGTTGGCGTTGGCGTCGGCCGGTTGCATCGGGTTGTCGAATTTCTTCGGTGGTCTTGCCGCGCGTAGGACCGGGGCGATGTCGGCGGTGATCTGGATGGAATGGGTCGGGGTGCTGCCCACTCTCGCCGTGGCGACAGTCACCACCGGTACGCGGTCGCTGGTGATGGTCGCGTACGGCATCGCCATCGGCGTGCTCGCCGGAGCGGGGCTGGTCTGCTACTACCGCGCGCTATCGGTAGGGGCGATGGCGATCACCGCACCGCTGGTCGGGACGATCAGCTCGGCTATTCCCGCCGTGATCGGGCTGGCCACTGGTGATCACCTCCGCGTGGTGCAGCTCATCGGGCTGGTGGCTGCGGTGGTCGCTATTGCGCTGGTGGCGTTCCAGCCGGCCAGTTCGGCCCCGAAACGGGGCATCGCGCTGGCTGTCATTGCTGGGTTGTTGCTGGGTGTGAACTATGTGTTCGTCAAGGCGGGTTCGCCGGGTGGTGCGTGGACGGCGGTGTCGGCGCGATGCTCGGTGGGCGCCTTCGTAGGCCTCGCGGCGCTGGCCAGCGGTGCGCGGGTGGTGCCGGTTCGCGCGACGTGGGCACTGGTCGCGGGCGCCGGGTTGTTCGACACGCTGGGATTTCTCCTGCTGCTCTTCGCGTATCGCGGGGGTGCGCTGTCTACCACGACGGTACTGGCTTCGCTGTATCCCGCCGTTGCTGTGCTGTTGGGCTGGGTGATACTCCATGAGCGTCTCCGCCGCACCCAGACGATAGGGGTAGCAATGGCGCTGGTCGGTGTCGGACTCATCAGCGCTGGTTGATCTCGATCACATCAGCTGCGCGGTGATGGTGGCTGGTGTGCGGATCACAGTATCGGCGCCTGCGGCGATCAGTTGGGTCGCTTTGTCGGGTTTGTTGCTGTAGCCGATGGACATGGTGCCCGCGGCGTGTGCGGCGGTGATGTCGGTGACCGAGTCGCCGAGGAAGGCCACGGTAGAGGCGGGTACATCGAGTGCGGTGAGGGCGTGGGTCAGCAGGTGTGGGTGCGGTTTGAGGAGCGCGGGATCGGGGCTGGTGCGTGCGGAGACATGGGCGACATGGGGCCCGAGGTTGTGCAGATCGAGGTAGGCGCAGATAGCGGCGGTGCTGTTGTTGCTGACGATAGCCAGTGGCCGGTGGGTTGCTGACCAGGCGCGGATCAGATCGTGTGCTCCGGGGGTGGGTTCGGCGGTGACGATAGCTTCGAGTTCGTGGGCGGTGAACGCGGCGTTGACGTAGCGGGCTTCGGCCTCGCCGAGGCTGGCAGCGTAGGCGAGTACCTCGAAGGGGTCGTCACTTTTCCCGAGCTCGGTGGGTAGGTCGCCGTGGCCTCCGTCGGCCAGGACGACGCAGAGTTGGCTGACCACGGTGGTGGCGGGAATGCCGGCGAAGACGCTGCACACGGGCCCGTCGAAGTCCAGGAACAGGGCGGTGGTGCGGGTGAGGATGTGGCGCAGGGTGTCTGGGTCGTCGATGGCGGTGCGGGTCACCGGATGAATTCCGTGGCGATGGTGTTCCAGACGCTGTCGTACCAGGTGCGGGCTTGCTCAACATATTGGGAGCCGGTGGAGGTGTCGTCGTCGGTGATGGAGTGGTGGAACAGGATGGCGTCTTTGCCCATGATGTCGTAGATCGCGCGGGGTGTGCCGCCGAGAGAGATGATGTGCTCGCGCACGGGGTAGAAACCGAAGAACGCTTCCTCGTTGTTGATCAGGTAGAGCTTGAACAGCGGGGCGGCGCGGTGCACCCGGACCTGGGCGGTGGCTTGTTTGACGAGGCCTAGTTCGCCGAGTTCGGTGACATTGTCCACGATGGCCAGGGTGTTGCGGCGCATGATCTCGGTGGCGCGGGCGCGGAACTCGGGGCTGTCGGTGAGGTCGTCGACTTGGCACGGGAAGGTCATGGGTGCCGTGGTGTCGGGGACGAGAATGCGGACGTGGAGGGATTCGGGGGTGAGGCGCCCGATCCGGATCTTGTCGAGGGGTTCTTGCATGATGCCGTGCAGGGTTTCCCCGGAGAAGCCAGCGAAGTCGATCGTGACGTGCGGGGCGTCGAAGGCGCGTTCGATGTGGGGTCGCAGGCCGACGGGGCGTTCGGTGCGTTCGCGAACGAAGACGCCGCTGCCCTGCCGGGACACGATGAGTCCTTCTTCGCGTAGCTCACGCAGGGCGTTCTGCACGGTCATCGGCGCGACCTGATAGGTCTTGGCGAGTTCGTTGCGTGAGGGCAGCTTGTCGCCTGGGTGGAACTTCTTGGTCAGGATGGCGGCGCGCAGCGCGTTCGCAACCTGCACATAGGGTGGGCGTGGGTCGTCGGGGTCGAGAGACATGGGCCCCTCCCTCGTCTCGTGCGGCGGTGGCTTCTCCGGCGTCGCTGGTGTGTCTCAGACTACACGTCTTGCCTAGGCTGGCTAGATAGACAGCTCACCTAACCCAATCTCTTGACTTGACTAGGCAGCCTGGCTATTCTGTCCATGTCAGTCATATTGGGTAGCGGCGCACAGGCGCCGTAGACGAGGAGACCAGTAGCCATGGCAGTGCCACGAGGGCAACGTTTCGAGGTTCCCTTCGATGAGATGTTCCCGCAGGGCTTGTACCTAGTCGGCGAGATCGCAGCAGTCACGGAGTACCAGTCACAAGAGGACAAGGCACGCAACCGCCCGGTGCGACCGCGGATCGACGAGGTGAGCGGTCTGCCCTTGTTTCGGGGGACGTTCGCCGACCCCTCGGCGGAGAAGGACCGGGACAAGTCCCTGACCGTGGAGTTCGCATCACGGGTGCAGCCGGTGCCCCCGGCAGCGGCACCGGGCGTGCCGTTTCGGCCAGTCGTGCTGGAGGGCCTGACCGTCCAGCCTCGGGCGGAGGCGTCCGGCCAAGCGAAGTGGATCACGTGGGTGGTGCGGGCCACCGGAATGCGGTCGGTCGGCACCGCCGCCACTAGCACCCCAGCGAGCGCCGCTAAGTCGGGCAGCGCCTCCGCCCAGGGTGAGCAGAAGGCAGCGTGATCACTGTGCGGCCGTCACGGGAGGCGGTCGCCCGGTGGAACACCGCCTACGCCGAGCAGACGGCGGCCATGTTCGCGGCGATGCGAGCGGTGACCGGTGACGTGGCGGCGGTCCGCCGTCTGGCTCGGTCCTACCTAGGTGTGGCACAAGCGTGGCGAGTGTTGGCCGCCGACCTCGCCGCGCCTCTGTGGGCACGACATGCCGCGTCGGTCGCAGCCGAGGAGTTCCACCGCCGGGCACGGATCGAGGACTACCGCGCCGCCGCCACGGCTACCGAGCAAGGGAATGAACAGGAGCCATGAACGAGAAAGAATTCGCTGAGCCGAATCCGCCACGGACGCTGGCTGACGCTCATGAGGCGGTGGCCCGTATCCGGCCGCGGCAGAAGGCACCGCTGACCGAGTGGCTGGCGTTTCACCAACGGTCGGCGGCGGTGTACGCCGAGGTCGCCGAGATTGATCGAGGTCACCATCACGAGGCGCTGTTTATGGCTGAGCGGGAACGCCACCGGGTGACCGAGATCAAGACCGAGATGGCCTCGGCGGCTGGTGAGAAATGAGAGGAGAGACGGTGCCGAAGACGACGAAGCCTGGACCGCCGCTGACGTTGATGCAGGCTCATGAGGAGTTGGTACGGGTCCGTCCCTGCCGGAAGGCGTCATTACCGGTGTGGCTGTCGTATTACCAGCAGTCGGTAGCGGTGTACGAGCAGATCGCCAAGACCGATCCCGGCCACCAGGGTGAGGCCCTGTACTGGGCAGCGCGGGAACGAGTCCACGTCAGGGGAATCGAAGCCCGGATGAAGGCACTCGTACCAAGGTGAATAAACGACGGCGCGGGAAAAGCGACCGTGAGGAAGGAGGGGGGCGCTGGGGCAGGTCGTGGACTGCGCTGCTGGCTCGGCGGCGGGCCCGCCGATGGCGGGTATGCCTGAGCTGGCAAACGTGTCGCCGATGCAGAAGCTTCTCGTTGCTGCCGGTGGGTGTTGAGCCGATCTGTGGTGGCTGCCGCAGCCTGCACTAAACACGATCCACGGAAATAACTGTCAACGCACCAGGGGGTGGTGCGGTAATGCCGCACGCCCTCAACCAAAGAAAAAACGACGTACGCGCAGAAGCGGATTCCCTGGCTACCAACCTGGTCCGCTTCTGCGCTGTCCCTCCCGAATCAGGAGTGAACAATGAGAAGGATACGCATACCGATCGGGCCGGGCGCAAGCCCCCTCTCCGATCTGAATGCCAACCGCACCGAACAACCACCCACCGGAATCGCCGTGGTGACGGTCGGGGGTGGCCGGTGATGGACGCCCAGACGATTGCCCTGGGGATTGCCGGACTCGGTGGGCTCGGTGGGCTCGGTGTGCTGGTGTGGGTGCTGGCCAAACTCGGTAAGGCCCTGGTCACCCTCGCGGAAGCCCTGGCCGCTGCCGCGGTGGTGCTCCTCGCCCTGTGGCTGGCGATCAAGGCCGTGGTCTGGGCACTGCATCAGACATTCGTGCACTGGCGAACCAGCCTGACCGTGGTAGCGCTGGGAGCGTGGTGCCACTGCTGGGGCTGGGCCTCGCTGGCCCTCACCGTGGGCGTGATCACCGCCGTCCTCACCGGATGGCGACTGCTCGACGTGAGGTCATTCGATGCCTGGGCCGGCCGGTACCTACGGGCCTGGTGGCTGCGCTGGACGGTCTACGCCCCCAAGCTGCCCCCGTGGTTACACGCCTGCGGGCTGAGCATCACCCAGGACGCGGCGCCGATCGTAGTCGCCCTCACCCCGCTAGGACGCACCCTGGGCCGTAGCCGGAGTCGGAGTCGGGTGCAGGCCGAACTGCCCAGAGTCCTTGGGGTGCGCTCGGGTGCGTCGTGGGATGAGGTCCGGGTCCGGCTGGTACCCGGCCAAAAACCCGAGGACTTCGACGAGGCCGCGCGGGCGTTGGCGTCGGCCCGGGGGGTGGCCCGTTGTCAGGTCCGGGAACTCACCCCGAACGTGGTGTCGATCGATTTCCAGCGCCGCAACCTGCTCACCGACCCGGTGACCTGCCGGGATCTCACCACCCTGGTCGGTGTCGCTGGTGGGACGGTGGATGTGCGGCGGGTGTGGTCGGGGCGCACCGAATACGGCCAAGACTGGCTGGTTCCGTTGGTCGGGGGTCACACCCTGGTGGTGGGCGGGACCGGGGCGGGCAAGAACTCGGTGATGTGGTGTCCGCTGGTCTCGATCGCCCCGGCGATCCGGGATGGATGGGTGCGGGTGTCGGGGATCGACCCCAAGGGCATGGAACTGGCCTACGGACGCGGCATCTTCCACCGCTACGCGGTCACCGGCACCGACGCCCTGGCGGTGCTCGATGACCTCCTCGACGCGATGAACGCCCGCAAGGCGGAGTTCGCGGGGCGGGTGCGGGTGGTGCCGATCAGCCCCGATCATCCGCTGGAGTTGCTGGAATTCGACGAAATCGGGGCCTTGACTAAATACACCGATCGCAAGACCCGGGAGGCGATCACCGAACGAGTCGCGTTGTTGACCACTCAGGGCCGGGCGCTGGGGTTCACCGTGCGCGGCTATGTCCAAGAGCCCACCAAAGACACCGTGCCCGTCCGGGAGCTGTTCCCCCGCCGGATCTGCCTGCGAGTCTCCGCCAAATCGCACGTGGGGATGGTGCTGGGGGACCAGGCCTATGAGCGGGGTGCCTGGGCCAACCGGATCACCGAAGCTGAGGCCGGTGTTGGTTACGTGTTCGGTGAAGGACTCCGCGAACCGCTGCGAGTGCGCGCCGGCTGGGTCCCCGACCAGACGATCAAGCAGTTGGAAACGTTCGTCACCGGCCCGATCACCCACGACACCGCGGTGCTGCCATTCCCCACCACACCCACCGACCCCACCGGATCCACTCGCGGAGGTGCCGCATGACCAGCACTGGTGACCTGCTCGCTGCGCTGTGCACTCACCTCGCCGCCTTCGAGCTACCCGCGATCGCCTCGGTGCACGCGGTCACCTCCCCCTCCGGGGCACCACTGGTGACGGTGCAACTGCCCTGCCGCGCACCAAACGACCTCGCCCGGGGACTGCTGGCCTGGGCAGACACCCTCGCCGAGGTCACCGCCCAGGCGTGGCGGGAACCCCAACGTGACTGGGTACATCTGTCAGTGACCGGGCTACTACCCGGCGGTGCCTCGGTCCGGATCTACGGCGGCCTGCGCGTCACCAACCGCGGCCTGGGCGCCGCACTCGAACCCAACGCCACCACCACCCTGCCGCTGATGACCCTGCGCCATCTCACCCACCCCGGACAGGCCACGGAAGAGGTCACCGTCTGATGACCACCCCCGAACCCACCACCCCGGATGCGGCGCAGATGACCCGGGCGCAGCGCGCCGCCCTGCCGCTCAGTACCGATGTCGCCCTGGCCCTGGCCCAAGAGCACGGTGTCTGCGTGCGGCCGCTGGCCATGCGCCGCATCGACACCACCACCGGCCGCGTCGACGTCGTACCCGTGCCCTGTGGGTCCACCCGCGACGACCAGTGCTCTCCGTGTGCGGACAAGGCCCGCCGGCTGCGGATGGTCCAATGCCGCCAAGGCTGGCACCTCGACACCGAACCCGTCACCGACCGCGTCGCACCCCGCGAGGAACACAAGGCGCTGATGGGCGCCCGGGCCGATCTCCTCGCCGCCTACACCGAATGCAAAACCCAGGGTGATGAGCTCGCATGTGAACAGATCGCCGAGTCCGTCGCCGAACTCGACAGTGAACTCCGCGCAGCAGGGGTGCGCGGACGACTCACCCCCGTAGACCCGCTACCCAAGCCGGTCAAGCGTTCCACCCGGCGTCGCCAAGACGCCCCGGACCTGCCCCGCCGACCCGTCGAGCGCCGCACGCTGGGCCGGGTGTTCGCCGGACGGTACCGGCCCTCCACGTTCCTCACCCTCACCCTCGACTCCTACGGGCGCGTGGACACCGAGGGGGCGGCGGTCGATCCGGAGCGGTATGACTACCGGCGGGCCGCTCGGGACGCGATCCACTTCCCGGCGCTGGTGGATCGGTTCTGGCAGAACACCCGGCGCTGTGTCGGCTGGGAGGTGCAGTACTTCGGCACCGTCGAACCCCAAAAGCGCGGTGCCCCGCACTTCCACGCCGCGATCCGGGGCGCGATCCCCCGCGCTGAACTACGAGCGATCACCGCCGTCACCTACCACCAGGTCTGGTGGCCAAACCATGACCAGGCCTTCTACACCGACGGGCGGCTACCGGTGTGGGACACCCGGGGCAAGGGCTTCACCGACCCCGACACCGGGGCACCGCTGCCCACCTTCGATCAGGCCTGCGAGGACCTCATCGAACCCGCACACGTCGCGCGATTCGGCGCACAAGTGCACGTCAAGGGCATCCTCGCCGTCACCGAAGAAGCCGGCCGCCACGTCGGCTACCTCACCAAATACTTAACCAAAAGCATCGGGCAAGCGGCCGGCCTCGGCGAGCACACCACCGACGCCCACCGCGAGCACGCGCGGCGGCTACACGCCGAACTCCGGGTCACCCCCTGCTCGCCGAGGTGTCCGGTGTGGCTGCTCTACAGCATCCAACCCCACGGCGCCCGCCACTCCATGACCCCCGGGCACTGCAAGGGCAAAGCCCACCGGCCCGAACACCTCGGCATCGCCGGACGGCGCGTCCTGGTGTCCCGGAAATGGTCCAACAAAACCCTCGATGACCACCGCGCGGAACGCGGCGCGTTTGTTCGGCAACTCCTCGAACAAGCGGGCATCCACCCCACCCACGGCCCCCAAGACGGGCCCTACCAGTGGGAACGCACCGCATCCACCGACCCCGACGTCCCACCCCGACCCATCCTGCTCCTGCACGCCATCGCCGAACGACAACGATGGAAAGCCGAATACACCGCCGCCCAACTCGCCACCAGCGACCCACCACCCGACGAAAACTGTTCGGCAACTCAACCGGAAGCCGCGTGATCAGGGGGAATGGTATGGGCTCGACGGGCTCGATTGACCGACTGTGGACCGTCGACGACGTGTCCGCGTATCTCGGCGTGCCAGTCAAGACGCTCTACCAGTGGAAGTGGCGCAGCGAAGGGCCGCCAGTCCGGAAAGTCGGCCGCCACTTGAGGTACGACCCGGCGGCCGTCAAACACTGGGCCACGCAAGCAGCCTAAACACTTCGGCAATTCGACCAACAGGAGAAGACTGCCATGGGACACATACAAGATCGCTGGTACAAGACCCTCAACGACCCTGCCACCGGTAAGGCCGTCAGAGTCAAGACTGCGCTGTGCGGTAATGGTTTGCGGTACAAGGTCCGCTATCTCGACCCTAGCGGCAATGAGAAGTCCAGGATGTACCCGGACAAGTGCAAGAAGCAGGCTGAAGACTTCCTGCTTGAGGTCGAGTCCAGCAAGAGGGAGGGCAAGTATGTCGATCCTCGGGCAGGCCGCATTAAGTTTCGACAGCAGGCTGAGAACTGGATCAAGGGACAGTCTCCAGACAGAGCCACTCGGGAGGTACTGCGGAGCCGACTGGACAGTCAGATCTATCCACATTTCGGAGATCTGCCCATTAACTCGATTAAATCGGCCACCGTCCGAGATTGGCTCGGCGTGCTGGAGGCAAACAAGCTCAGCCAGAACTATAAGACAGTCTTGTTCACCACACTGTCGTCCATCATGGACTCGGCGGCAGAGGACAGGCTGATCACGATCAACCCTTGCAAGGCCAAGAGCATCAAGCGGCCGACTAGCCCGACTTCCGACATCGCGGTGTGGCCTGAGGACCGATTGCGGGCTGTCCAAGATGGGCTATCAGCTCGGTTTCGGATTGTCTGCCCAGTTGGCGCAGGTTGCGGGTTGCGGCAGGGCGAGATCCTCGGTCTTTCTCTCGACGATATCGACGAAGACGGGGAGATTTTGCACGTTCAGCGTCAGATCCGCGTAGTTGACAGGACGTTGGTATTTGCATTGCCCAAAGGCGGCAAGAAGCGGCGCGTTCCCCTATCGGCTGGGGTGCGTGCGGCCGCGCAAGCGCATCAGCGGGAGTTCCCGTCGACGGAGGTCACCTTGCCCTGGGGCGAGCCAGGCGGCAAACCGGTCACGGTCCGGCTCCTGGTGACCGGGGACGATGGCCGGTTGTACACGGGCGACTGTTTTCACAAGGTCGTTTGGCAGGGCGCATTCCGCTCGGCTGGCGTGGAGTATCGCAAGCGGGCGGACGGGATGCACGCACTACGGCACTTCTACGCCTCGACGCTGCTGGCACAGGGCGTGTCCATCAAGGAACTGGCCGAGTACCTGGGCCATACCGACCCAGGTTTCACCTTGCGGACCTACACCCATCTCGTGCCGTCCAGCTTCGAGCGGGCCCGGCTGGCAATCGATGGTGTGTTCGGCCTGAAACCGGCTGACGGCCTGGAGGCGGCCTGATCATGAAAATCAAGTGTCACCGGATCACCATCAAGATTGTTGATCTAGCCGTTGAGCAGGGCGCGGGCCATCACCAGGCGCTGGATCTGGTTGGTGCCCTCGTATATCTGGGTGATCTTCGCGTCGCGCATCATCCGCTCGACGGGGAAATCACGGGTGTAGCCGTAACCACCGAACAGCTGCACCGCGTCGGTCGTCACCTCCATGGCCACATCGGAGGCGAAGCATTTCGATGCCGAGGAGATGAACCCGAGATCGCCCTCACCGCGCTCGGCGCGCGAAGCGGCGAGGTAGACCAGCTGCCGGGCGGCCTCGGTCTTCATCGCCATGTCGGCGAGCATGAACTGGACACCCTGGTGCTCGGCGATCGGCTTGCCGAACTGCTTGCGCTGCTTGACGTAGGCGATCGCGGCGTCCACCGCCCCTTGCGCGATGCCCACCGCCTGGGCTCCGATCGTCGGGCGGGTGTGGTCCAGCGTCGCCAGGGCGGTCCTGAACCCGGTGCCGGGCTCGCCGATGATCCGGTCGGCCGGGATCGTGCAGTCCTCGAAGTAGATCTCCCGGGTGGGGCTGCCCCTGATGCCGAGCTTGCGTTCCTTGGGCCCGACCGAGAACCCGGGGTCGTCCTTGTGGACGACGAAGGCGCTGATCCCGCCGGCGCCCTTGTCGGGCTCGGTGACCGCCATGACCGTGTACCAGGTGGCCTGCCCGGCGTTGGTGATCCAGCATTTGGTGCCGTTGAGCACCCAGTGGCCGCCATCGCGCCGGGCCCGGGTCCGCATCGCCGCAGCGTCACTGCCCGCCTCCCGCTCCGAGAGCGCGTAGCAGGCCATCGATCCGGCGGCCACCGAGGGCAGCACCTGGCGGCGAAGCTCCTCCGAGCCGGCCAGCAGCAGTCCCATGGTGCCCAGCTTGTTCACCGCCGGGATCAGCGAGGACGACGCGCACACCCGCGCCACCTCCTCGATCACGATGCAGGTGGCCACCGAGTCCGCGCCCTGGCCGCCGTAGGCCTCGGGGACGTGCACCGCGTGGAAATCCGAGCCCCTCAGCGCCGCCTGCGCCTCATGCGGGAACCGCTCCAGCTCATCGACCTCCGCGGCATAGGGCGCGATCTCCTTCTCGCTCAACGCCCGCACCACCTCCCGCAACTCCCCATACTCGTCCGGGTTCACCCGCTCGCCCTCCTCCACCGCGTTCTGGATGCAGACTGCGTTAATTGGGCACCGATTTACCGCAGTCTGCATCCAGAACGCGGGTGAGGGCGGAGTTCTTGTCTAAAACCTGTTGGGCTAGGGCTTGGTGGAAGGTTATTAGGCGCTGGGTTAGGGGTGGGTCTGATAGGGCCAGGATGCGGGCTGCCAGGAGGCCGGCGTTGCGGGCGCCGCCGATCGACACGGTCGCGACCGGCACTCCGGCGGGCATCTGCACGATGGACAGCAGCGAGTCCAGGCCGTCCAGGTGCGCCAGCGGCACCGGCACGCCGATCACCGGTAGCACCGTCGCCGAGGCCACCATGCCGGGCAGGTGCGCCGCCCCGCCGGCCCCAGCGATGATCACCTTCAGGCCCCGGTCCGCGGCGGTGCGCGCGTAGTCGAGCATCCGGTCCGGGGTGCGGTGCGCGGAGACCACCGAGACCTCGTGCGGCACGCCGAACTCGTCGAGGGCCTGCGCGGCGGCGCGCATCACCGGCCAGTCCGAGTCACTGCCCATGATCACACCGACCAGGCTCACGCCGTCTCCCGCCCGTGCAGTAGGTACCCGTCCGGCCAGATCCCGGAAGCCAGGAACGTCGCCGAGGCGACCGCCACCTCACGTACCGGCACCAGCGTCTCACCGAGCACCGTGACGTGCCCGATCTTGCGCCCGGTCCGCTCCGGTTTCGCGTACAGGTGCACCTTCGCCTGCGGGTATCGGGCCATCAGGTGGTGCACCCGCTCATCCAGTCCCATTCTCGGCGGGGCAGCGGCTCCCAGCACGTTGGCCATCACGCAGGCCGGGGCGCGGGGCGCGGTGGATCCCAACGGGTAGTCCAGCACCGCCCGCAGATGCTGCTCGAACTGCGAGGTCACCACACCCTCGATGGTCCAGTGCCCGCTGTTGTGCGGCCGCATCGCCAACTCGTTCACCAGCAACTGCCCGGCCAAACCCTCGAACAGCTCGACGGCCAGCACGCCGACCACACCCAGCTCCCCCGCCACCCGTAAGGCCAGCTGTTGCGCCGCCTGCGCGAGCTCGGTGTCCAGGTCAGGCGCCGGGGCGAGCACCTCCACGCAGATCCCGTCCCGCTGCACCGTCTGCACCACCGGCCACGCCGCACCCTGCCCGAACGGTGAGCGAGCGACCAGCACGGCCAGCTCCCGGCGCATCGCCACGCACTGATCGACCAGCAGCGGGGTCCCCGCGGCGAGCAGCTCGGTCACCACCCGTCGCGCGCTGGTGGGGGTGTTGAGCACCCACAGGCCCCGCCCGTCATAGCCGCCGCGGGACGCCTTGAGCATGCACGGCCAGCCGTGCTCGGTGCCGAACGAGACGGCGTCCTGTGGCCGGGTCACCTCACGAAACGGCGGGACCGGTACCCCCAGGCCGGCCAGCGTGCGGCGCATCACCAGCTTGTCCTGGGCGTTGCGCAGCGCGTCCGGCCCCGGGTAGACCTTGACCCCCTCGGCGACCAGGGCCCGCAGGTGCTCGGTGGGAACGTGCTCGTGATCGAAAGTGAGCACATCGCAGTCCTCGGCGAAGCGGCGCAGCGTCGCCAGGTCGTCATGCCGGCCGAGCACCACGTCGGGCGCTACCAGAGCGGCGGCCTCGTCGGGCCCGGCGGCCAGCACTCGCAACGACTGTCCCAGCGCCACTGCGGCCTGGTGGGTCATCCGAGCCAGCTGCCCGCCCCCCACCATCCCCACCACCGGCAAACCAGTACGGACATCCACAACCGCACCATCCTAGGACACCGCCGTGCTAGGGCACCGCTGCGCTGACCAGGCTCTCCAATGCGCCGGCTCCGGCGGTGAGCACCGCGGGCAGTCTGGAGGAGGAGCTCACCGGTGCGGAGGTCAGTACGACCACGACATAGCGCCACTGCGGCCCGACCAGGCCGGTGCTGTTCATCACCGCCCAGGAACCGCTGGTCCCCCAGCCCTGCTTGACCGCCCAGCTGGTGCTGGGCATGCCTTCTGGAATGCCGAAGTACTGATCGAAGCCGTCCGCGGCGATCTGCGGGGAGTCTGCCAACGCACCGAGGACGAGGTCCTGGTCGGCTTGGGGTAGGTGATCGGTGATGTAGCGATAGACGGTGACGACGTCGCGCGGTGTGGTCAGCGTGTCGCCCCAGGTACCCGGATCGTTGGGCCCTCGGGTGCCGGTGAGGTCGAGCAGGCGGGACATCCGCGTCACGATGGTGGGGCCACCGCCGGCGGTCCAGAGCTCGTTGGCGATCTGATCATCACTGTCGGCGAGCATCCGGTACAGTTCCCGCCGCGTGGCGCGATCCGGGCTGCCCCCGTCGTCCCTGACCAGTGCGTCCAGCGCGATCAGCAACTTGACCACCGACATGGCGGCGAACTGCCGGTCGGCGTCTTGCCGGGTCAGCACCGTGCCGTTGAACCGGTCGAAGACCTCGAAGCCGACCCGGACGTCCGGCAGCACCGCCTGGGTCGCCTCGTTCACCTCAGCCGCCGCAGCGTCGGACTGGTCCGTGCGGGAGCGCTCCGGGGTGACGACCGCAGCAGCCCCGATACTGACAAGGCTGAGCAGTACCGTTGCCGTCAGGATCCACAGGCGCCACATACCCGTTGAGTCGTAGCGCGGTTCGCGTCTTTTACGGCAATTGCGCGTCTCACCGGAAATTCTCAGGAATGCTCCATCCGATGATGTCACCGATCGTGAAACCTCTCATACTGACAGTGATTTTTATCGGGAGTACCGGTGTTTGACGCCGGGTGGGAAGTACTCCGGATCACTGTTGGGGTACAGGGTCACCTGCGGAAGCTGGTGTTCCGCAGGAGTGTAGTGGGCGAATTCACTGTTCAACCGGCGGAGCTGGGTGGCGATCGAGCGGGCTGTCACGTTGCGGATCTGCTCGCTGCCGGTCACCCCGGGGGCCAGCTCGACGGCAACGGCGAGGTAGCGATCGCGGTCGGCGTCCTCCCGGGACTCCATAACGAACTTACCGGTCACCCAGGCCGCGACCGGTTCCTGCTCCAGGCCGACGGTGATGTTCTCCGGGTAGATGTTCGCGCCGTGATAGGACACCGTGAACCGCGAGCGGCCGAAGACGTGCACGAACGGCAGCTCGCGGATGTGCTGCCGACCGGCAGGGTGGTCCTGGCCGAGTTCGGTGATCGGGTCGAAGCCGTGACCAGCGAGGAAGGCCAGCATCGCGTCGAAGGAGGTGAGCCCACCGGTGTCGGCGATGTGGTAACGGATCAGCGGGATCCCGCCCTCCCCGGTGAACAGCAGCGTTGCGTCGTGCATCTCGAACAGCCGGCTGCGCGGGTCGTACTGGGCGAGGGTAGGTAACCGCGCCTGACCGAACAGCTCCCGCGCGGCCGCCGGCTGCTCCGCGAGGTAGCGGCGGATGCAGATCGACAGCGGCGTCTCGGTGGCCAGCACCCCCGCATCGGCGGTGCCGTAGAGCGACGCCGAATCAAAACACGGCTGCCCACCGCCGGTCCGCTCGCCCATCAGGGTGCGCCACTGCTCGCTGAACACCTCGCCGGCCAGCACCAACTTGATGCGGTAGTCCGGCCATGGCACACCACGGTCCCGGCCGGTGTCGATGACACCTTTGAGGAACGGCGGGTACCCGAGCAGGACTACCTGCTCGAACTCCCGCCCGAGTACGGTGGTGACCCGGAGGATCTCCTCGACGTTGCTGCCCGGGGTGATCACCGTGATCGGATATCCCTTGGCGGCCAGGTGCCGGCAACAGCTCGTGGTGTACATGCCACCGACCCAGGTGCCCAGCGCGAAACACACGACCGCCAGCGTCGAGCGCCGGGACGCGTCGAAGCTGTCGTGGAAAACCTGCTCGAACCGGGTGGCCACGGCGAACTCATCGGCCACCGACCGTGGCCAGAAGGTGGGCTCCCCGGTCGAGCCGGAGGACACCGCGACCATGTCGCAGCCCACCAGCTCACCACCACGGCAGCGCTGCGCCAGCGGATATCGCCGTAGGTAGTTGTCCTTGGTGAGCAGCGGCAGCGCCCGGAAATCGTCGACGGTCCGCACCGCCGCCGCCTCGATGCCGTGCTCGGCGAGGAACGCCCGGTAGGCGGGCACGGTCGCGGCCACCGATTCGAACAGCGCCAGCGCGTGCTGCGGCGCCTCGCCGGCCACCGGGCGAACGAGAACCTCATCCAGGCCGCTGGCCAGGAACCGCTCCAACCCGACCCGCATCGTCTTCTCACGCAGCGCCATGGCAAACCCTTCCACCCACTGCTGATATACCCACCGCGCTATCGTCACCGCCGTGGAAAAAGTGCACTACGTGGATACGTTCATCGCCGTCGCGCAAGACTGCCCGGCAACGCGGGGGTCGCCTCCGCAATTCTACTCGAAGAGTCAGGCATGCCTGCGCGCGTCGGACCTCGGTAAGCGCTACGGTTGGGGCATTCACGCTGATGGTCGTGGCAGGCTGGCCCTCTTCGGGGTAGACACACCGGAGTACGCCGAGTTCGTTTCGGGGCGGCGACACGGCGAATCAGGCGCACCGATAACGCTCACCAGGGCAATGCGCAGCGCACACACGGCTACGCGAGGCGATCCTCGGTACGGTTGATGTCATGGACAGCAGCTGCCTGGCAGAGATCACCTCCGAGGCGCAGTTGCGGGAGATCCTCGGTGAGCCGCGGCCCTACGTCGCGAACAAGGACCGGCGCTCACTACACGAGTACGACAGGCAGTGGCTGGCCTGCTCGCCGCTGTGCCTGGTGGCCACCTCGGGGGCGGACGGCAGCTGCGACGTCTCCCCGAAGGGCGACCCCCCTGGTTTCAGCCTCGTGCTCGACGACACCACCATCGCCATCCCGGAGCGGCCGGGCAATCGCCGCGCCGACGGTTTCCGCAACATCCTGACCAACCCGCACGTCGGGCTGAACTACCTCATCCCCGGGCGCAACGACACCCTGCGGATCAACGGCCGCGCGCGGTTGGTGCGCGAGGCACCCTTCTTCGATCAGATGACGGTCAAAGGCCACCGGCCGCTGCTGGCGCTCATCGTCGAGATCGAGCAGGTGTTCTACCACTGCCCGAAGGCGTTCCTGCGCTCGAACCTGTGGCAGCCGGCCACCTGGGATCCGGCAGCGGCGCCCTCGAAGGCCCAGATCGCTCGGTGCCTGGAACAGCCGCAAGAGACGCTGGAGGAGCTGCGGCGCTACTACGGCCCCGGCTACGCCGCCGGTCTCTACCGCAACCGCTAAGACGATCCGCGCAGCAGCAGGCGCACGTCAGAAGGGCGGCGGCTCGTCAGGGCCTGGCGGCGCAGGGGGCGGCGGGGGGTCTGGCTGGGGTGGTGGTCGTTCCATGATCGGTCTGTCGTCGTCGGGGATCGGGTACGACGAACAGTCGAGGTGGTCGGGTCTGGGTCTGGGTTCGGATAGCTCGTTGGTGATCGGTGGGGGCTGCGTGTGGTATGTCCTGCCCAGTGGGCTGGTCCAGGTGAAATGACCAGCTGCGGGCTGGTGCAGCCGCCACCGACCGACGTGTTTGAGCCGATGGTCATGCCTGCACAGCGGCCCTGAGTTGGTGCTGGTCGTGGGTCCACCGTCGGTGTGGTCCACGGTGTGGTCGAGGTCGGCACTGCGGGCACTGGCCCGGCAGCCGGGATAAACACAGGCCCGATCCCGGATCTGGACATGGCGGCGTAATACCGCCCCAGCGAACCGAGCGGCGGGATCCTGCCTGTCCGATCCTGGCCCTCCGCCCTGGAGATGCTGGGTGTACTGAGCGGCAATGTCAGCCACTACCCCGGCCCATTCACCGCAGGCACCCCTGTTCGCGGTGAGCTCGGTGAGTAGGGCGGCAGGCAGGTGCAACTCGACGATCCCACCCCGACACGGCGGCAACCCGCTGGCGGATGCCGTGTTGCGGGACCTGCGGCGGGTAATGCCCGCCAGGAGTAGCTGCCCGGCCGGGTCGGTGAGGGCATAACGCCATTCCGCGGCGCGCTGCGCGGTCACGATGCTGCAGGCGACCTCCGCGGTGACCGGTCCCCACCCGGCGACCTCACCGGGGTACCTGTCGCGCCCGAGCAGGGTCGACAGCTCTACCCGCACCTCCACCCCCACCCGCCGGGCCGTCTGTGCTGGGCAGGACTGGGCCGCACCGGATTGAACCGCACCGGATTGGGCCGCGACTGACTCGCCGGCGGCAGGCCCACCTGCAGCGGCCACCCCCTGGCTATGGGTTCCCGTAACGTCAACCGGCGCGCTGTGCTCGGCGGCCCCACCGCCAGCGTCGCTGGTCTGCTGGTCGATTGGGCGGCCGGGGTCATCCGGGGCAGCCCCGTCATCGGTTCCGCTGGCGGAGCTGGTGAGCAGATCAGCGATGATCTGATCCCGGGTGCAGTGCTGCCAGCGGCCATCAAGGAGGCCGAGATAGAGATCAGCGCGCAGCGGGCCGATCCGGCCGGGATGCCCAGCGCGTTTCGCCGCCCGGGCAAGCTCCTCGACGTGAGCGCACGCGGCGGCGGCCTGCTCCACGGGCAACGCAGATCCAATGACGGTCGCGGTCCCATCAGGGTCGAGATACCCGATGACATTGCGCTCCCGCACCGCGCTCGCATACCGCCGCGCCGCCCACTCCGGATCCAGCGCAATCGCCAGCTTCTTGATCCTTGCTGCCAACTCCCCCGTGGTCAGCCTCTCGGCGTGGGGCAGCAGTCGGGCGCAGACCACCTCAGCCTGCTCGGCAGTCAGATCAGCGCAGAGATCCGCGAACACCCACGCCTTGCTCCGGCAGATCCGACCCGACTCCAGGGCGGTGAACACCGCCGGCATTCTCAATACCAGCGTTTCGGCGAAATCATGCTCCCGGTCAGCGGCACGGCGGGTCCAGGCCAACGCAGCACGGATCTCATCCGCAGCATAAAGCGGCGACTCCGGCAACCGAGCCACCTCACCAGCATCGGCATCGGGGTCGCACAACCCGACCTCCACCATCGTAGCCAACAACCAGGCCTGCTCATAAGACAACTGCCGGGCCCGAGCCCGCAACACCTCGACCGCATCCGCACCGGTCACTGCATGAATGTCAATCCCAGCCAGCAGCACAGCCAACTCCGGGCCTGGCACCATCTCGGCCAGACCCTCCGGAATCAACTGCCGCACCATCACAACCCGAATGCTACAAACCAGGTCTGACAGTTTCAGCTGCTCGTTCCTGGCGGCACCGCCGCAGCGGTGCCCGCGTCGCCGCTAACGATAGTCGGGGTTCTCGAAATCGAACCGGCAGCCCGCCTCCCATTCCGAGCGCTGGTTGCCGTGCACTGGGATACCACCGAAGTCTTTGAGCATGCGGGCCAGGTGCATCAGGTTCCAGGTCATGAAAGTAGTGTTGCGGTTGGTGAAATCGTTCTCCGGGCCGCCGGAACCGGGGTCGAGGTAGGACGGACCCGGTCCCGCTTCGCCGATCCACCCGGCGTCGGCCTGCGGCGGGATGGTGTAGCCCAGATGCTGCAGGCTGTAGAGCACGTTCATCGCGCAGTGCTTCACGCCGTCCTCGTTGCCGGTGATCAGGCAGCCACCCACCCGGCCGTAATAGGCGTACTGGCCGGCGTCGTTGAGCAGATGCGAGCAGGAGTAGAGCCGTTCGATGATGAGCTTGGTGATGGAGCTGTTGTCACCCAGCCAGATCGGCCCGGCGATCACCAGGATGTCCGAGGCCATCACCTTGTCATAGATGGCCGGCCATTCGTCGGTCGACCAGCCGTGCTCGGTCATGTCAGGCCATACCCCGGTGGCGATATCGTGGTCGATCGCCCGCAGCACCTCGACCTGCACGCCGTGCTTCTCCATGATTCGGGTACTCACCTCGATGAGCCCCGCGGTGTTGCTCGGCTCGGGGGAGCGCTTCAGTGTGCAGTTGATGAACAACGCCTTCAGGTCGTCGTAACGTGGCAGTGTCATCGCGTCCTGGGTCATGGTGTGCTCCTGGCAGTTAGAGAAGTTCGGCGTCCTGCTCGACGCAGAGCAATGCGGGTCCGTCCGAGGCGAATAGTGCGTGCATCGCCTCGTCGAGCTGATCACGGCTGGTCACCCGGATACCGGTGGCGCCGCACAACTGGGCGTAGCCGGCCCAGTCCGGGTTGTGCAACGAGGTGTGCCACACCGGGTAATCCTCGGCGAGCTGCTCTTTGCTGATCTTGCCGAGGGCGTGGTTGTCCATCAGCACATGCTTGATCGGGATTCCGTACTTGACCGCGGTGGTGAGCTCGGTGGCGTACTGACCGAACCCACCATCGCCGGTGACGGCGACGATCGGGCGCCCGGGTGCCGCCGCCCAGGCACCCAGCGCGGCCGGGTAGCCGAAGCCGATGGAGCCGAGGTAGCCCGACATCAGCACCGGCTGGCCCTTGGACTCCAGGTAACGACCCAACGAGTAGGCGTGATTGCCGACGTCCACCGTCACCACGGCGTCCTGCGGCAGGTGCACCGACAAAGCGTGGAACACCGCGGCGGCGCCGACGCCCCGGCCGCGGTCGTCGGCGGCGCGACGGGCCTTCTCCGCGCGCCAGATCGCCCACCGCTCGGCGACGTGCGGCCGCTGGTCGGCGGCCTTCACCCCGTCCAGGTCGCCGATCAGCGCGGTCAGGGTGAGCGCTGAGTCGCCGAGGACGTCGACGGTCACCGCGTCGAAACGCCCGATCGCGGCATGATCGTCATCGATCTGCACGATCGGCTTGTACGGCGCGATGCCGGTGTGGTTGGAGAACGACGCGCCGATGACGATGAGCAGATCGGACTCGTTCATCAGCCAGCTGGCCACCGGGGTGCCACTGCGTCCGAGCACCCCGGCGCCCAGCGGGTGGGTGTCCGGCACGAACCCCTTGGCCTTGAACGTGGTCAGCACGGGCGCGGTCAGCCGCTCGGCGAGCTGGCGTACCTCTGCGGACGCCCGGCGGGCCCCGTGCCCGACGATGATCACCGGTCGCCGGGCATCCCGGACCAGCGCTGTCGCACGCGACAGTGCCCCCTCCTCAGGCCGGATCCGCCGATCGGAGAACCGCCCGGCGGGTTGGGCCGCGGTGGCGGCGCAGGGCTGCACCTGCACCTCGTCGGGCAGCACCAGATGCGCCACACCCCGCCCGTCCACCGCGTGCTTGACGGCCAGCGCGGCGAGCTCGGCGTGATCGCTGCCGCTGAGCACGGTGGTGGTCGACACCGACACATCCTTGAACACCGCGGAGAGGTCGACATCCTGGAATGCGCCCCGGCCCAGCACCTTGGAGGGCACCTGGCCAGAGATCGCCACCACGGGGGACTGGTCGAGTTTGGCGTCGTACAGCCCGGTCAGCAGGTTCGTCGAGCCGGGGCCTGCGATGGCGAAGCAGGCGGCCGGGCGGCTGGCCAGCTTCCCGTAGGCGCTGGCCGCGAACGCCGCCGCACCCTCGTGCCGGATCCCGATGTAGGTCAGCTCGCCGCGCTGCTCCGCCCGGCGCAACGCCTCGGCGAAACCCAGATTCGAGTGCCCGACCATGCCGAACACGTGCGTCACCCCGTGCGCGATCAGCGTCTCCACCATGACGTCGGCGACCGTGCGAACCTCGGTACGAACCGGCGGGAGCTGCACGTACACGCCGTCGGCCCGCTCCTCGACCTGGTAGGCGGGGACGCCGTCGGAGAACCCCGCGGGGGGCCTGCCCGTCAGCGGGTCATAGTCGTAGCCGTGCCAGGGGCAGCGCAGCAGGCCCTTCTCGATAGAGCCCTCCCCCAGCGGCCCACCCTGGTGCGGGCAGCGGTTCTCCAACGCACCCAGCCGCGCGCCGCACCGGGACAGCGCGACGGTGCGACCGTCGACGACAACGCTGCGCACCCGCCCGTCGTCCGGGACGTCGGCAGGGTCCACCTTGTGCCAACCATTCCGTGACACGCCACGCCTCCCTACCTCGTGGACACTCCAGCGGTCCGCGAAACCTCAGTGCTGAGTCACAGTCAGAGCGTTACACAAACGAAAGGCATCAATGTGACGGAGAGCTCAACACTCTACCTAGGGACCTAGGTAGAGTGTGAGCATGGCTAGTGGTGCGGGGCCGCGGATGACGTTACCGACGCAGCTGGTGCTGCGGGCGATGCTCGCTGAGCCCACCCAAGAGATGTACGGGCTGCAGCTCGGTCAAGCCGCCGAGCTGCCCAGCGGCACCATCCACCCCATCCTCGCCCGCCTCGAGGGCTGCGGATGGCTGGAAAGCCGCTGGGAGGACATCGACCCGGTCAAGGAAGGCCGGCCCCGGCGCCGCTACTACCGCCTGAGCGCCGACGGCGTCGACCATGCCCGCAACGCCCTCGCACGGGTACACACTCCCCGGGCACTCGTGAACCGCCTGAACGCCGAGTACGGAGGAGGAACCCCATGAGCTTGGACGGCGAGCCCCCGCACCGAGCGAAGCGCACACTCACCAGCGCCGCCCTGGCCGCCGTCATGCTGCTGGCCGGGTGTGGGTCCGGGGACGCCGGGGTGGTGCTGCGGTTCTACACCCCGGCCGACGGCGCCGATCAGTATGCCCAAGCCGCGACAACGTGCACCCAAGCTGCGGAGGGACGCTACCGGATCGAGCAGCGCACCCTGCCCCGGCAGGCCGACGACCAGCGGCTGCAGCTCGCCCGGCGCATCGTCGGGGGGGACGAGACCATCGACGTTCTGGCGATGGACGTCACCTGGACCGCCGAGTTCGCCGAGGCCCGCTGGATCCGGCCGTTCCCGCCTGAGGCGGCCGCCGAGATCCGCGAGGGCACGCTGGAGGCGGCCTACGACACCGGTACCTGGCAGGACCAGCTCTACGCCGCCCCGTTGAACACCAACACCCAGCTGCTCTGGTACCGCAAGGACCTGGTACCGGACGGGCAACCACCCAGGACCTGGGACGAGCTGATCGACATCGCCACCGGGCTCGCCGCCCAGAACCGGCCGAGCTGGATCGAGGTCCAAGGCTCCCAGTACGAGGGTCTCACGGTGTGGTTCAACACCCTGCTCATCAGCGCAGGCGGGCAGATCGTCGCCGAAGACGGCACAGTGACCCTCGGCCGGGGGGACGCCGCCGGGCGTGTCCTGACGGTGATACGAGAAGTAGCGACCGCTCCCGGCGCCGACCCGTCACTGTCCCAGCGTGATGAGGGTGGCACGCGGCTGGCGATGGAATCCGGCCAGGCCGCCTTCATGGTCAACTATCCGTTCGTGTTGCCCGGCATCGCCCGCAACGGCGGCGGCGCGTTCCTCGACGGCAGTGGCAACCCGACCACCCAGGACACCGGCAGGCGGGTACAGGACGTGTTCGGGTGGGCGCCGTACCCCGCAGTGGTGCCCGGCCGGCCGGCTCGAGTCACGATCGGGGGGCTGAACCTGGCGGTCTCGGCCACCAGCCGCTATCCCGAACAGGCGGTCGAGGCCGTGCAGTGCCTGCGCAACCAGGAGAACCAGCTGCGCAACGCCGTCGATGCCGGCGTCCCCCCGACGCTGGAGGCGCTCTACGCGGACCCGGCCTTCCAGCAGGAATACCCGGCCTGGCAGGCGATCAAGCAATCGCTCGACACAGCGAGCGTGCGGCCCAAGAGCCCCGCGTACCAGAACATCTCGATCGTGATCTCCGCACTGCTGAACCCGCCCGCCGACATCGACCTCACGAGGGCAGCGGACGAGCTGGTCCGCGAGGTCCAGAGGGCGGTCGACTCCGAAGGGCTGGTGCCGTGACCGCCCGGTCCGAGGGAGTCAGGGCGGAGCGCCGGCTGGCAGCCCTGCTGTGCGCCCCCGCCGTCATCGTCATGCTCGCCGTCACCGCCTACCCGGTCGGGTACGCCGTCTGGCTCTCCCTGCAACGCTATGACCTGCGCTTCCCCGGAAAGCGGGAGTTCGTCGGGCTGGGTAACTACGTTGCGGTGCTCTCCGACGGCTACTGGTGGAACGCGTTCGGTGTGACCGTCGCGATCACGATCGTCTCGGTGGCGATCGAACTGGTACTCGGCCTGGGGCTGGCGCTGGTCATGCACCGGACCCTGGTCGGCAGGGGCGCCGTGCGCACCGCGGTACTGATCCCGTACGGCATCGTCACGGTCGCGGCGGCGTTCAGTTGGTACTACGCATGGACCCCGGGTACCGGGTACCTGGCCAACCTGCTGCAGGAGGGGTCGGCCCCGCTCACCGAGCAGATCCCGGCCCTGGGGATCGTGGTGCTCGCCGAGGTGTGGAAGACCACGCCGTTCATGGCGCTGCTCCTGCTCGCCGGGCTGGCGCTGGTGCCCGACGACCTGCTGCGCGCCGCACAAGTGGACGGTGCGGGCCCCTGGCAGCGGCTGACCCGGGTCATCCTGCCGATAATGAAGCCCACCATCCTCGTCGCGCTGCTGTTCCGCACGCTCGACGCATTCCGGATCTTCGACAACACCTACGTGCTGACCAGGGGCAACAATGGCACCGGATCGGTGTCGATCCTGGGATACGACAACCTGTTCAAGGCGTTCAATCTCGGTATCGGCTCGGCGATCAGCATCCTGATCTTCCTGTGCGTGGGGATCATCGCGTTCCTGTTCATCAAGCTCTTCGGCGCGGCCGCACCGGGCTCGGATCCGGAAGGGAGACCGTGATGGCCGCCGATACGCCGGGGCGCAAGACCGGCTGGGCGCTGCTCAACCTGCTGGTGTTCGCCTATGCGCTCATCCCGGTCCTGTGGATCGCCAGCCTGTCATTCAAGTCGACAGCGTCGGTCACCGACGGCAATTTCATCCCCCAGGAATGGACGCTGGACAACTACCGTGGGATCTTTTCCACCTATGAATTCAGCCGCGCGCTACTCAACTCGATCGGTATCGCGATCATCGCGACCACGCTGGCCGTGGCGATCGGCGCGATGGCGGCCTACGCGATCGCCCGGCTGAGCTTTCCCGGCAAGAAACCGCTGGTCGCCCTCTCGCTGATGATCGCGATGTTCCCGCAGATCTCGCTGGTCAGCCCGCTGTTCGAGATCGAGCGGTCGGTGGGGTTGTTCGACACCTGGCCGGGCCTGATCCTGCCCTACATCACGTTCTCACTGCCACTGGCGATCTATATACTCGCGGCGTTCTTCCGGGAAATCCCGTGGGAGCTGGAAAAGGCGGCGAAAATGGACGGCGCCACGCCGGCCCAGGCGTTCCGCACGGTGATCGTGCCGCTCGCCGCGCCGGGAGTGGTCACCACGGCGATACTGGTGTTCATCTTCTGCTGGAACGACTTCCTGTTCGCGATCTCGCTGACCTCCACCGACGCTACCCGCACGGTTCCGGCCGCGATGGCCAGCTTCACCGGGAGCTCTCAGTTCGAGGAACCCACCGGGTCGATCTCCGCGGCCGCCATGGTGATCACGATTCCGATCGTTGTGTTCGTGTTGTTCTTCCAACGTCGCATCGTCGCCGGGCTCACCTCCGGCGCGGTGAAGGGATAAAACTGTGGCCGAGATCGTGCTGGAAGGCGTGACCAAGCGGTTCCCTGATGGCTCCGTGGCAGTCTCCGCGGTCGACCTGGTGGTCGCCGACGGCGAGTTCGTCATCCTGGTCGGGCCGTCCGGATGCGGGAAGTCCACGACGCTGAACATGATCGCCGGACTGGAGGACATCACCTCGGGCGAGTTGCGAATCGACAACGAGCGGGTCAACGAGAAATCGCCCAAGGACCGGGACATCGCGATGGTGTTCCAGTCCTACGCGCTCTACCCGCATATGACCGTGCGGGAAAATCTGGCCTTCCCGCTCAAGCTGAGGAAGATGGACAAGCAGGCCATCGCACACGAAATCGACATCGCTGCCGAGATGCTCGACCTTACCGAGCATCTGGAACGCAAGCCGGCGAACCTGTCCGGTGGCCAGCGCCAACGGGTGGCGATGGGGCGGGCGATCGTGCGCAAACCGAAGGCGTTCCTCATGGACGAGCCACTGTCCAACCTGGACGCCAAGCTCCGGGTGCAGATGCGCACCGAGGTGTCTCGGTTACAGAAGCGACTGGGCACCACCATGGTCTACGTCACGCACGACCAGACCGAGGCCATGACCCTGGGTGACCGGGTGGTGGTCATGCGCGGTGGCGTGGTGCAGCAGGTGGGCGCTCCACAGTATCTCTACGACCATCCAGCGAACCTGTTCGTGGCCGGCTTCATCGGCTCCCCCGCAATGAACTTCCTGCCCGCGACCGTCGCTGAAGAGGCCTTGCAGACCGCACTCGGCGCCATCCACCTCACCAGCCGGCTGCGCCATGCGTTGGAGGCGTTGGGGGCGGCCGGCGCGCCGCGCGAGGTCATCGTCGGCATCCGGCCGGAGCACTTCGAGGACGCCCGGCTGGTCGAGGAGTCCAGGCGCGCCAACGGGACGTTCTCCGCGCAGATCGAGGTGCTCGAGTCGATGGGCTCGGACAAGTACGCCTACTTCTCGCTGCCCGGAAACCGGGCGACATCCAAGGAGCTGGACGAGCTCGCCGCCGACGCAGGAACGGCCGACCTCACCTCTGGCGGCACCCAGCTCACCACCCGCATCTCGGCTGCCTCCACCGCGGCCAAGGGGGACGAGATGGACTTCTGGTTCGACATCGAGCAGGTCCAGGTGTTCGACCCCGCCTCCGGTCGTAATCTCACCGCCTCACGCGAGGTCTGACGTCCGCGGCCGGATCGCTTAACCTGGATCCACCGACCGACTTTCAGTGATCATTTTAGAATCGTGTTCGGTGTTGTGGATCATGTTGTTTGGTTGTGAGCATACGAATACTGCTGGTCTGCCCAGCTTTTCCACTGCGGTCGCTCC
>JBOHFF010000113.1:0-33684 GCA_050699515.1 Pseudonocardiaceae bacterium
CTTCACCACCGGCTGCTTCACCACCGGCTGCTTCACCACCGGCTGCTTCACCACCGGCTGCTTCACCACCGGCTGCTTCACCACCGGATCCGTCACCACCGGCTGCTTCACCACCGGCTGCTTCACCACCGGCTGCTTCACCACCGGCTGCTTCACCACCGGATCCGTCACCACCGGCTGCTTCACCACCGGATCCGTCACCACCGGGTCCTTCACCACCGGATCCTTCGGAGCGGGTGCCCTCGCGATGACGAGGCCAACGGCGCTGCCAGAACGGACAGTGGTACCCGGGCTCGGAGTTGTCCGCAACACCGTCCCGACCGGCTTGCCCGACTCCTCTTCCAACACCGACCCCACCGACAACCCGTCATCAGCCAGCGCCCGCTCCGCACGCCACCGGTCCAAACCAACTATCTGAGGGACTTGGCGTAGAGCTGGGGCGGGTGGTGGCAGCACAACCGGCGGTGGCAGCACAACCGGCGGTGGCACTACGACCACGGGCGGCAGCACAACCGGCGGTGGCACCACTACGCGGGGCCGCACCACAACCGGGGCCGACGCCACGACCCGAGGCGCCGCGGCCGGAGCCGGTTCCTGGGCTGGCTGTGACTGCGGAGCTGGATTCGGCTCCGCAATCACAGCCACCGGCGAAGCAGGTCGTGGGATCGCGAGCACGAGGCTCACCCCCGCACCTAGATCAAGCTTCTTTCCCATAGCTGGGTCGGTGCTCAGCACCGTCCCAGCCGGCTGATCGGAAGGCTCGTCAGAGGTCGCACGCAGGTTCAGCCCCATATTCCTGAGCAGAGCCTCCGCCTCGACCCGTGATAGGCCGACAAGTGCCGGAACCTCAATCTGCGGCCGCTGAGCGACCCACAAGGCGATGACAACAAGAAGCGCCACTATGGCCGCAATAAGACCACCCAACACCCCAATGCCAGGATTTTCGCTCCACCGGCGCTGTTTTCGCCACTGCTTGGTGGTAAGCTGCCGCTCAGCCATGGCTGGACCCCCATCAACCGTCGTCATCCCCTCGGATAACGATCACAGCATCCCGTACGACCCGCAGGTGATCGTCCTTCGAGTATGCGCCGACATGTGTTTGATCGGAATGACGAGACCGCCGGCTAGCTATCGGCCAAATTATCACCTGAATGGACGATTGCGGTGTCGATTTGCATAGTCAAACCGGTCGCGCAGCCAGACCACACGGACGCCGTCACGCCGATTAGGCCCTCGGAAGTGATCGTGTGGATCAACGGGACGTTCGGAGTCGGCAAGACGAGCACAGCTGCCGAGCTGGTGAAGCTCGTGCCACACACAGGTGTTCGACCCGGAGCGGCTAGGGTGGTTCCTTCAGCGGACCGTGGGTCAGCTGAAGCCGGGAGATTTCCAACATCTGCGCTCGTGGCGCGGGGGAACGATCCGGCTCATCGACAGGACCGCCCGCAAGGTCAATACGATCGTAGTCCCGATGTCAGTGCTCCGTCCACGGTATCTGGATGAACTACTCACCGGGCTGCGTTCGCGCGGACACACAGTGCACCATGTCCTGCTCGATGCGCCAGCAGACGTTATTCGCGCCCGGATAGCAACCGACGAGATCAACACCTCGGCGATGTCGTGGCGAACGAATCACCTCACAACGTACGCAACAGCGAAGCCCGAGCTCGCCACCCGCGGGTACACCATCGACACGAACACCCGAAATGCTCAGGACGTCGCAGCGGAGCTGGCCAGTCACGTCCTTGAACCGGGTCGCCGACCTCCGCCGCCCCTGAACATGTCGGACACGTCGGGGTTCACGGCACCCACGTCACTGCGCTAAGCGACAAGAACGAGCGGATCTCTCGCCGATCGCTGTCCCTTGGGTGTTGAGTTGGCTGGTAACCCAGCTCTCCCTGATCCCCGACCACCTACACGATCTTGAAACAGTCATGTCCCCCGGGTGCTGCGCACACGAGCTGCTGTCACATCAACCGATGGACTTCCCGCGGCGACCACTTACTTAGCTAACAAGCTCAGCGGGTGAAGATCAGGTACAGCAAGACGGTGAGCGCTGCCGATATCAGCAACGACGCGAAGCAACCCAGGCGGTTCGAGAAGAACAGGAACATCGGATCAGTCTGCTGCATCCCCCGCGACGACGCCCCCGTCGTGCAAGCGTCCGATCTCGGCACCCGACAATCCGAGGACGCCGGCGAGGATCTCGTCGGTGTGCTGGCCGAGCCGGGGCGCCGGTGCAGGCGGTACCCGCGCCACCGCCGAGAACTCCAGCGGCGAGCCCGGCATCAGGTAGGTGCCAATGCCGGGCTGGTCGACCTCGGCGAACATCGGGTTGGTGCTCGAGCACCGCGGATCGGTGCTGACCAGCTCGGTAAAGGTCTGGTACGGCCCCCAGCACACATCGTGGGCGTCGAACACCTCGCGTACCTCGGACAGCGTGTGCCGATTGACCCACGGCTCGATCAACGCGCTGATCACTTGGCACGCAGCGAACCGGTCTCCCTCCTTCGACAGGTCGACACCGAGGAGCTTCTCCACCTGGACGCACGCGTCACCGATCCCGACCGCGGAAACCAGACTGCGCCACTGCCGGGGCGTCAACCCGACTACCATGACCCGTTTGCCGTCCTTGGTGGCGAAGTCGCACCCGAACGCGCCGTAGAGGTAGTTGCCGTACTTCGGCCGCTCAGCCTTGTTGATCTGTACCTCGGCGATGTTGCCCAGGTGTCCGACCATGGCCAGGGCCACATCGGCGAGCGCGAGCCGGACGAACTGGCCGGTACCCTCCAGCCGCCGTCTCCGCTCGGCGGCCAGCAGACCGGTCGCGGCCAACGTGCCGGTGATCGCGTCCCAGGCCGGCAGCAGGTGGTTGACCGGTGTGGACAGCGCACCCGGCCCGGTGGTCCAGGGGAAGCCGGTGGCCGGGTTGACCGTGTAGTCGACAGCGGACGAGCCGTCCGGATTGCCGACGATGTTGACCATGATCAGATCGGGCCGCCGGGAGGTGAGAGCTGAGTAGTCCAGCCAGCCCGCGGCTGGGAAATTCGTCAGGAACAGCCCGGCGTCCTCGCCGGGCGCGGTGATCAGGTCGGTGAGCAGCTCCTTGCCCTGCCGCGATCGCATGTCGACCGCGATCGAGCGCTTGCCCTTGTTCAGCCCCGCCCAGAACAGGCTCCTGCCCTGCGCGGTGATCGGCCAGCGGTGGGCGTCCAGGCCCCCGCCGATCGGGTCGAACCGGATCACGTCCGCGCCGAGCTGGGCCAGGGTCATCCCGCCGAGCGGAGCCGCCACGAAGGCCGAACCCTCCACCACCCGCATCCCGGCCAGCATCCCGGTCATCTCCCCACCTCGCTCACCGGGCGAGGGCGACGAATCGCCAGTCGAGTACCGGCTTGTCCGCCGCGGCTGGGTCACCGGCCTCGGCCGCCGGGCAACCGTGCACCACCGCCCGCAGGTCGATCAACTGGTAACCGTCGCGGGCGTGGACGGCCTCGACGTGCAGTTCGGTGCGCAGCACGTCGCCCTCGAACACCGGACCGGTGTGGTCACAACTGCGCCAGGCCACGATCGTCACCAGGTCGGGCAGCGCCCGGGTGGCCTGCGCCCCGGCGATGGAGATGGTGTACCCGCCGTAGACCAGGCGACGCCCGTAGGGCGACGCGCCGGGATCGGTGTGCGTCGCCGCGAGATTGAGGGTGGCCCTGGCGAGCTCGGCGGCACCGGTCACGGTGTCGCGCACCTCGATGTCGTAGACCGTGCCGGGCTCGACCATGGTGGGCCGGAACGCGCCGAGCCGCCAGCCCCACGGCAAGTCCGCAACAGGTTCGGCATCGGCCGGGATGTGGTCGAAACCGTCGTCATGACCGGTGTCGGTGTCCGGATCACGCAGCGGGATCATCGGGCAACGCCAGTAGTCGAGCACCGGCTCCTCGCGCTGGTTGCTGACCTGCACCCTTAATACGGCGAGACCGGTCGCCGGCCGCCCCGGCTTCGGGCGGTTCTGGCGCAGCGCGACCACCTCGGTGCGGGTCCGCAGGGTGTCACCCAGGTGTACCGGGCGCAGCAGCCGCAGGCCCCGGTAGAACAGGTTGCCGCGGACCCGCTGCGAGGGCGCCGTGGTCTGCCCGATCGCGACGTGACAGACCAGGGTGGGATGGGCCAGCGGCTCGGCGCGGCCGGTGACCGCCGCAGACAACTCATGATCCAGTGGTAGCCGTAGCCGGTCACCGGACAGCGCCTGGTGCAGCGCCGCGTAGCCCGAAGTCAGCGTCAAACCGGGAGCGTCGGCGAAGACCTGCCCGTGCGCCAGGTCTTCGAAGTACGGCCCGCCGACCCGCACCCGGTTCTCCACCATCAGTCCCGATCGTACGGGCACCAACGTCGCCGCCCGTAGCTCGCTCGGGTGATCGGGCGATGACCTGCCGTGCGCATAGGCTCACCTCGTGCCGCTTCCCGATGCGCTGACCCTCACCCATCACACCAGCGCCGAAGCGATCGAGCTCATGGACGCGCTGTGCGAGGTCTACGCCGATGCCTACGGCGCGGTACCGGGTGAGGACATCGGGGAGAAGTCCAGTGCCTTCCGGGAGCGGGCGAGCGCGGCGCTGCGAGGGCTCAACTACTCGCTGGTGACCGCGCAGGTCGGTGCGGAGCTGGTGGGGTTCGCTTTCGGCTACAGCCTGCGGCCAGAGCGGGGATGGTGGGACGGGTTGTCCCCGGAGCCGCCGGAGGGTTTCACCGAGGAGACCGGCTCGCGCACCGTGGTGCTCTCCGAGATCGAGGTGCGCCGGGCCTGGCAGGGCAGAGGTATCGGCCGGGCGGTGCACAACGCCTTCCTCTCCCAGCGCACCGAGCAGCGGGCAACCTTGGCGAGCAATCCCCAAGCCACGGATACACACGCCCTGTATGAGGGTTGGGGCTGGCAGAAGGTAGGTATCGTGCCAGGTAAACCCGATGCTTATTACAGGTTGTATGTGCGCTTCGTGTTGCCGCTGCCGTCAGCCACCGCTGGACGGTAAAGGGCCAACTGTTGGTCTAGTTCGCGCACAGGCCTGGTCCGGCGCCACGGGGTTAGCAAGCCGCGTACCTCCGCGATGCGCTGGGCAACCCGCTGTGAGGTGTTTATCGCCGTGAGCCGGGCGACATCCGCGATGATACGGCCGGCTTCGGCGATTTCCGCCTGTTGGATGCGCACCTCGGCCCGAAACAGCAACCGGAAAGAATAATTGTGCAGATTAGTCGGATCAACCAGCGTCAACGACTTGTCGAATGCGGTCATCGCCAAATCGGGACGCTCGAGCCTCAAGGCGCATTCACCTTCGGTTCGCCAATAGAACGACTCATCGTAGAAGTACCACCAGGCGGCGCGCGGTTCGTCGGTCCGCGCCGCCTGGAGGGCAGCATATTCCCGGTCGAGCACTTCTCGGCATTCGTCCGGCTGATTGTCGGCAGCATAGGCCCGTACGGCCACATCGGCGGCGTAGGCACGAGCCAGCGGGCTGTTTGCCTGCTCGGCCCAGACAGCGGCGGCCACGGCGTGATCAATGCCGACGCGAGGCTTTCCCTGCCAGGTAGCGAGGTGGCTCATAGTGCACAAGATGTAGGTCACCAACTCAACGTTCTGGGTATCGTGCGCGGCGCCGCGGGCCGCGTCATAGTAGTGCTGGGCACTGCGGTCGTCTCCCATGTTGAAGCACAACCAGCCGAGGAGCTGGGTCAACTCGGCGTAGGCGGAGATGGCGCGCGGCTGGAACTCCGTGGGTGCTGCCTGGGCCAGCCGCTGGGCTAGCTGCTGGTGTCCGATGGTGCTGTGCAGGGTGAGCTGCGGGCCGAGCACGTCGCCTTGCTGCCGGAGGTTGGTCACCATGCGCTCGCAGTAGCGCAGCGCCGGCAGATCGAAGTCCGCAGGGTGCTGCATGACCCGCGCCGCTCGTTGGTGGTCATCGGGGTTGATCATGTCAAACAAGGGGGTGACGGCAGCGGCCGCGAAGGCCGCGTTCAGCTTGAACAGTAACTCGCGGCGATTCACCGAGGGATCGAACTGCTGTATCCACATCACGATCACCTGTGCTAATTCGGTGAAGTCAACTTCTTGTAGTCGTTGCATGAGCGGGTCGACTGCTCGCGACCACGCCAGTGGCAACAGTGTGCCCCATTCGTCTCGGTCGCGCAGAGCCGGCGTCGCCGCGTCACCGTCAAGTCTACGCTCAGTGGCAAGGGCCGCTGTTTTACCTGGACCGGCGACTGTGTCGCGATGGCGGAAGTCGGGCAGATCACTGAGTAGATCACTGACGGCGCATTCGTAGAGCTCCGCCAGCTTGCTGAGGCTGTCGAACGACGGGGCATGGCCAGTGGTGCTGGGCCACAGCTCCCAATACGAGAAGGTCTTGAAAGTCTTCAACTCATCGGGCCAACGCCGGTTCCATTCATCGGCGACCCCACGCTGACTCCAGCCATGAGCATAACGGAACGCTACCCGGGGATTGACGCGGCAACGCTGCCGGAGAACCTCGGCCACGTCCACCCAGGATTTACCGTCGACGCGCAGCGCCCGCACCAACCGCTCGCGCTGCTGCTTCTGGCTGCGTGGCTCACCCATAGCGTTCCCTCGACCTCACTTGGCGCAGGCGGCATCAGTAGATGGCAGATGGACATTACCCGCTACGCGAGAGGAGCCCAATTCAGCACGGAAATTCCCCACGCCACCGGGATATTCAGTGATCAAGAGCTGTCGATCACACAGGGTGGTCCGTCACCATAACGGCAGACATGGTATTGCGGTAGGCCCAGGGCCGGGAGGAAGCCACCTGCCAGTGAGAAGACCAGAGAAATGGGGCGCAAGCACGTGAACCAGGATCAACCTGCGGTTGCGCACATCAGCGCGGCCGTGCACCGCAGGGTCGCTGTGCGAGGCAGTGGTGGGATCACTGCCAACATTGTCGTATTCGCACGGCAAGGCATGGTGCTGGTGTCAATCAGCCCACCGTTCACCTGGGAAGCAATCATGGAGCCGGAACAGGTTGATGAGTTGATTCGCACGCTTGGGCTGGCGCAGGACGATGCGAAGAAGATGCCATCAGCACGGTCAGCAGCTACTCACGGGGTAGCGAAGCGAGGATGGTGATGGTGGTCCAGAGGCCGATGTGGATGCGGTCACCGTCGGTGAGCGGGACCGGGCGGTGGATGGAGATCGGGTGGTAGCTGTAGTTGAGGTAGGTGCCGTTGGTGGATCCTTCGTCGAGGACGACCCAGGTGCCGTCGGGCTGGGCGAGCAGCCGGGCGTGCTCGCGGGATACCGCCGGATCGGCAGGCGAGTCGGCCAAGTCGATCTCTGGGGAGGTGCCGCGCGAGGTACTTCGCCGGCCGATGCGCACCGACGGACCGGTCAGGAAAACTTCGCGAGCAGGGGCCGGGGCAGGAAAGATGAATCTCTTGGCGTCCTGGCCACCGGCCTCGAAGTAGTCCCGATCCGGGGCGATGAGGGCGCACCACGACGATGGGGCACGCACCGGGGCAACAGCGTAGGAGTGGCCGCAGCGCTCGCAGAACGGCCCGATCCGGGGTTCCCGGCAGCGGGGACAGGACTCGGCGACGGTACTGACCATCGGGAGCCGCTAGCCGCGGACCAGCGGGGTCGTGCTGGTCGACTCGATGTCCAGACCCGTCTCCTGCTGAGAACGCATCCTGTTCCGGAAGGTGCCGGGATCCGGTTCGGCGAGCCCGTCGCCGGTCCACAGTGCCCTGACCCGCGCGCTGTCGTACCGGCTCGTCGTGCCGTCCGGCTCGGTGTGGCTGAACACCTGCGCCGGCAGTTGCTCGGTGCCCTCGGCCCCGCTGTGCACGACGCTCACCCGGCAGGCGAGCTTCTCCTCGCCGGCCTCACCGGGTTCGAGCTCGACGCAGAGGTGATAGTCGCGGCTCTCTATGCTCCACGAACCGGTGGAGTAGTCGCCGGTCAGCGCGCCGGATTCGACCCGGTGGCCGCTGAGATCCACCACTGTCGGCGCGGTCTGTTCGAGGAATCTGACAGCGGCGCCGACCGGCGTCCACAGCCGCAGGCTGACCGAACCGATCGCTGTTCCCATCGACTCGGCCACCGTCGCCCGGAAGTCCGCGGCCAGTCCGGCTGGGTCTACCAAGCCGACCGTGCCGTGCAGCGCCGAGGACACGGCCCGTAGCTCAGCGACCGACCAGTCGGTACCCACCGCTGCGCAATCGCAACGGAACGTCCCCGCGCAGTCGCGCAACGCAGCTCGCAGCGCCTCAGGTGACTCGCCCTCGTTGCGACCATCACTCAGCAGGATGGCGTGCCGGATAGCTCCCGGGTGCCGGTCGAACAGCCGGCCGGCCAGCCGCAGCCACGCTCCGATGGCGGCACCGCCGCCGGTGGCCAGCCTGCGCAACGCGTCCTTGGCCTCGGCCCGGGTCCACGGATCAGCCAGCACCAGATGGGGCTGCGCCGGCCACAGCATCCGCGCCTGGTCGGAACCGGCGATCAGCGCGAACCACACCCCGTCCCGCAGCTCGTCGATCGCCGCGCAGGCGGCTTCCTTCGCCTTGATGATCTTTTCTGCCGGGGTGCCCATCGAACGTGAGCAGTCCAAGATGAGGATTTCGGCCGCCCCGGGCACCAGCGCGGCCCGAGTCACCTGCGCGTCCACCGTGATGACAGCGTGCACCTCCCGGACACCCGGAGCCAGGTGCAGGCTCTGGTGCACCACACCACGGAACTCCAGTGTGCTGATCACGGCAGCTCTCCTGACGAGGAACCGGCGATGATGACTGGGCCGCGCAACGGGCCGTTGCGGTGGCCGCCGAACGGAACCACAGCAACCGTGACGTTGTCGCGGCCTCCGCGGTGCAGCGCGACCTCGACCAGCTGGCGCGCTGCCTCGAACGGGGCGTCGAACGCGTGCGCCGGGAGTGCCGCGACGAGCTCCTCGACGGTGTCGAGATAGTTCCACAGCCCGTCGGTGCAGACGACGACCACTCCCGGTCCCTCGGGCTCGATGGTGACGACGTGCGGATCGATCCGGTCGGCGTCCTCACCCAGCCACGCGGTGATGGCGTGCGCGCGCCGGTCGGCCGCGGCCTGCGCCAGGCTCATCGTTCCCGCCGCTACCACCTGGGTGAGCCAGGAGTCGTCCCTGGTGAGCCTGGCCGGCGGAGATCCGGTGCGGGCCTGGGGTATCCAGTAGGCCCGGCTATCGCCCACCCAACCGACGGTGACCGCGTCGCCGGTGACGATCGCGGAGACGAAGGTGCAGGCCGGCGCGGCGCCGTGGGAGCCCGCTGAGCCGGCGTCGTCGGGGTCGGGGTCGGGGTCGGCCATCCCGGACACCGCTCGATCAGCGGCGTGGATGGCCGCCCGAGTCGCGGTGACCGGGCTGTCCTCGGCGCGCAGGGCGGCCACCAAGGACTCGGCGGCGACCTCGGCAGCGGTCTGTGACGCCTCGTCGGGACGGGCCGATAAGGACACCCCGTCACAGACGACGGCCACCGCGGTGGCACCCGGGGGTGCCTCGCAGCCGGCGTTGACATCGCGCAACGCCAGCGCGTCCTCGTTGCGCTCGTGCAGGCAGCCCCGATCGCTGATGCCGGCGACGATCCCGAGGTCGACCTCGACGCGGTCCCGCTGGCGCGCGCTCACCCTGGCTCCGCATCGCTCGCAGAACTGATCCTGACTGCCGACCGGTTCGGCACATCGACGGCACGCCAGCTCCGACATCGCCTCAGCGTTCCTTGGCCGTGGCGACGAGGAAGTCCCGCAACGCCTCGACCGCCGCCCGCGGATCGCGATCACCAGTGTAGGCAGCGAAGATCTGCTGCTGCATCTCCGCGCTGATCGTCGCCCACTCCGGCGTCGAAGGCCGCGGCCTGGCCGTCGGCAGCACCTTGGCCAGCAGCGCCGTCATCGGGTCCGCGGCCAGGTCGTGATAAGCCGTCCGCAGCGTGGGCGCCAGCGAGTGCCGCCGAGCCTGACCCAGTTGGATGTCCCGGGAGGTCGACGCCATTCTGACGAACTCGGTCGCGGCAGGAATGTTGCGCGAGAAGGCGCTCACCGCGAGGTTGTGACCACCCAGCGCGGCGACGGGGCCATGACCGGTGAAGGCCGGCAGCGGCGCGATACCGAGGTTCCCCACGACCTGGCTGCTGGGGTCCCCGCCATTCATCTGCTGATAGGCATACGGCCACGAACGCATGAAGACAGCGTCACCGGACTGGAAGGTCTTGCGGGCGGCTTCGAGATCCATCGTGTTGAATCCGGGCGCATACACACCCTCACGGAATGCGCTTCGCATGAACTCGACGGCTTGCAGCGCTTTGTCGAGTTGGAACAGCACCGTCTGGCCGTCCCTACCGAACACCTCACCGCCGAGGCCCCAGAAGTACTCCAGGTACTGGACCACCAGCCCCTCGTACTGCGCGCCGTCGGCGACGAAGGGTGCCATGCCGCGCTGCGCGCCGATCCGGCGACCGACCTCGATCAGCTCCTCCCAGCTCTTCGGTGGAGTTTCCACCAGGTCCGAGCGGTAGTAGAGGATCCCAACACCGGTGGTGCTCGGCGCGGCCCACAACGTCGCGTCCCAGACGCCGACACGCATCGGGCCGGCCAGCGACACCTGCTCGATCTCCGGGCGAAGCCCGTCCAGGTCCACCAGCCAGCCGCGCTGGGCGAACTCCGGAATCCAGACCAGGTCGAGGCTGAGGATGTCCAGCTGGCGCAGCCCGGCGTTGAGCTCCAGCGCCAGCAGCTGACGCTGCTCGTTGGTGGATTGCGACAGTGGCTCCACCCCTACCTTCGGCTCGCTCGGGTGCAGCTCACTCCAGTACGCCACGACATCCCGGGCGCTCCTCTCGTCCGCGGAGTTGATCCCGCCGATGGCCCACTCCAGCTCCGCCCCGGGACCGGAGTCGGTGGGGCGGGCGCACCCAGCTGTGGCCAGCACAGCACCTGCGGCCAGCACGGACCGCCGGCTCACCAGCGTGTCGCTGCTCATATCCAGCTCCGGTTGCGGCGGTCGTTGGCCTGATCGACAAAGGCGATCCGCTCGGCCCTGGTGGGGGCCAATCGAGCGAGTCTGCGGTAGGCACACTCCAGCCGGTACCGCACACCACGCTCGTCGAGCGGGTGGCCGAGCAGGGTAAGCGGGATCGGGGCGATGGCCCCATGTGGCCATGGTCGACCGGCCCGTTGCCAGCCCAGCACCGACTCGAGCACGTCCGCGATGCCCCGCTCCCGCCGCCGGTCGTCGAGATCCAGGGAGTTGAGCTGCTCAGCGGCGGTGAAGAAGTCGGCGACCGGGGGCCGGCCGGCCGGGCAGCCGCGGACCCGCACCAGGATGGCGCACAGCCGGGCGGTGACGGCGTAACGGGAGCTCTCCGGCACGGCCTCCAGCGCAGTGGCCGCGCCGGCCACGTCACCGAGGGCGAATCGGACCCGGGCGAGCCCGAATGCGGCGCTCACGTACGACCGATCCGTACGCCACACGGTCGCGTAGTGGTGCGCGGCGAGCTCGGCAGCGCCCGCGCCCGCCGCGCACAGGGCCAGCGCCAACTTGGGCGCGACCTCCCCCGGCAGGGCATCGAGCACCGCCGTGAAGTGCTGCTGGGCGACGTGGATCCCGAGCTCGCCGCCGACCAGTGCGCGCAGCCCCCGGTACCAGTCGACTCTCCAGTCACCGGGCTGCTGGCCGGCCAGGGTGTCGAGGTCGTTACCGCTGTCGTGATGGTGCAGCTCGATGCGGGCCCGCACCACTCGCAGCCGCGTCTCCAGCGACGGGTCGGGCAACGTGGCGAGCACCCGCTCGATCTCATCAGGACTCTCGGCGCTGATCGCGGCCAGCAGACCGGCGTGCCGATCGGCGGGATCGACCTGCGGGTCGGGCAGGGCCAGCGCCGCCGCGACCGGATCCGGACCGGTGGTGAGGAAGATGTCCGCCTCAGCCCCGACCACCCGCAACTCCGGCCCGAACCGGGTCGACACCGCGGGGAACGGCCGGGCCTCCCGCAATGCCCGCGCCTCCCGCAACACCCCTTCGAGCTGCTCGGCCATCTCCGCCGCGGAGCCGAACCGCCTACCCGGGTCGGGATCGGTCGCGCGGCGCAGCAGCCCAGCGAAGGAGGGGTAGGTGACCAGCAGCTCCACCTCGTCCGCGCCCGGGATCGGCTCGCCGACGGAGAACCCGGGGAACGGGAAGCTCAGGGCCGCCATCATCCGCGCGACGGGGTACAGGTCGGTCGCGACCGAGGGGCCGTGCACTGCGATCTTCGGGTCCTGGTAGCCGGGCTTGCCCCAGACCGGACTGTCCCGATCGTCGATGCGGCGGACCGCGCCCAGGTCGATCAGTTTGACACCGTCTGTGGAGTGGATGACGTTGTCCGCGGACAGGTCGCAGTACAGCAGCCCCCGCTTGACGTGCAGGTGGTCCAGCGCGGCCAGCACCTCCAGGGCGAACCCACACACATGGTCCACCGGGAGGTGGGGGGCGTCAGCCGGACGTTGCTGGAGTAGCTGTTTGAGCGAGCGGCCGGACAGGCATTCCATCACGATGTAGTCGACATCCCACCCGGTGAGCGGGTGCGGGTGCCGGACCACGGTGAGCACGGTGACGATGTTCGGGTGGTTGGCGTCGGCCAACGCGGCCAGTTCAGCGACCGCGGCCTGGCGACTGTCCGGATCGTCGGGATCGATCAAGCCCTTGAGCACCACCCAGCGCGGTACCCAGCAATCCCAGGCCCGGTAGACCCAGCCCAGCCCGCCGTGCGCGATCGCGCCCTCCACCTTGAACTGGCCGTCACCGACGAGCACCCCGGGTTCCAGCAGCGGTCGGAAGGCGAACCTGCTCCCGCATCGCGGGCAGAAGCCCTCGGCTCGGCCGGGCCTGCCCTCACGCGCCCGGCCCACCGGCTGGCGGCATTCGGAGTTCGGGCAGAACCGCTTGTGCTCGGGCACCTGAGGGTCGGCCAGCACCGGAGTCAGCTGATCACCTTCCGGTAGTTCGGGCAGGCTGACCAGCGGATCGCGGCGGGTTCCCTTGGTGACCAGCTGGGAGGCCATCACTGGTGCTCCCGGCGCAGACGTAACCGGGACGGGTTGCGGCGGGATCAGTGCGGGTGCGGCGGTGCCGCATCGGGTGCAGTAGCCGTCGTCCCCGATCGGGGCGCCGCATCCCGTCTTCGAGCACGTGGGCGTGGTCATGGCCTCAGTCCCGGTATTGCGGTGTGGGCGGCGGGGGTGGCGGGCCCAGCGGTGCCAGCCAGCGCTCGTAGCTGGCCCGCCAGCGACCGTCCTCGACGCGACGCTCCAGCACTGCATTGATGAACCGCACCAAATCCGGGGCATCCTTTTTATTGACCGCCACACCGTAAGGTTCTTCGGTGAGCCGCGGACCGACAATCTCGGTCTGGGGATCCTGCTCAGCCATCCCAGCCAGCAGGGTGTCATCGGTAGACACCGCATCGACCGCGCCGAGCTGGAGCATCATCAGGCAGTCCGTTGTGGTGGCCGCGCCAACCGGGACCGGTTTCGCGGGATCAGATAAGATCTTCCCCAGCGATGTCGAACCCCGGACCGCGCAGACTTTCTTGTCCCGCAACTCCGCCATACCTGTGACGGCCGAACCGCGGTTCACCAGTATCCGCTGGCCCGCCTCGTAGTACACGGCACTGAACTCCACCTGCTCACGGCGATTGCAGGTGATGGTGACTGCGGAAATCACCAGGTCAACCTGGCCCGATGTCAGGCCGTCAAACCGCGTGACCCCGAGCGCCGGTCTGAACACCACCTGCTCGCGGTTGCCAAAAATCGCCTCGGCGATATCCCGGGCGAGGTCGATATCGAATCCTTCCGGTTCCATATCCTCGCCCCGGACGGCGAACGGGTAGGTGTCCTCACCGACGCCGGCGATCAGGTAACCCCGGCCCACGATACGGGCCATCGGGGACCCTACGGGCATCTGAGCGGGTACCGGTAGCGGACCCCACGGCCGCAAGCTGGCTCGGAGATCCCCCGGGGTACAGTCAGATATCGCCGGTGCCGCTACGGGTGAACTTCCCACCGCCGCCCGGGCGATCGCGGGCGAGGTGGCGTCCGCCGTGGCTGCCGCCACAGCAGCGACCAGCGCGACGCAGGCGAGCGCGGATCGAGTGTTCACCGGTACTCTTCCAACCGCTGGCGAACACCCAGGGCCACCCCGATGGTCGAGGCGATGGCCAAGGCGGCGGTACCGATCGGCAGGCCGGTCAGCCAACCCCGAGCGTGTGCGATGTCCGTCCGGAAAGCGCCGCGCTCGTACTCGACGGCGGCCTTGAGCGCCGCGGCGAGCCGACCGAACGCGGTGGCCGCACTGGTCGGGGAGGTGTTCACGGCAGCGTCGACCGCCTTGGTGTACTCGCCGCTGTCGTCGAGCCGCCGGAGGGCGCGGTGTGCTTCGGAGTACTCGCGGGCGCCCGCAATCGCTGCCTGGACCAGTGCTTTGCCCCGCTGGTCGCTGGCGAACTGGTTGGCCGCGCCCAGCGCGCCGCCGGCGCCGTCGTTGCGGGCGAGCAATTGCATCTGAGCGTCGAAGACCGGCTCGATGGCATCCCCGTTGCGATCGACCAGCTCGAGGCTCTCCAACGCGCGCGCCTGCAGCGCGGCGATCTGCGCCGGGGCCAGCGCCTCGTACACCGACCGGCTGTGTCCGAGCGCGCCCGCCAGCGAGCCGGCGGAGGCGACCCCCGCGACCGTCCACCACGCCAGGCCGGCGATCACCGCCCCGCTCGCCGCGATCAGGCCGATGTTGAAGACCCGGTGCGTGCGCCGGAGCAGGAAGACCTGCGCCCAGATGAGTCCGGTCAGACTCACTCCGCACGACACCAGCGCCACGATCGGTACCGACCCGGCCAGCCGGTAGGCATAACCGAGCCGCGCGGCCTGGCGTTGCTGCAGCTCCGCGGCCTCGGGAAGGATCGAGGTCCGCATCAGCTCCGAGGCGTTGCGAAGGTAGGACACCCCGACCGCCAGACCCTGCCGGTTGTTCGCCCGAGCCCGCTCGACCAGACCGGTATACATCGGGAGTTGAGTGGTGATGTCGGCGATCCGCTTCGCGGTCACCACCTCTGCCCCCGACTGGGTGCCGGCCTGCGCCAGGGCCACCGTCGCGGCCGCCACGTCACGGCCGTAGCGGGTCCGCATCTCGCTGGGTTCCACCCCCCCGGACAGGTACCCGGCCGCCACCGTGGCATCGGCTTCGGCCAGCGACCGGTAGAGCGTGGTGGCATTGGCGTTGAGCGGTTCGAGGCGCTCGACGATGTCACGAGTGGTGTTCACTCGGGCGATCGCGGTGTAGACCCCGACGCCGCCGGCGAGCAGCACCCCGAGCACGAGAACGACCCGGGTCACCCGGAGCAATCCCGGCGTGGTGCGCCAGTCGTAGCGGCGCAGGCCGCCCCGCAGCTGCGCCGGCGACGCTCGCGTGGTGTCGATCGTCAGCTGGCTGGACTGCACGGCAGGCCTCCCATCCTCCGCCAATCCCGGTGACGCCTCAGTAGAGCGCCACCCGAGCACCTCTCGCTAGAGGGCAGCCCTGTAATCAGGTGGTCAGCTGTAACGGTGCGGCGATAACGTGGGCCAGTGGTGGCGCCACCGCAGCCGTCGAGCGGGCTGGTGGCCCATTTCCAGGGCCGCCAGGTGGCTGTGTTGCGCCCCGGCAATGCTCCTTTCACCTTCGGGCGAGGTCATGACCGCACGCTGCGGTTCGGTCATGACTGCCTCAACGGCGGTCCTGACCTGCACATCTCACGCAATGTCGGGTCCATCCAATACGGCGGCGGGTTGTGGGTGGTCTCCAACGACAGCGGCAGCCGTCCCTTCGATGTGATCGTGCGTGGGGTGTCCAACCCGCTCCCACCGCGGACCGCAGCGGACTCCCAGTCACGGTGGGCGGTCAGCCCGCCTGGCCTGGAGATCAGGGTCGGCGCACCGTCTGGGCGCTACCTGCTCTCGATCAGTATCAGCGATCCCCGGCCGCCGCTGCTGGACCCACCGATCCAGGACGATCCCGGCACCATGCCGTTACGGGTACCGACCGAACACGAGCGGTTGCTGCTCGCCGCCAAGTTCCTGGCCCTTCCTGATCCCGGCGACGCGGTCGGCAACCGGGAGGCCGCCGAGTACGCCTCCGCGGCACGGCCCGACGACCGGCTGGTGACCGAACGCGCCGTCGACAACTGCGTGGTGCGGTGGTGCCGCAAGCTTCAGGAGCTCGGCGTTACTGGAATCAGCGGGCGCGACAACATCAACCAATTGGGTCGCCAACTGCTCGCGTGGGGACTGTTGCGCCAGGAAGACCGCCAGCTGCTGCGCGGAGCCCGCGGTTGAGGCGCAGGTCCAGCACCGCCACGAGCAGCGCCAGGCAGATGAACCCGGTTCCGGTGAGCAGCGCCGCGGCGATGGCGCTGTGGTAGTGACCGCTACGCGCCAGCACCCCGTAGAACACCGCCGCCAGCAGGGCCGTCCCGATCGCCGATCCGATCCGCTGCCCGGTCTGCAACGCACCGGCGGCGGCTCCGCCCATCCAGGTCGGCACGCACTCCAGGGTCAGCGCGACGTTCGGCGAGATCACCGCGCCACCTCCGATGCCCGCCACGAGCATGGGCAGCGCCACCATCAACCCTGCCGAGGCAGCGGGTGCGGTGTAGAGCACCGCGGCGGTGGCGGCCAACCCGAGCACCGAGCTGATCAGTCCCACCACCGTCAACCAGCGCCCGTAGCGACTCACAAACCGGCCGGCCACGGCGGCTGACACCGCCGCCCCGAGGGCGAAAGTCGTCACCGCAAGCCCGGACTGCAGCGGCGAGTACCCGAGTCCACGCTGGAAATACACCGCGAACACCAACCAGATCCCGCTGAAGCCCACGAAGTACACCAGCCCCAGCGCAGCCCCGGCCGGGTAACCGGGTGTGGCGGAGAGCAGCCGGGTGTCCAGCAACGGCGGCCGATCGCGGCGCACCATCCGCTGCTCCCAGCGCAGGAACAGGGCCAGCAGCACCGGAGCCGGCACGAACAGCCACCACAGCCCACCGTCCTCCCGCATCAGCGGCAGCAGCAGGCACAACACGCCGGCCCCCAACAGCAGCACGCCGAGGACATCGATCCGGGTCGCCGACGGCTCGCCGCTACGTGGCCGGGACGGTATCAGTCGCCACGCCGCCACCAGCGCGATCAGGCCGATCGGAACGTTGACGTAGAAGATCCAGCGCCAGCCCTGCTGCTCCCCGGCCGCGGCGAGCAGCAGACCGCCGAGCACCGGTCCGACTGCCGTGGAGATCCCGACCGTCGCACCGAAGATGCCGAACGCCCTACCCCGCTCCGCGCCGTGGAACAGCACCTGGATCAGGCCCGAGCTCTGCGGGCCGAGCATCCCGGCCGCGACGCCTTGCAACAGCCGCGCCGCGACCAGCAGGTCCGCGTTGGGTGCCGCGCCGCACAGCGCGCTGGTCAGGACGAACCCGGTCAGGGCGAGCAGGAACATCCGCCGCCGGCCCCAGGCATCGCCCAGCCGCCCGCCTGCCACCAGCACCAGCCCGAAGCTGAGCGCGTAACCCGAGATCACCCACTGCACCTGCGCCACGGAGGCGTGCAGGCTCTGCTGGATGGAGGGCAGCGCGACGTTGACGATGCTGACGTCGAGCAGGCTCATGAAGCCCGCCAGCTGGGTGACCGCGAGGGCTCGCCAGCGCTGTGGGTGAGCGGTCTGGTCGGCGGCGGGTGCTTGCCCACGAGTGCTCATCGCCCCATCCTTTCCTGCCCATACGATCCGCGCCGTACGATTTCCAAGTGAGAGGGGTGCCGGTGCCGCACAGCGCTACCGCAGTTGATGAGGTGCGCCAGGCGTTCGGCATCGGCGCGATCGTGGACCTTGCCGGTGCGCAGGTGCCCGCCACGCTGCTGGCCGGGCTGCTGGCCGCAACGTCGCGGCCAGCCGAAGGCCGGATTCCCGCGCTGCGGCTGGTCGGCGCGGTCATCTGCGGCGCACTGGAGCTGCCGGGGGCGACGGTCACCGCGCTGGTCGAGCTGACCGGGTGCATCTTCGACGACCGGATCGAGCTGTATGCCGCGGAGCTGGCCGGTTGGCGGCTGATCGGGTGCACACTGCCTGGCCTGCTGGCGGCGAACGTCCGGGTACGCAGCGAGCTGGCGCTGGAGAGCTGCACCGTGCGCGGGCCGATCATGCTGCCCGACGCTCGGATCGAGGGACCGCTGCGGCTGAGCGACACCCACGTGGACGCCCCTGGTGGAGAGGCGCTGGTCGGGGTGCGGCTGGTGGTCCGCGGCGTGCTCGACGCCCGCCGGCTGCGGTCTGGAGGCGAGGTCCGGCTATCCGGCGCCCGGGTGGACGGCAACATCGACCTGCGTGGCGCGCAGCTGACCGGTCCCGGCGGCGACGCGCTGGAGGCCTCCGGGGTGCAGGTGGGTGGCAACCTGCGCTGTGATCAGGGATTGGCCAGCCAGGGACGGGTGGTGCTGGCCGGTGCCTCGGTCGCCGGGAACGCGGTGTTCTCCGGTGCGACCTTGCAGGGCACCACCGATCCGGACGAGTCCGCGGTACTCGTGCTGCCCCGCGGAAGCCCCGATCCCAGCGCGGCGCTGGTGGCCGATCGCCTGGTGGTCAACGGCAACCTGGTGCTCGACGCGGGGTTGCGCGCCACGGGCACCGTCCGGCTGACCAATGCCCGGATCGGGGGCTACCTGCGGCTGTCCGGCGCGACGCTGGGCAGCCCGGTCGAGCCGGGCATCGACAACGGTGATCAGCCCCGACCGGTGCCGGTCGCGTTGGCCGCCGACGGTATCGAGGTACTCGGCGACCTAGAAGCGCGCGGATCCCTGCCTCGTGCCGAGCAGTCAGCGGGGACCGGTCCGCTGTGCGCACATGGCCAGGTCCGGTTGGTCGGCGCGCAGGTACACGGCAGCGTGAGCCTCACCGGTGCCACGCTGCACGGTCCGGGCCTGGACGTGCTGTTCGCCGACAGGCTGCGGGTCGGCGGGTCGCTGTTCCTGCGCGAGGTGACGGTCTCGGGTTCGATCCGGCTGCACCACGCCCATATCGGCTCATCGCTGGACTGCACCGCGGCCCAGCTCAAGGCGCCACGGTGCCGGCCGGATGGCTCAACCAAAGCGTCGCTCGATGCCAGGGCCGCCACGATCGGCAAGGACCTCTTCGCCAGCCGGGGATTCACCGCTGCCGGTGGTGTGCGGCTCAGCCTTGCCGATGTGTCGAAATCGGTGAACTTCACCGGCGCCCGGCTCGGTGGGCCCGGCGAGGGCATCTCGGCGTTGTACGCGCGCGGAATGACCTGCCAGGAGCTGCGACTGCGCTGTGCTGAGCCGCCGCTCGGCAATGTCAGCCTGGCCAATGTGGTGGCCGGCTCGGTCTTCGACGATCAGCAACTCTGGGCCACCCGGGGGAAAGTGGATATCGAGGATTTCCTGTACCAATCGCTCACCGCCTCGCCCGAGGTGAGCGTGACCACCCGGCTGCGCTGGTTGCGGTCCGTGCTGCCCGACTACGACCCCGATCCTTACGACCGTCTCGCGGGTAGCTACCGCGACGGCGGCCACGACGACCACGCCGACACGGTGTTGCTGGCCAAGCAGCGACACCGGCACAGCAGGCATCGAAGCGCGGGACAGCTGTGGGGGTGGCTCCAGGAGTGGACCGTCGGCTACGGCTACCGGCCGTGGCGGGCGGGGTGGTGGCTCGCGGTGTGCTGGCTGCTCGGGTCCCTGTGGTTCGACTATCACCAGCTTCCCCGGCTCGACAACGGCCAGGACCCGTCGTGGCAACCGGTGATCTATACCGCGGACCTGCTGGTCCCGGTGGTCAACCTAGGTCAGGACGGGCTGTGGCGGACCTCCGGAGCATCGGCCTGGGTGGCCAGCGTGCTGACCGCCGTCGGCTGGCTGATGCTGTCCACCGGTGCAGCGGGAGCGACCAGGATCCTCACCCGCCGCTAACCTCACTACCTCACGGTCTACCTACCTCAGAATCGGGACCATCGCGACAATGCCTCGCTTACCCGTCTTCCTGGCGCTGCTCGGGCTCCTCACCGGGTGCTCCTTCGCCGGCCAGGGAGCCCCGATCGGTGCCGGAGTGCCCGCTCAGGGCACTGGTGAGTCTCCCGCTGCTCGGCCTGCTGCCCCGGCTGTCCCCGAGACCCGCGTCGAGGTGGTGACCGAGGGGCTCGAGCATGCCTGGGACATCGGTTTCCTACCCACCGGCGGGGCATTGATTACCGAGCGTCCGGCACGGCTGAGTCTGCTCGCGTCGACCGAACCCGGCACCCGGGCCGTCCCGATCGCAGCCGACCTCGGTGACGTGTACGTCGCCGGTGAAGGCGGTCTGATGGGGTTGGTGGTCCACCCCGACTTCGCGCAGACCCGCCGGTTCACCACCTGCCAGACCCACCGCGAGGGCGGCCGGCCACTCGACGTCCGGTTGATCACCTGGGAGCTGTCCGCCGATGGCGCCCGAGCCAGCCGGGTGGCCGACCCGCTGGTCGGCGGCCTTCCGCTGAACCCCTCCGGTCGGCACTCCGGGTGCCGTCCCACCATCGGAGAAGACGGTTACCTCTACGTGGGCACTGGCGACTCCGCGCGGGCTGCCGTATCCCAGGATCGCACTCAACTCGGCGGCAAGGTGCTCCGGATCGACCTGCGCACCGGCGGACCCGCAGCGGGCAATCCTTTCGCAGGCTCACGCAATGCCGCGGAACGACTCGTGTTCACCTACGGCAATCGCAACGTGCAGGGCGTGACGGTGCAGCCGGGGACCGGTCGGCTCTTCGCCGCGGAACACGGCCCGACCGTCGACGACGAGATCAACGTCCTGCGTGCCGGGGCCAACTACGGCTGGGACCCCTCCCGCGGCGGTACCCGCAACAACTACGACGAGAGCGTGCCGATGACCGACCTGCAGCGCTTCCCGAGCGCGGTTCCCGCGGTATGGAGCTCCGGAGGCGACACCGAGGCGATCTGCGGGACCGCGTTTCTCACCGGTGAGCAGTGGGGTGGCATGCAGGGTCTGCTGGCTGTCGCCGCGCTGCGGGGCGCCAAGCTGCTGCTCATGCGGGTCGACGCGGATGGAACGGTCACCGAGGTCGGGCAGCTCCCGCAGCTCGACGGTAGCTACGGCCGGCTTCGCGCGGCGCGCTCCGGGCCTGACGGTGCCGTGTACGTCACCACCAGTAACGGGGACAACGACAAAGTGCTCAGAATCACGCCGAGATGACCCTTCCCTGCCTGTTCATTTCCGCGCTGGGCCACGAATAGTCAGTACGGTTGACGTTCGGATGTGATTAGACCGCGGGAACTTCGCTGCCTGGGCCACATGGATAAGGAGCTGCGATGCCTACCGACCCGGCCAACATCCGAACCGCCATCGTCCTGCAAGGCGGCGGCGCCCTTGGCGCTTATGAGTTCGGCGTGCTCAAGGCCATTTATGACCAGCGGCCGGGATTCAAGCCGGCGGCAGTAGCCGGTATCTCCATCGGTGCGATCACCGCGGCCGTGCTCGGTGGCGCCCGCGGCGAGCCCATCGCGACCCTCGAGACGCTCTGGCACAGGCTCACAGTGCTCCCCCAGGTGCCCGGCTTCCCGCCGATGACGATCCCGTTCATGCCGCGCGAGATCGAGCAGAACCTGGCGATCTACGGCAACCCTGGAATGTACGGATTGAACCCCGGACTGCTGATGGCACCGTGGGCGAGCACGAGCATCTACGAGACCGGGCCGCTGCGCCGGACGCTGGCAGAACTGGCCGACCTCGACACGCTGAACCACGGCGGCATCCGGGTGATCGTGGGGGCCATCGACCTCAGGACCGCGCTGATCAAGTATTTCGACAACGCTGAGCACGATCTCACCTTCGAGCACGTGGCGGCCAGCGGCAGCCTCCCGCCCGGGTTCCCGATGACCGAAGTCGACGGGCAGTGGTACTGGGACGGCGGCCTGTTCGCCAATACCCCACTCAGTCCGGCCATCAACGCACTCGAGCAGTGCGAGCCGGACAATCCCGATATCCACCGGGAACTGATCGTGGTCCAGCTGTTCCCCATGGAGGCTCCGCTACCCCGGTCGCTTCCCGAAGTCGTCAACCGGATGGTTCAGCTCCAGTACACCAGCCGGATCAAGCTCGACGAGAAACTCTTCGACAAGATCGACAAAGTGTTGCGGCTCATCGCGCGCGTCGACGTGGAGCTCCCGGCCGACAGCCCGATCCGTGCGGACGAGGACTACCAGCGCATCCTGCGCCACCGGCGGATCGACAGCTTCAAGGTCATCGAGGCCAGGCTCGATCACGACCTGACCAATGCCGGCGACTTCTCCCGGTCCGCGCTCGAGGGCAGGATCCAGGCGGGCTACGACGACGCCAAGCGCCAAGGCGTGGCATGGCCCGCAATCAGCCCGGCGGCTCCACCCCAGGCAGCGCCGCGTCGGCCGGCCACCCGGAGGCGCGCACCCGCGCGGGCACGTCCAGCGACTCCGTCGTAGTCAGACTCTGTCGCAGCTCCCGTCCGCCGCACGCGTGACGGTCGGGTCGGCCGGAGCCGGAGTAGTCCGATGCAGGCCGCCTGCGCCGGCGCACACGATCTGAGCGGTCGGATCGACCCAGACCACAGGCCGGTCACACCGCAGCCGGTGGGAGCATGATCTAATTGTGCTGTAAAATCAATAGTTCTACGGACAACGTTGCTCAACCAGTACACATTCAGATCTGAAGGGTGGTGGCCGGTGAGGGGCAAGAAGATTGATAGGGCGGCTGTTCTGCGAGACCTGCAGATAATCGAGGAGGAGGATTACGACGGCTTTGTACTCCTAGTGAAGGCGGCCCGCAACAGGCACGCTACATTTGATCCGGACCTATCCGTCTGGGGTCTCGCACAACGCCTGGGAATCATCGTCGACTGCAACCGTGGCGGTGTCCCAGAATTCGACGAAGCAATGCGGGATTTCGTGCGGGACAGCAATAACGTGGACGGCTCGGACAGGCGTCCCTACGTGAAGGGCAGGCACTGAGGTCTGCACCGGCGAACGTCGAGCGGCGAGGCCCTGCCAGCGCACCTCATAGATGTGATTGTCGGTTCCGCCGTACGCGACGTGCCGCGGATCGGATTCCCCCGACCGGGAACATTGCGGGCTGGTCCGCGGCTGGCCTCTCGCCCGTGTTTGGGTCAGTCGGCCAGCGGGTATCTCTCGGGATCCACGTCAGGAGGGAATCATCATGACGCGCGTTCCGAGTATTTCGGGTACGAGGCGGAGGGTCGACAGCCGCGACGAGCCGGTCGCTGCTCATTCCTGGTGGCCCCCGCGCTGGCTGCGGCGCCAGCGAGAGGAGCGGGAACTAGCACGGTGGGTCACCGAGGTGAGCTGGCAATGGTCCGACGCGGTGGACGACGCCAACCTCACGCGCCACAGCCAGACCGCCGCCAAGATACCCGTGACCATCGCACCTCAGGTGCACTCGGTGGAGCCGGGCCCACCGGTGACCCTGCTGGTACGGATGCTGGCCGGCCAGACCGTGGACGACTTCCAAACCCATGCGCAGGGCATCGCCGATGGCATGGGGGTCCCCATGGTCCACATCGAGCCCTATGACACCGGCTGGATCACGGTGTCCCTGCTGGACCATGCCCCGGAGAGCACTGCTACTCCCCGCGGCATGGCGACCGGCGCTGAGGGGCCTTACAGGTACTGACCCTTACAGGTACTGACCGGTGTTGGTGGCGGTGTCGATCGCCCGGCCGGACTCGGCGTTCTTGCCGGTGACCAGGGTGCGGATGTAGACGATGCGTTCTCCCTTCTTGCCTGAGATTCGCGCCCAGTCGTCCGGGTTGGTGGTGTTGGGCAGGTCCTCGTTCTCGGCGAACTCATCGACGATCGAGTCGAGCAGATGAGTCATCCGTAACCCTGGCTGCCCGGTCTCCAGCACCGACTTGATGGCCTTCTTCTTGGCCCGGTCGACGATGTTCTGGATCATCGCGCCGGAGTTGAAGTCCCGGAAATAGAGCACCTCTTTGTCGCCATTGGCGTAGGTGACCTCCAGGAACCGGTTCTCCTCGCTCTCGGCGTACATCCGCTCGACGGTGCCCTGGATCATCGCCTGAATGCAGGCCGGGCGTTCGTTCCCGAATTCGGCGAGGTCATCAGCGTGCAGCGGGAGCGTCGTCGTCAAGTACTTGGAGAACACATCTCTGGCTGCCTCGGCGTCCGGACGCTCAATCTTGATCTTCACGTCGAGCCGTCCGGGACGCAGGATCGCCGGATCAATCATGTCTTCACGGTTGGAGGCACCGATCACGATGACGTTCTCCAAACCCTCCACACCATCGATCTCACTGAGCAGCTGCGGCACGATCGTGGTCTCCACATCGGAGGAGACCCCCGACCCGCGAGTACGGAAGATCGAATCCATCTCGTCGAAGAACACGATGACCGGAGTGCCCTCCGACGCCTTCTCCCGGGCCCGCTGGAAAATCAACCGGATATGCCGCTCGGTCTCTCCAACGTACTTGTTGAGCAGCTCCGGGCCCTTGATGTTGAGGAAGTAGCTCTTGGCCTCGCTGTCCCCGCGGACCTGAGCCACCTTCTTGGCCAGCGAGTTGGCCACCGCCTTGGCGATCAACGTCTTGCCGCACCCTGGCGGACCGTAGAGCAGCACGCCCTTGGGCGGGCGCAGCTCGTACTCGCGGAACAGGTCGGCGTGCAAGAACGGCAACTCGACGGCGTCCCGAATCTGCTCGATCTGGTTGGACAAGCCACCGATGTCCTCGTACCCGACGTCGGGTACCTCCTCCAGTACGAGATCCTCGACCTCCGCCTTGGGTACCCGCTCATAGGCGTACGCGGCCTTGGTGTCCACCACCAGGGAGTCCCCCGGCTTGAGCGGCACCGTGTCGGGGTTATCCGGGCTGGGTAGCAGCGGGTCCGCCAGCCACACCACACGTTCCTCGTCGGCGTGCCCCACAACCAGCGCTCGCTGGCCACAGTCGAGTACCTCACGCAGCGTGCAGACCTCCCCGGTGGACTCGAAACTGCCCGCCTCCACCACGGTCAGCGCCTCGTTGAGCCGTACGCTCTGGCCGCGGCGCAGTTGCGGCACTTCGACCGTGGGCGAGACCGCCACCCGCATCCGGCGGCCGGAGGTGAACACGTCCACGGATGCGTCCTCGAAGCAGCTCAGGAACACCCCGTAGCCGCTGGGTGGTTGGGCCAGCCGATCGACCTCCTCGCGCAACGCCAGGAGCTGGCTGCGAGCCTCGCGCAGCGTCTCGACCAGCTTCGCGTTCCGCTCGGTGAGCTGGGCCACCGAGGCGGACGCCTCGGCGAGGCGCTCCTCGAGCAACCGAACATGCCGGGGAGACTCGGTCAAGCGGCGACGCAGCAGCGTCACCTCGTCCTCGAGGATCCTGATCTGGGCGGCCAACGCAGGGTCGACGCGGTCGCGACCCTCAGCGGCTCGGTCGCCGGGATATTCGTGCGGCACGAGGCACCTCCTCCCGCATGGTTCTGCCAGACCATCAACGGTACGGGACAGCACGACAGAACCGTGAGTTAACCGCAGATCAACCACCTGGGCAACGGGAAACGCGACCGGCTACAGCGGCCGGTTGGACCGGCTGGGACGTCGCTGCGGGGTAGGCGGCACCACGCCCTGCGCCAGCCGGCGGGCGGAGAGCAGGAATGCGGTGTGCCCGACCATCCGGTGCTCGGGGCGGACCGCGAGCCCGACCGTGTGCCAGGGCCGTTGCAGCGTCTCCCAGGCCTGCGGCTCGGTGTAACAGCCCGCCTCCCGCAGCGCCTGCGCACCGCGGGCGAGCTGGGTGGTGGTGGCCACGTAGACGATGAGCACCCCACCCGGGACCAGCGCCGCCGACACAGTGGGCAGCACCTCCCAAGGGTGAAGCATGTCCAACATCACACGATCCACCGGCTGATCGGCCGGATGGGTGATCAGGTCGGCCACTCGCAGCTGCCACTGCGGCAGCGCCGTCCCGAAGAACCGCTCGACGTTGGCCGCGGCATGCTCGGCGTGGTCGGCCCGCACCTCGTAGGAGATCACGCTGCCGCGCTCCCCGACCGCTTGCAGCAGCGAGCAGGTCAGCGCGCCGGAGCCGGCGCCGGCCTCGAGTACCCGCGCGCCGGGGAAGACGTCGCCGAACATCAGGATCTGGGCGGCGTCCTTGGGGTAGATCACCTGCGCGCCGCGCGGCATGGCCAGCACGTAGTCGGCCAGCAGCGGGCGCAACGCGAGGTACTGCGTGCCCGCCGTGGAGGTGATGACGCTGCCCTCGGGCAGCCCGATCAGGTCGTCGTGGGCGAGCGCACCGCGGTGGGTGTGGAACAGCGACCCGGGCTCGAGCAGGACCGTGTGCCGGCGTCCTTTGGGGTCGGTGATCTGCACCCGATCACCGGGTTGGAACGGTCCGCTGGCGCGACTCACAGCCGGTCATGGTGGCAGAGTCGCACCGGCGGCGTGCGCAGCGCTGTCAGTGGGCTCGCCTACCCTGCCTGCCATGACGGAAACCCTGGCCGGCGACCCACCGGACACCAGCACCGCAACGAGCCCGCCACCCCGCAGGCGACCAGCGCTGTCACCGTCGCGGGCGGCGGATTTCAAGCAGTGCCCATTGCTGTACCGGTTCCGCGTGGTCGACCGGTTACCCGAGACGCCGAGCCGGTTGCAGGTCCGCGGCACCGTGGTGCACACCGTGCTGGAGCGGTTGTTCGCGCTGCCCCCCGACCGGCGCAGTCTCAAGACCGGACGCGAGCTGGTCGATCCGGCCTGGCGGGACGTGCTGGCCGCCAGCCCGGAGCTGGCCGTGCTGTTCGCCGGTCCCGACGACCCGGAGCAGACCGAGTGGCTCGACTCCGCGCGCGACCTCGTCGATGCCTACTTCGCGCTGGAAGACCCGCGTTCGGTCCAGCCCGAAGCCTGCGAGCTGCTGGTCGAGGCGGAGCTGGCGGCCGGGGAAGGCGAGACGTTGCTGCTGCGGGGCTACATCGACCGGCTCGACGTCGCCGCATCCGGGGCTATCCGGGTGGTGGACTACAAGTCCGGCGCCGCACCCCGGGAGGTCTTCGAGGCCAAGGCGCTGTTCCAGATGAAGTTCTACGCGCTGGCGCTGCTGCGGATCCGCGGCGTGGTGCCGCGCCAGCTGCGGCTGCTGTACCTGGCTGACCGTCAGGTGTTGAGCTACACCCCCGATGAGGCGGAGCTGATCCGTTTCGAGCGCACACTGTCCGCGATCTGGTCGGCAATCCAGCGCGCTGCCCACACTGGTGATTTCCGCCCCAGCCCCAGCCGGATGTGTGACTGGTGCGACCACAAACCACACTGCCCCACCTTCGGCGGCACCCCTCCCCCCTACCCAGGCTGGCCGGACCCCTCCGGAGCGGGTGCGCAGAGCGCTCGCGACCGCGCGGAGTAGGTGATCACATGTGACCGAGGCCCGAGCTGCGCATGGCTCAGCCGAGCAACATCAATCGCTGGGTCCGTCGGTGGGTGCGAGGATCGGCAATCTGATCAGCTTTGCGGGGGCGATCTTCAACGCGTCGCCTGGCAGGTCCGGGGAAGGGAAGTGTTCCCTGAAAACACACAGCCGGGCCCGGGAGCTGGTCGAGCATCCGACCGGTCACCGGCCGCGCTGGGCTTACTGGGTCAGCCCACAGAGCATGGACGGTGCCTGCGGCTTCCAACAGGTCAGCTTGGGGATGGCCAGCTCCCCCAACAGCCGGCGTCATCTCGGCAACGCGGTCACCCTGCTCACTCCCCGAGCGAGCGCCGCGACCTATCAGCTGTACCAGCGCGACGCGGTCCTGGTCGGCATCTGGCTGGCGAGAGCCCACGTCGGCCGCAGCGAGCTGGAGCAGGCCTGCGAGGTGGGGCGGACCGTTCTGGAGTGGCTGCCACACATCAACTCACCGCGCGGCCTCGCTCTCCTGCGCCGTCTCGCAGGAGAGCTCCGCACCCGCAAGGCCAACGCCCATGTCCACGAGTTCTCCACCGAGTTGGACCGCAAGCTACAACTGGTCACATGACCAATCCCACATCCTCTACGGACGTATCCACAACACCTCGCAAGGCGGTGACGTAGGTGCACCCCGACCGCCGCCCACCCAGGTGAGGCGCAGGTCGCTCAGAAACGGCAGGAACGGATGTCGCTGGCCAGGATGGCCTTGGCGCCGCAGGCGGAGAGCTCGTCCATGATCCGGTTGGCCTCCCGGCGGGGCACCATCGCCCGCACCGCGACCCAGTGGGGATCGGCCAGCGGGGCCACGGTCGGCGATTCCAGACCCGGGGTGATGGTGACCGCATGGTCCAGGCGGTTGCGCGGGCAGTCGTAATCGAGCATCACGTACTGCTGGGCGAACACCACACCCTGCAGGCGCGCGGTGAGCTGCGCCCGTTCCGGGGATGGCTCGGCGTCGGAGCGCTCCACGAGAACCGCTTCCGAGGAGCAGATAGGGTCACCGAAAGCCGCCAGGTCGTGCTGGCGCAGGGTGCGCCCGGACCCGACCACATCAGCGATCGCATCCGCCACCCCCAGCTGCACCGAGATCTCCACCGCGCCGTCCAGCCGGATCAGGGTGGCGCGGACCCCGTGCCGGGACAGGTCCGCTCGCACCAGCTGGGGGTACGCCGTGGCCACCCGCAGGCCCTCCAGGTCACCCACCTTCCAGTCCCTGCCGAGGGGGGCGGCGTAGCGGAACGAGGATCCGCCGAACCCGAGCGCGAGCCGCTCGGCGACCGGCGCCTCGGAGTCCAGCATCAGATCCCGACCGGTGATCCCGAGGTCCAGCTCACCGGAACCCACGTAGACGGAGATGTCCCTGGGACGGAGGAAGAAGAACTCCACGTCGTTGGCGGCGTCGATGACCGTCAGGTCCTTGGGGTCGTGTCGCTGCCGGTAGCCCGCTTCGACCAGCATCTCCGAGGCGGGCGCCGCCAGTGTGCCCTTGCTGGGTAACGCGACCCGCAGCATCCGTGGCCCTCCGGTCATCGGCACCGTGCTCATCAGCACCTCACAGGTAGCGGTAGACGTCGGTGGTGCTGATTCCCCGGCCGAGCATGAGTACCTGCACCCGGTAGAGCAGCTGGGAGATCTCCTCCGCCAGCCGCTCGTCGGACTCGTGCTCAGCCGCGATCCACACCTCGCCGGCCTCCTCGAGCACCTTCTTGCCCTGCGCGTGCACCCCACCGTCGAGCGCCGCCACCGTGCCCGAGCCATCGGGGCGGGTCCTGGCGCGCTCGGTGAGCTCGGCGAAAAGCTCGTCGAACGTCTTCACAGGATGCAGCCTACGGCCGCTGGCAGGTGGTGCTGAGTGGTCTTACGGTTGGCGCGCACCTGCGAGCTCTTCCCCGCGGTGGTCTTAGCGACCCAGCGGCGCCCCCGCAACAGTCGCATCTTCTCCTTGACAGGCTTTAACGGGGACCCTGCGAGGCATTCCAGCTGTCGTTGCGCACGCCGCACCGCTGCCCGGTGAATCTCCCGGCTGATCTCGACCGGGAGGGCAATCTGGTTTAGTCACGGGACCCTGTTCCGATACGGGCCTCGGTATTCCCGGGAAGGCTTGACGGACTATGTGCAAGCACTTCACCGTCGATGACCACAGCAGCCGTATCGGTAGTGGCTCGCCGCTAAGCGTTCGCCGGCAGCAATCAAGGCGAGAAGAGTCCTGAGTCGCGTGCTCGAAGCTGAGCTTCCCCCCGTAGCACGGACACCCGACCTGAGGTGGCTTCGGCCACCAGGAAGGATGCTGCCGTGCCGCCTCCTCACCCTGCTGAGTTTCGTCGTCGTGCTATTGAGCTGTCCGTGCGCGGACTAAACTGATGCCTGAGGTGGCGAAGGATCTGCGGATTTCTGAGTCGTGTCTACGTAATTGGGTGGCCCAGGGCGTGGGCGAGCATCGCGAGCAGGGTCCAGCGCCGCCATGCCAGCCAGCGGCGGGCCTGGTGCTCATCGAGCCCGGCCAGGCACTATCACCTCGTCCGCCTAAGTGAGGACCAAGACCTTGAGCTGGTTGTCGCCCTCGAACCGGTCAATCTTGATGTACGGCGGACGCCAGATTGGCGGATAGGACTGGGTCGTGGTCTGGCCTGTGGCGCCAGTGGTCTTGCCGCCGCAGCTGGCAAGGATAAGCGAGTCCGGCGCGCTTTGTTTCGATCATCAGCCCTATAATCGCGGGGCGTGCTCGCCTTGTTACGCCAGTGAACCTGTACGGCGAGCACGACCGGTACTCGGGCAATGCGGCCCTCGCCAGTGCTTGCCCACGAAGCGGCAGGTGTGGTTTGGTTCATGAGAATTCAATTCGGTTCCTGCTCTTGCGGAGACGGGCCGGCTGAGTTTGAACCGCCGCTGGACAAGTAGGCACTTGGCAGCGTCGGCGATGTCGCGGCGGGGGAGTTCTCGGCGGCGCCCACGCCGGTCGGATGGCTGGGACATTGCACGACATAGGTGGTGTCAGGGAGGTAGTGGTTCCACTCGTCCTGGGTGAGGTTGCGGCCTGCCATTCGGCACACCTCGTCGATCCACGTACTGGGCGTCGCCCACAGTCGGGCCGAGCGGTCGTTGCTTCCGGTTGCGAGATAGTTTCCGTCGGGGCTGAACGCCACGGCGGCGACGCGATTGGTGTGGCCAGTAAGGGGTGGACCGAACTGCTTGGCGCTCGCTGGATCCCAAAGGCGCACCGTCCGATCCCCGCCGACGCTGGCCAGAAGGCGGCCGTCCGGGCTGAATGCGACGTCTCTGACCGCTTCGCCGCTACCAGTGAGGGCGGGGCCGCGCTGTTGCTGCGTGGCGATGTCCCACAACCGGATAGTCCGATCCCAGCTCGCGGTGGCCAGCGTCTTACCGTCGGGGCTGAATGCGACGCTTTCGACGCGATCGGTGTGTCCAGACATGGGCTTGCCGACCTGCTGGCCGGTAGCCGGATCCCAGAGCCGTGCGGTCATGTCCGGGCTTGTGCTCTGGTCGCCGCTGGTTGTAGCCAGCAGCCTGCCGTCAGGGCTGAACTCGACACTGTAGACTTTGTCGGAGTGGCCGCTCAGCGGTTTGCCGACCTGTTGCCTGGTCGCGGGATCCCATAGTCGTGCGGTGTGGTCGTGGCTGGCGGTCGCGAGGAGCTTGCCGTCCGGGCTGAACGTTACATCGGACACCGTGCCCGTGTGGCCAACGAGGGGCTCACCGACCTGCTGTCCCGTGGACGGATTCCACAACCGGACGGTTCGGTCCCAGCCGGCTGTGGCTAGGAGCTTGCCGTCCGGGCTGAAGGCCACCGCTTCCACCTCCGCTGTGTGCCCTTCGAGCGGCTTGCCGATCTGCAATCCCGTGGCCGAATCCCACAGCCGGACGGTGTGATCAAAGCTGGCCGTGGCAAGCAGCTTGCCGTCCGGGCTGTACGCCACATCGGACACGGTGTCTGCATGACCGGTGAGCGCGGCGCCCAGTGGTTGCGATGGCGTGAGGTCCCACAGGCGCACTGTGTGGTCGTAGCTGGTGGTGGCAAGCTGTTTGCCGTCCGGGCTGAACGCCACGCCCGCCACGGTGCCGGTGTGCCCAGCGAGCGGTCCACCGATCGGCTGTCGCGTCGCCGGGTCCCATAGCCGAGCCGTTCCGTCGAAGCTGGTGGTGGCGAGGAATCTGCCGTCCGGGCTGAATGCCAGGTCCGCGACGGTGTTCTGGTGGGCGTTGATGGGCTCGCCGAGTTGCTGTCCGGTGTGTGGATCCCACAACCGCACTGGACCAACGGCCTCCTTTCCTGCCGTGACGAGGAGTTTGCCGTCCGGGCTGAACGCCACGCCGTAGACGGCGTCGGTGTGGCCGATGAGGGGATCGCCCATTTGGAGACCGGTGCGTGGATCCCACAGCCGGACAGTGCGGTCCTCGCTCGTGGTGGCCAGGGTCTTGCCATCAGGGCTGAATGCAACACCCCACACCTTGTCCATGTGGCCGGTCAGCGGCTCGCCGATCGGCTGTCGTGTGATCGGATCCCACAAGCGGGCGGTCCGGTCGTAGCTGGTCGTGGCCAGGGTCTTGCCATCAGGGCTGAACGCGATGTCCAGCACGGTGTCAGTGTGGCCGGTGAGGGGTTCGCCGATCTGCCGTCGGGTGGTTGTGTCCCACAGCCGCACTGTCCGGTCGACGCTCGTCGTCGCCAGCTTTTTCCCGTCCGGGCTGAATGCGACGCCCCAGACCCGGTCGGTGTGACCGATGAGAGGCTCGCCCACCTGACGGCCAGTGTGCGGATCCCAGAGCCGGACCGTCCGGTCCCGGCTCGTGGTGGCGACGAGCGATCCGTCCGGGCTCAACGCGATGTTGTTCACCGCATCCGTGTGACCGGTGAGGACCTTCGAGACATGCAGTGGCTTGGACAAGACGGTCTGAAGGCTCGCAAGCGCTTCACCGGTGGCCGCCAGGCGTAGGCTCGCCAAGCTCAGCAGGTTTGCCAGATCAGGTTGCTGGTCGAGCAGGTACTGTGCCTGGGCTGCCAGGCTGCGTGAGGTCGCCAACCGCGCCTGTTGCTCGGCCCGATCGCGTTGAGCGAGTGCAATGTTGCGTTGCCAGACCGCGGCCGCTCCAGCGACGAGCGCAATCACCAGCAGCCCGGACAGCAAAACGACCAGGCGTCGTTGTTGCCGCGTATCCTCGCTGAGCAGTTCTTCTTTCGGGACCCCATGGATCGCTGCAGCGACGGTAGCCGCCCTGCTGCGGAACTCCCTGCGCTCGACCCCCGCCAAGTCCACCCAGAGCGGTTCCTCACGGAACCATCCGCGCATCTCGTCCGGCAGCGCAGTGGTTTCGTTCCAGTCGAAGTCCCCGGCCTGCTGGTCCCACGCGATCTTACCGCCGGTACGCACGATCAGGAACCGGTCATGCGAGCGGTTTTCCCGCCACCACGTCACTTCGCGCCGAACCCACGACGAGGCGGCCGAATGCGGCGAGGCCAGCAGGACGAACGTCCGTGAATGGCGCAACGCGGTCTCGATTGACGACCACAGAGCAGGGCTGGCGGACAACGACATGTCGTCGCGGAATACCCGCAACGCCGACCGCCGGTACCAAGGCTGACCCAGCCGGTGCATTGCACGCTGCAGCGCTTTGGCGATACTGCGGTCAGCCGCGTGGCTGTAGGAGATGAAACCGTCGTAGTCGAGCTTCGACACCCCTGGGACCCTCCCTCACCGCCGGACGGCCCAATGCTAGATGAGTGGTTCCGTGAAGCTGGTGTTTAGTGATCGAACGCGATCAGTGACCTCTTGCTGATTAGGCTGCGCTCAAAGAGGGCTTGCATCTCGGTTGCTCAGGCGTTGAAGTACTTGGCTTCCGGGTGGTGGGCGACGATGGCGTCGGTGGACTGCTCAGGGTGCAGCTGGAACTCCTCGGACAGCGTCACGCCGATCCGATCCGGCTCCAGCAGCGCGACGATCTTGGCGCGATCCTCGAGTTCCGGGCAGGCCCCGTAGCCCAGCGAGTACCGGGCGCCCCGGTACCCGAGCTTGAACAACTCCTCGACCTGCGCGGGGTCCTCCTCAGCCACCGCGGCGCCGGAGGAAAACCGCAGCTCCTCCCGGATCCGCTGGTGCCAGTACTCCGCCAGGGCCTCGGTCAGCTGCACGCCCAGGCCGTGCACCTCGAGGT
>JBOHFF010000114.1:0-42288 GCA_050699515.1 Pseudonocardiaceae bacterium
CCGACGGTGTGGATACCCTCGCGCTTGAGGCAGTTGTAGGACCGGACGGTGAGGTCCAGGTCCTCAATCGGCATGGCGAATGCCGCGATCGTGTCCGCTTCGGCCGGCGACGGTCCGATTTCGATACCCTCGGCCTCGACGTTGAGCTCGCGGGCCAGGCCGAACAACTCCACCAGGGTGCGACCGGCCGAGGCCAGCGCATCCCGTGGGGTGAGCGACGGCTTGGTCTCTACGTCCAGGACCAGCTTGTCGAAGTCGGTCCGCTGCTCGACCCGGGTGGCCTCGACCGTGTAGGTCACCTTCAGTACCGGTGAGTAGATGGAGTCCACCGGGATCCGGCCGATCTCGGCGCCGGACGCCTTGTTCTGCACCGCGGGCACATAGCCGCGGCCCCGCTCCACGATCAGCTCGATCTCGAGCTTGCCCTTGCCGTTGAGAGTGGCGATGTGCAAGTCGGGGTTGTGCACGGTGACACCGGCCGGTGGCACGATGTCGCCCGCGGTGACGTCACCCGGCCCCTGCTTGCGCAGGTACATCGTCACCGGCTCATCCTCCTCAGAGCCGACCACCAGCTCCTTGAGGTTGAGGATGATGTCGGTGACGTCCTCCTTGACGCCCGGCACGGTGGTGAACTCATGCAGCACCCCATCAATGCGGATGCTGGTCACCGCCGCCCCGGGGATGGAGGAGAGCAGGGTCCGGCGCAGCGAGTTCCCCAAGGTGTAGCCGAATCCCGGCTCCAGCGGCTCGATGACGAACCGGGAACGAGTGAAATCGACCGGCTCCTCGCTGAGGTTGGGCCTCTGGGTGATCAACATAACGAACAAACCTCCTATTAGGACGCCCACCATTTGACGCCCATTCGGTCTCGACTCCCCCGGTATGGAGACATATCGGGGTCGCGGAGGGGTCGCCCACCCCGATATGTCTCCACATCGGGGTGGGCAGGGTTATCTGGAGTAGAGCTCGACGATGAGTTGTTCCTGGAGCGGGACGTCGATCTGGGCGCGTTCGGGTAGGCGGTGCACCAGCACGCGCAGGGTGGCAGGCACGACTTGCAGCCAGCCGGGTATCGGGCGGTCCCCCACCGTTTCCTTGGCCACCATGAACGGCAGCGTCGGGAGCGACTTGGGCTTGACGTCGATGATGTCGAACTTGGACACCCGGAAGCTGGGGACGTCCACCTTGACGCCGTTGACCACGAAATGCCCGTGGGTCACCAACTGGCGTGACTGGCGCCGGGTGCGGGCCAGCCCCGCCCGGTAGATGACGTTGTCCAGCCGTGACTCCAGGATCTGCAGCAGCGTGTCACCGGTCTTGCCGGGGCGGCGGTTGGCCTCCTCGTAGTAGCGGTGGAACTGCTTTTCCATGACGCCGTAGGTGAAGCGGGCCTTCTGCTTCTCCTGCATCTGCAGCAGGTACTCGCTCTCCTTGATCCGCGCACGGCCGTGCTGGCCGGGTGGATACGGCCGGCGTTCGAAAGCCTGGTCGCCGCCGACCAGGTCGGTCTTGAGCCGGCGGGACTTGCGGGTGACAGGTCCGGTGTACCGAGCCATCGCTTAACCTCTCCTCTCCGCGCGTCAGACCCGGCGCCGCTTGGGCGGGCGGCAGCCGTTGTGCGGCTGCGGGGTCACGTCCTGGATGGTGCCGACCTCGAGACCGGCGGCCTGCAGCGATCGGATCGCCGTCTCCCGGCCCGAGCCCGGGCCTTTCACGAAGACGTCGACCTTCTTCATGCCGTGCTCAGCAGCCTTGCGAGCGGCGTTCTCGGCGGCCATCTGCGCCGCGAACGGGGTGGACTTGCGGGAGCCCTTGAATCCGACGTGACCCGCGGAGGCCCACGCGATCACCGCACCGGTGGGGTCGGTGATCGAGACGATCGTGTTGTTAAACGTCGACTTGATGTGCGCGTGGCCATGCGCGACGTTCTTCTTCTCCTTGCGCCGGACCTTCTTGACGCCGGTACCTGTTCGTGCTCTGGGTGGCATGCGGTTGTACTCCTACGAAGTCTCGGGTGGCTGGCCAGAAGTTCTCATTTACTTCTTCCCGGCCTTCTTCTTGCCGGCGACCGTCTTCTTCGGACCCTTGCGGGTACGGGCGTTGGTCTTGGTCCGCTGCCCGCGCACGGGCAGCCCGCGGCGCCACCGCAGGCCTTCGTAGCAGCCAATCTCGATCTTCCGGCGGATGTCTGCCTGGACCTCGCGACGGAGGTCACCCTCGACCTTGAGGTGTTCTTCGATGTAGTCCCGCAGGCGGACGAGGTCCTCGTCGGAGAGGTCTTTGGAGCGCAGATCGGGGCTCACCCCGGTGGCGCTGAGGATCTCGTGCGAGCGGGTACGGCCGATGCCGTAGATATAGGTCAACGCGATCTCCATCCGCTTGTCGCGGGGAAGATCGACGCCAGCGAGTCGTGCCATGCGAGGCCTGTCTCCTCATCTCGTTCCTCACCAGGTCTGCTCCCCGTCCGTCCCGCCGGACGGTGACACCGTCTGCGGGCCCCGGCCTGGCGTCCGGGGGTATGCCGATCCGGTATGGACGGTCGAACCGTCACATCCTCGGTGGATCGGGTGGTGCGGGGAGGTCTTCTTCTCACGCCGTTGGAATCAGCGATGTCGTGCGCTGCTCAGCTGCGTCTGCTCAACCCTGGCGCTGTTTGTGGCGCAGATTCTCGCAGATCACCATGACCACGCCGTGCCGGCGGATCACTTTGCACTTGTCGCAGATCTTCTTGACGCTCGGCTTTACCTTCACGTCGGCTCTCCTGGTCACGGGGCCGGGCAACGGCCCCGGGCCTTCAGTTGTGGTGTCTTACTTGTAGCGGTAGACGATGCGACCTCGGGACAGATCGTAGGGCGACAGTTCCACCACCACCCGGTCCTCGGGCAGGATGCGGATGTAGTGCTGGCGCATCTTGCCGCTGATATGCGCGAGAACCCGATGACCGTTCTCCAACTCGACCCGAAACATCGCGTTGGGAAGTGGCTCCACCACCCGGCCCTCGACCTCGATCGCCCCGTCCTTCTTGGCCATGTCCTCCGCGTTCCTGCTCACTTCACCCCGCCGCCGGCTGGCGACGTTACCGACGCGCACACCACAGATCCACGACGTGCGGGAGGCGAGTGCGGGACACGCACTGCTGAGCAGGAAGCCTGCGCAGACACCTGTAGACACGCTGGGAACCAGCGCGGTGCTCGCGCCGACTACACAGTTTACGTCGCGGGCGCATACCGGTCCAAACCGGCCCCCATGGCGCTGGGGACCAGTCTATTCCGGCGATCTTCTCGGGTCGACCCATGCGGACAGCCAACCCACGAGCAGCACCGCACCCCACGGCCCTGCAACCCAAACCCACCACGGGTAGATCCAACTCACCGTGGTCAGCGACACGATGACCCAGATCACGAAGTTGATCGCGCTCACACTGGCCCACGCCAGGACCGCCGCACGGCGGCCACGCCCCTGGTGTTCCCGCCTGGACGGTCGCACCTGGTCGCGGGACGCCGGGGGGCTCGGCAACTGGGTGCGCGGCAGGTCGGCGGTGAGCGCCTCGAGTTCGCCGTACGTGCGAGCCGCCCAGGCCTGCTGGACCCGCTGATCGTACTCGGCGAGGTCCAGACGGCCCTCGGCATGAGCCGATCGCAACTGCTCCGAGACGCGTTCCCGGTCACTGTCCGCAGCGCGCATCTGGTCCCGGCGGTTTTGGTCGTCCACGATGCCCATCTTGCCCGTGACCGGAAACAGTGGGGTTGATGACGATGAACCGGGTTCCCGGCGGGGACGCCAGCTGCGGGACCTGCTTACCACTATCCGGCCGGCCATGTCGAAGCCGGTGAGCTGCTCGCCATGCCCGGGGACTCCAGCACAGGGACTCGTGGTGTGATCATCTGTCCTGTGGCACCGTGCTAGTCGGCCTGGCGAGCCGCGATATCCTGCCCGGCGTGACCACCCCGGAGTTGCGCCGTCGCGTCGAGCGCGTCGAGCAAGACCTCACCGCGATCTCGGACACCGTGCTGGACATCAAGGACACAGTGGACCAGCACACCCACGTGCTGGACCAACACACCAGGGTGCTGGACCAGCACACCCAACTGCTCAACCAGCACACCGAGCTGCTCAACCAGCACACCGAGCTGCTGAACGAGATCTTGCGGCGCCTCGACGCTCGCTGAACCGGATACTCCTCTCAGAACCAGGCGGGAATCAAGGTTCGTAGCGTTGCAGCGCACACACAGCCTGCAGGCCGGCGAGCAAGTGCGGGTAGTCGATGGCGATGCGCACCCCGAGCTGGCTCAGGCGGATGACTTCTGGTTGCTCGACGACCGGGTGGGAGTACGGCTGATCTACGATGACGCCGGAAAGCTGATGTCGCTGCAACGCATGACCACTGGCGAGGTGCACATGGCGCGCTCGATCCGGCATGCGGCATGGGCTGTCGGCACCGACCTCACCGAGTTCGACGCCATGACCTTCTATTAACGCCTCTCCGTCTGAAAGCTGGCAACTCTGGTTAGCCACCCACTGGATCAGCGCCCGCCCAGCATGCGACGGTCGTTGGCCGCGCGGCTGAAGCGCCTGCGCCTAGACAGCGGGCTGACCACGACCGAACTCGCCCGCGCCACCGGTATTTCTCAGGGCAAAATCTCCAAGATTGAGACGGCGGCCCAGTCAGCGCGGGTGGACCACGTCGAGGCGTGGGCACGCGCCTGCGATGCGGACACCGAGACCCGCAACCAGCTGCTCGAAATGGCGCACACCGCGCTGACTGAGGCATCCACCTGGCGGCACGAGCACCGCGCCGGGCTGGCCGCCAAACAGCGTCGAGTGGCGAGCTGGGAGCAGCGCGCAACACGCATCCGGGACTTTCAGCCTGCGCTCGTGCCTGGACTGTTACAGACCCGCGGCTACGCCACCGCTGTGCTGAGCATGGCCGACGCGTCCGAGCAACGGGACCTCGATGCGGCCGTCAGCGCGCGAATTGCCCGCCAGCACCTCCTGGAGCGACCCGGCCCGCCGATTGAACTGATCATCGCGGAGGCCGTGCTGGCGTGGTCGTTACCTGGCGCCGACAACCCGTGGCCTGAGCAACGGCAGCGACTGCTAGACGCCGCCACCGGCCGGCGGGTTCGGCTGGGAGTGCTGCCATCCACGGCTCCGGGACCGCCGCGGCTGAACGCGTTCACGATCTACGACTTCGCTGATACCGGTGAGCAACTGGTCGTAGCGGAGACCTTCGCCGCAGAGCTGTACCACGACGACCATCGTGATGTGGCCGTGTATGTGGAGATTTTCGATGCGCTCGCAGCCGTCGCGCGGTTCGGTGAGGCCGCCACCGAGTTCGTCCGTGCCACTGGTTGACCCGACCGCTCAGATCGGAATATATTCCTTGCCATGGGACGTGGCGAAGCTGTTCCTAAGGCGGCGGGTCGGATGGGTGCAGTTGGAAGGCAGGTACACGATCTGCTGGCGGCGTGGTGGCATACCTGCTCGGCGCACACCAGTTGGGCGACCAGGGCACGGTAGGTGTGCTGGACACCGTCCCTGTATCACCCACAGGCTGGACCGACCTCGCCGAGATCCGGCTGGTTGGGCAGCGATGGCTACATCAGCAGCATAATCACCGGAGCGCGTGATCAGAACACCAGCCACCGCAGGATTGCTTCGCCTGGCGTAAGCGGACGTCGTCACTGATTGTTCCCGGCGACGGACTCGTGGAGCGCCGGGTGCATGGCCATGCGATTACCGTTCTCGACGAGGTGTTAACTTGGCCGACTGAACCGCCTCACCCAACTTTTTTGCAGGACCAGCAAATGACGAGGAGCACATGATGATGACAGCGTCGGTGGACGATCCGATCGCATCGGGAAGCGAGCAGTTCGGACTGACGCGGTCCCGGCACGAGCCGCCATGCCGGGAGCGTCCTTCTCCAACGGGCATACGGGCGTGGGGATTGCGTCGAATGCGGCGCGGCGCCGTCGCCGGACGTCCCGTGCCGGAGTTCGTGTACAGCCGCGCGGGCAGACCGCCCAGGGGCGCTTCGACCCGGTATTCGGAAGCTTCATGGGCATCCGGAGCGCGGGCGAGACTTACCGGCACCGGCGCTGCACAAGCGTGTCGCACACCTGCGACTCCGCGCGCCACCGCACGACCACGTTGGATCTGACCCGGCCTTGGGAGCAGAGCGCATTCTGGTTCTTCGCTCACACCGCGCTCCCGCCGGGCACCACTTTCAGTCTCCTCGGCGAGGACCCCGACCTGCCACCCCGCAATACGGTGCTGCAGGCTCCAGGCGGTTCCTGGTGCGAAGTCCGCGAAGATCGCGACGACGACGGCACCCGCACGGTCTGGGAAACCGGACCCCACTCGTTGTGGCGCATCATCGAAGATGCCCACGCCCGATGGTGCCGGCTCGACCGGCCCGGATGGGGCCGCTTCGGACTCACCGTCACCGCCGAGCGGCAGTCCATCTGGCTCGACACCCCCGACAGTGAGCACATCTGGACCCCGCCCGACTTTCACCGCGTTCTGTCTCCAGAACGCGGTGACTGAGCCCAGGATTACTGCAGTCTGTCTCCAGAACGCGGTCGCCAGGAAGGCTCAGGCCTTGACGGGTTCGGGTTCGGCGATGGGGTTGGCGCCGTGGATGGGGCCCTCGGCGTCGGCCAGCCGGGTCTGAGTGGCGCCGCCGCCCCAGCGCAGCGAGATGACCTCGCCGGCGATGGACACCGCGGTCTCCTCTGGGGTGCGGGCGCCCAGGTCCAGGCCGATCGGTGAGGCGATCTTGGTCATCTGCTCATCGGTGACGCCAGCCTCGTGCAACCGGCGCGCCCGGTCCTTGTGAGTCTTGCGCGAGCCCATCGCACCCAGGTAAGCCAGGTCTAGCTTGAGCGCCTCGACGAGCACCGGCACGTCGAACTTCGGGTCGTGGGTGAGCACCGTGATCACGGTTCGCTGGTCGATCCGACCCGCCTCGACCTCGGCCTTGAGGTAGCGGTGCGGCCAGTTCACCACGACCTCGTGCGCGTCGGGGAAGCGGCTCTTGGTGGCGAACACCGGCCGCGCGTCGCACACCGTGACGTGGTAACCGAGGAACACTCCCATCCGGGCCATCGCGGCGGCGAAGTCGATCGCGCCGAACACCAGCATCCGGGGCGGGGGCTGCATCGCGTTGACGAACACGTCCATGCCCTCGCCACGGCGCTGCCCCTCGGGCCCGTAGTGCAGGGTGGCTACCCGGCCGGCGGCGAGTGAGCCCCGAACGTCCTCCAGGATCGCCTCGTCGGCGCGGGCTGATCCCATTGTGCCGGTATGCCGGTCCGGCCACACCACCATGCGCAGCCCGACCCGCTCGGCGTCGGGGTGCGCGACCACGGTAGCCACCGCGACCGGCTCTTTGCTGGCCACCGAGGCAGCCACGTCGTCCAACTCCGGGAAGCTGACCGGGTCCACCTTCTCGACGAACACGTCGATGATGCCGCCGCAGGTCAGGCCGACGGTGAAGGCGTCGTCGTCGGAGACGCCGTAGCGCTGCAGGACCGGGGTGTCCTCGGCGAGCACCTGCTGGCCCAGCTCGAACACCGCGCCTTCGACGCAGCCGCCGGAGACGCTGCCGACCGCCCGCTCGTCGGAGGTCACCAGCATCGACGCGCCGGCTGGGCGGGGCGCCGAGCGGTAGGTGGACACCACCGTGCCCACTGCGGTGGACTTACCCTCGCGCCACTGCGCCACCAGTTCGTCGAGCACTTCACGCACGGCGGACCCTCCTCATCGAGTGTGGCCGGCTATGCCGTCCCCTATTGGAGGGTATTCGACTCGACCGGCGTGTGGGTTCACTCGAAAGCACCGATTGGTGCAGTCAGGGCCGGTCTACGTCAATGCCGCTGGCCAGGTCGGAGCAGTCCACCACGATCAGGTCGGCGCGTCCGGCCAGCCAGTCCCGGGCCCCGCGGTCACCGTGCGCGGAGGCCACGATGCCGGCCCAGTGCTGCCGGCCGAGCAGCACCGGATGGCCGGGCTGGCTCTCGAACCCCGCCCTGGCCACCACCGTCGGACTCGCCAACGCGACCAACCTGCGGACAACTGCGGCGTCCACGTCGGGTAGATCGACCAGGTGCACCAGCGCGGCCTGCACTGGCGGCGGCGCACTGCGGATGAGCTCGGCCAGGCCCGCGCGCAGGGACGCGCCCATACCTTCCGCCCAGTCTGCGGCCAGCACCGTGCCGGCGTGATCCGGCACCAGCGGGATCACCTGATCAGCCTGTGCGCCCACGACGACGAGCACCGGCTCACATCCGCCGTCGGTCAGCGTGGCCACCGCCCGGCGCAACCAGGTGCCCCCATCGACCAGGGCCTTGGGCATGCCATAGCGCCGCCCCGCTCCCGCGGCCAACAGCAGTCCGGCGATCACGACCGCATCCTGCCACGATGCGCGACGCGCCGGTGGGTAGTGCCGACCACCGGGCTCATCGGCGAGAATATCACCCGCCACGCTGCTCAATGCATCGGTAGCAAATCTTATCAGCATCACCAGGACGCCTAACCGTATGGCCTCGCTACAGAGCGTGGCCGACCGTATCCTTGGAGTGCTGCTCCGCGCTTACTTCTGCGGTAGGGTGGGACAGCCGGCACATAATGGGGAGTGGGCATGTATTTGTCTGACCAACAAACGGTATCTGGCCTCACGGTACAAGCGCATTCCGATCCTTCGGACATTTCTCGCGACTGGTGGGATAGTCTCGCTCACCCTTCCGCGTACTTGCGCTACGACTGGCTGCGCGCGAGGAGCAACACTATTCACGGTCAGCCGTGCTTCATTGGGGTCTCCGGGACCGGCGGGGAGGCGGTTCTGGCGGTGCCGGCCTACCTGACCGACAGCTCGTCGCACCCCGGTTATGACCCGGTACGTCTTTTGACCATGGACGATCTGCCGGACGAAGACATCCAGGCTGAGCCCGGTGGCCCTGCCGCTCTCACCGGCCTGCGTGCGCGGCTTCAGTCGGATGGGTTGGGCAAGTCCGTTGTGGTAGGCGCCCCTGGTCGGATGGGTGGCGTCAGCTATGCCCTGCACCTTTCGCCGCAAGCGAGACGAGATGCGCTCGCCGCCGCGGCCGCCGAGCTCGAACGCCAGGCAGCTGCCGCTTCCGCGGGCACCATTTGCTGGTTGTATCTCATCGAGGATGCGGACGAGGTTGTCGACGAAGTTCTGCGCGAGCATCACTACACGCGCGTTACCGTGGGCGCTGATTGCCATCTTCCGATCAGGTGGGGCAGCTTCGACGAATATCTGGGCGGCTTCACCTCTCGGCGCCGTTGGAAGATTCGCCACGAGCTGGCGACAGCCAAGGAAGCGGACGTGTCCATCGATCTCCATGGTCCTGAGGTGCTCGGTCCGGAACTCGCGGAGCTGGAGCTCCAATGGCGCCGGAAATACGGCCGCCGGGCGGTGCTGGACGAAACGGTGGCTGATTACCAGGAACTTCGTAAACACGTCGGGCAGGCGCTGAACGTCTTTGTCGCCAGGCAAGCAGGGCGCGCTGTCGGGTTCATGACCTTCATCGAGGACGGCTCGGTCTGGTGGGCCCGTTTCCCTGGGTTCGACTATTCCGCGGGGAAACTCTATCTGTATTTCAATTTGCTGTTCTACCACCCGATCCAGGTTGCGATGGATCGTGGCATCACTTCTATCTCGTACTCGCTCGGTTCCTACGAGACCAAACGCAGCCGGGGCTGTTTGTTACGGAATCTCATGGCCTATGTGCGTGCGCCCGCGGACACCGAGTTGGCCTCTCACCTCGAGGTGATCGATCGCGCACAGCACCGCCGGTTCCAAAGAATAGGACGGATGTACACCAAGCAGTAGCTGCTGATTCGTAGGAAATTGTGCGAGTCATCAGCCGTTGGGAGGAGTGTGGAACTCAAAGACGATCTCGGGTTGGCGGTGGGATTCGTTACCGTCGAGGAAGCGCTCACACTGCCGCTCGATGAAAGCACCGGCCCCGCTGAAGTGCTCCGGGTGGTCCGTCCACCTGTTTCCGAATGGGACAGGCTGCGCGCCAAGGGATTCGTGCCCAAGCCGGCGCGTATCAGCTGGATCATGGCGACCCGCGGGAGTGACGAGGAGTACCTGGAGAGCTTGCCGAAGAAGGAACGGTGGAGCGTTCGGCGGGCCCGCCGCCTCGCCGCCGACGACGGGGTGCACTTCGTCGTCGAGCAACCCGTCGGCGCGGCCGGATTCGAGGCGTTCTTCCAGATCTACCTGGCCCAGGTCGAGCAGATGCGCTTCGGTGTTCCGTTCGCCACCTCTCACCAGGAAGCAATCCTCACCGGAGCCGATCCCTACCTCGCGATCTGGGCCCGCACCGGCACCAAGATGGTCGGTGGCTGCCTCGTCCTCGCCGACCCTGCCGCACGCTTCGCGAAGATACGCTTCTCCGCGGTCAGCCGGCGTTTCCGGGATACCGGCCTGTCCCGTGTCGTATACCTGGAGGCCGTACGAGCCAGCCGCGAACGCGGATACGATTCGGTGAGCCTGGGAAGCGAGCCGAACCTCTACGGCCACATCGTGAAGGCCGGGCTCTTCAGTTTCAAGCGGCGTCTGGGTTTCGTCCCGATGCCCTCGCAGGAAGTCGGCAACGCGGGATTCGATGAGGCGGACAAGGTTCTGCGGCTGGGCGCGCTCGAAGACCCGGGTCTCATCCTCGGCTACCCCGACGGCTCGGCGTCCGGCAGCTGGCGCGGGGGCTGCGGCAACTTCTACACGTCGGCGGCCGAGCTGGACCTGTTCCCCTACCGCACCGATCTCATGACCGGCGTCAGCGTCACACAGGTCCCTACCAGCACATAACCGATCGTCAGGGCATCCGACCTGCTCGCCTTTCAAAGGGCTGTACGAGCACACGCTCACGATCGACGAGCCGGTGTCCCAGGCCGGTTTCTTAACATGGTGCGTCGGTGGGTCGAGGATAGAATTCGACGGACGCTGAAAGGATCGTGTCCAGGTCCGCCATCACCTTCTCGAATGCTTGCACGTACTGGTCCATCAGGCCGGGCTCCTGGACGTACAACGGCCGCTGCACTGTTCCCAAACTGAGAGTCATGTCGCACAGTGACGAGGCGACCGGGAAATCACCCGGGTCCCAGGGGCGCAGCCTCTCCTTCTCGCTTCGCGGGTGCCAGACCTGGGTCCGTCGCCGGAAGACAGGCTGGGCCGGGACCGGATGAGGCTGCCAGATGCTCACCTCTACCCCCTCGGCATGGAGACCCTGCATGATCCGGTCCCGCAGGTCGCGCGGATCGCCCTCGTATCCGAGTTCGTCCGGCCGCAATTGGACCGCGTACTTCCAGTACGAGCACCCGCCGTTGCTGCTGTGGCGAGGCGGTTCGACACCCTTCAACCCGGTGAGGCCGGCCGTCAGCCGTTCAGCGTTCTCCTGGGCACGCGCGTTGTACCCGTCGAGGCGTCGAAGTTGGCTGCGCGCCAGCGCACAGACCATCTCCTGGCTTCGGTAGTTCCATCCCACGCCATGCGACCAGTAGGGGCGAGCCACGTCGGGCAGCACGTCCTCGCCGTAGAGCACCAGCCGCCGCACGGTCAGCGCGTGTTCTTCGTCGTTAGACGTGAACAGCCCGCCCTCCCCGCCGGAGAGGTTCTTGGACTGGTTGATGCTCGCGCCTGAGGCGTCGGCCAACGAGCCCGTCACCCGGCCCTTGTAGTGAATGCCATGGGCCTGCGAGTTGTCCTCCACGACCGGCACGTCGTGCCGGCGGGCGACAGCGTTGATCGCGTCGATGTCAGCGGGCTCACCGTGGATGTGCACCGCCATGATCGCCTGCGTTCGCTCGGTGATCAGGACATCGAGCTTCGAGGCGTCGAGATTGAAAGATCGTGCGTCCACGTCGCAGAAGACGACCTCGGCGCCCTGGTGGATCGCGGCCAACGCGGAGGCGACGAAGGTGTAGGCGGGCACGATGACCTGGCCGCCAGGCCCGACTCCGACCGCGGCCAGCGCACCGTGCAGCGACGACGTGCCGGCGTTCGTCGCGACGCAATGCTTCACGCCGGCGTAGTCGGCGTATTCCTCTTCAAGCGCCCGAATCTCCGGGGCGTTGGGGCCGGCTGTCACACCGCGTTCGAGAGCCCGGTCGACCGCGCGCCGATCCTCGGCGGTGATCTCGGGCCAGGACCGATGTTCATTCGGGCCGATGGCCGGCGAACCGCCGACGATGGCAAGGGTGGCAGACATAGGACACTCGCATCGGTTTCGTGAGTTCGTACTTCAGTACCAGTCGGCCTTGCGGTGCACGTCGAACAGTACGTAGTCGGGTCGCTCGGCGTGCGGAACTGGCAGGAGCGGCTCGCCGAGCTCCCGGGAAGGCAGGACCACTGTCGCATAACCGAGGCAGTGCACCTCGTCGCGCTGGTTGGTGCCCACGATCTCGATGGCCACCGCCGCGTAGGAGGCGGACCGGCCCGCGTCGTCCGCCTTCTCGGCGATGTACTTGCGCAGCACTTTCCCTCGGAAGAACACGGCGTCGCCGTAGAAGACCGGCCTTCGCATGGACGTGTACATGCGGTGCACGAACGCCCCGTCCCCGGCCCAGTCGGTGAGCAGCCGGATCGGGATCTGGGCGCGCTGGATCCCGAAGTCGAACGGCAGGGGCTCGCAGCGGTACGCCGCGAGGTACCTGTCCTCGTGTTCGTCGTAGGGGGTGTACGGCCACCCCGTCACCGGATGGGTCCGGGCGAAGTCGGGATTCAGCCGGCAGCGCTTGAAGGCCGGCCGGAAGGCACGTACCAGGCGCGTCCGGTCGAAGGCGGCGTTGAGCCCGTGATGCAGCGACTGATAGGTCAGTTCGTCGCGAATACTGTACGGCGGCTGCACGATACTGCGCAGCTCCTCGCCTTCGGTGACATCCTCCCACCACAGCGGTCGCGCGCCCCGGCGTTGCTGTCGTTGGAGTGCCTCGAGAATCACCTCGATCTCGCGGGCGTCGTACCGGTAGGGCTCGTACTCGTAGAACATCCGCTCACCGAGCCGCTCGACCGGCATCACCCGCGTTCCGCCCATCTGCTCGACGGGCAGGTGGATGAGCCGTCCGTAGGCCTTCGCCTTCAGCTTGCGGCTGTTGTCCCAGTAGAAGGTCTCGGAGTGGTGTGAGATCACCTGGGCTTGGCGGCCGCGCCCGATGACGAGTTCCCGGGGGATCTTCGACGAGGTGAAGCGCATCCCTGGCCGCAGGACGTCGTAGAACTCCCACACCACGCCCGAAAGGAAGTTGGCCACCGGATACCCCTGCGCGCGCTGCGCGCCGTGGTCACCCGGGTAGCGGACGTGGACGAGGATGGTGCCCGGCGCGACCTGACTGCCCAGCCACGACTGCTCCCCGTAGGCACGATCGACGTAGAGGGGGTTGTCATCCCCGATTGTGTAGGCGTATCGCCGGATCAGGTCCTCGGTGAGGATGAGAGCACTGGGCACCGGGACAGCGTCGCGGTCGAGCGGCGCCGGATGCGGTGGCGGGCGGTCCTCGGGACTCTCCTTGTTGAGCAGTTCCCGGCTGCGCTCGATGAACTCGGTCAGTGCGTCGTCGAATGTCTGCATCGATCTTCCCCAGGTAGCTCACAGGTCAGACCGCCGACTACCGGCAGGGCAGCCGGTTTCCCGCGGTCGGGCAGGAACACGACGGCCTCTCCTGCCACGACGACCTCATCCAGCTGGTTGTTGCCTGTGAGGCGAATTGTGACCGCGTAATAGCGGTGCGAGACATCGTCGGTCACGACGAACCGGTCGACGACAGTTCCAGTCAACCGCAGGGCATCCCCATAGAACAGCGGCTCGACGATGTCCACGCTCAGCTGCCGCAGGAATCCGTCATCGCCCATCCAGTGGGTCACGTATTGGCCGGCCAGCGAGCAGAGCAGACCTCCGGGGGCTGCGGGCGCGCTGAGTCCACCGGTGTGCGCGGCCGCCGAGTCCAGCCACGCCTCGGTCCGATCCCAGGACGGCCACGCTGTGACCGGATTGGTCACCTGACGACCGGTGAGGCCGGCCAGCCGGGTGTGGTGCAGGTTGCCGGCCCGTACCGGACGTCCCTGGGCGAACGTCCACACCATGAGGTCCGCGAGCGTCAACGGTCCTTTCAGGACTGTCGGCGGGGTCTCGCCCAGGGAGGTGTCGCTCCAGAACCGGGGGATCGCGCCGCGCGGTGGCTGCTCGGATTCCAGCTCCTGCACCATCTTCTCGACTTCGGCCGGCCCGTACCGGTAGATGGGACGGGCCGGGAAGGCCGAGCCGTCACCAGCGCGCGGGGCGAACTCGACATCACAGGCGCCACGGGCGAAAGCGACACCGTTACGTTCGTAGTCGGCGGTCGAGGACACGTATCCCCGTCTGCGGCCATGCTCGTCGAAGCGCTGCGAGATGTCGGCGACATGAACGCGGCCACCCAGGGTGTCCGCCAGCCTGATGGTGTCGTCCCAACTGAATCGCAGTGACTTCACGGCATCGACGAGCTGGTACCGCGTGAGGTCGAGCCCGCCCACCGAATCGGGCATCCGGACCGCCAGGACGAACGTCGGCGGTGCGAGCATCGTGTGGTGGAGAGAGCCTGCGCCGTACTGCACGTCGGTGTAGAGCGGGTTCTCGTCACCTGTCGCCTCGACGAACCGGCTGACGTTGATCCAGCTGGCGACGTCGACTCCGGGTTCGACGTCGGGTGCCAGACATCCAACGACCCTCCTGCTCCCCCGGACCAACCGCCCGATCTCGTCGTCGGCCGTGAGCGCCTGGTCCGGTCGAGTGCCGGCGTTATTCGTCATCGATACTCAGCTCATCCTTCAGGTGGACATAGTCGGTCTTCCCGGAGCTCGTCCGCGGGATCCGATCGATCTCCTGCACCCGGATGAAGCGGGTGGGGATGCGGATACGCTCGCGGACGATCTGCGCGAGGTCACTTGCGGACGCCGTGCCGTCGCCGGGCGCGTGGACGATCACCAGCTTCTCAGCCAGCTCCAGCGTCGCGACCCGGCCGTGGGCGGCGAGCAACGACTCCAGTTCGTCGAGGTTGACGCGCTGGCCACACAGCTTGGCCATGCGGCGCTTGCGACCGACGATGGCGAAGAAGCCTTCGTCATCCATCCTGGCCATGTCGCCGGTGGCCAGGCGGCCGCGGAGGACGTCGCCGTGCGCGAGGTCGGCTCGTGTCTGCGCATAGCCGAGCATGACGTTCGGCCCCTCGTAGATCAGCTCACCGTCCTCAGCGAGCGACAACCTGCCGTGCGGGACCGGGATGCCGATGCGGTCCCGCTTGTTCAGCACACGATCCGGCGGCAGGTAGGCGATCCGCGCAGTCGCTTCGGTCTGTCCGTACATCACCACCAGCCGCCCACCGCGGTCGGTCATGACGCGCGCGAACCGGAGCACCGTCTCGGGTGCCATCCGGCCGCCCGCCTGGGTGAGCGTCGTCAGGGCCGGTAGGTCGACGCGCTCGAATCCGATCCTGTCGAGGATCGTGTACGCGTAGGGCACGCCGGCGAAGGACGTGCACTCGTGGCGGCGCATGACTTGCCAGAAGTCCGGCCGAACCAGGCTCGACCGCGTGAAGACGATCGTCGCCCGGGCGAGTAGGTGGGAGTTGAGGATCGACAAACCGTAGGAGTAGTGCAGCGGCAGGCTCTGCACGGCCCGTTCACCGGAGTCGATGCCGAGGATCTCGATGATCTGCGCTGCGTTGGCGTCGATGTTGGCCACGCTGAGACGCACGAACTTGGGGCTGCCGGTGCTGCCGGAGGTGCCCAGAAGTACTGCCAGGTCGTCGTGCAGCGGCTCGGTCGAGCCCGCCAGCCGTTCGGAGCTGTCTCCATCCAGCAGGTACTCGGGCTGGTAGCGCTTCAGCTGCTGGTCGATGATCTGCGGGTCGGCGCTGCCGTCGAGCATCATGACTGCGTGGCCGGCGGCCAGCGCCGCGAGGTAGCCGATCGCCGACTCGGCGTCCGGCTGGCACAGGCACGCCACCAGTGACTCCCGCCCGTTGGCCAGCGTCGCGGCCCGGCCTCGCACGTCCGCAGCAAGCTCGGTGTACGTCCAGGTTCTGCCCGTAGTCGCGTCGATGAGGGCTGTGCTCGCAGACGGCCGGTCCAGCCAGTCGAGTATCGCCGGCCTCACGAGTCGAACAGGTTTCGTGATTTCAGGAGGGCGGCCGCCGCGGCGTAGCTGTCGATCTCGAACACGTCGTCCTCGCTCAACGACACGCCGAATTTCTGTTCCAGAGCGACGACAAGCGAGATGTGCCCCAGCGAGTCCCAGTGTACGTGTTCCTCGAAGACCAGCGTGGTCACGTCGGTTTCGGGCGGTAGGTCCAATGCTGTCCGGAATGCTTCGGCCAGCAGGCGATCGAAGTCGGAAACCGACGCCAACCTGTCACCGGACGGCATGAGGACCCTCCTGTTCGTCTTCCTGCTTGCAGCCGCACGGATTAGCCGACGCAGACCGGATTGGGCGGCGACTCCTGATACGGTTACCCAGTTGAAGAATCATCGTCCCGATGTTCCGGTATGCCTGAACATCGAAACCGCGGCCACTTCCGCAGTCCGCTCAGTATTCGTATAGACTCTGACACGTACCGTTACCGCGAGAGTAACCACGGTCGCCATTAGGCGTCAAGGCCAGTTTTTGGGTGGCGGCGTGGTCCATCTGCGTGAATTGCGAGATTGTCCAGCGGATCTGTTCGCAGAGAGTAACAACGGTTTCGTCCAGCAATAGGAGTACTTGGTGGATGACCTCTTCGAAGACCGTCTCGTCCGGCACGGTGAGACCTCAAGCTACCGGTCCGACAACGGACTGACCCCGGCCCCGACCGGGTTTAGCGTGTGCGGTGAGCGGCGAGGGAGACCGCGTACACGCCGCCGCCAGCGATAGCTGCCAGCCCGCACACCACCATGGTGCTGCTTGTGCCCGCACCTTCGGACAGCGACGTGACCAGCAGCGCCCCGATCGGAGTGGTGCCGGTGAAGGCCAACGCGTACAGGCTCCCGATCAGCCCTCGGCGCTCGTGGCTCACGCCCACGGCCAGAACGGCTTCGGAGGACGCAGTGAACATGACCCTTCCGAAACCGCTGGCGAACAGCGCGGCGAGCACCAGGACGAGCGACTGGGTCAGTCCGATCGCCACGAACGTCGATCCGAACAGCAGAAGACCGGCGAATGCGGACGTCGCGGGGTTCGTGCGGAGCCAGGCACGCACCGCGCCACCGGCGAACGACCCGATCCCGAAGGCGATGTTGAAGGCGGCCAGGACCCTGGGGTCGTTGAAATGGTCCGATCGCACCAGCAGGGGGATCAAGGTCGCGACGTTGAAGGACACCAGACTGACCAGCGAGAAGATCACGAGAAGGTCCCTGATCGGCGGCAACGACCAGATGATCCGGAATCCGTCTCTGAGCGAACTCCGTTGTGGGGTGTGCAACGGGTACCGGGGACGTGGCAGCAGCAGGGCCGCAAGCACGAAGCTGAGCGCGTCGACGGCGAAACACAGGCCGGACGGGCCGAGGATCAGGATGACGCTGGCGATCGCCGGGCCCACGATCCTGCCCAGGGTGCCCGCGGAGCTCGTCGCACCGGTGAACCTCGCGCGGGCCTCGTCCGGAACGATGGTCACCAGGTACGCCATCCTGCCGGAGTGCTCCAGCATGGCGAACACCTGGCTGGCCGACCCCACGATGACGAACGGGACGAACATCAGCGACTGCGGGGTGAACGCGAGGGCGACGAGGGATACGGTCAGGATGGCCTGGGCGTAGTTCGCGATGAGGACAAGCCGGCGGGGATCGCTGCTGTCGACGTACTTCCCGATCATCGGCGCGAGAAGCGCGGCCGGACCGTAGCGTGCGGCCATGAAGATCCCCAATGCCAGCGGCTGATGGGTGCCCTCGAGGACGATCCAGCTCTGGGCCGTTGCGGATACATACGCGCCAGTCTGCGAAAGGAATTCGCCTGTCATGTAGGCGAAGGCCGGCCGGCTCCGCAGCGTCGTCGTCTGCGAGACGCTCACGACGTTATCGCCCCAGATACTGCGCCGGCGCTGAAACCGAGGATCGCGTGCAGAATGCTCGTACCCTTCGTTGCGGGCAGGCCATCCGGATGATGGTGCGTGAAGTTCCGGCGATCAGCGCGACGTACGCCTTCACTAGATCTATCACTGAAAGTTGCGGGTGTCCACGGGTTCCGGTCCGTCAGCGCGCCGCGGCTTCCTCGTTCAACCGAGTGGGGGAACAAACTCGAACATCTGAATGTCACCATGTACGCAGCGTGTCCGATTGCGGTTTCTGATACCCTTATCGGGCTACCTCGGGACTTTCCCGGACCGGCGCGGCTTCTTGAGCCGGCCGCGGAGCTGCGGCAATGGGCTTGCGCGGTCCGGCGCGATCCGGTTACATGAAGGCACGTACACGTAAACGACTTGGGGGGTTCCGAACCGCACTATTTTCATCAGCGTCAATCATCCCGTGTTTACGCTTTGCCCAAGTACGGCGGCAGCAGTGCCGGCGTACCATTCTCCTACTGTCGACCGATTCGGCTCTACTGCTGGAATGTCCCATTTATCCGTATCTGATTCGACCTCTGGGTGACTTGGCACCGCGCCATCCGACCGGGTGGGATCCGTTCTCAGCAAGCAGCGCTCGATTGCCCGCCGAGGCCGACTCCAGATACTCAGTGGTTCGTCGAACGATCTCCATCGGTCACCCAGAAGGAGCACACCATGAAACTGGCGGTCGCGGGCGTGGGAAACAACACCTCCGCGTTGGTCCAGGGTATCGGTTTCTACCGGCGAGGTGGTGGAGACGGGCAGCTCCCGGGGGTCACTCGTCCTGTCCTTGGTGGCGTGCATGTGACCGACATCGATGTGGTGGCGGCGTTCGACCTGGCGGAGAACAAGACGGGAAAGCTCCTGTCGGAGGCGATCTTCGCCGCCCCCAACAACTATCCGGTGCTGGAGACGGCGCCACCGCGAGTGGACCCCGAGGTCCTGCCGGGGATCGAGGACCCGGACGACGACCAGCAATTGGAGGCCGTGGCAAAGGTCCTGCAGGCGCAGGAAGCAGAGGTCCTGCTGTACTCGCTGCCCACGGGCCTGCCCGCGATGGCGCGTGCCTACGGCCGGGCAGCCCTCGCCGCGGGTGTCGCGGTGGTCAACTGCACGCCCGATCCGATGGCCAGCCTCCCGGAGTTGCAGGCCGAGGCCGATGAGAAGGCGATCCCCCTGGTCGGCGACGATCTGCAGAGCCATTTCGGCAGTTCGATCGTGCACGGCGCGCTGCTGGCACTGCTGGAGGAGCGCGGGCTGCACCTCAGTGGTTCCTACCAGGTCAACATGGGCGGCAACGCCGATTTCGAGAACCTGCGCAAGCGCGGTGAAAGCAAGCTGGCCTCGAAACACCGGGCACTGCGGCAGAAGGTGAGCAGGACCGACGCGGTGACGGTGATCCCGTCGGCCGGTTTCGTATCCCACCTGCAGGACCGCAAAGTCGCGCACATCTCGGTGGAGGCCCGTGGCTGGGCGGACATGCCGGTCAAGCTCGACGTCACCCTGCAGGTGCAGGACTCCAGCAATGCCGCCGGCGTCATCATCGACCTCGTCCGGATCGCGGCGGTGGCTCGGGAACGTGGCGAGGGTGGCTTCCCGGTGGCGGCGACGCCACTGCTGAAGTCCCCGAAGCTCGTCGACGAACCGGTACGCCAGGGCCACCGCGCGCGCGAACTGCTCGCCGCCCTGGTGGCCGAGGATGTCGTCTGAGTCGGCGTGATGACCGATCTGATCGACATCGACCTGCTGGCTCGGGTCAAGGGGATCCCGGTCGAGGTGCTCACCGGGTTCGGTCTGCGGGACCTGCCGGACGGTGGCGTCCGCATCGACTACGTCACGCCCGGCGGCCTGCCGGCCCGCGCCCGTCACCGCTGGCAGATCACCGGCTTGACCGGGTCGACGTTCGAGGTCAGCGATCGGCCGATCACCGCGTACTGGCGGCCGGAGAACAAGGACTTCGCCGGGCGGCGGGGCACGGTCCTGCTGGCCGAGGGCGAATCCACCTGCTGGACGTTGTGGTACCAGGGATTCGCGGCGGCCGGCTTCCCCGGGGCGGAACAGGTCGACTGCCTGGAGCTCGGGCACCTCGCCCCCGCCTCGACGGCGGTGATCATCGCCGAGTGGGACGACCCGGACACCTATCCGGACGGCGTCGAGGACTTCGTCGACCGGGTCGTCCGGCGCCTGCGAATCTGCGGATACGGCGGCACTGTCAAGGTGTTGAACTTCGCCCCGGTCGCGGAGGACGTCAACGCGCTCTACCAGGCCGACCCCTCGTCGTTCGAAAGCAGTCTGGAGGGCATGATCAGAGCCGCGCCACAGCTGTGACCAGCGCGGGACAGGACGCCGATGAGTGAGACGAGCCAACAGGACGGATGAAAGCGAGGCCGAACGCATGGCAGTGGGCCAGGACGATTCCGGGCAGACGACCTCCCCCGGTGGCGCCTGCGTCGCGGTGCTCGGCACCGGGACGCTGGGCGCCCCCATGGCCCGCAATCTGGCCAGGAGCGGCACCGCGGTCGCCGTGTGGAATAGGTCCGCAGAGCGGGCACAGCCATTGGCGCAGGACGGCATCCGGGTGTGTTCCTCGGTGCCCGACGCCGTGCACAAGGCGGAAATCGTGCTGACCATGTTGTCCGACAGCACCGCCGTCACCGCCGTCATGCAAGAAGCAGGCGGCCTGGACGCCATGACAGCGGGCGCGATCTGGGTGCAGTCCAGCACCGTCGGGATCGCCGACACCGAGCGGTGCGCCGAGCTGGCCCGCACGGCCGGTGTGACCTTTGTGGATGCCCCGGTGCTCGGCACCAGGACCCCGGCCGAACGCGGCCAACTCGTGCTGCTCGCCTCCGGCCCGGACGAGGCGCGGGAACGGTGCCGGCCCGCGTTCGAGGCGATCGGCAAGCAGACCCTGTGGCTCGGGCCGGCCGGCACTGGCACCCGGCTCAAGCTGGTGGTCAACACGTGGCTGCTGTCGCTGGTAGAGGTGCTGGCCGAGGCGGTGGCCTTCGCAAAGGCGATGGGGTTCGACCCGGAGAGCTTCTTCTCCACCATCGAACAGGGCGGGGTCAGCCTGCCCTACGTGCGGCTGAAGGGCGGCGCGATGGTACGGGAGGAGTTCCCGCCCGACTTCACGCTGCGGCTGGCCCGCAAGGATATGCAGCTGGTGCTGGACGCCGCCGCGCAGTCGCGGCTGCCCGTGCCCGTGGTCGAGACCGTGATCCGGCAGTTCGACCGCGCCATCGACCTGGGACATGGCGACAAGGACTACGCCGCAACGTATCTGGCCACCCGGAGTGAGCCATGACGGAGCACGCTGCGCAGCCGATCGCCATCATCGGGCTGGGTCGTCTCGGCACCGCCATCGCACAACGACTGCTCGACGCCGGCTACCCGGTCAGCGGGTACGACGTCTCGGCGGCGGCCACAGCGAACGCCGCAAGCATCGGCGTGCGGACCCAGGATCGTTGTGGCGAGGCGGTGAGCGGAGCGCAGACGGTGATCACTGTGCTGCCGGACGCGCAGGTCGTGGCAGCGGTGGCGCCGCAGATCCTGGACGCGGCCGAACGGGATTCCTGCTGGCTGGAAATGAGCTCGTCGCACCCGGCCGTGACCCGCGAGCTGGCGGAGCGCGGCGCGGCCCGCGCGGTCTCGCTACTGGACATCCCTGTCGCCGGTGGCGTCGCCGGCGCCGAGCAGGGCACGCTGACGGTCATGGCCGCGGGACCCGGACCACTGCTGGCCAGAGTGCGGCCCGTTCTCGAGGTGTTCGGTGAACGGATCATCCACGTCTCGGAACGTCCCGGCGACGGCGACATCGCCAAGACCATCAACAACCTCCTGGCGGCCGCGAACCTCGCGGCCGCTTCGGAAGGGTTGGCACTCGGTCTCGCCGAAGGACTGGACGTCGAGGTACTGCTCGACATCCTGAACGCGAGCAGCGGCATGTCGTTCGCGACGCAGGTGCAGATTCCCCGTTTCGCCCTGGCTGGTGCCTTCAACGCGCGGTTCACCGTCGGCCAGTACGCGAAAGACTCCCGGGTGGCACTCGACCTCGCGCAGCGCCGCGGTCTGTCTCCCGCGATGCTCATGTGTGCGCGTGACGTCTGGCAGTCGTTGGCCGACGCCGGTCACGCGGGCGACGACTACACCCAGATCACCACCCTGTTCGCGGAGGCCGCGGGCGTCGCCTGGCCGACTCCGCGGCGTCGCGACCACCGGTAAGGGGAGGCAGCACTCGATGAGTTCGCGGATTGCCGTGGTGACGGGCTCGACCCGGGGAATCGGCGCGGCCACGGTCGAGAGACTCCTGGCGGACGGGTTCGCTGTCGTCGGCCTGGACGTCCTGCCCGCGCCGGAGCTTTCGTCGTCCGTGCCGGAGTATCCGGAACGTTTCGAGCACCACGTTTGCGATGTCAGCGACGAAGAGGGTGTCGCGCGAGTCTTCGGCGCGCTGCGCGACCGCGGCGACACCGTCGACGTCCTGGTCAACGTCGCCGGGACGGTGCTGGTGAAACCGTTCCTGGATACGACGTGGGCCGACTACCGCCGGACGCTCGATGTGAACCTCGGTGGCTCGATCCTTGCCTGCAGGCACGCCATCCCGCTGATGGGCGGCGGGGGTGCCATCATCAACGTCGCGTCGATCTCGGGACACATCGGCCAGACCCAGCACGCCGTCTACGCCGCCAGCAAGGGCGCCATCCTGTCGATGACGCGGTGCCTGGCCTGGGAGCTCGCCCCACTCGGCATCCGGGTCAACAGCGTGTCACCGGGCTCGGTCGACACGGCGATGCTCCGCGAGGACATCCGGATCGAGGCGGAGCGCCTCGGACTGCCCTACGAGCAGGTGAAGGCCGACCGCGAGGCCGAACAGGCACTCAAGCGCTGGGCCCGGCCGGAGGAGGTCGCGCACGCCATCGCCTTCCTGGCAAGCGGCAATGCCTCCTTCATCACCGGCACTGACCTCCTGGTCGACTCGGGATGGGTGGCGAAATGATCGGATCGCTCGGCATCGGCGTCATCGGTCTTGGCCGCGTCAGTCCCGCGCATCTCAAGGGCTATCTCGCGTTGCCGGGTGAGGCACACGTGGCAGCGGTGTGCGACGACGACGAGAACAAACTGGCCTCGGTATCCACCGACCTGGGCGTGCCAGGTTTCACCGACTACCGGGATCTGCTGGCGCACCCCGGCGTGGACGCCGTCGTCGTTCTCCTTCCGCACCTGTTGCACCATCCAGTGGTACTGACGGCGGTCGAAGCCGGCAAGCACGTGACGGTCGAGAAGCCCCTGGCGGTCTCCGAGGTGCTTTGCCAGGAGTTGATGGCCGCCGCGCGGACGCGCGGAGTCCTGCTGTCGGTGTCGGAGAACAGCCGGTTCGTCGAAAGCTACCTCCGGATCAAGGACGTGGTCGACTCCGGCGGGATCGGCGCGGTGCGTCTTGTCCGGGCGTTCGTGTACGGCACCGCGCTGAGCGAACTGGCCGATGCCACCGAACCGTGGAAGCACGAGAACTTCGGGTTCGCGGCGATCCTCGATGCCGCCACGCACTTCTTCTACGTGCTGAAGTGGATGTTCGAGCCGGTCGTCTCCGTGCAGGCGTGTACCCGGCACTGGGCGCAGGACCACGATGTCCCGGAATCCACTGTGGAAGATGGTGCCGTGGTGACCGGCCGGTTCGCCGGCGGCGGTCACTTCTCGGTGGAGGTCGCGCTGAACGTCGAGGTCCCGTGGGGCGAGCGGTTCGAGGTCTACGGAGACAACGGGTCCGTGGTGTGCGACCAGCTCACGGACCCAACCGTGACTGTCTACAGTGACCCGACCGATTACGGGATGGCGCTACCCGGGGTGGCCACGGATCCGCGTGGCTGGCGGACCGCGTCCATATATCGGGGCGCGGCGGACTTCGTGCGCTCGGTCAGGGCCGGCAAACAGGCGGCCGTCACGGCTGAAGACGCGACCTACGCGGTTCGGCTGGCCGAGGCCGCGTACCGCTCGGTTCTCGCCGGCGGCATCTCGGTCGACGTACCGGCGAACTCATCGTGAAGCCGCGGGCACCGGCACGTCGTCGGCGAGAAACCCCTCCGCACGGAGGTCATCCCACAGCTCTTCGGGCACCGGGGCGTTCATCAAGGCGGCGCTGTCGGCCATCTGCTCGGCTGTCCGCGCACCTATGACGACCGCGGTCACGGCGGGGTGCGCGAGCGGGAACTGAATCGCCGCCTGGGGAAGGACCACGTCGTGCCGTGCGCAGATCGCCGCCAGCCGGCGGGCCCGGGCGAGCTGTTCGGGAGGCGACTGGGTGAAGTTGTACCGGGCGTCGTCCCCGACCTCGGGTCTGGACATCAGACCGGTGTTGAACACGGCCGCGGCGATGACGGAGACCCCGCGCTCCACGCACAGCGGCAACAGTTCGGGGAGCGCGGGCTGTTCGAGGAGCGTGTAGCGGCCGGCCAGCATCACGAAGTCGATATCGGTTTCACGGACGAAGCGGGCAGGCATCTCCCACTGGTTCATGCCGACCCCGATCCGCCCGATCACGCCCTGGGCGCGCAGCTCGGCGAGCGCGGGATAAGCCTCGCTGACCGCCTCGGTCCAGTGATCGTCCGGGTCGTGCAGGTAGACGATGTCAATGCGGTCCATGCCCAGCCGTAGCAGCGAAGCCTCCAGCGAGCGCTGCACCCCGTCGGCGCTGAAATCCCACACGCGCCGGAAGGCCGCCGGAACGTCGTACCCACCGAATCGCAGATCGCTGCCGCTTTGCGATGAGGGCTCCAGCCACCGGCCGACTTTGGTGGACACCAGGAAATCGGCACGCGGCCGGTGCGCCAGCGCCACGCCGAGCCGGTGCTCGGACAACCCGAGCCCGTAGTGCGGGGCGGTGTCAAAATACCGCACTCCAGCCTTCCAGGCCGCGTCGACGGTGGCGTGCGCTGTCTCGTCGGATACCGCCCGGTAGAGATTACCGATCGTCGCGGCGCCGAATCCCAGCCCGTCCGGTGTCATCGAGTCGGCTTCGCGACGCATCCGGTTACCCCTTCGACTTGGTGCTCAGCCAGCCACGTCCGCCACGCGGCGGCGTCGGCGAGGATCAGTTCCGGCAGATCTTCGGTCACTGGTCGTCTCTAGCGCAACGGCTCGGCGGTCTCGACCTGCTCGAGGACCTCGACCTGGTCGCCGACGTGAAGGGTCCCGCCCGGAGAGTCGGGAATGAGGTTGATCGCGAACCAGGTCTTGCCATCCCACCGCCGATGCCGGGCGAGCGTCGTGAGCGGTTCCCTTCCTTTCCTTGCGGTGCCGGGGTCGATCGTGGTGAGCACACAACGCTCGCAAGCCTTGACCGCCCGGAAGCGCGCCGTGCCGATGCGGAGCACCCGCCAGCCGTCCTCGGCCCAGGCGGCTGCCCCCGCAACGACCAGGTTGGGGCGAAACCGCGTCATCGACATCGGACCTTCCTCCGGCCGCGTTCCTTCGGCGATGAGATCGTTGAGCGAGACCAGGGATTGCTCAGTGGCCAACAGGAGCGGGTAGCCATCGGCGAAGGACACTCGATCCCCCGCACGGCTGTACCGGGGGTTCGGCCGGCGCCGCGTGGGATCGTCCAGGTAAACCAGCCGGACCGGGTCACCGACCACCTTGCTGAACCAGGCGTTCGCCTCCTCCGCCGCGGGGGAGGCGGCCACCTCGTTCGCCCAGAGCCGTACGTCGCAAAGCTTGGCGCCACTCGGCGTGCCGACCAGCAGCGGGTCGATCTCCGGCACCCGCACCAGCAGTCCGGCAGGGTGGGGTTCCGGGGTGACCAGCACCAGCTGCGGGTACTCCCGTGCGGTCACGACATCGCCGGCGTCGTCAACCAGCATCCATCGCCGATCACCAGCCAGGCCCCACGGCTCGACAAGGGCGTTATCAACCGCGTGACCCCGGCAGGACTTGATCGGATACCGATTGATCCCCGTCAGCCGCAGTGACACGAGCGCCAGGCTAGCGCCTACGCTAATCAGTGTGAGATGGACGAGCAGCCGGTATCGGTAGCGGCCTCCAGCCGGCTCGGCGGGCTGGAGGTACACCGTTCGGAGCGCAACCTCCCTACCATCGACGGCAGATGTGCGGTCCGGGCGCGATGGTGCCTACCGGGGAGGAGACTGCGGTGAACATCCGCGAGGTCATCGAGAAGTTGCAGGAAATGGCAGCTCGACTGCCCGACGGGTTGGACAGCGACGTTCAGGTGCACATCTGCAACCAGGACGAAGCCGGGGTGATGACACCGTCCATCGAAGTCGACACCATGTGGACCTATAACAAGAAGACGGGCGCGCTCGCCGGTGGATTCGCCATCGTGCAAGGCCACCCGCACCGCGACAAGAGCAGCTCGGCCACCACGCCGGTGACCGCGGAGATCGACGATGTCGCCCAGCGGTGGGCTGCTGACTTGCGAGGAGTTGATCCCGTCGGCGCGGCGAGCATGGTGACAGTGACATCGCCCAACGGCGAGGAGTACCTGCTGCTGCCCTCCTCCGACGGCAAGTTCGTCAAGCTGACCCTGCGTGATGGCGCGGTAGCGCACCTGCCGGGCTCGCCGCAGGCTGTCGAGGCCGGATGCCTCTGCGACCCCGAGCGCAACAACTACGGCCGCGGCCACTGGGGCGGCGATGCGGTGCAGATGGTGATCAAAGACGGCTGCCCGCTGCACCCCAAGATCGAAGGTCCCCTCGATCCCGACGACGAGTGACGACCCGCTCAGCCGACGGACACCTGCGGAGGTGGGATCAATCATGATCGAGCATCTTGACCCGCACATCACGCCTCAGCTGGCACAGTCCGCCCTCCTGGTGATCGACACGCAGGTGGACTTCGTCGACGGCGGCACCTTCCCCATTCCAGGCACCACCCGAGTGCTGCCCGCCATCACCCGGCTGCTGCACACCTACCGGGCAGCCGGGCTGCCGATCGTGCACGTCGTCCGCCTCTACGACGGTGACGACGTGGACCTGGCGCGCCGCACCTCGATCGCCCGTGGCGCGCCCATCGCGCGGCCCGGCACCGACGGCTCACAGATCGTCGCGGAGCTACGACCTGAGGGCGCCACCCCGCTGGACCCCGAGATGCTAATGGATGGTAGGTGCCAGGAACTCGCCGAGCAGGAGTGGGCGATGTGGAAGCCACGCTGGGGTGCGTTTCACCGCACACCCCTGGACCGGCACCTGCGCCACCTCGGGGTGACCACCGTGGTCATCGCTGGGTGCAACTACCCCAACTGTCCCCGCGCCGCGGTGTATGGCGCCAGCGAACGCGACTACCGGGTCCTGATCGTCTCCGACGCCATCTCCGGCGCGGCATCCCACCACCTCGAGGAAGCCAGCCTCATGGGCGTCGTGTCCGCACCCAGCAGTGATGTCACCGAATACCTCGCAGCACGATGCCGTGCGTCGCGGAAGGGATGACCTCCGGCGCCGCCTGATCTCGCTAGAACGTGAAGGTCACGGTGTTCGACGTCGATGGCATGAAACTGGCCGGGTTGGTCGGGGTGAACACCGCGGTCAGTGAGTGCGGACCCTTTTTCAGGAAGGTGACGGGCCCGGTGGCTCTGCCGGCGATCACCGGCACCGGGGCGCCGAGGTTCGCCGCCCCATCGGTGAACTGAACGGACCCGGCCGCGTTCGGCGGCGCCACGGTCGCGGTGGGCACCACGACACCGCCCAGCCCCAACGGCAAAGGCACCTTGATCACGTTGAGGGTGGTCGTGGTCGCCGTCGCCCTGGCCAGCGGGGTAATCGCGATCCCGATCGGGCGGTCGCCGACGGGGATGGGGATGCCGGCGGTATTGGTGGCCACGTCGATCGGCGTCACCGTGTCGTTGTCCCGGTTGACGACGTAGACGGTCTTGCCGTCGGGAGTGATCGCGATGGCGAACGGCAGGGCACCGTCGCCGACGGGGATAGGGGTACCGGGGGTATTGGTGGCCAGGTCGATCGGCGTCGCCGCGTTGATGCGCTGGTTGGTGACGTAGGCGGTCTTGCCGTCGGGAGTAATCGCGATCCCGACCGGGCGGTCGGCCACGGGTATTTGGATGCCGCGGGTGTTGCTGGCAATGTCGATCAACGTCACCGTGGCACTGCCGGCGTTGCCGTTGTTGGTGATGTAGGCGGTCTTGCCGTCGGGGGTGATCGCGATCCCCTGCGGATTGTTGCCGGCGGGGATTGGGATGCCTGGTGTCCTGGTGGCCACGTCGATCGGCGTCACCGAGTTGCTCGCGGAGTTGGTGACGTAGGCAGTCTTGCTGTCGGGGGTGAACGCGACAGCGTGCGCATCGTTGCCGACCGGGATGGGGGTGCCCGGAGTGTTGGTGGCCACGTCGATTGGCGTCACATTGTTGCTGTTGTTGTTGACGACGTAAGCGGTCTTGCCGTCGGGGGTGACCGCGACCCCGAACGGGAACGCCCCGACGGGGATAGGAGTGCCCGGGGTGTTGGTGACCACCTCGATCGGCGTCACCGTGTCGTCGTCGCGGTTGGTGACGTAGACAGTTTTGCCGTCGGGGGTCGTTGCGACCCCTCGTGGCGCGTTGCCGACGGTGATCGGCGCGCCCGGAGTGTTGGTGAACACGTCGATCGGCGTCACCGTGTTCCCGGCGTTGTTGATGACGTAGGCGGTGATCGGGGTAGCGGCCGCGCCCGCAGCCGCCGGCGCCACCAGTCCGGTGATCAGGGCGGCCAGCACCACCAGCGCCGAGATGACCAGTGAGGCCACCCGACGCCGCAGCCACCATGCCCGTAACGCTGCCGCGGCCATCCGCGGCTCAGGGCGTCGGACCAAAGGGAGGCGTCGGTCTCGTATGGCTAACCAGCGCAGGACCGGAGAACAACCGGCCGCTTCACCGCAGATAGGGACCCGCAATCGGGGATCCTCCGCAAGCACGGAATTCATCCTGAGCACGTTGCGGCCTGCAGACGAACGCCACAAGACCAGCGAGCGAGCAAGGGATGACCAATAGCCCCACAAGGGACAGCCAGCGCTCAACACCATCCGGCTTGCCACCGCAACCAGGCGTCCGTTGTGGGGTTTATCGCCATCCTTTGTTCGCTTGCTGGACTCGCCCTACTCACCTTCGAAGCCCAGCGTCGCGCATTCGGGGCGGGACACCAACGTCAAATGCGGTTCCCGTTTCGATAGGCGTCATTTATCTCAACGGGTTGCCAGCGTCGCGGCGGCCCCGATCGTCACACTTCCATACGGCGAACAAGCATCTGTTCGGAGGTGATCTCGAAGGCGTTGAGCGCGGCTTTCCTGCGGTTAGATCAGCGTGGCTGTCGGTGTCAGGGTGTTGTTCACGCGAAGCGAGAATTTGATGATCATGCGATGGGTGTTCCTCACCATGCGGGCACCGCAGCCAGGGCCCTGCTCTGGAGACCCAAGCAGATCACCTCCGGTGGGTTGACCACTTGAGCCGGGGTGCGGGCGGACCCACACCCCGGCTCTGGTTCCCGGCGCAGCGCTCACTCGGGCTATTTCTAGAACGTGAACGTCACGGTGTTCGAGGTGGACGGCCCGAAGGCCGACGGGTTGGCCGGGGTGAACCTGGCAGTAATCGAGCGCGGTCCCGCGCCCAGGAACGTCAGCTGGCCGATGGCAACACCACCGATCACCTGCCGTGGGCCGCCAATGTTCGTGTTGCCGTCCTTGAACTGGACGGTTCCGGCCGCGTTATTGGGAACCACCTGCGCGAGGGGGAGGGCGTAGCCACCGGGGCCGGGAAGGTCAGCCTTGATCACGTTCAGCGTGGTGGTCGTGGTCGTCGCCCCTGGTGTAGGCGTCGGCGTCGGGGTCGGGGTCGGGGTCGGAGTCGGAGTCGGGGTCGGAGTCGGAGTCGGAGTCGGAGTCGGAGTCGGAGTCGGAGTCGGCGTCGGCGTCGGCGTCGGCGTCGGGGCGATAAAGGTGATGGTGACCTGCCCGTTGCCGCCATTGATGGTGCCGCTGTTGACACCCGCGGTCAGAGTCGGAGAGGTGACAGCCGCTGAGGCGAAGGCACTGCCGCCGCCCCCGCCACCGAATAGTCCACCACCACCGGAGCCGCCGCCCCCGCCGAAGTACCCGCCACCCGCGCCGCCGCCCGCGCCGCCGCCCGATGTCGTGGGGTTCTGCCCACCCGAGCAGGGCGGAGTCTGCGTGCCGGTGCAGGGAAGGTTCCCGGTTCCCCCGGCGCCGCCCCCACCAGAGGTGCCATCAGCGCCATCACCGCCGAAACGGGGATCGTCGGGGTTTGCCGGAGGCGGATCCGAGTGCCGGGCGGCGTTGAGCCCACCGGTCCCGCCCGCGGACTGTGTCCCGCCGGTGCCCGAGAACCCACGGTTGCCACCATCGACCAAAGCGCCCCCATCAGCGCCGATCGCGCCGCCGCCACCGCCGCCCTCGTCACCGAGTGCGTTGCCCTGGCCGCCCGTGCCGCCGCCACCGCCACCGCCCGCACCTACCAAGACACGAGTCGACAGATCGCAGTTCATCGCCGCGCAGCCGCCAGCGCTGGTCCGTACATCCGAAGAACCACCGCCGCCCGATCCGTTGCCGCCGTTGCCCAGAGCGGTACCGCCGTTGGAGCCACTGGCGTCACCCGGTCCGCCGACCACACCGCCGTTGGAGCCACCGAAGCCGCCGAGCGCGCCCTGCCCTCCGGAGGGGCCGTTGTTCATGCCCCCGGACCGGCTCGCTGCGGTGCCGTCGACCCCTTTGGCCGCCACGTTGACCTGGAGAACCTGGCCTGGTGTGAGGCTGATCAGCGTCCCCGCGGCCTGACCGCCGTTGCCGCCGGAGCGGCCCATGATGTCACCGGCCGGCGAGCCACCGTGAGCCTCGTCACCCGCAATGAAATATCGCCCTCCCTTGGCGCCGCCGACGACGACATCGACCGAGTTCACTCCATCGGGCACGGTGAAGATGTCGGACCCGGTGGTGGTGTAGGTGCAGACCAGCGGGTTCGTGCCGGTCAGGGTGCCGGTGGCACCGCATGCGGTGGAGGGGTCCGCCAGCGTGACCACCTGCGGCGCGGGAGCGGCCAGCGCCATGGCTCCGGCAGTGCCGACGGCGAGCATCACGCCGAGGGAAGCCGTATACGGCGGGCGAGAACGGTAAAAGGCGCGCATGAGTAACTCCTCGGATCAGCGCATGGTCAGGTGAGAAGCAGTGCGACGAGTGCCAGGTCCGTGATCGGACGTGGGGTACGGGGTGGGGCGAGACTCGACGTCGACGACCTCGCGGGGTGCGATCGACGTACTGCTCATCTGGCGGAATTTAGCTCGCTTGCATCTTGTGGGTTACCCCTGATTGGGTGAACAACCCCGCAGAAGCGGATTTAATGGAGTATTAGTTACCGAAAATGCGCACTTGGGGGTAACAAGAGTCAAATCAAAGCTCGTTTGGACTAACAGTGGATAAAGAACGGACATCGAGATGAACAGAGATCAAAGCGTGGTAGAGCTACTACAGCCGGCACTCATCCTCGGTCGGAGAAGGCAGCCGCGAACGAGCTGACGTCACGCCCTGTCGGGAACGGGACCGGGAGACGGCTAGGTGAGGTGGTGGCAGAGCCAGGTGAGGGCGAGGGGGTAGCGGTAGTCGATGCCGCCGTGGCCGGCGTCGAAGAGATCGAAGTGGATCCGCTCGTCGGGCAGGCCGGTGGCGCGCAGGGCCTCGTGGAAGGCTTGGGTTCCGAGATCGAGATACCACTCGTCGCGGGTGCCGGCGTCGAGCCACACCGCGCGCAGGGAGCGCAGCGCGTCGGCGTACCGCGGCACCATCCGCACCGGGTCCCAGCTCAGCCAACGCTGCCAGACCTCGTCGCGCAGCACGCCGGTGTGCGGTTCGAACGGCAGCTCCGGGGTACCGTCCGCGCGCGCGGAGAAGCACGCGGAGAGGCCGAGCATCATGAGCAGGTGCTCATCGGCCGGCTTGGTGAACGCGGTCCGGGACCGGAAGTCGGTCCACCAGGCGTTGATGTCACCGCCGTAGTCGCGCAGGTGGCGCACCGACTTGCCGAACTCGGCGAGGTAGCACAGCTCGTAGAGGGTGTCCCCGGCGTGGCTGGCCAGCGCCCCGAACAGGTCCGGGCGTAGCATCGGCGTGATCATGGCGCCGAACCCGCCCGAGGACTTGCCGCTGATCGCCCGGTGTGCACGGTCGGGCAGCGTGCGGTAGTGCGCGTCGACGAACGGCACGACCTCCTCGCACAGGTAGCTGTGGTAGCGCCCGGTGCCCGGGGAGTCGACGAACTGGCTGCCGCCATACGCCGTCCAGGCGTCGACGAAGACCACCACCGCGGGCGGGACGTCGCCACTGGCGAAGACCGCGTCTGCGGTCTCCGGGAAGGGCTGCCGGTACGCGCTGCGGTTGCGCCACATGCTCAGGTGTCCGGTGTAGCCCTGGATCACGTACACGCTCGGATAGCGCTGCTGCGAGCTGTCGTACCCGGGCGGCACATAGACCCACAGCGGGCGGCGCGCGGGGTCGCCCAAGGGGTTACCGCGGAGCAGCTCGCTGTCGATCACTTGTTCGTCGAGCCGGCCCGCGAGCTCAGCTGACCAGGGCAACATGCGCTCACCGTAGGTGCCCGGCGCAACCACCGCTAGGCGGCTCGCACGATGACCGGAACGTTGCGGGCGGCGAAGATCCCCCTGCTGTAGAACCTCAGCGGCACAGCAGGATTCAGCCGGATGTCGGCGTAGCGATCGAGCAGCACGCCCATCGCGACCCTGGCCTCCACCCGGGCCAGCAGCTGGCCGATGCAGAAGTGGATGCCGTGCCCGAAGGCGACGTGGTGGTTGGCGGCGCGGTGGATGTCGAACCGGTCGGGGCCGGGGAACTCGCGCTCGTCCCGGTTGGCGGACAGCAGCCACGGCGTGACGATCGCATCCGCCGGGATGACCTGGCCGCTCAGCTCGGTCTCGGTCATGGTCACCCGGCCGACCTGGGTGAATGAGGAGCGGTAGCGCAGGACTTCCTCGATGGCGTCCGGGATGAGCGAGCGGTCGGCGTGCAGCTCGGCGAGCACGTCGGGATGCTCATCGAGGCACAGGACGGTGTTGCCCAGCAGCGCGGTCGTGGTGATGTGCCCGGCCAGCAACAGCACGAGGGAGAAGTTGACGACCTCGGTGTCGGTGAGCCGCTCACCGTCGACCTCCACTCCTGCCAGCTTGCTGATCAAGTCCTCCCTCGGGCGGGCCCTGCGGTCCCGGCAGTGCTCGAGCAGGTAGGCGAGCATGTCCGCGGTGGCCTCGTCGATCTTCCTGCCGAGCTCCGGGTCGGTCGGGTCCGCGACCTCCCGGCTGAACAGCCGCTCCGCCCAGATCCCGAACAGCTCCCGGTCCGCGGCCGGCAGGCCGAGCAGCTCGGCGATCACGGTGACCGGCAGCGGGTAGGCCAGGGCGGGGGCCAGGTCGAACTCGCCTGAGCCACCGGTGGCGTCGAGCAGCTCACCGGTGATCTCCGCGATGCGCGGGGCGAGTGCGGTGACCACCTTCGGACTGAACGCCGCACCGACCAGCCGGCGCAGCTGGTGGTGGCGTGGCGGGTCGGTGCGCGGCAGGTTGCCCTCGCTGAGCTTGCGCCCGACGGGCAACACCCGGCCGATGTCCGAGGAGAACACCTCGGGCTCGGAGATCGCTCGATGGACATCGGCGTAGCGGAATACGTGCCAGACGCCGTAGGAATCCCGCCATACCGGCTGGCGCTCCCGCATCTCGCGCAGCCAGGGAAGCAGGGTGGCGCCACCGTCCTCGGCGCTCGGCGCGGTGGTGTGCTGGGCGGTCATGGTTCCTCCCGTACAACGGTAGTCGGGTCGGGTGGGCGTCCCGTGCGCATCACGTCGAAGAGCTCGACGGCCCGGGGAGCGATGACACGCAGCGTCTCGATGTCAGGATCCTCCGGTGGTTCGAAGGTTCGCCGGATGATCTCGGCGAGCGCCGCCGCCTTGCGCTCGAGGGGCAACTGCTCCTGCGACGGCAGGAACTGCTCCATGAAGTAGAAGCCCGCGCCGACCGCCTCCATGGCGTATACCTGGGTGGCCCGGTCGGTGTCGGTACGCAGCAAGCCGTGCTCCCGCAGCAGGTCGACGTACTCGGCGAACAGCGCGTCCGAGGCTCGTTGCCGGTCGTGGAGGAGCTCGCTTGCGGCAAGCTTGCCCAGCGTGTCGATGTCACGGGTGTAGAGCGCTCGGGCCAGCGGCCGTTTCATGATCGCCAGAAAGCTCGCCCGCATCATCCGGTGCAGCAACAGGGTGGCGTCCCCACCCCCGACTCCGCTCCTCCCGAACTCAACAGGAGAGCTGTCGGTTCTTGATCAAAAAACTCTGCTGTTGAGCTCGGGAGGCTGAGCGCCCTCATGGGACGATCGCACTGTCGTGGCGGACAACCAGGCATCAGATCGGACGGGATCGCTGTCCCTGCTGCGGGCGAACCGGCCGTTGCGTCTGCTGTGGACAGCGCGGGCGGTGTCGTTCCTCGGTGACTCGCTCAGCCTGGTCGCGCTCATGCTCTACGTGGCCGACACCACCGGGGCTGCCTTGGCGGTCGCGCTGCTCCTGCTCGTCGGCGATTTCGCTCCCGCGCTGCTCGGGCCGCTGACCGGCACAGTCAGCGACCGGTTCGACCTCAGGCGGGTCATGATCGGTTGCGAGGTGGTCCAGGGTGCGCTGATGGTGGTGATCGCGTGGTGGCTGCCGTCGCTGCCGCTGTTGCTGATCCTGGTCGCGCTGCGCGCGATCACCGGTCAGATCTTCCAGCCCGCGTCCCGGGCCGCCGTCCCCGCCGTGGTTCCAGATCATCAGCTGGAGAGCGCCAACGCCGCGATAGGGATCGGCACCAACGGCGGCGAGGCACTCGGGCCGCTGCTGGCCGCACTGCTGTTCCCCATCCTCGGCGTCCAGGGCGTCCTGCTCGCCGACGCCGGCACCTTTCTCGTCTCGGCCATCCTGCTGGCGTTCCTGCGATTGCCGGAGCGCGAAGCACCGACGAGCCCGCAGCGTTCCAGTTTCTGGCAGGACACCGTGGCCGGGTTGCGCTATATCTGGGCCACGCCGCTGGTCCGGACGATCGGGCTCGGGTTCTTCGCGATCGTCGCGTTCAACGGCGTCGACGACGTCGCCCTGGTGTTCCTGGCGACCGACACCCTCGGTGGTGGCGACTCCGCTGCCGGGCTCCTGCTGGCCGCGGTCGGCATCGGGCTGCTCCTCGGGTACGCGCTGCTCGCCCGAGCGCACCGGATTCCCCTGGTGGCACTGTTGCTCGCCGGCTTCGCGATCAGCAGCGCCGGTAACCTGCTCACCGGCCTGGCCTGGGCGGTTGCCGCCGCGTTCGTCGTGCAGACCGTTCGTGGCGTCGGGATCGCGGCGATGGACGTCGCGGTGAACACCCTGCTGCAACGCAGCGTGCCGCGTGCTCTTCTCGGCCGCGTGTTCGGCAGCCTCTACGGCGCTGTCGGTGTCGCCGCCGCGCTGGCCTACGTGCTCGGCGGGCTGCTCCTCGACGCCACCACCCCGCGCGTGACGTTCCTCGTCGCCGGCACCGGTGGGCTCCTGACCACGCTGATCGTGGCGGTCGCGATCCGCCGGTCGGCTCCACAGCCCTGAACGCAGAAGTGCGCGGTCACCGGGCCGTCACCCCGGCAGTCCCGGTCGCGTTGTCCTCATACGACGGACACCGTGGCAGTCGGGGGTCGACGAAGGGACGATGGGATGCGGCGCTCGCTCGTTGTCCCGGCTGTGGCGTTGGCGGGCGTACTCGCCCTGGCCGGCTGCTCGACCCAGGACCCGGGATCATTCGCGAAACCCAAAGAGCTCACCACCGACTTCGGCGTCACCCGCACCGAGATCGTGCTCGGCGCGCTGACCGATGACTCCAGCCCGTTCTCCGAGTTCGGCACCGGGGTCCTCCGCGGTCAGCAGCTCTGGATCAAGGAGACCAACGCCGCAGGCGGCGTCTGCCAGCGGAAGATCACCCTGAAGGTCGGCGACTACCAGGACAACGCCGTCCAGGCCGGCACCCAGTACACCGACCTGGAGCCCCAGGTGCTGGGCTTCATGCAGATTGCCAGCTCGTCCGCCACCGCGACCCTGAGTCAGCGCCTGATCGACAACGAGACCACCGCGGTCGCCCTGCCAGCGTCCTCGGAGCTGCTGAGCAACCCGTACGTGGTCATCCCGGCCACCACCTACGACATCGAGATGATCAACGGTCTGTCCGCTCTGATGGAGCAGGGCAAGATCCGCGACGGCGACACCATCGGCCACATCCGGCTCGACGGTGACTACGGCGCCAACGGGCTGCGCGGCGCGCAGCACTTCGCGCAGCGCCACCGTCTGATCCTGCGCGAGGCCAAGGTCAGCATTGAGTCGCCGATGCGCGACGCCGTGACGGCTTTCGCCGCCGAGCCTCGGGTGCGGGCGATCGCGCTGAGCACCACGCCGGAGCAGACCGCCGCAGCTGCTGCGGCCAACCAGGAGGTGGGGCTGAACGTGCCGATGATCGGCAACAGCCCCGTGTTCACCCCTGGGTTACTGTCCGGCCCGGCCGTCGGAGCCCTCAACGCCCTCTCGGTGGCGGCCAGCTCGGTGCCCTTCTCCTCGACGGTGCCCGCCGCCCAGCGCGTCGCTGGGGCCTACCGCCAGGCCGGTTACCGTGAGCTGCCCAACAGTGGCGTGCCCTACGGCTATGCGATCGGCCGGATCTGGGGTCAGCTGCTCAAGCGGGCCTGCCTCAACGGCGACCTGAGCCGGTCCGGGCTCCAGGAGGCACTGCGCCAGCTCCCCACCCTCAGCACGGACAATCTGGTCGCCGGCCTGAGTTTCGCCAAGCCGGGCGCCCCGGCTGCCCGGGAGAACTACATCGGAGTTCCGGATCCTGCGGTGCCGGGCGGGATCCGGGAAGTGCGGCCGTTGTTCGCATCACCGGACGCGAAGAGCTACGTCGCCCCCCACCAGACCGGCGACTAGCACCAAGCGGACTTAACCGGTCCTGTCAGAGCGCGAGGCGGTCTGTCGTCACACTCGACTCCGTGCCCTTTGGTCGGAGAGATAGGTTGACGACGCCCTCAGACGGCAAACACGGCCTTCGTCCAGGCCACCGGTGCTACCTCACGCTCTCGGGTGCCATGGCGTTCTACTTCCTATTCAACGTGCCGGGGCGGCGCGGCGCTTGGAACTGCGGGCGGGATACCGTGCCTCGACAACGCTAAGGTTTGCTTCTCGGCCGTCGCCGAGAACAACGCGAGTAGCAGATAATCAAGTTGACGCTCGCGACCGAGCACTACCGCGAGCCGAGGAGAACGATCACCGCTGATCCGACGGAAGGCTTGAACGTGGTGATCAAGTTTTCTAGTGTTGACAGAAGTTTCGTATCAGCGGGCAGAATTCCCATGCAGGGCCGATCACATCACGAAGTTGATTCGAAGCAGTTGGGATAATCAGGACAGACGGCCGTCCGATGTAACGAAGCTCAACCCGAGGCGAAGGGAGCTGGATCCACAATGGCCAATGCTCGACCCTCACTCCAGGAAAGTCAAGAAAGTGTGAACCAAGCTGGGCAACCGTGGACCAAACGGATCACCTTGGCGGGCGCGCAGGGGTGGACGGCGATCGTCACATCGATGGTGGCAGTGATTATCTCGACGCTGACCTGGCTTGATGTGCACCAACGACCACAGCTTATGCTCACAATCCCCTCGCAGATCCGCATCGCGCAGGGTGACCAGATCTGGCTATACATCCAGCCAACTTTGTCGCTACTCGAACAAACCGATGTAGTGACAAGGCTGTCATTACAGCTGAATCCGCAGGTTCCCGCGCCCCGCGCGACACCACGGTTCACCTGGAATGAGACTGGCGAATGGATCTACGACCCTACTAAGTCATTGTAATGAAATAACTTATCCGGTTAGACATTTTTGGGAGCCCCGGACCTGCGACGATGTCAACTTCAGTGGGTATGTTGTTCCATTACGGCTCCTAATCCCAATTCTGGCTTGACGTGGAAATATATCGGCGACCCTGCTCCGTTCGCCGTCGCACCCAACTCTCCAGCGCTGCCCACCGCCATGTTCATTGCGGACATCAGACAGCTCGGGGCAGGACACTGGGAGGGGACACTCACGGCGCAGCGGATCTCAACCACTGAGCCACTCATTGCGAAATTCTGCCTGGATATACAGCCCAAGGATTTATTTTTGATTAAAACGGCGGGACAGAGTAAAACGCTAACGTTCCGCAACGACTGGCCGCCGGGCACATCGACACAATGCTTCCACTCCGAGGACTCTTGACTGCACCTATTTAGACAGAGTGACAATCGAAGCTCCATGTCAGTGAGTTCGACATCGAGTGCGGCCACCGCATCGGCCCACAAAGCAGAGCGCGCGGACAACGGCTGCCGTGCATCGCAAGATCGCGGTACGTAGCAGCGGCGGGGTGTCCGCGACAATTATCGTGGTAGCGCGGCAAGGACGCGTGTGGCTGTCCATCATGCCGCCATTCACGCGGGAAGCGATCCTGGAGCCGATCCACATCGCTGAGCTGACCCATACCCTGGAATTTGATCGAAAGGACGCCAAGAAAATGACAGCGACACTCCCTAAACGGGCCTCTCTCCCGGACCAAGTGAAGGGGTCATGAGTAAGCGGGCTGCGCGTAGGAGCAGCCCGACCGCCAGCACCGTGATGCCGATCAGCACAGTGCTCAGCGGCAAAGTCAACGCCAGCAAGGCGCAGCCGCCGGCACCGAGCACGGCCAGCGGGCGCCGCCACCAGCGCCCGCGGCCAGGCAGGGTGAAGGAGGCGGCGTTGGCGATGGCGTAGTAGGTCAGGATGGCGAAACTGGAGAAGCCGATGGCGCCCCGCAGGTCAGCGACCAGCACGATGGCGGTGATGATGAGGCCGACCACGAGCTCGGCCCGGTGGGGCACCCGGTACCGCGGGTGGACGGCGGCCAGCACGCCCGGCAGCTCGTGATCGCGGGCCATCGCCAGGACGGTGCGGCCGACCCCGGCCAGCAGCGACAGCAACACACCGGCGCAGGCGAGCGCACCGCCGATGCGCACCGCAGGCGTCAGCCAGCTCAGGGTGCCGGATTGGGCGGCCGCGGCGAGCGGAGCGGGCGAGGCGGCCAGCGCGGCGGGACCCAGCGCGGCCAGCGCGGCGGCACCGACCAGTGCGTAGACGCCGACGACGATGCCCAGCGCGATCGGGATGGCTAGCGGGATGGTGCGAGCCGGGTCGCGCACCTCCTCGCCGAGGGTGGCGATCCGGGCATAGCCGGCGAACGCGAAGAACAGCAACGCCGCGGCCTGGGTGATACCGGTCAGCCCGCCGCTGGTCCAGCCGGTGAGGTTTGCTGAATCGGCCTGACCACCGCCCAGGGCGGCGAGCACGACCGCAACCAGCGCGAACAGCGTCAGCGCGACGAGAACCCGGGTCAGCTGGGCGGTCTTGGTGACCCCGACGTAGTTCACCGCGGTCAGCGCCACCACCACGACCAGCGCCGGTGGGGTGGGATGGGCCGGCCACAGGTAGGCGCCGAAGGTCAGGGCCATCGCCGCGCAGCTGGCCGTCTTGCCGATCACGAATCCCCAGCCCGCCAGGAACCCCCAGGTCGGTCCCAGCCGTTGCCGGCCGTAGCGGTACGTGCCACCGGACTCGGGGTAGCGGGCCGCGAGCTGGGCCGAGGCGATGCCGTTGCAGTACGCCACGATCGCGGCGATGGCCAGGGCTATCAGCAGACCGGCACCGGCGGCCGCCGCGGCGGGCGCGAACGTGGCGAACACCCCGGCACCCAGCATCGAGCCCAGACCCAGCACGACCGCATCGGCCAGACCGAGCCGGCGGAGCAGTTGCGGCCCAGGGGGGCCGGCCTCCTGCGCGGTCAGGCCGGCATCGCAGGGCGATGGCGCACCGTGTCCCCCGCGGTGGCGAAGCGGATCCGCTGCTTGCGCGGAGTTCTCACAGCAGAAATCCTGACACGTCACACGGCCACCAACCAGGCCATCACCAGCGGTGAAACAGGCACGCCACCGAATGGCAGCGAAAGGACTCTCGATGGATCCGATAGCGACGACTGCGCTCTACACCGCGATGAAGCGGGCCATGGAGTCCGCCGGGCCGGACCCGCTGTTCACCGATCCCCTCGCCGCAGAACTGGCCGGAGCGCAGGGTCGCGAAGTCCTCGACTGGATGGAGGCCCGCGCGCCAGGCGTTTCGCAGAACCAGGCCGTTGCGGTCCGGACCAGGTTCTTCGACGACGCGCTCCAGCGCATCCTGGCTGAGTCCGACGTGAATCAGCTGGTCATCGTCGCCGCCGGATTGGACAGCAGGGCGTTCCGCCTGCAGCTACCGGCCGATTTCACCGTTTTCGAGCTCGACCGGCCCGAGCTTCTCGACTTGAAGGCCACCCGCTTGGCGCAGGTGACCGCGACACCGCGCTGCCGACGGATCCCCATCCCGATCGACCTGGCCGGTGACTGGTCCGCGGCGCTGCATGAGGGAGGCTTCGATCGGCACCGGCCGGCGATCTGGCTCGTCGAGGGACTGCTGTTCTACGTGACCGAAGCCCAAGTCCATCAGGTGCTGGGCACGTTAAGTGAGCTCGCAGTGGCAGGCAGCTGGTTGCTCACCGACATCGTCGGCACCTCGTTTCTCAGGTCACCATATGTCGCGGACTTCCTGGCGATGATGGCCGCCAACGGCTCACCGTGGCGCTTCGGCACCGATGCCCCTGAAGCTCTCGTCGAGCAACACGGCTGGCAGCCGCAGGTAACCCATTTCGGCGAGATGGGCGCCGACTTCGGCCGTTGGCCCGCACCCGACCACGACGATCCCGACTACCCACACGGCTACCTGATCGTCGCCCAGCGCTGACCACCGGCAATCGCCAGTACTGCAGTCTGTCCCCAGAACGCGGTCCTCGGACGGCTCTTTACTGCAGTCTGTCCCCAGAACGCAGTCGGGACGGGCAGACGGGAAACGGGGCCGGTCCCAGGCGAGTGGGACCGGCCCCGTTTGGTTCAACGGGTGCGGGATCAGAAGTCCATGCCGCCGCCGTCGGGCATACCGCCGCCCGCCGGTGCCGGGTTCTTCTCCGGCTTCTCCGCGACCACAGCCTCGGTGGTGAGGAACAGGGCCGCGATCGACGCCGCGTTCTGCAGCGCCGAGCGGGTGACCTTGGCCGGGTCGATGATGCCGGCCTTGATCAGGTCCTCGTACTCGCCGGTGGCCGCGTTGAGACCGTGCCCGGAGGGCAAGCCGCGCACCTTCTCGGCCACCACGCCACCCTCGTGGCCGGCGTTGATGGCGATCTGCTTGAGCGGAGCCTCCAACGCCACCCGGACGATGTTGGCGCCGGTCGCCTCGTCACCGGTCAGCTCGAGCTTCTCGAACGCCAGTGCACCCGCCTGGATCAGCGAGACACCACCGCCGGCGACGATGCCCTCCTCGACGGCCGCTTTGGCGTTGCGCACCGCGTCCTCGATGCGGTGCTTGCGCTCTTTGAGCTCGACCTCGGTGGCCGCTCCGGCCTTGATCACCGCAACGCCGCCGGCCAGCTTGGCCAGCCGCTCCTGCAGCTTCTCGCGGTCGTAGTCGGAGTCCGAGTTGTCGATCTCGGCGCGGATCTGGTTGACCCGGCCCTGGATCTGGTCGGTGTCGCCGGCACCCTCGACGATGGTGGTCTCGTCCTTGGTGATGACGATCTTGCGCGCCCGACCCAGCAGCGACAGGTCGGTGTTCTCCAGCTTGAGACCGACCTCCTCGCTGATCAGCTCGGCACCGGTGAGGACGGCGATGTCGGTCAGCATCGCCTTGCGACGGTCACCGAAGCCGGGCGCCTTGACCGCGGCCGACTTGAAGATGCCGCGGATCTTGTTGACGACCAGGGTGGCCAGCGCCTCACCCTCGACGTCCTCAGCGATGATCATCAACGGCTTGCTGGACTGCATGACCTTCTCCAGCACCGGGAGCAGGTCCTTGACCGCCGAGACCTTCGTCGCGGCGAGCAGGATGTAGGGATCGTCGAGGACGGTCTCCATCCGCTCCGGGTCGGTGACGAAGTAGGGCGAGATGTAGCCCTTGTCGAAGCGCATGCCCTCGGTGAGCTCGAGCTCGAGGCCGAAGGTCTGACTCTCCTCGACGGTGATGACACCTTCCTTGCCGACCTTGTCCATCGCCTCGGCGATCAGTTCGCCGATC
>JBOHFF010000115.1:0-26492 GCA_050699515.1 Pseudonocardiaceae bacterium
ACGTGACAGCCGACCCAACCCGAGCCACCAAGCTGCTCGGCTACCAGGCACGAGTGGATTTCACCGAGGGCATCACCCGCTTCGCCACCGACCCATTGCGCGAGCCGGTCACCACGTCGTGAGCAGCAGGTGGTTGACGACCAGCGCGAGCACCGCCTGGGCAGCCAGCCAGTAACGGGCCTGCCGCGCCGGCAGCAGCCCGGCACCGGCGATCAGCCAGACCGCGAAGGGTAACCAGATCCGCTCCACCTCAGCCTTGCTCAGCCCGGAGAGGTCGGCGAGCAGCACCGCCATCCCGGCCGCGGCGCACAGCAGCACCAGCGCGCGGGGCTGGCGCTGTCCTGGAGTGAGCACCCGCCGCAGTCCAGCCACCCCAGCCGGGCCGAGCACCACCGCCAAGCAGGCCAGGTCAGCCCACACCCAGTAGCTGTACGGGCGCAGCAACCCATACTCCCCCGGCTGGTAGTACCGGATCGTGACCTGCTGGTACCCCTCGAACCACCAGAACCCGGCGGCGGCGAAGGCGGCCACCACGGCCGCCACACCCGCTCCAGCCACCAGCAGCGGCGCCACCCGGCGGGTCGCGACCGCGACAGCCAACGGGAGCAGCCCGGCCAGCACCAACCCGTAGGACACGAACAGCGACGCCCCGAGCAGCAGCCCACCCGTGACGGACGCCGCGACAGCTGGGAGCTCGAGCCGGTCCAGGGCGGCACCGACGGTGAGCAGCGCCACCCCCCAGGCCAGCACCCCGGCGAACACACCGTCCGCGGACACCCCGATCCAGATAGCACCGGGGGCCAGCACCCCGAACGGCAGCGCGGCGCGCGCGGTGGCCTCCGCACCCAGCGCCCGCAGCGCCACGGCCACCGCGACACCGGCCGAGGACCCGAGCAGCATGCACAGCAGCGCGGCCGGGCCACCGCCGGGCAACCCGATCCGGTCCAGGCCGACGAAGACCAGCAGCGCTCCGGGGGGGTGTCCGGCGACGTGGGTGGTCCACGAGTCAGGTCGCAGACCCTCGATGTGCTCGGCGAAGCTGCGCAGCATCACACCGAGGTCATCGACCCTCGGGACGTCGTGCAGGTACTCGGTGCGGGTGGCCAGCCGACCGGCCACCCCCCGCTGCCACCCGTCGATCAGCGCCAGGCTGAGTGTCCAGGCCAGCGACGCGACCGCGGCGAGCCCCAGTAACGGCCGCCACCGCGTTCGGGCCGCCAGCTCGGGCCCGCGCAGGACGACCAGCAGCGCGATGAGCACCGCGGGGACCGTCCCCGGGCCATAGTGGACGAGCCACTGCGCACCCAATGGCGGGGCGTCGACATGCAGCGGCACCCCGTGATCGAGTAACCAGGCGCCGACCACCCCCGCCACCGCGACCAGCAACGCGACGCCCCCGACGGCAGTCAGATCAGCCCGCAGACCACGATCCACCCCCGTCGAGGGCTCGCGCAGCGCGGTCCTCGTCACAACACAGAGTTATACCGCGAGGGCGCTCAGTGTCCTACCGCGTTCGGTGAACCGGCCATCGCCGTAGGGAATGCAGCTGCCAAACTGGGCCGCGCCATCGCGCGACTCGGTGGTCAGCCACCGGCACTACGGACGGCCGTGTGCATCCTCAGACCTGGACCCGATGACGAGGCTCAATCCTGGACAACCTGTATGACTACGGATCAAGAGATTGGCACTTGCACCGACTGCAGATACGACCGGTCGATCCTCATAGGCAAACTTGTCCCCGCGACGCGCAAGACGGTTGCCTGATCCAGGACAACAGCTGCCCGACTCTCCGCGACGGTGACACCGACTTGTCGGCCGCGTCGAGTGCTGGTCATCGGACCCGTTGAGCGATACTACCCGTGCAGGGACGGCTACGAGAGAATAGCGAGCGGATACTTGATCATTTCCATATCCTTCCGAGAATAGAAAAGAGTTAGGAAATGTTTCGTCACCTGGTAGGCGGATTTGTGAAAATTCACCTTGGATACCTCGGGTTCCATTCATGTTAAACGAGTTCACGATTAACATCGTCGCAGGTGTGGCGCTGGTCTTTCTAGGATTCGCGTCCCGGCAGCTTGTCGTACTCTTTCGAACCCGTGCTACTCGTCGCATCTGGCGAGGCATGGGCCCAAAATCGGATCTCACTATTACGTTGAGCGCCAAGTCTGGAACTTCACTGAGGGGCACTCCGCGAGCAAGCTTCGACGAAGTTCGGGTCTTGACTTCGCTGATCCCAACGCTGATTCGGTTACACATTGCATACTCAATTGTCGAATCCACGATTCGCTCGGCGAGAAACCTAACGTCGAATAATCTTCTGATAATCGGCGGTCCAAACTCGAACGAGATCTCAAGAGAAGCGCTAAGACTGCTCGCTCCGCCTCTATCAATCGAGATCGATGGAGACCGTCTAGAAGTCGTCGTCGGGGGTCGTCGCTACACACCAGAGCACAACGAGAGTCGCACAGAAGTACATTTCGACTACGGCTTCATCATTCGCACTTCCAATCCCTTCAGTTCGAATTCTTCGTTATCCGCAACGCTTATTATGGGTTTTTATGGCATTGGCACCGCGGGTGCCGCGCAAGCACTAACCGACGAGAGTTTAGCGAAAAAAATACTAGACGAAGTCGGGTACACCGACTTCGTCGTAGTTGTAGGAGTACGTCCCATCGGCTCCGAGTATCTTGTCAAGATTGAACATCTTCATTCGATCACACCCTAAATGTAATGAAATAAGTTGTTGTTTCATTCCGGCCCCCCTAAAACAGAACGTGATTCATCTGGTTATTCCGGGCCCGGCGCCCGCAATAGTCCAGTCATCCCGGCCACCCAATCACCGCTCTTGCCGCCAGCGGTGGCCTCGATCCGGCCGATCCGACGCAGAGGCCGTCCGAGCCTGAGGAAACGGAGAGCGAGTAGGTCAAGCCCACCTACAGCCGACCATGCCAAATCCGTGCCAGATGCAGCGTCGACCGACGGAGTATGAAGAGCTGCGGGGACAACCGATCTCCACCTCCCGACGAGGATCACAACCGCGACATGACTCTGCGCAAGCCGGTGCGCGCGCAGCCAGTCCAGCTCGACCAGCGGACTTTCGCACCACAGTTCAGCGGTGTAGTGGTGGTGTACTGGTAAGGGCAACGCTGCCCAGCTCGAACAGGATGAGGCTGATGATCTTTCGCCAGTATCAGCTCTCGTGCCTGTCGCTGTTCAGCTACCTGGTGGGTGACGAGTCGAGCGGCCGGGCGGTGGTCGTCGATCCGCAGCGGGACGTCTCGCGGTACCTCACCGACGCCCAATCCGAGGGCCTGTGCATCGAGCGGGTCATCGAGACCCACGTCCACGCCGATTTCCTATCCGGGCACCTGGAGCTGGCGCAGGCCACCGGCGCGGTGATCTCCTACGGAAGCGTGGCCGAGACCGACTTCGCGGTCGATCCCCTCGAGCACGGCCGGCGACTGAGTCTCGGCGAGCTGGTACTGGAGGTCCGGCACACCCCGGGTCACACCCCGGAGTCCGTCTCGGTGGTCATCTGGGAGCGTGGCACCGACGCCGAGCCCTGGGGTGTGCTCACCGGTGACACCTTGTTCATCGGTGACGTCGGGCGACCCGACCTGCTGTCGTCATCCGGGTGGACCGCGCAGGAGCTGGCTCGCCGGCTCTACCGCTCGCTGCACGAGCAGCTGCTCACGTTGCCCGACTCCACCCGGGTGTTCCCGGCGCACGGCGCCGGCTCGTCGTGCGGCAAGGCCCTCTCGAACGCCACGTCATCGACGATCGGCGAGCAGCGCGCCGCCAACTACGCCCTACAACCCATGGCTGAGGACGATTTCGTCGAGGTCGTCACGCAAGGCCAGTCGGTGGCGCCGCTGTACTTCGCGTTCGCCTCCGACGCCAACCGCCATCACCACGAGCTGCTCGACGACCGTGCGCCGCCACGGGCCCTGGATCTCGACGAGGTTATCCAGCTGCACCAGAACGGTGCGGCGATCGTGGACGGCCGGGCGCCTGAGGTGTTCGCCTCGGGGCATCTGCGGGGCTCGGTGAACGTCGGGCTCGACGGCCGTTTCGCCGAGTACACCGGCGATGTGGTCCGAGCAGGCCAGCCGATCGTGGTGATCACCGATGCGGGCCGGGAGACCGAGGCGCGGGTGCGGCTGGCCCGGATCGGGTTCGACAACGTCGCCGGCTACCTGCCCGACGTCGAGCAGGTGCTGGCACAGCATCCCGACCTCGCCCACACCGCGGCGCGCCTACCGGCGGCCGAGCTCGCGGCATGGTCGGCCGAGGAACCCGGACTGCAGATCATCGACGTCCGCAACCCGGGCGAGCTGGCGGCCGGTGTCGTGCTCGGGGCCCGGCACATCCCGCTGGCTGCCCTCATCGACCGGATGGCGGAGTTGGACACGAGTGCCCCGACCGTCGTGTACTGCGCCAGCGGCTACCGATCGTCGATCGCGGCCTCCGCGTTGCGGGCCGGTGGCTTCGCGACGGTGGCAGACGTACTCGGTGGTTTCGCGGCTTGGAGTGTCATTTCGGGGACAGCGCCTCCGGATCCGACTCACGCTTGCCCACGAACAGCCAGTTGACCACCCAGAGCAGGACGCCGACCGCCAGCAATACGCCGGCGAGCAGGTAATCACCTGGGGGGCGGCCGGACAACGGGGTGACCAGGTATCCGCATAGCAGCGCCGCGAGCCACGGGCTCCAGCTCGGAGCACGGAAGTGCTCGTGCTCGACAGGCCGGCGGCGCAACACCAAGCACGCGACATTGACCAGGGTGAACACCTCGAGCAGCAGGAGCGATGTGGTACCCGCCAGACCTTTCAACGGGACAAAGCTGACCAGAATCACGGCGATCGCGCTGGTGAACAGGATCGACACCCATGGGGTACGCCGGGTCGGGTGCACCGTACCCAGGATCCGCGGAATGATCTTCTCTCCTGCCATGCCGTAGACCAGCCTGCTGGCCATCAACATGTTGATCAACGCGGAATTGATCACTGCGAAGAGCCCGATGACGGCGAACAGACCCAGCGGGAAGCCAGGTGCGCCGACCCTGATCACCTCGAGCAACGCGCCGCTCTTCAGCTCGGCCAACCGGTCAGCGGGGACCAGCAGCGAGGAGGTGACGGCAACCAGGATGTAGATCACCCCGGCGGCGCCCATGCCGAGCAGCATCGCGCGGGGGAAGATCTTGGCCGGTTCCTTGCACTCCTCGGCCATGTTCACCGAGTCCTCGAAACCCACCATCGCGAAGAAAGCCAGCGCGGTAGCCGAGGTGATCGCCAGCAGCACACCGGAGTTGGCAGTGTCGATCTGGGTGAGCCGGCTCGGTTCGCCCTGACCCGAACCGACCGCATAGATCCCGATCACGATGATGATCAGCAGTCCGGACAGCTCGATGCAGGTCAGGATCAGGTTCGCCTTGAGCGACTCACCGACCCCCCGGAAGTTCACCAGCGCGAGCAACACGATGAAGACGATCGCGACCGCCCACGTGGGCAGGGTGAGGAACGCCCTGAGATACGTTTCGCCGAACGCCACCGCCGCCGAGGAGGCACTGGTAATGCCCGAGCTCATCACGGTGAACGCGACGATGAAGGTCAGGAACGGGATCCCGAACGCCCGGTTGGCATACAGCGCGGCCCCGGCCGCCCGCGGGTACTTGCCGACCAGCTCGAGGTAGCTGAACGCGGTCAGGAAGGCCACCAGGAAGGCACCGAGGAACGGCACCCACAACGCACCACCGATCTGACCCGCGACAGTGCCGGTCAACGCGTAGATCCCGGTACCCAGGATGTCGCCGATCACGAAGAAGAACAGCAGCTTCGGACCGATCACCCGTTTGAGCTCGGTAGGAGCCTCGTCCTCCGCAGCCCTACCCCGTGCCGCCGTCTCGCTCATGAACCCATCTCGCTCAGGAACCCATCTCGCTCAGGAACACAGTGTGACCCCCATCGGGGCGACACGCCCAGACGGCTCGTGCCGATCTCACTTGTCTGGTACTTGTTCAGTACGGGGTGACACATCCACACGGGGTGACACATCCACATGGACGTCCGATGAGCTACGAAGAGCGACTACACCGGCCCGTCCGGCAAGACGGCATGCCACCGCCCCATGCAGCGGGTCGGATCGAGCCTCCCGCCGTAGCTCACCGTGCCCGTTGGCTCACTCCGCGCCTGGTGTCGTGGACACTGACGATCATCCTGCTCGGCACTGGCGCCGGGGCGCTCGGCGCGCTGGTGCTACCGAGAACCTACGGAGCGCGCGCGGAGGTCCTCTACTCCATCAGCGTGGCCGATCAGGGCGGAGATCCGCTCAGGCAGGATCGCCAGTTGGCCACCCAGCTGGTGTTGCTGAAGAACCGGGCCGTGCTCGAACCCATTGCCCAGAAACAACAACGGCTGTTCGAGGACCTCGACAAGGAGGTCAGCGCCTCCGTCGTGGGGAACAGCAACGTCATCGAGGTCGAGGTCCACGCGGCCAGCGAGCCGGCTGCGACGCAGACCCTGCAGGCCGTGGTGGATGGCTACCTGGCGCTGGCCGGCCAGCCCAGCGGAGTGGCCCGCAACCTCAGCACCCAGCTGACACAGGCCCGCCAGAACACCACGGCGCTCCAGACCCGGGAGCGGCAGCTCGTGCCCGAGGTGCTGGCCGGAACCACCCCCCAGCCCACGCTCAACGACACCCGGACCCAACTCACCACATCCCTGGAGTGGGAGAAGACGCTCCAGGCCCGGATCGACGAGATCCAGCTCACCGGTCAGACGGGATCGGCGGCCCAGGTGCTGACGCCACCGTATGTGCTACCCGAGCCGACCATCCCGCGGTGGCTGACTTCGGCTGGCCTCGGCACCCTGGTCGGATTGATCGTGGCCGGCGTGATGCTGATTATCGGTGCCCTGCGCGCAACAGCACGGGACGCAGATCCAGTCAATCCACTGTGAATAGGGTGCTGCGCGCTGGGCTGGTCCTGCTGATCACCCTGATCGTCGTGCCCACCGCGTTGTTGTGGTTGCTGCAGCGCCGCCTGATCTACTTTCCGGACACCGCCGTCCCGCCCGCCGGCAGCGCGCTGCCGGGGGCGCGGGAGATCACGCTACGGACGGAGGACGGGCTGACGCTCGGCGCCTGGTACGTCGCACCGACCGGCACCGGCCGCGGCATCACCGTACTTGTCACGCCGGGCAATGCCGGCTCCCGCGCGTTGCGCGCTCCACTGGCCCGCCGGCTGGCCGCCAAGGGTTTCGCGGTGCTGCTCCTGGACTACCGCGGATACGGCGGCAACCCAGGCAAACCCTCCGAGCGTGGGCTGATCACCGACGCGCGCGCCGCGCGCGCATATCTCGCCGACCACGGGGTGCCGGCGCAACGCCTAATCTACTTCGGGGAGAGCCTCGGTGCGGCGGTGGCCACCCGCCTCGCGACCGAGCAGCCACCCGGAGGGCTCGTGCTGCGCTCGCCGTTCACCAACCTCGCCGCCGTGGGCTCCCGGCACTACCCGCTGCTGCCGGTCCGGCTGCTGCTCCGAGACCGCTTCCCGGTGATCGAGCTGATCAGCCGGGTTCGGGTGCCCACGACGGTGGTCTATGGCTCCGCCGACACGATCGTGCCGCCGGAGCACAGCGCGGCGGTAGCCGCCGCTGCCGGCGGCCCGGTGTGCGCGGTCGAAGTGGCCGGAGCGGACCACAACGACGCCACGCTGCTGGAGGGCAACGACCTCGTCGCCGCAGTGCTCGAGCTCGCTGCGTCACTCGATATCAAATAGACAAACCGTGCGAAAGTCCGAACTCCGACCACTGGACTGCAGCGACTCTTGCGTAGGCATGCAAGATCTGCCACGGTACTCGACACGGTGTACTCGACGATTTACGCAACCTGATACACCCCCAGCACCCCGACGCTCCCGCTCAGCGCCTACGGCGCTAACTACCTTGCGAACTCGCCGCGTCGGGCGACGCCCGCTGGAGGTGCGGCCAGACCGGTACGCCCAGTCGAGAGGTGTGAGAGGTGATCCGATGCCATTAACCCCCGCCGACGTTCACAACCTCGCGTTCAGTAAGCCGCCGATCGGCAAACGGGGCTACAACGAGAGCGAGGTGGACGCCTTCCTCGACCTGGTCGGTGCCGAGCTGGCTCGGTTGATCAAAGAGAACGACGACCTGCACAACCGGGTCAGCCAACTTTGTCAGCAACTGCGCGCCGCCCCGACGGACACCGGCCGCAGCCTCCACCCGCTGGTGCCACCGCCGAAGCAGACCTCGCCGGCCGGCGACCACCACGCCCAAGCCGCCAAGGTGCTGGGCCTTGCCCAACAGATCGCCGACCGGTTGACCCGCGACGCCAAGGCCGAAGCCGACCAGATGCTGTGCCAGGCCCGAACCACGACCCAGCAGCTGCTCTCCGAGACGCAGGCCAAGGCCGACGGCATGGTCGACGAAGCCAGGACCCGCGCCCAGACCATGCTCCATGACGCCCACGGCAAAGCCGAGGACCTGGACCGGCAGTCCCGGGAGAGGGCGACGGCGCTAGAGCACGAGGCGGCCCGCAAGCACACCGAGATTCTCGGTGCGATCAGCCAGGAGAAGAACATCCTGGAACACAAGATCGACGAGCTACGCACGATCGAACGGGATTACCGCAGCCGTCTGAAGGCCTACCTGAGCACACAACTGCGCGAACTGGACAACCGGGTCATTTCCCCACCAGTAGACCCGGCCCGCAGTCGACACAGCGTCGCCACCCCCGAGCCCGAGGACCCCCTTTGCGGTCCGAATATCGGCACAACCACCACAGACACCTGGAGGGCGATCGCCTGAGCCTCGCGCGTCGGGTCAGGCCGGTATCTGGTCAGCCGCCCGCTGCACCTCCCTGATGTCGATCTTGCCCATGCTCAGCATGGCCTGGAAAGCCCGCTGTGCCCGGGCGGGGTCAGGGTCCTCGATCAGTTCCAGGAGCACGGTCGGCACGACCTGCCACGAGACGCCGAACCGGTCCTTGAGCCACCCGCACGGTCCCGGCTCCCCTCCCTCGGACAGCCGGTCCCAGTAGTAGTCGACCTCGTCCTGATCCGCGCAGTAGATCTCGAAGGAGATGGCCTCACTGAAGGTGAACTGCGGCCCGCCGTTGAGCCCGACGAACTGCTGCCCGTCGAGGCTGAAGCTGACGGTCATGACGCTGCCCTCGGGCCCGGGCGTCCCGGGTCCGTAGCGAGTCACCCTGAGAATCTCGGAGTGCGGGAAGATCGCGACGTAGTGCGCTGCTGCCTGCTCAGCTTGTCCGTCGAACCACAGGCAGGGGACGGTCTTAGGCATCGGTCATTCCTCTCTCGCCCCGGGACGTTCCCGGACGAAGAACAAGACTGTGCCCGTGCGCGGAACTCATCGGTCGGGAGTGATCAGGTAGTGGCCTACGCTGCGGTCATGTCGGCTCAGCCGCGTCGCGCGCGGGAAGAGGACGTGCACGCACTGGCCTTGCGCATGCCCCATGTCAAGGTCAGGCACGGGCCACGTGGCAATCCCGTCTATCAGGTCGGCGGCAAATCGTTCGTGTTCTTCCGCAACCCTCGCCCCGATGCCGTCGATCCCGAGACCGGGGAGCGCTACCCGGACGTGATCGTGTTCTGGGTAGCGTCCGAGTCCGACAAGCAGGCATTGGTTCAAGATCAAGCGTCGTCGTTCTTCACCACGCCACACTTCGACGGCCACTCATCGGTGCTGCTGCGTGCGAGCCGGATCGGCGAACTCAGCCTGCAGGAGCTGACTGAAGTAGTCCAGGACGCCTGGCTCTCACAAGCATCGGCCACCAGGGCAGCGACCTGGCTCACAGCGCAGCGCGGCGACAACCCACCCTGCCCCTGATTGCCACCGACGGTGTCGAGTCGCGATCAATATGCCTTGGCGCGGCCCGCGCCAGCCCGGTCCCGAACAGCAGTCGCCCACGCGATCGACTGGATCACGGAGCGAACGACGGGACGTCTCGGCCTTCAACGTAATAATCCGACCAGCCCGAGCGCCGACACTCAGCGCACATGGTGCTCTCATGTGAGCAAGCGTCCGGAGCAACGATCGGAACCGCCTCCCACACTGCCATATCAGGCAGCAGCTCTCCCGCAGCTGCTGGAGCAAGCGGATCGCCGCGCCACAGCACACGCACCACGTCGCCCAACTCACTCATCGCCGCCTCCCAACAGCTCGTTCCACCACGATTTCGAAGGTCGTCAAGATTCACGCAGCTTCGCCGTTCCGATAGCATTGTAAAGATCTCGCGGGGCTCAGTGGGGTGATTCGGTCTTTTCGGCCCTGCCGTGACCTTTTGGCGAGTAGCCCGCTATTCCCAGGAACACCGAGTACTACCGTTGGTGCCAGAGTATGCGGGCATGGGGGGTGACCCCGTCGGCCGCCCAGCGGCGGGTGGTTGCTAGCCTCGGCAGCCCAGCGACGCCACCAGCTCCAAGGTGATCTCATCGAGCGAGTCCACGACGACATCAGCGAGCGCGAGCGCATCCTCAGCTGGCGGAAAGTCCGCATGGGGCACGGCGAGCACCCCCAGCCCGGCGGTAGCGGCGGACCGCAGTCCGTTGCTCGAGTCCTCGATCGCTATCGCCTGGGAAGGGTCCACACCCAGCCGCTGCACCGCGGTCTGATACACCACAGGCGAAGGTTTCCCAGCCGTCACCTCCTCCGTGGAGACGCTGACCTGAAACCGCTGCGCCAACCCAGCCGACTTCAACACGGTGTCGATCAGCCGCCGCGGTGAGGACGACGCGAGCCCGAGCGGCCAGCGGCGTCCCAGCCGCTCGACCACCTCGACCGCACCCGGGAGCAGAGGGAGCCGCGCGTCGTACTGAGCGGCCATCCGGTTGACGACGATAGCCGCCACCTGCTCCGGCTCGGCCGGTACGCCTACCGTGTCAGTCAGGTACGCCGACCACTCCGCGGTACTCATGCCCTGCATCGCTCGAGTCGCCTCCGCGGGCCAGGACCGGCCGGCTTCGGCGGCGACCCCGCGGCGAACGGCGTCCCACAACCCCTCCGAATCCACAAGTACGCCGTCGAGGTCGAAGACCACCGCCTGCACGTCTCCAGCCATGATGCCTCCGTGAGTCGCCGCCGACGAATGCGGCGATCAGACCGATCTTCTCGGGTGGAACCCAGCGGGAGCCGGTCCCCTCACCACCGAAGAGCAGCAGCGGATGGAGCTGACTTTGTCCGCTATCGACGATCATCTTCGTCGAAGGGAAACCGCAGCGACCGCATCGCCGCCTCGTCGCGTTGAGTAGCCGGCCGCTGGTGCTCCGCAGCTCCGTGGTCAACAGCGTGGGGAAACAGATCCCGGGAAGGTCGCGTCACCGGCCTCCCGGCAGTGGCGTGCTGCCGCTCATCTGCCTGCCCAGCCGCTCGGAACAACCCATCGTCTTGATTATGCGGTGTTACGTGATCAGTCAAAATACACCTTTCATCGGTCGTGGGTGCTGCATGGCCGCGACGATCCCACACCCGATGCCATGGTGGGGTGCCATGCCAGCTGGCCGGAGCACTTGCTCCGGCACCCCCTGAGCAAGCCAAGGAAGGGGCCATGGTCGTGGATTCTCGTCACGACCAGGCTATCCCGGGAACCCAGGGATCCCGGTGGTGGGGGAACCACGAGGTGGTGCGGGTCCTGAGGGAGCGACGCTTCAGGTCAGCACCAGGCTGTCTCGCTACGAGCCCGCATAGGAAGCCCCGGTCCCAGGGCTGAAGCACCACCCGGACCGTCCGGCTGGGACAGAGCACTAACGGCCATCATCGTCAAGCCTGCCATGCCCGTTGACAACGACCACCGCCGCCTCAACCCCGGCCATACCCCCGACGCGAACCCTGCGCGGCACGCCTGCGACAGGACGCGCCATCCGCCTCCGAGGCAGGCATCCAGGCTGATCGTGGCCCGGGAGAACGTCACGCGCTTCGTCGCTCAACAGTGCTCACAACTCCTGAGCAGGCCTCCCGCAACAGCTCCGCCCGATTGAACAGCCAATTGTGGGTGCCGTCGAAGGTGACGAGGAAGGGCTCGCGCTCGCTGCTGTGAGTGGTCTCTGCCCAGGAACCGTCGTGGGCGACGACGGTGGCCTTGCTGGTCGTGTTGATCAGGTGGTGGCTGCCGCGGCCGGAGCCGAGATGCAGCTGGCAGAAAAAAGCGAACGCCGGGTCGGCCAGCACCGCAGGGTCGAGCGTGGCGGGCGCCGTGCACCTGCTCGGGCGCTAGCTCGGCGGGGCAGGGCATCCGGTCGGGCGCGGAACGCAGGCTCATGAACAGGCCGGGATAGTCCAGGAAATGCCCCGGGTTTGGGCGACCTCGACGTTTCGACCCAGGCCGGGCTGCTCGAGGTCATCGCCGAGGACGTGCGGGATCGCGCCGCGGGCGTCCTGCTGATCACCCACGACCGCCTGCTGGCAGAACACTGGTGCGACCGGATCGTCGAGCTACCAGCGCTCGGCGCGCTCGCCGCCGGGAAGGAACGCTAGTGCGCCGTCCGGCTCGGCTCCATTCGACACCGGTGAGGTCAGGCAGCGTCGATGGTCGTCGCGCTCACCGTTGACGGCCTGGGAAGGGGCTCGCGGCGCTCACGCATGACCTCGAGATGCAGCTGGATCGCTTGCTTCATCTCGGACAAGGCTTCCATCTCGGTGTCACCAAGCGCCACGCAGCCGGGCAGATCAGGGCTCCATGCGCCGTAGCCACCATCGTCGGCCCGCTCAATGATGATCGCGTAGGTGCTCAACGTGGTCTCCTGTCGATGCCTGCCTGCTTCAGGATGCTTCGCTCGGTACCGACGGGCAAGTCCTTCGCCAGTTTGCCGGGTACGGTGACCACACCGGGCCTGGCAGGGTGAACATACTGCCGGTGGCTGCCTCGTACCCGAAGCAGTCGCCAGCCGTCGGCCTCGATCAGCTTGATCATGTCACGGACCTTCAGCGGCACGTCGAAACTCCCCCAGGTAAGTGATCGGATCACTTCGCCGCGACCGTAACCCCGACGCCTGACACTTCCGGCCACCTTCGCCGGGCGAGGACTCGCCGAGACCACCCTGGCCCGGGTCCTGGCGCTGCTGGAGCGGCCCGACGCCGGCCATGTCGTCCTGGACGGCGAACCGGTGCGCGACGCCGGCCTGGCCCTGCGGGCGTCCTGCTGATCACCCACGACCGCCTGCTGGCAGAACACTGGTGCGACCGGGATCGTCGAGCTACCGGCGCTCTCCGGCCCTGGACCGCGCTTTACGCTGTGCATGTAGTAACATGTACTGCGTGACAGCTGCCGATCGGGAACACGGCCACCCCACCGTGGGAATGCGCGAGCTCTCCCAACGCACGGCAAAGGTCATGGCGCTGGTCCGCGCGGGCGAGACCGTCGAGATCACCGACCGGGGCAAGATCGTGGCGCGAATCGTGCCCGCGGTCGACGACCGCTATGACCAACTGGTGGCGGCTGGGGTGATCCGGCCGGCCACGCGTCCCTTCGACATCGCTCACCTGCCCCCGCCTGCAGCTAACACAACCGGGCGCTCAACCGAGGACTGGTTCGCCGAGCTCCGTAGCGAGCGCTGAGTGCCGACCAGGATCTACGCCGACACCTCCGCGGTGGCGAAGCTGTTCATCGCCGAGCCGGAGACCTCCGATCTGCGGCAATGGCTCTCGGATCTGCCCGCGCCACACCTGGTGTCGTCCGCATTGCTGGGCGTGGAACTCCTCCGGCTGCTCCGTCTCGTCGACCCCACCACCGTCAGGTCAGCGGAACGATTCTTGGCGACCGACGTCGATATCGTCGAGATCACGCCTCCGGTTCTCGGTGATGCGACCACGCTGCCACCGCCACGGCTGCGCACCCTCGATGCGATCCACCTGGCCACCGCGTTGGACCTCGGCGCATCCGTGGACATCCTGCTCACCTACGACAGGATCCTCATTGAGGCCGCCCGCACCACCGGCCTCACGGTGGCTTCCCCGGGAACCTCCTGACGCATGGTGGATGCGCGGGAGCCAGCGGGACGCAATAGGTCAGGCGTCAGCTCACGGCGTCGAATTCGCCGGCTTTGCAGCTGGTGATCCAGGCGTGCAGCTCGGTGCGCGTGAAGCGCAGGACCGCCGCCTCGGGGTGCTTGCTGTCGCGCAGGGCGATGGTGCCGTCTGCCAGCGGGGCGACCTCGACACAGTTGCCAGCGCCGGCGCCGCCGCTGCCGGAGAAGCTGCTCTTGCGCCAGCCGGCGCGGACGACGAGGTCCTGGTGAATCATCGGGTGCCCTCCTTGGTCGTGGGTCACTCGTAACCCTTCGCCGCTTCCTTGATCATGTCCACCGAGTCGGCCTGGGACAGCGCTCGCTCGGTCAGAATGCCCCATTTGATGGTACACACGCGCACCAGCTCTCGATCTTCGATGTAGACGGACGAACCGCCGCCACCCTCGGCATAGCCGAAGTCGGGGATGGGCTCGGGCAGCGACAGCACGGAGAACGGGCCGTCCATCGCCGGACTGGCTCCGGCCGACTTGGGCAGCACCTGCAGCGTGAGGTGATCCCGGGCCGCCTCGTCGATGAGCCGGCGGAGCTGGTTACGCATGATCACGGTAGTGCCCACCGGGCGCTCGAGGATCGCCTCGTCGATGATCACGTGGTACTCCAGCGGTGTCGCCCTGGTCAGCACCTGCTGCCGGGCCATCCGGGCTATTACCCGACGTTCCACCACGTCTGCGGCCAGGCCTGGAGTCGCGCCGTTGATGAGTGCCCGGGTGAAGTCGGCGACTTGCAGCAGGCCGGGCACGACCATCGTCTCGAACTGCCGCAACGCCACCAGCGCGGCTTCGACGCTGAGGAAATCATGGAAGTCCGCCGGAAGATCCTTGCGGATGACCCGCCAGTAGCCGCGTTCGTGCACGGTCGCGGCGAGGTCGAGCAGCCAGGCGCGCAGGTTCGCGTCGGTGACGTCGTAGAGATCGAGAAGCTGCTCGACCTCACGCACCTTCACGCCCTGCGCGCGGGTCTCGATCCGGCCCAGCTTCGAGCGCGACCACGCCCCCGGTCCCGTCCGCAACCGTTCGACGGCCTGCTCGATGGTCAGCCCGGTGCGCTCCCGAAGCTGGCGCAACGTCTCGGTGAGCTGCCACCGTCGCACCGTCGCGTTGACCACGTCACTGCTGTCCTGGCTCACTGCCACTCCTCCGGACACCCCCAGGCACCCGTCACGGCTGCGATATACCGAACGGGTGAAAATATGGGTTCCCGTTGCTTGAACCGGGTTCCCACCATCACTGTAGTCCCTGCGGGTAGGACCAGGGCAAGCACGACACGCAGGAGGCAACGATGCTAGTCAGCGGAGATCACGCCGGATCACTCACGGTCGAACACGACCCATCCGGCGATGAACTGTTCGAGGTGCAAGACCCCTCCGCACTGTCCCCGTTGGGCAGCGAGGAAGAGTTCACAGCGATCTTGGACTGCCTGGTCGCCGACTTCGCGCCACGGCTGTTCGCGGTCGTGCAGGAGTACGGCGACCGCGTGGACGCCCGGATTGCCGCGTGGGGGATTGCGTTCACCGATCGTGCGGACGTCATCAGCGTGGACGGCACGCTGCGGATGCATCTGCAAGCGCCGCGCGAGGCGCTGTGTTGCTTCGGGTGGGGCAGCCACGTCACACCCCGGCTGGTGTGGGTGAAATGCAAGGATGAAACGTCGGTGACGCCGGGGAAGTAGCCGGAGAGCACACCGACTCGGCGAAGTCGGCGCGTATGACAGCGGCGCCTCAGGCGCCTGCGGCGACCTGTCCGAGCAGCCAGGAACACCACTCGTCGATGCCCTCACCGGTCCGGGCGCTGGTGCGGATCGTGGTCGCTGCCGGGTTGACAGCCCGCAGGTTGGCCAGGAAGGCGTCCAGGTTGAAGTCGAGGTGCGGCAACAGGTCGATCTTGTTGATCACGCACACGTCGACGGCCCGGAACATCACGGGGTATTTGAGCGGTTTTTCCTCCCCCTCGGTCACGGAGTACACCATGGCCTTGGCGTGCTCGCCGACCTGGAACTCCGCCGGGCAGACGAGGTTGCCGACATTCTCGATCAGCAGCAGGTCTAGCTCGGGGAGTGGAAGCCGGGACAGGCCGGAACGGACCATCATGGCATCCAGGTGGCACTCTCCACCGAAGCCGGCGCTGGTGTTGACCAGTGACACCGCGGCGCCATATCCACTGAGCTGATCAGCATCGATGCTGGTGGCGATGTCGCCTTCCAGGATGCCGATGCGGGTCCCCGCGCCGAGGGTGGCGAGGGTGCGTTTCAACAGCGCGGTCTTCCCTGCACCCGGCGAGGACATGAGATTGACGACCCGGACGCCGGCCTCAGCGAAATCCTTCTGATTGGCATCGGCAACCCGATCGTTCTCAGACAGGATGCTCTCGAGTACCTCGATCCGTGCCGTCCCGGTCTCCGGGTAACCGCTGTGGTCTCCCACGTCCCGGGCAGTCGCGCCCTCGTCATCGTGATGGTCGTGGTCGTGGTCGTGGTCGTGAACATGCGTCGTCCCGTCGGAATGACGGTGGAAGCGGCCCATTCGATCAAACCTCCGATATGTCGAGCGAGACGACGACAAACTCCTGGCCGGTCCGCAGAGTCACGGCGGACCCCTCGCAGGACCCGCACACAAGGAGGGGGACGTCAAGCGTGGTGGTGGCGTCGCAGTCCTGGCAATGCACAGTGGCCGGTACCTGCTCGATCTCCAACCGGCAGCCCTGCAACTCGGTACCATCAGTGATCATGGTCCAGCAGAAGTCCAGGGCATCGGGAACGACCTGGCGGAAGTGCCCGACCCGGATGGCCACCGCGGACACTGGCCGGCCGGCCGCTCGCTCACTCACCTTCTGAGCGATGGCCTCGGCGACAGACAACTCGTGCACCCGAGCAACGCTACTGGCTTGACGACGCACCGTGCACGGATCTAGCAGCTTTCATACGGTGGAGTCACACTCGCCGATCTCGCGGCACGCGCCTCATCGAACCCAGCGAGCTCCGACCACTTCGAGCACACTGAAATCGAACTCGGCGGTGCACGCCGCTGATGTCCACGGCCAGACCGGCGATCTCCACGCGCATTAGCCGACTCCAGCGACCCAGCGGCTGCGGTACATCAGCGACACACTCACTACTGGTAGCACGATGATGACCACCAGGACTCCCACCGTTTCTCGACGAAGCGCGTGAGGTCAGCGCATAACGTCAGACTGACCGGTGGTAGCCGGCTCGCGCGGCCACGCCAGGGTGTCGGGGTCCTCACGCCAGCCGGTGGCCAGGGCCTGCACCGCGGCGTGCCGAACGTCCTCGTCGGGGTCGATGGTGGCGCGCTCACGTAGTAGGGGTCCGGTGTCGGGGTCCTCACGCCAGCCGATGGCCAGGGCAAGCATCGCGGCCAAGCGGACGCCCCAGTACTGGTCGGTGGTGGCGCGCTCACGTAGTAGGGGTCCGGTGTCGGGGTCCTCACGCCAACCAGTGGCCAGGGCCTGCACCGCAGTCTGCCGGACATCCCCATCAGGGTCGGTGGTAGCGCGCTCACGCAGCCACCCCAGCGTGTCGAGGTCCTCACGCCAACCAGTGGCCAAGGCCTGCACCGCAGTCTGCCGGACGTTCTCGTCGGGGTCGGTGGTGGCGCGCTCACGTAGTAGGGGTCCGGTGTCGGGGTCCTCACGCCAACCAGTGGCCAAAGCCTGCACCGCAGCCCGCCGGACGCCCCAGTACGGGTCGGTGGTGGCACACTCCCGCAGCAGAGGTCCGGTCCCGGGGTCCTCACGCCAACCAGTGGCCAAGGCCTGCACCGCAGCCCGCCGGACGCTCCAGGACTGGTCGGTGGTGGCGCGCTCACGCAGCCACGCCCGGGTGTCGGAGTCCTCGCGCCAGCCGATGGCCAAGGCCTGCACCGCGGCCTGCCGGACGTCCCCGTACCGGTCAGTGGTGGCACACTCCCGCAGCAGAGGTCCAGTCCCGGGATCCTCACGCCAACCAGTAGCCAAAGCCTGCACCGCAGCCCGCCGGACGTCCCCGTTGGAACCAAGGGTGGCTTGTATACGGAGTAGCGTGCGGAACTCGGCGCTCTCGGTCAGCAGGACGGCACCGATGTGCGTCGCCAACGAGATAACCGATTCAGAAGAAATGGCCATCGAGGTGTGAAGGAATTGGCCACGCAGCAGGTACCAATCTTGGTAACGACCCCGCCCCGCCCAGTGTGGGCCTACCGTGGTGAACACTGGCAGCACGGTCTGCTTCAGTGCCGGCGTGAGGGAGGAGTTGGCATACTCAGCACGCTCGTGGGCGGTTTCCAATAGGGAGATCACGGTGTCGATGACGGCTAGGCTCTGGGTGGCCAGGACGCCGAGCTTGCGAACCTCGCCCATGCACCTCACGGCCAGCAGTGCATGACGGGGTAGCTCATCGGGGCGGAGAGACCACAGCGGATCGGCGGTGAGCAGGTAATCGATGACCTGACCGGCGAACCGCTCGGGCAGCATTCCTATGATCAAGAGGAGGACTTCCTGCCAGGCGGGATCGGGCCAGTGCGCACCGAACACCTCTGTGATCAGCTCGTGCTCAGTCAGTTCCCGGTCCTGGAAACGCTGGACGATGTCGGCAGCGACGAGGTATTCAAGGAACGCGCGGTGAACGAACCCGTATATCTCGGCACCGAAGCGGCTGAGGATGAAATTGCGTTCCCGGAATTGGGCGAGCATCGCTTTCGCGCCGGGCTTGGCCCGATCGGGGGGCAGCTCGTAGCGCTGGCGCAGGTAGCGGTCGAACTCGGCGACCAGGTCCGGGCCAGGAATGTGGTTACCGGCCAGCCCGGCGGGTCCGTCCTGCATTCGTCGGGCGACCAGTCGCAGCAGCTCCAGCTTGTCGTCGTAGTCGAGGTAGGGCGTGTCCTGGTCGACCCGGCTGTCGCGTAGGTGCTTGCTGGGATCCCAGTGCTCGACCAGGACTGAGACAGCGTGCTGGTAGACCGCTCGTCGGTCCCGGGGCAATTCCCGGCGCCGGCCGACGATCGACAGTATGGTCAGCAGCAGGGGGTTACCGGCCAGTTCCCGTACCGCAGCCGAGTCCTCGACCGCGGTACGCAGTCTTTCGCCCAAGCGGGCCGCCTCGGTCGGGTCGTGCGGGCAGGCGATCCGGTACCAACCAGTCGCGAATGCGGTGATCTGCTCTTGATCGAGATCCTGGAGCATATGGTGAGCGAACCCGGCCGCGTCCAAAATCAGTCGCCGGTATCCGATCACCCGGGAGGTCACCACGATCCGCGCCTTCGGGTATCGGGTGGAGAACCCTGCGATCTGATGGGTGACCGTCTCGCGCAACCGTGGGTCGAACAGCTCGTCGAGCCCGTCGAAGATCACTACGGCTCGTCCGTCCTGGCGGAGGAAGGATTCCACCATGGGTTTGGGCAGTCCTAATCCTTCCGTGGCGTGCAGATGGTGAATCAAGTCCAGGAACGTGCGATCACGCCAGCGGGCATCCGCGTAGGTACGCAACTCCACCAGCAACGGCAGGTAGACGGCCAGCGCAGCCAATGGTCCATCCACGGACTCGCCCGCCAAGGTGAGTGCCAGATAGCGGGCGAGAGTCGATTTTCCTGCCCCGGGATCACCGAGCAGCACCAGCCGCTGCTGGTCTGGCTCCCCTAACACCTGGAGCACGGATCGGGCCGGGCGTTGCTGGTATGCCTGTCGGATCCTGGCCAGCGTATCCTGGTCCACGCCCTCAGGCAGGTCGTCTTTCTCCAGCTCCCCAGCTTCGGCCAGACGCCGCCACAACTCGCGGGGCAACTCCACCGGCGGCGGGTCTGCCCGTACCGCCTGGGCGACGAACACCTCCCGCAGTCCTACCGAAGGATGCTCGTCCTGCTCGGTCAACGGAGTCAATACCTCCAGATCTATCCGCCGGTACCGCTGCCGCACCCGCGCCAGGTACTCCGCACGCGCGACGACGAACGGCGCGTCGACAGACGGCGCGGCACTGGGGTAGGCAGCGGCGTAGCGGCGGCGCCAGATTTTCACGTTGACTGCGTCGGAGGGCAGCTGCAACGCGGGCCGACGGGTAGCGGCGTAGTGAGCGCAGGCGGCGACAAATGCCTCGACCGTCTCCTGCCGAGGTTTGCCCTTGCCCGTGAGCAGATCCCCGAAGGCCGACTTGGACACCCGGTGCCCCTCGAGGCTGGAGTGCGCCGTCAGGGCGGCCAGGGATGGGTTGCCGGCCTGCTCGCGGAGGCGACGCAACTCCTCGTGCACTGAACCTCCGCTGTCCTGCCGAGCCTGGGGTAGCACCCACTCCTGGCCTCGCCTCATCGCCCGGGGGTCTTGTCCAGTTTCCACTGTTGTCCAGACCGGCCCTGGCTCGACACACCGGCAGCGACGGTGGGCTCATCACGTCCGCACTATCAAGGAGACCCTGATGACGTCCACGATCAGCACCATCGCCCACGCGATCGGGGCGTATCTTCCGGAGATCACCGTCAGCCTGCGGTATGCCACCGCGCTCATCGGATTCTGCCTGGCCGCTGACTCAGCGATTCACCGGATGCGTCGCCGCAGGAGCGGGCCACCACAGCGGTACCAGCCGCAGGATCGGGTGGCGGCCCGCCGCGGTCGGGCTCGTCTGTCAGGCCTCGAGGCCAAGGGCGTAACCGAGCTTGCGCAGTGCCGTGCGGACCTTCACCTCACCATTCGGGGCGAGTAGCAGGTGCCGGTCGCCGATCCGGGTGCAGTACGGCCGCAGCGTCCGGTCCCGCGCGAGCAGGGTGGCCACGGTCGCGTCGGCGCACTCGATGACCCGGCGCATGCCCAGGTCGCGCACCTGCCGGGCACGCGCCCCGACGTCGTCGAGCAGGGTGCGGACGGTCGCCGGCAACCCGTGCGCGGCGCGCTCGGCCAGGAACGACGCGAGATCAGCCGGAGGGCGCCCGGCGTCGACGGCCGCGAGCAGGCTGGCGGCCGTCAGCGTCCAGACCCGGTCGGACGTGCGGGTGGCGTAGGCGTCGAGGACGAGCCGGTCGGCGGCAGCCAGGTCCGCTGTGGCGACGACGTCGAAGTTGGCGAGCACCTCGATCCCACGGCCGGGGATCACCGGCCTCGGCGGGGTATAGGACGGGGTCAGTGCGGTGGCGTACGCACCGAGCGGAGTGCGGCGGAGCTCCAGCAGCCCGTCATAGCGGCTTAGCGCTTCGATCCAGTCGGTTCCCCACATGTGCCGGAAGTCGTCGCGGGCACCCGCCGCGGCCACGTACTCGACGTCCAGCAGGCCCAGCGTCGCGGCGTACTCGAACAGGACGGCCAGGGTGTAGCGGCCTTCCAGGATCGGCCAGTCGTGGTAGCCGTCGTAACCGAGGCTGCCGTACTGGGGGTCGCCGAGGTACAGCTTCCACAGGCCGCGCTCGCTGCGGGCCACCGTCGGGTTCAGACCGGCGTGGCGCATGCGTCCGAACAGGTCATCGACGGTGATCCACTCATCGGGCGGGCACAGTTCCAGTGCCGCGGCGACGGTCTGGCGGCGTGGTCCCGCCGCACTCAGCGCCGCGGCCGACCGCTGGCCCTTGATCTCCTCGACCCGGCTGAGCTCGTCGATCGGGGCGTGCCGCGGCCAGCGGTCCCACAGCCCGCGGATCACCTCGTGTGCGGGCTTGCCCAGCGCCGCCCGGCCCCTGGGGGTGAGCCCGAGCCGTGACCCGTCGAGCCGGGCGAGGCCGCCGGCCTGCAGGAGCAGCGGCCAGGCGAACGAGGCAATGGCGTCGTCGGGGTAGAAGTCGCCGGCAGCCAGGGATTCGGCGACCGTTCGGACCGTGGCGGCCGAGGGTCGCTGGGTCTTCTCGCTGCACCGGAGCTTCTCGGCGGCACAGAGCTGCAGGACGGTCGCCAGGTTGGCCAGGGCTTCGGGCTCGGTATGGCGGATGGTGCTGGTCATTTCGTCGACGGACCCCACGCCCGGACCGTATCGCGCGCCGCCGGGAGCGAAGTTGGGGGCATCCCTGCTCCCGCGGCTCGTCCTGAGTCCCTAGCCAAGCGTCCCGGCTCGCTTCGGCGGCGTACCAGGTGGGTTGGATGGGCGCGGCCGCTTCGAGGGTACGCAGGATTCGTGATCAACAGCGGCCGGAGCGGCGGTTGGGCGTACACACTTTTCACACTCGGTCCTACTGGGCGTGGTTATGGCGCTACTTCATGCGCCGTCGCGCCAGCGCGGGCCCGACCGTGGGCACCCCGCGCCCCGCGCGCACCGACGCCGCGCCCACCACCCACAGAACGGTGGTCGATCCCGCGCAGCTCGACGGCGGCGCCCGGTTCCCGTTCCTGGCCCAGCTCCACCTGCCTCCCGGCGTCTTGCGCAGTATGTGGCGCAGCGACGACGGCGACACCATCACCGAACTCCGCGCCCCCGACGGCTCGTGGTCCCAGGTCATCCGCGAGCCGGGCACCGACGGCCGGTACCGGGTGCGGGAAGCCGGGCCTACTCCGTTGTGGGCGCAGGTCGAAGTCGCGTGGGAGCGGTGGGCCGACCTCGGCGCGCCGGAGTGGCACGAGTTCGGCCTCACCGCGACACCGACCACGCACAGGGTGTGGTTCGGCGATCCCGACGGCCCCGGCTGGCCGCTACCCGTACCGGACGGGCGGTAATCACCGTGCTGGCAGCGCCCTCGAATCCCGGACCCGACACGCGAGTGCTTACCTCTCACAAGGCGCACCATGCGCGTTGACCACCGCTGTTAGCAGCGGTTTCAGCATCTACAGTGATCGTTCTGTTCACCGCTACGGCTCTGGTGGACACCAGTTCGTGTCACAAGTGGTGTCACGCCAGTCCACCGGTGATCTATAGACAGATCCATTCGGTCACCACGACAGCACTTGGGGCGATGCCAGCGCACGGACAGCGGCATGAGCGGATACATCCGCGGCAGCGAAAGAACCAGTGCGGTCAGCATTAGGGCAGGCAGCGGCAATAACGGACTTCGTCGGCCAGCGCGCCCCACACGTATTCTTCACGCCGGTGCCCGTCGGAATGCCATCCGTCGGCCCCATAAAAGCGTTGGGCTCGTTCGTTACCAGCGTGAACCCATAGGACGACTTCGGCAAATCCCTGGCGGCTTAGTCGAGTCCGGGCTTCGGCTATCAATGATCGCCCGATTCCCCGCCCCCAAGCCTGCGGGTCGACGTAGAGGGCGTACACCTCGCCGGCGTCCGCCGCATCCTCGTCCCTAGCCGGCCCGGTGGCCACGAAACCGCAAATGGTGGCGTCGATGACGGCAACGAGGGTGGTAGGGCTGCCGGGGCGACCATCACCGAATGTGTAGTGGGCCATGCGGTCTTCGGCTCGCAGCCCGTCGAGGTAATGGTCAGGGAACAAGCCCCGGTAGGCCACCTGCCAGGCCCGCACGTGGACACCGGCCACCTCGGCGGCATCCTGCGGTTGAGCCTCACGCACAGTCATCACTCGCCCAGTGTGCGGCCAACAGGCGGCCAGTGCGCCCGATTTCCGGGGCCACTCGGCACGGCCTGCGCGGCACTGACACGGTCAGCGGCATGAGGGGACATTCCGCTGTGTCTTGTCTCCGGGAGGGTGGGCGGGGCCAGGCTTGCCGTCGAGACGCTGGGGCCGCGCTATCGGGTGGGCTCTTCGAGGAGCCGCCGGTGCAGCTCGGTGGTGAGTGTATGGATCGCGCGAGTCAGTTCCGTGTTGGTCTTGAGTTCTAGCTCCTGTTCATTGAAGTCATGATCCGCTTTGTCCTGCTGGAAGGCCGCTTGCCGGTTCTGGCCGATCATGACAAACGTGGAGAGGAAGATCGCTTCCAGCGACACGATCAGCGTCAGCATCGGCCACGGGTTGGACTCGACGAACAGCATCCAGATGCCGAACAGTGCGGCGTGAATGTAGACGAATGGCATCGACCCCGCGAAAGCGGTGATCCCATCAGCGATCCGCAGCTGAAGGTCCGCGACCCGTTGTGCTCTGTGCTCCACGACGACGGGGTGCTGCTGGCGACCCGCTGGCTGCGTGGTTTGCATATCATCTCCAAACTTGATCACCTGACCCGAACAATCAAATCCCACCCACCGCAGCGGCACCAGCGGCGCGCGCCGCAACGCAACCTGGGCATGGGACGACGTCAACGCGCCAAGACAGCCAGGTCAACGAAGTGCTGATCTTCGAAGATCAGGTCACCCGCGCCAGCCCACTGCCCGACCAAGGAAGAATCCCGACAACCCGCGTCTACATTTTGCCGATCCTCCACAGGACGGAGCGGCCACACGAGCCTCGCGGCAGAAGAGTGCGTGACCGGCTCGTTGCGCCAGACAATACCTCGCAGTACTATGCATCATGTTTCTAGGTATGGAACGGGGTGAGGTCTCGTGAAGGTCGCCAAGGATCTGGTGGCCGCCTCGGCGACACCGATGGTGCTCGGCATCCTGGCCGAGGGGCAGAGCTACGGCTACGCCATCCTCAGGCGGATCAACGAGCTCTCCGGTGGCGAGCTGGACTGGACCGAGGGACTGCTGTACCCGTTGCTGCACCGGCTTGAGCGCCTCGGCTATGTGGAGTCGAGCTGGCAGTCGGTCACGGGGGAGCGGCGACGCAAGTACTACCGCATCACCGATCAGGGCCTGGCTGAGCTTGCCGAGCAACGCCGCCAGTGGGACACGGTCGTGGACGCGCTCAAGGAGATCTGGCTCGGCCCCGGCGATGTCAGGCCGTTGAGGGCGATCCCGCTGGAGGGCAGGGCATGACAGCGCTAGAGGGTCAGGAGGAGTTGGAGGCGCAGTTCGCGCAGTGGCGTCACTACCTCCAGCGCCGCCGAGAGCTGCAGCCCTCCGACGCCGACGAGCTCGAAGACCATCTCCGCGGTTGCGTCGACGAGCTCGTCGCGGCCGGCCTGCGCGCCGACGAGGCGTTCCTGGTCGCGGTCAAACGCATGGGTAGCCTCGACGAGTTATCCCGCGAGTTCGCCCGGGAGCATTCCGAACGGCTGTGGAAACAACTAGTGCTCACCGGCGAGACCAACAGCCCGGGGGCGGACACCCGGTCGCGGCGTGAGCTGCTCGCGATGGTCATCTGCGCGGCAGGCGCGGCGGCGTCGATCAAGGTGCCGGAGCTGTTCGGGATGAGGTTGGCGCAGGACCCCTCGTTCTACGGACCGAACGCCAGCCTGTTCGCGCTGCCCTGGCTGGCGGCCTACCTAGCCTGGCGCCGCCAGGCCCGAGGGCCGCTGATCGGGATACTGGTGGCGCTGTTCGCGCTCGGCGCCGTGGCGGCCAACGCCTATCCCCTGGCCAAGGCGTCGCAGTCGGTAGTCATCACCAGCATCCACCTCCCCATCGCCCTGTGGCTCGTGGTGGGTCTGGCCTATGTGGCCGACGACTGGCGCTCGTCGCGTCGGGGCATGGACTTCATCCGCTTCACCGGCGAGTGGTTCGTCTACTTCGTCCTCATCGCCCTCGGCGGCGGTGTCCTCACCGCGTTCACAGCCGGCACCTTCGAGGCCATCGGGATCGACCCGAAGGAGTTCATCACACAGTGGCTGCTTCCCTGCGGCGCCGCGGCCGCGACCGTCGTGGCCGCCTGGCTCGTCGAAGCCAAACAGAGCGTGGTCGAGAACATCGCCCCGGTACTCACCCGGCTGTTCACTCCACTGTTCACCGCAGTCCTGCTCGCCTTCCTCGTCGCCATCGGCTGGACCAGCGCCGGCATCAACGTCGAGCGCGAAGCGCTGATCCTGTTCGACCTCCTGCTAGTCGTGGTGCTGGGGCTGCTGCTCTACTCGATCTCAGCCCGCGATCCCCTGGCCCCGCCCGGCCTGTTCGACACACTGCAGCTCGCCCTCGTGCTCAGCGCGCTGGCCATCGACGTGCTGGTGCTCCTGGAGATCACCGGACGCATCACCGAATACGGCACCACACCCAACAAAGCCGCAGCACTCGGCGAGAACATCATCCTGCTGGCCAACCTCGCCTGGTCGGTATGGCTCCTGCTGAGATTCGCCCGCCGGCGCACGCCGTTCGCGGCACTCGAGCGCTGGCAGACCGGCTACCTGCCGGTCTACGCCGCCTGGGCCTGGATCGTGGTCCTGACCTTTCCTCCGCTGTTCAGCAACCTCTGACCGAGAAGATCCGGACGAAGCCCACCAGACGGGGCTTCACCGTGGTCAGGCTCTCGCCCAACCGATTCAGTCCTTCCCTCACCTCCTCGCTGGGCTGTCCATAGACATCGAACTTCTCCATGGTGCAGTGCTCTATCACCTTGCTGATGTAGGGGTCCGACAGCCGCCAGTGCATCAGGACGGACTCGAAATCTCGGGTTGAGGTCAAGCAGGGACGTGTAAGCCTGGATCCACCGACCGACTTTCAGTGATCATTTTAGAATCGTGTTCGGTGTTGTGGATCATGTTGTTTGGTTGTGAGCATACGAATACTGCTGGTCTGCCCAGCTTTTCCACTGCGGTCGCTCC
>JBOHFF010000116.1:0-80860 GCA_050699515.1 Pseudonocardiaceae bacterium
CTCGTGTTGAGCGTCTCGCCTACGAGACGCTCAACACGAGCCAGGATCATCGAGGGATCCCCGGTCGGGGTGTAGTAGTCGTAGTTCTCGTGCCTGAATTCCGCTGGCTGTCCGGCGCTGGGTGGTGCACCGCCAGGGACGGGATGCGCTGCTGGACCGGGATCGGCAGGTTCGGAAGGCTGTGTTGGCGCCATGCATTCCCCCTATGGCAGTTTTGATTCCACGAACGCAGCAGCCCTGTCGGCGGTTGCACAAGCCCGGGGCGTGTCCTTGAGATACAGCGCGGAAACGCTGACGTTGGCCGTGTCGCCGATCGCGAAGAAGACATCGCAGTACCCAGGACCGCTGCCTTCTACGACACGCTTGGCTCGGTGCCGGCCGATCATAACATCGGTGACGCTGGATGCGTCGGCGAGATTCAGCTGCTCGATCCCGCCCTTCTCGTTGATAGAGGTGGACACCACGCCTTGCGGCTTTGCCCAGTCGCAGCGGCGTAGACCGACAACCTTCTCCGCTTTGCCTTGCCCAGGCAGGCCGAGCGAGGTCGCTTCCGGTTCGGTGAGCAGCGCACAAGCCTGCACAGTGGCTAAGCCCATCGGGGGCGGTGTGCTTGACGGTGCCGGGGAAGCAACTGATGTCCGGTCGGAGGGCCCTGATTGGCCGTCCGGGGCGGCTGCCTGCGGGGATGAGCAGCCTGCCGCCGTGAGTGCCAGGGCCAGGGGTGTAAGGCAGGTGCGCAGGTTCATCCGTGGCTCATCCGCCCGAGGTTCTGCTCGGCCAATGCTTCGATCTCGGTGTAGTTGCGCATACAGACCTCCAGCGCTTGATGCGCTTCCTCCAGTCTCTCGGCAAATCTCTGCAGCGCGAAGTGCAGCGATTGCTCATCCCCGGAGGCCACCAGCTCATTACGCCCAGCGATGACTCGAGCCTCCCGAAGATCGCCCAGCTTGGCTTGGGCTCTGAGTTGGTGTATGCGGGCTAGCCGCACATTCAGTGTTTCCTGCATCTGCCGGATGGACATCGTCATCTGTCCGGCTGATGCTGTGTCGACGGCGAACATGCCTTGTTGCGCCGCCGCCAGGAATCCACCGCCGCCGCCCGCCGGTTGCATCGCTCACCCCATGCATTGCTCGTGCCCGACCCGTGCTCGCAACGTCACGGCCGGCGTCATCATGCCAGATTCAAGCCACCGGGATCCGGCCGAGCTTGGTGTTGGTCATGGGGTGAGGGTGGCGAGAACGTGACCCCAGGCGGTTGACCGCGGGTCGATGAGAGCGAAGTGCTCGACGCCCGGGAGCTCCCGGAGCTCGATGGGGCTGCCGGCCCGGCGGGCGCGGTCGGCATAGCTGCGGCTGATCGCGACGGGGACGTGCCTGTCGTCGGTGCCGTGCAGGGCCACGGTAGGCACGCCACCGGGAAGCAGCGCTGCCGGGTCCGCCAGGGCGTAGCGGTCCGGATGCTCACCGGGTGATCCGCCGATGAGATCGTTCGCTGCGCCGCGGCCGAGCCCCAGGTCGCTGACCAGCGTGAGATCGGCGCAGCCTGCGAGGGACACGACTTTGCGGACCGCCGGGTATGCGGGCAGATGCCAGGGTGCCTCCGCGGGCAGCCGGTGCCTCAGTGCGGCCCACAGCGCCAGGTGTCCCCCGGCCGAGTGCCCGACCCAGATCGCCTCCGTGGCGTCCAGGCCGTAGGGCTTGACCAGCTCCGGTAGCCGGTCCAGCGCGGCCGCCACATCGTCGAAGGTGCCCGGCCAGCCCCCACCGGGTTGACCCGTCCGGCGGTATTCCGGAACGGCCACGGCGTACCCCGCCTCGACGAGCGCGCCCGCCATCGGTCGGAGATGCATCCGGTCGATCGTCGCCCGCCAGAACCCACCGTGGATCAGCACGACCAGCGGGGCGGCACCGGCCGGCAGCCACAGCTCGACCACCTGGTCCGGTTCCGGCCCGTACGGCACGGTGTGCGTGGGTGCGGGACGGGGTCTGCCGAGCACCTCATGAGGATTGCGCACGACCGCCGTTTCGGAAGAACCAGCCGCGGATGGCACGGTTGGCTCTTCCACAACGGTGATCCTCACCCTGCCGGTGTGCGACACCGCCGGGTCAGCGGTCAGGCATCGAGGATGCCGTCCTGCGCGGCGGTGACGATGCAGGACCACTGTGCCGCCGGGACAGCCAGCACCGGGCTGGCGGTGCCGAGCTTGGAGTCACGCACACCGACGTGACCCGTTTGTGAGCAGTTGACCTCGACGCAGTCGTTCTGCCCGCCATTGCTGTAGCTGGACTTGTACCAGGCCCTCTCCTGGAATGATGTGGCTGACATGGGGTTAGCCCCTAATCTTCGTCTGGTTTCGCAGCGAACTGGCCGGCCAGTTCCACCATGAAGTTACGCGACTCCACCGGTCCCAGCGCGATAGCTTGCAGGCGGCGCTGCAGCTCGACGTAGTGCCGTACCGCCTCCGACGGTTTGTCCAGGTAGACCCCGTTGCCGTACATCTCGATGTAGACGATGTCGGTGGTCGAGTCGTGATCGAACCGCAGCACGGTGAAGTCATAGCTGAGCGGCTCGTAGGACAGCGTGTCGAAGGGGATGACTTGGATGTCCACAGTGGGCAGCAGGGCCAGCTCAGCCAGGTGGCGCAACTGCTCGGCCATCACCTTCGGGCCACCGATCCCCCGGCGCAGTGCCGACTCGCTGAGTACGAAGCAGAACTGCGCCGGGTTCTCCCGGGTCAGCAGCGCCTGCCGGTCCCGGCGCACCCGCACGATGTCCTCGACGCTCTGGTGATCCGGGTAGCTGCCCCGGCCGCTGACCATCGCCCGGGTGTAGCGCTCGGTCTGCAGGTTGCCGGGCACGATCTCCGAGCCCACCTGCATGATGTGCGAGGCGGACTGCTCGAGGTCGCGGAACGCCCGGAACCACTTCGGCCCCAGGTACAGGGTGCTCTCCGCGACAGCCCTGGTGCGCCGGCGCCGCGAGCCCTCGGAGAGTTCCCGGCACCACTGCGCATCTCCCGCCGAGGCATGGTAGAGCCGCAGCAGCTCGTCCAGGTCGGTCTTGGAGATGCCGACCTTGCCGTTCTCCACTCGGCTGATCTTGTTGGCGGCCTTGCCGAGGCTTTCTGCGGCCTGCTCCTGGGTGAGCTGCGCACCCTCACGGAGTTTGCGCAGCTCGTTGCCGAGCTGGCGCCGCTGGATACCGATGCTCGGTGCCGGGGTGGTCATCCGCGGATCCTCTCGCGCGTCACGGAGCGTGCACAACACCTTGTCACCCAATGAGTGGATTTACATTATGTACTTTCATTTCTAATCTAAACCTAACTACAGTCCCGCCTGGTTCCAGACAAGGAGGATACAAGATGGATATTCATCTCGTCTGTCTGGACCGGCCGTGGGGCGGGTACCAGCACACAGCTGCCCGGGGGGCCCCGAACCGGCCCCGTCCACTGGGTGCACGTACTACTGCGGGTGGGCGATCACCGGCCGTACCACGATCTCGCGCCTGGTCTGCGCCCTGCACCCTTCGAGGACGTTCAACCTCCCGAACTCAACAGGAGCGCTGCCGGTTCTTGATCAAAAAACTCTCCTGTTGAGCTCGGGAGGCTCAGGGTCGTAGGGGTAGCAGGGCGATGCGGTCCTGGGAGATCGGTTATGGGGGGCGCTAGGGTGACCCGCTGCTGGGTGCGCAGCGTCCACGGGAGGTGAGCTGGCGTGAGTACCGTGCAGTTCCGGCGGTTACCCCGGTTGGCCGCGCCGAAGATGCCTGGTGGCGAGGTTCATCTGGAGCCGCCTCCCGAGGTACCCAGGGTGATCCCAGGCAACATGATGCAGAAGATGCTGCCAGTCGTGATGATCGTGGCCGTGCTGGGCATGGTGGCCTACATCTTCATCGCTCCTGGTGAGGGCAAGAGCAACCCGCTGTTCCTGATGTTCCCGATCATGATGGTGATCTCGACCGTCGGCATGTTCGCCGGTGGTGGCCGCGGTGGCCAGGCCAAGGCCGAGATGAACGAGGACCGCAAGGACTACCTGCGGTATCTGGGTCAGATGCGGGAGCGGGCCAGAGAGTCCGCGCAGGAGCAACGCGCGGCGCTGGAATGGAGCCATCCCGATCCCGCCGCGCTGTGGTCGATCGCGAACAGCCGGCGGATGTGGGAACGCCGCGGTGGCGACCAGGACTTCTGCCATGTGCGGATCTGCCGGGGCTCGCAGCGGCTGGCTACCAGGCTGGTGCCGCCGCAGACCGGCCCGGTGGACGAGCTGGAGCCGATCACCACGCTGGCGCTGCGGCAGTTCGTCCGGGCCCACTCCATCGTGCCGGAACTGCCGATCGCCATCTCGATCCGTGGGTTCGCCGCGGTCGGGATCTCCGGTGACCCGGCCGCGTCCCGCGGGCTGGCGCGGGCGATGGTGGCCCAGCTGGCCACCTTCCACACCCCCGATGATCTGCTCATCGCGGTGGTCACCGCCGGGCGGGCCAAGGTGGACTGGGAATGGGCGAAGTGGCTGCCGCACGTGCAGCACCCCAGCCGCATCGACGGCGCCGGGCCGATGCGGCTGATGGCCGCCACGCTGGCCCAGATCGAGGACTTGCTGGGAGAGCAGCTGCGGGATCGTCCCCGCTTCGCCCGCAACTCCCCGCCTCCCGTCGACGAGCCGCACATCCTGATCGTCATCGACGGCGGTGAGATCAGCGGAGCGGAGCAGATCATCCTGGAGGAGGGCCTGGCCGGGGTCACCCTGCTCGACCTCTCGGCGTCGCTGGGCACCCTGACCGGCCGCCGTGGTCTCCAGCTGTCGATCGAGGGCGGGGCGATCGGCGCCCGCAACGCCAGCGGTGTCGAGTACTTCGGGACCCCCGACGCGCTGGCGACTCTGGAGGCCGAGGCGGTGGCCCGCACGCTGTCCCCCTACCGGCTCGGCGCCCACGACACGCCGGAGGAGGACGAGCCGCTGCTGAGCAACACCGGGCTGCTGGGGCTGCTCGGCCTGCCCGAGGACCCGCATGCCTTCGACGTCGCGGCGGCCTGGCGGCCACGTTCGATCCGGGACCGGCTGCGGGTGCCCATCGGGCTCGGTGAGTTCGGCCAGCCCGTGGAGCTGGACATCAAGGAGTCCGCCCAGGGTGGGATGGGTCCGCACGGCCTGTGCGTGGGGGCCACCGGGTCCGGGAAATCGGAGTTCCTGCGCACCCTCGTGCTGGGCCTGATCGCCACGCACTCCTCCGCGGTGCTCAACCTCGTGCTGGTGGATTTCAAGGGCGGCGCGACGTTCCTGGGCATGGAGGGCGCCCCGCATGTCGCCGCGGTGATCACCAACCTGGCCGACGACCTGACCCAGGTCACCCGCATGCGCGACGCGCTGGCCGGCGAGATGAACCGGCGCCAGGAGCTGCTGCGCACCGCGGGCAACTTCGCCAACGTCAAGGACTACGAGAAGGCCAGGGAGGGCGGCGCCGACCTCGATCCGCTGCCCGCGCTGTTCATCGTGATCGACGAGTTCTCCGAGCTGCTCGCCCAGCAGCCGGAGTTCATCGACCTGTTCGTGGCGATCGGGCGGCTGGGCCGCTCGCTGCAGATGCACCTGCTGCTGGCCTCGCAACGCCTGGAGGAGGGCAAGCTGCGCGGCCTGGAGTCCCACCTGTCCTACCGGGTGGGTTTGAAGACCTTCTCCGCCGGGGAATCCCGCGCGGTGCTGGGCGTGCCCGACGCCTACGAGCTGCCCTCAATACCCGGCTCGGGCTACCTGAAATTCGACACCGCGTCCATGGAGCGCTTCAAGGCCGCCTATGTCTCGGGTCCCTACCGCACCGGACGCGTCGTCGCGCCGTCCACGTCCATCCCGCCGACCGCCGACCGCCGGCCGCGGCTGTTCGTGCCCGATTATGTCGACCTCCCTGAGGTGACGCAGCCCGTGGTGCACCACGAGGAGGCGCCGCCGGAGAACGTCACCGAGCCCAGCGTGCTGGACGTCGTGGTGGCCAGGCTGGCCGGGCAGGGCCCGCCGGCCCATGAGGTGTGGCTACCGCCGCTGGACGCGCCGCCCTCACTGGATCAGCTGCTGCCGCCGCTGTCGGTCACCGAGGATCGCGGCCTGACCCCGGTCGGGTTCTTCGGCAACGGCCGGCTCACCGTTCCGGTCGGCATCGTCGACAAGCCCTACGAGCAGCGCCGCGACCTGCTCTGGGCGGATCTCTCCGGCGCCGCCGGTCACGCCGTGGTCACCGGCGGTCCGCAGTCGGGCAAGTCCACCCTGCTGCGCTCGATGCTGATGTCGCTGGCGCTCACCCACACCCCGGCTGAGGTGCAGTTCTTCTGCATCGACTTCGGTGGTGGCACGCTGGCGTCGCTGGATGGCCTGCCGCACAGCGGCGGGGTGGCCGGCCGGTTGGAGCCGGACACGGTCCGGCGCATCCTCGCCGAGGTCAGCGGTCTGCTCGCCACCCGCGAGCAACGGTTCCGCACGCTGGGCATCGACTCGATGACCGAGTACCGGGCCCGCAAGCAGCGCGCCGGCTCTGCTGCCCAAAGAGATCCGCTGGCCGAAGATCCGTTCGGGGACGTGTTCCTGGTGATCGACGGGTGGCACAGCTTCCGCCAGGAGTTCGACGTCTCCGACCTGGAGATGCAAGTGGTGAACCTGGCCACTCAGGGCCTGTCCTACGGGGTGCACGTGATGATCGGTGCCACCCGGTGGGCGGAGATCCGGCCCGCTTTGAAGGACCTGCTCGGTACCCGTTTCGAGCTACGGTTGGGTGACCCGGGTGAATCCGACATCGACCGGCGAGTGGCGGTCAATGTGCCGCCCGGGCGTCCCGGGCGCGGCCTGTCCCGGGACAAGCTGCACTTCCTGGCAGCGTTGCCGCGCATCGACGCGGTCACCAGCGCGCAGGACGCCGGTGCCGGGGTCGCCGACGCCGTCGCGCACATCCGCCAGGGGTGGGTCGGTCGCAGCGCGCCGCGGGTCCGGTTGCTGCCGGAGCGGATCGCCTACCAGCAGTTGCCGCAACTGCAGCCGCCACGACCGCACCTGATCCCGATCGGGATCAACGAGTCCGAGCTTGCCACGGTCCACCTCGACTTCACCGCTGAACCGCACTTCCTGTGCTTCGCCGACGGCGAGTCCGGCAAGACCAACCTGCTGCGGGCGATCGCCCGGGGCATCGTGGCGCGCTGCACCCCGGAGCAGGCCCGCATCGTCATGGTCGACTACCGCCGCACCATGCTCGGCGTCGTGGAGACCGAGCATCTCATCGGTTACGGCATGTCAGCCGACGTGCTGACCCCGATGATCAATGACGTACAGAGCTCCATGCGCAAGCGCCTGCCCGGTTCGGGCGTCACCCAGCAGCAGCTCCGGGACCGCTCCTGGTGGTCGGGACCGGAGCTCTACGTCCTGGTCGACGACTACGACCTGGTCGCCACCCAGGGCGGGGTCAACCCGCTCGCCCCGTTGCTGGAGTTCCTGGCCCAAGCCAAGGACGTGGGGTTGCACCTCGTCATCGCCCGGCGCTGCGGCGGTGCGTCCCGGGCCCTGTTCGAGCCGGTGATCGCCAGGCTGCGGGAGCTTTCTACGCCCGGGATCCTGATGAGCGGCAGCCCCGACGAAGGCCCGCTGCTCGGCAACGTCAAACCAACCCCGATGCCACCCGGCCGGGGCACCCTGCTCACCCGCAAAGCCGGCCGACAACTCATCCAGGTCGCATGGCTGGGCGAGTGAGCAAGCGGGCGCCTGGTCTCATGGATGCTTGAGCACCCTCTGGCCCGCCTCCGCAGGGTCTCATGGATGCTTGAGCACCATAGATCCGGGGGCGACGAGCTTGAAGTGCGCGCCGGTCGGGTCGGCGGCGGTGGCGAGACGGCCATATGGCGTGTCCTGGGCAGCGGTCACGACCGAGCCGCCGAGTTCGACGACTCTCGCCAGCGCGGCGTCGGTGTCCGCCACCCCGAAGTACACCGACCAGTGGGCCGGGACACCCTCGGGGAGGAAACCCGAGGCGTCCATGATCCCGGCCAGCCAGTCCTCATCATGCTTCAGGGTCGTGTAGCGGAACTCCGCGGTGTCGGACATGACGTGGGTGTCCCAGCCGAACACCTCGCGGTAGAAGGAGACAGTGGCCTGGTAATCGCGGGTGTGCAGCTCGAACCAACTCGGAGCCCCGGGCTCGCTGAGGACCCCGAAGCCCAGATGCCGGCCGGGTCGCCAAACGCCGATGCTCGCGCCACCGGGGTCGCTGACCACGGCCATGGTGCCCAGATCAGCGACGTCCATGGCATCGACGTGGACCACGCCTGCGTGGGCGACGGTGGCATCGACGGTCTTGCGGGCGTCATCGCTGGCCAGGTACACCGACCAGACGTCTGGCATCTCCGGTTGCTGGCCGGCCATACATCCGGCGATCAGTGCCCCATCCTTCATGAAGTTGAAGTAGCCACCGAACTCCTCGGCGGGCTCCTCAGCGGTCCAGCCGAACAGCCGGTAGTAGAACGCTCGGCTGCGCTCGGTGTCGGAGGTCATCAGATCGACCCAGCAGGGTGCTCCGGCGACAGCTGTGTCTCGGGTGGGCATGGGTAGCTCCCTTCGCGATGCTCGAAACCATGTCATCACTGTTGACGCCGCAGTGACCCCGAACTCATCGATCCTCACTCGAGTTCTGGATGATCTGCTCATAAGGGGACCGGCGGGGTGTGCTGGTAGCTCTCATGAGCGCGCACCGCCGTAAGATCCACGAAATCCGCCTAACGGGGATCGGAGTTGGGATGGCGGCCAAGGACCGCAGGTCGGCTGCGGCAGCGAGAGCGCAGCTCGCGCTGGTCCCGAGTGGCCGTTCGGCGGGCTTGGTGCAGTGGCGGGCCTTGGGCCCGGTGGAGGCTGTCGTCGGCGGGCAGCTGGTCGATCTGGGTGCGCCGCGGCAACGGGCCGTGTTCGGGTTGCTACTCAGCCGGGTGGACCGGTTGGTCGCGGTCGATGTCCTGATCGACGAGCTGTGGTCGGGTCATCCCCCGGCGGCGGCGATCGCGTCGCTGCGGACGTATGTGTCGAATCTGCGGCGCGTGCTGGAACCAGCTCGGGCGCCGCGAGCGCAGGCCAGCGTCCTGCACACCCGCTTTCCGGGATACCTGCTGGACAGCCGTGGCGTCGAGTTCGACGTGCAGCGCTTCACGGGATACGCCGCCGCCGGCCGGGAGGCGCTGGGCCGCGCCGATCCCGAGCGCGCGTTCACCGCGCTCGACGAGGCGCTGAGACTATGGCGCGGGCCCGCGTACGCCGACATGCGCGACGCCGGCTGGGTGGCGCCGGATGTGGCGCGGCTGGAGGAGCTGCGGCTGGTGGTGGTCGAGGGACGCTGCGAGGCGCAGCTGGCACTCGGGGATCATCACGGTGCGGTGGTCGAGCTGGACGCCCATGTGCGAGCCCATCCACTACGAGAGCATGGTTGTGAGCTGCTGGCCCTGGCGCTCTACCGGGCCGGGCGGCAGGCTGAGGCGCTCACGGTGCTGCGGGAGGTCCGGGGCCGGTTGACCACCGAGCTGGGCATCGACCCGAATGCGGCCCTGCGGCAGCTGGAGCGCGACATCCTGGCCCAGTCCGCTGTGCTGGACTGGCAACCGCCGGCCACTGCGGTGGTGACGATCACCCGCCCGGTCTCCAGTGCCGGGGCGCCGGCCGGGCCGTCGGCGGGAGAGTCCGCTGCGCCACGGCGGCTGCCGGGGGTGTGGAATGTCGGCCCGCGTAACCCGGGGTTTGTCGGCCGCGACGGCACGCTCGCACACTTGCGGGAGCGGTTGTGCTCCGGGGGGACGGCCGTGGTGCAGGCGCTGCACGGCATGGGCGGAGTCGGCAAGACCCAAGTGGTGATCGAGTACGCGCATCGCTACGCCACGGATTACGACGTGGTGTGGTGGGTCAACGCCGAGCAGAGCGCTCTGCTCGGCGAGCAGTATGCCGCGCTCGCGGCCGAGTTGGGGCTGGTGCCGGCACGCGCAGACACCGCCAGCGCGGTCGGCGCCCTCCGTGGCCACCTGCGCAGCCATCGCCGCTGGTTGCTGCTGCTGGACAACGCCGACTCCCCCGCCGAGCTGCGTTCCTGGTTGCCCGCCGGAGAGGGACACACCGTGATCACCTCCTGCAACCCTGCCTGGGGCGAGCTCGCCGGCCGGGTTGAGATCGGTGTGCTGCCCCGCCCGGAGTCAGTAGAGTTGATCCATGTTGCCTGGTCGGGCGCCACCACGGTCGAGGCCGGCCGGCTGGCTGAGGCGCTGGGCGACCTGCCGCTGGCCCTGGTCCAGGCGTCCAGGTTGCTCGCCGAGACCGGACTGTCGGTCGACTACTACCTGGACCTGCTGGAGACCCGGGCCGAAGAACTGCTCGACCAGATTCCACCGGAGAGCCACCCGCACTCGTTCGCGGCGGCGATCCGGCTGGCCACCGACCGGCTCGCTGAGGTCGACCCGGCGGCCCTTGCTCTGGTACGCGTTGCCGCGTTCCTCGCTGCTGAGCCGATTCCGGCCGAGTTGCTGACCCGCCCTGTCGCGCTCCCCGTCGAGGAGGTGCCGGCAGAGCTGTCCGCGCTGGCCGTCGCAGCGGCTCGCCCGGTCGCGGCGCACCGCAGCCTCGGCCGGATCGGCGGCTTCGGTCTGGCCCGCACCGACCGGGGGCTGCAGCTGCACCGGCTCACCCAAGCCGTGCTGCGCGACCAGCTCAGCGCCACGGACTCCGTCGCCTATCGCCGTTGTGCCCACGCGCTGCTGGTCGCCGCGGACCCCGGGGACGAGCGCGACCCGGCCTGCTGGCCCGGCTGGGCGCGGATCCTGCCGCATCTGCTGGCCGCCGACCCGACCACCGCCTCCGGCCCGGAGCTGCGCGAGCTGGCCTGCCGTGCCACGTGGTACCTGTACTACCGCAGCGACAGCCGGCCAGGTCGGGACCTTGCCGAGCGCCTGCACCGGGAGTGGAGTGGGCGGCTGGGACCTGACGACCGGCACACCTTGCGAGCCGCGCACATCCTGGTCCTGTTCCTGGCCAGCTTCGGCCCCTACCGCGGGGTCCGCCGGCTTGCGCAGGACACCCTGTCCCGATGCCGGCGGGTACTCGGTGACGACCATCCCGACACCCTGCGTGCGGCGCATCACCTGGCGATCTGCCTGCACATGATGGGGGAGTTCGAGCAGTCCCGGCAGCTCAACCTGGACACCCTCACTCGCATGCGGCGGGTACTCGGCGACGACCATCTCGACGCTCGGCGCGCGGCCCACAATCTCGCCCGCGATCTGCGTGAGCTGGGTCAGCTCGAGGAGGCCCGGCAGCTGCATGAGGACTGCCTCAGCTATGCCCGGCGGGCCTTCGGCGACGACCATCCCGACACCATCTTCGTGGTGAACCAACTCGGCCTCGACCTCTACGCGCTCGGCGAGCTGGACGCCGCTCGTGGGCTGCATGCCGACACCCTCGACCGGGCTCGGCAGGTCCTCGGCGAGGACCATTACTGGACCCTGGGCAGCGCCGGTAACCTCGCTCGGGACCTGCTCGCGCTCGGTGACATCGAGCCGGCCCGGTACCTCGGTGAGCAGACTCTCATCCGGGCGCGGCGGATCCTCGGCGACGAGCACAACCTTACCTTCGACATCGCGAACATCCTCGCTGCCGCGTTCCTGGCGGCAGGTGAGCTCGATGCGGCCCGGGAGCTCAGCGCGGGCACGCTCGCCCAGGCGCGCGAGACCTTCGGCGCGAGCCACCCGCACGCCCGCAAGGCCGCGGACACTCTCGCCGCGGCCCGACGTGGCAGGGGTGACCCGCCGGGCGGGTGAGCGCCGAGCCGGTACCAATCCGGCGTTTATTCCCTGCCGAGCCCGATGACCGAGGGTGGGTGGGTGACTGCCGCCACGGCGCGCCACCCGTCCCCCTGCAAACCGCTGCGGCGCAGCGCCGGTTCCTGGGATTGGGACGAGGTGCTGCGCCGCTACGGCGGCGTCGTGTCCGCGACGGTGCGCTCGTTTCGGATGCAGGATGCCGACGCGCTCGACGCGGTGCAGATGACCTGGCTGCGGCTGGTCGAGAACGCCCACCAGGTGCAGTGCCCCGACAGGCTGGGTGGCTGGTTGGCGACCACCGCCCGCAACGAATGCCTGCGGATCCTTCGCCAGGTCCGCCCCGGGACGGAGCTGCGTGCCACCGAGCCGGACACCGTCGCCGACCGCTCGACGGGTCCTGAGCAGCATGTCATCGACGAGCACACCGCCCGGAGGTTGTGGGATGTCGTGGCGAAGTTGCCGCCTCGCCGGCGAGCGGTGCTCCAGGAGTTGTTCACCGAGGCGCCGCGGCCCTACACCCAGGTCGCCGATGCGGTCGGGATCCCCGTGGGTGGGATCGGGCCTACCCGCGCGCGGGCCCTCCAGCAGCTTCGCGACATGCTCGACGACGACGGTCTGGGTGCCGATACCTGGAGATGAGCGGTTTCCGCGGCGACGCGGAAGATCCCGGTCCGCTTCTTACGGCATTCGCTCGTGCAACGTTCTGCGACCAGTTGGTCACGGCGTGGAACCGGATCTGGCAGTGTGGCGTCCCCTAGGAGTCAGACCGGTCAGATTCCGACCAACCGACCAAGGAGACCACCGCAGATGGCAGGCCAGTTCGGTGCGCAGTTCGAGCAGATGCAGGCGGCGGCGAACCACGTCGCCGAGGTGAATCAGAGCGTGCAGGGCCAGCTCTCGCGGCTACGCGGCCAGCTGGCGCCGCTCGCGGGGGCCTGGAAGGGCCAGGCGGCAAGTGCCTTCCAAGTCCTCATGGACCGGTGGGACAACGACGCGCGCAATCTCAACGAGGCGCTCGACAGCATCGGTGAGCAGATCCGCGGATCCGGTACCACCTACGCGCAGGCCGACGAGGCCGAGAACCAGACCTACACGCGGATCAGCCAGGCCCTCGGTGGCTGAGCCCGCCCGTTTCGGCCACCCGACACCCCACATGAGCTCGAAGGAGACGAACAGGTGAGCGAGATTCTGGTCACGTTCGGCGAGCTGGAGAGCGCGCGAAGCTCGATCCAGACGACGTGGACGAACATCAACCGGGAGATGGAGGATCTCAAGCGCTACCTCCAACCCATGGTGGAGACCTGGACCGGTGAGGCGTCCAGCGCCTACCAGACCCATCAGGCGAAGTGGGATCGATCGGCGGCGGACCTGAATCAGGTGCTCAACCAGATCGGGGTCGCCCTGGGCACGTCGAACGAGAACTTCCAGGCCGGCGAGTCGAAGAACCAGGCGCGTTGGTCCTAGCCGCCGCCGGGTCAGGCTCATCGGGGTCGTCGCCAGGGATCAGCTCCCGACCGGCGGCGACCCCGTTTTGACCGGGTCCGGCCGTGGCCGGTATCGTTTCCACGCTGCTGTGCGGGCGCGCGCGGCTCGGCGGTGGATGGCTGTCTCGACGGTTGTCTGCGCGGGCGACGCCTGCCGCACCGGCGGTTCGATTCCGGCCTGCGAGGCCGGACCCTGCTATGACGAGGTAGGTCCGTGCGCACGTACAGCCCTAAGCCCGGCGAGGTCGAGCGCGCCTGGCATGTCATCGATGCCACTGACGTGGTGTTGGGTCGGCTGGCCAGCCAGGCCGCCATCCTGCTGCGTGGCAAGCACAAGCCGACCTACGCCCCGCACGTCGACACCGGCGACTTCGTGGTGATCGTCAATGCCGGCAAGGTGGCGTTGACGGGCAACAAGGGAGATCGCAGCTTCGTCTACCGGCACAGTGGACGTCCAGGGGGCCTCAAGCGGCGCTCGTTCACCGAGATGCTGGCCACCCAGCCGGAGCGGCTGGTGGAGCGATCCATCAAGGGCATGCTCCCGAAGAACACCCTGGGCCGGGCGATGGCCCGCAAGCTCAAGGTCTACGCCACTCCGGAACACCCGCACACGGCGCAACGCCCGCAGCCCTACCAGATCAATCAGGTCGCCCAGTGACTACCGACCCAGCGACTATTGACCCAGCGACCACCCCAGACTCAGTGAACGACCCTCAAGAGGACCCGAGAGACGCCGTGAGCACTCCGCAGACACCGCAATCCGAGATCGGCGCAGCCGCGCCGGCTCCGCTCGTGCCCGCGATGCCGGCACTCAGCGGCCAGTCCGCGCAGGCCGTCGGCCGCCGTAAGGAAGCGGTGGTGCGGGTGCGCCTGCTACCCGGTACCGGGGTATTCCAGCTCAACGGCACGAGCCTGGAGCGCTACTTCCCGAACAAGGTGCACCAGCAGCTGATCCGGGAACCCCTGCTGACGGTCAACAAGCCCGAGTCCTACGACGTGTTCGGCAACCTCTCCGGTGGTGGCACCTCAGGTCAGGCCGGCGCGCTGCGGCTGGCCATCGCCCGGGCGCTGGTCGAGCTCAACATCGATGATCGACCGGCCCTGAAAAAGGCCGGTTTCCTCACCCGGGACGCCAGAGCCAAAGAGCGCAAGAAGTACGGCCTGAAGAAGGCGCGCAAGGCTCCCCAGTACTCGAAGCGTTAGTACCGCGCATCGTTGTCCGCACTCGATGCCCCGATCGACGTGATGCCGCGCCTGTTCGGCACCGACGGAGTGCGCGGTCTGGCCAACTCCGAGCTCACGCCGGAGCTGGCCTTGGCCCTGTCGAGCGCAGCGGCCCGGGTGCTCGCCGACGAGAGGCCGGGTGGTCGTCCGGTCGCCATCGTGGGTCGGGATCCGCGAGCCAGCGGGGAGATGCTGGAGGCAGCCGTCACTGCTGGCCTGACCTCTGCGGGCGCCGATGTGCTCCGGGTCGGGATCCTGCCCACGCCGGCCGTCGCCCACCTGGTGGGCGAGTTCGCTGCGGATCTCGGCGTCATGATCTCCGGCTCGCACAACCCGATGCCGGACAACGGCATCAAGCTCTTCGCCGCCGGTGGGCGCAAGCTCCCCGACGCGGTGGAGGACGAGATCACCGCCCGGGTGGCCCGGCACGAGTTCGAGCGCCCCACCGGATCGCTGATCGGCCGGGTGCGGGACCTGCCAGGAGCCACCGAGCGCTATGTGGATCACCTGCTGCGGGCCACCCCGCACTCGCTGACCGGCATCCAGGTGGTGGTGGACTGCGCGCACGGCGCAGCGTCCACCATCGCCACGCAGGTCTACCACCGAGCCGGCGCCGAGGTGGTGGCCTTGCACGCTCAGCCCGACGGTCTCAACATCAACGACCGGTGCGGGTGCAGCCATCTCGACGGGCTGCGCAAGGCCGTGCTGGAGCAGGGCGCCACGATCGGCATCGCCCACGACGGTGACGCCGACCGCTGCCTGGCCGTGGACGCTGCCGGCGAGGTGGTGGACGGTGACCAGATCATGGCGATCCTCGCGCTGGCGATGCACGAGAGCGGCGAACTCGTCGAGAACACCCTGGTCGCCACCGTGATGAGCAACCTGGGACTGCACTTGGCGATGCGGGAACACGGGGTGCTGGTCAGGACCACGCCGGTGGGGGACCGGTACGTGCTCGAGGAACTGACCACGGGCGGGTTCGCGCTCGGCGGCGAGCAGTCCGGGCACCTCGTGCTGCCTGCTTATGCCACCACGGGTGACGGGTTGCTCACCGCGTTGCGACTGATGGCCCGGATGGTGAGTTCCGGACGGGACCTGGCGGAGCTGGCCGCAGTGCTCACCCGGCTCCCTCAGGTGCTGATCAACGTTGCGGTGGTGGACAAGACGCGAGTCGCCATGGCGCCCGCAGTGGCGGATGCGATCGCCACCGCAAAAGCCGAGTTGGGCGATACCGGCCGCGTGTTGCTGCGCCCCTCCGGTACCGAACAGCTCGTGCGGGTGATGGTCGAAGCCCCGACCGAGTCAGCCGCCGCCACTATCGCTCAACGCATTGCCACGGTGGTCGCGACGGCAGGCTGACTCACGCTACCTGGGTACTGGCGCTACGTGGGTACTAGCGTCCGGTCGATCTGAGCACCGCTATCAACGCCATGAGCCCGAATAGCCCGATCACGACCCACAGAACGACCAACATGATGTAACCGATAACCATGGCGACTCCCTCGGCAAGCGCCCGGCGCGGCGCAGTCCCAACTATAAGGCACCGCGTGAGCACAGACCCGTTTCATCACACTAGTGTGGATCACCTCATGGTGAGGTTCAGGTCTGGTGAGTCTCCGCCAGTAGCGCGTCGTAGTCGCCGCAGCCGGTGAGATGGCGCAGCAGGAACGCGGTGAGCAACGCTCGGCTGATCTTGCGTGTGCCGCTTTCCGAGCTGCTGCCGACGACCAGGTTCGTCCAGTGCGCTCCGGTGGTGAACCCGAGATGACCGGCCTTGGGCAGGATCCGCAGCTGTGCTGGACCCGCCCACGCTCTGGTGACCGGCTCGGCATGCCCGACCGCCGGCGCGAGTCGATCTCGGCCCCCGGCCAGGTGCAGACCCGGCATGGTGCATCCGGGCGCGGCGGCCACCGCGGAGGGCATTGTCTCGGTCAGCGCCAGCGTCACCACCGCGCGGCACCGGTCCTCGGCGGCCGCCGCCAGCACCGCGCACCCGCCGCCCATCCCGTGCCCGGCCAGCGCCAGCTTGTCGGGATCGACGCTGATCCCGCCCTCCCCCAAGCGCACGCCGGTGCACACGTCCAGCGCGGTGCGCAGATCGGTGGCCAGCTGACTGTGCGAGGCGAACGCGCCGAGCTGGGTGGCCGGGGCGGCCGCCACCAGGCCCCAGCTGGCGAGGTGTCGCAGCAGCTCCGCGTAGCGCGAGATCGGCTGCAACCAGCCGTGCCCGAACGCCACGGCCGGCAGCCCGAGGCCGGATCGGGGCGTGAACACCACGCCCGCCACGCCCGCCGAGGTGAGATCACCGCTGGCCACGGCGTGTGGACCGGGCCGGGACAGCTCCTCAGTAGTGCGCCGGACCGCGGGATCGGTGCGTACCATGAGCCCGGACGGTATCGGATCCGGGCGAGCCCGGTGGGCTAGCGTGACGCGCATGTGCGGAATCGTCGGCTATGTGGGGCATCGGGACGCCCTCGATGTGGTCCTGCAGGGCCTGGCCAGGCTGGAGTACCGGGGCTACGACTCGGCCGGTGTCGCCGTGCTCAGCAGTGCCGGTGAGCTGGCGGTGACCCGCAAGGCGGGGGTGCTGGCCAACCTGATCGGCGAGCTCGACGCGACCGGCCGGGCGGGGTTGCGCGGCACTGCCGGAATGGGACACACCCGCTGGGCCACCCACGGCGCGCCCACCGACCGCAACGCCCACCCGCACTGCGACATCGCGGGCCGGCTCGCCGTGGTGCACAACGGGATCATCGAGAACCACGCTGCGCTGCGCGCCGAGCTGGAGCGGGCCGGAGTGGAGCTGGCCAGCGACACCGACACCGAGGCCGCCGCGCATCTGCTCGCCGCCGCGTACGCGGACTGCGGTGATCTGGCGTTGGCTGTGCGCGCGGTGTGCCGGCGGTTGCGCGGAGCGTTCACGCTCGTCGTCACCCATGCCGACGAGCCCGACCTGATCGTCGCGGCGCGGCGCTCCTCGCCGCTGGTGGTGGGGGTGGGCGCGGGGGAGCATTTCGTCGCCTCCGACGTCGCGGCGTTCATCGAGCACACCCGCGACGCCGTCGAACTCGGCCAGGACCAGGTGGTGACGATCACCCGGGACGGCTATCAGATCACCGACTTCCACGGCGAGCCTGCCGCGGGGAAGCCCTTTCACGTCAGCTGGGACCTCTCGGCGGCGGAGAAGGGCGGGCATGACTACTTCATGCTCAAGGAGATCCAGGAGCAGCCCAGCGCGATCGCCAACACCCTGCGCGGGCATTTCGTGGACGGCCGGATCGTGCTGGACGAGCAGCGGATGGACACCCAGGAGCTGCGCGAGGTCGACAAGGTCTTCGTGATCGCCTGCGGGAGCGCGTACCACTCCGGCATGGTCGCCAAGTACGCCATCGAGCACTGGTGCCGGCTGCCGGTGGAAGTGGAGCTGGCCAGCGAGTTCCGGTACCGGGACCCGGTGCTGGACCGCTCCACCCTGGTGGTGGCGATCTCGCAGTCGGGGGAGACGATGGACACCCTGGAGGCCGTCCGGCACGCTCGCGAGCAGAAGGCCCGGGTGCTGGCGATCTGCAACACCAACGGGGCGCAGATCCCCCGCGAATCCGACGCGGTCCTCTACACCCACGCGGGCCCGGAGATCGGTGTGGCCGCCACCAAGACGTTCCTGGCCCAGATCGTGGCCAACTCGCTGGTCGGGTTGGCGCTGGCGCAGGCCCGCGGCACCAAGTACGCCGACGAGGTCGCCCGCGAGTACGCCGAGCTGGAGGCGATGCCCGCGGCGGTCACGCAGGTGCTCGGCACTGTGGGGGCGGTGCGCGAGCTGGCCCGGGAGCTGGTGGACGCCAAGGTGGTGCTGTTCCTCGGCCGCCACGTCGGCTTCCCGGTGGCCCTGGAGGGCGCGCTGAAGCTCAAAGAGCTCGCCTACATGCACGCCGAGGGTTTCGCCGCCGGGGAGCTCAAGCACGGTCCCATCGCGCTGCTCGAGGAGGGCCTGCCGGTGGTCGTGGTGATGCCCTCGCCCAAGGGGCGGTCGGTGCTGCACCCCAAGCTGCTCTCCACGATCCAGGAGATCCGGGCCCGCGGTGCACGGACGATCGTCCTGGCCGAGGAGGGCGACGAGACGGTGCGGCCCTACGCCTCGCACCTGCTGGAGATCCCCGCGGTGCCCACCCTGTTGCAACCCCTGGTGTCCACCGTGCCGCTGCAGGTGCTCGCCGCCGAGATCGCCAGGCAACGAGGCTACGACGTCGACAAGCCCCGCAACCTGGCGAAGTCCGTCACGGTTGAATGATGGCGTGTCGCGCTCCAGTGTCCACCGTGTCAGGCCGTGGTGCCCGGTGCCCGGTGCCCGGTGCCCGGTGAACGGTGCCCGGTGAACGGTGTCCGATGAACCCAGGTGCCTGGAAGGTGGCGCGCGTGCGCGCCGCCGAGGATGCCCTCCTCGCGCAGGTGCCGGCTGGTGCGTTGATGCGTCGCGCTGCGTTCGGGCTGGCCACCCGGACCGCGGCGGTGCTGGCCGAGCGCACCGGCGGGGTCGCCGGGCGGCAGGTTGCATTGCTGGTGGGGGCCGGGAACAACGGCGGGGACGCGATGTGGGCCGGGGCGTTGCTGCGCCGCCGCGGGGTGGCCGTCACCGCCGTGCTGCTCTCTGCGCAGCGCGCCCATCCGCAGGGCCTGGCCGCACTGCGCCGGGCCGGTGGGCGGATCGCCGATGACCTGCCGGAGCACGCTCACCTGGTGCTCGACGGGATCGTCGGGCTGTCCGGTCAGGGCCCGCTGCGTCCTGAGGCGGCTCGGCTGGTGGACGCGGTCCGGGCGCCGATCATCGCGGTGGACTCGCCCTCGGGGGTGGACCCGGACACCGGCACCACGAGCGGACCCGCGGTCACCGCCACCGAGACCGTCACCTTCGGCGCACGCAAGCCGGTGCACCTGCTTGCCCCGTGGCGGTGCGGCCCGGTGCACCTGGTGGACATCGGGCTGCTCGGCCGGCTCGGCGAGCCGGATCTGCGGGTGCTCACCGCCGCCGAGGTTGGTGCGTTGTGGCCGGTGCCGGGCCCGGCCAGCGATAAGTACAGCCAGGGCGTCGTGGGGATCGCCGCGGGTTCAGCGGGCTACCCCGGCGCCGCGGTGCTCTGCGCCGGCGCCGCGGCGCTGGCGACCTCGGGCATGGTGCGCTTCGCCGGTACCGCCGCCGACGCGGTCCGCGCCCGGTGGCCGGAGGTGGTGGCCACCGGGTCGGTGTCCGACGCGGGGCAGGTGCAGGCCTGGGCCGTCGGGCCCGGCTTGGGCACCGGCGCCGCTGCCCGCCAGGTGCTCGCCCACGTGCTGGCCGCCGGGGTGCCGGTGGTCGCCGACGCCGACGCGATCACCCTGCTGGCCCGGCATCCCGAGCTGGCTGACCACCGGGATCCGGGGACCGCGCTGGTCCTCACCCCGCACGACCGGGAGTTCGAGCGGCTCACCGGTCACCCGCCCGGCACCGACCGGGTCGCGGCCACCCAGGACGCGGCGCGCCGGTTCGCCGCCGTGGTGCTGCTCAAAGGGAACGTCACCATCATCGCCGCGCCGGACGGCCGGGTCCTGGTGAACCCGGCCCACTCGTGCTGGCCCGCGACGGCCGGTTCCGGTGACGTCCTCACCGGCATACTCGGCGCCCTGCTCGCCACCGGCCTGGACCCCGCCCTCGCGGCCGCCGCCGCAGCCCACGCCCAAGACCTCGCCGCCACCCTCGCGGCCTCGGGCGCGTCCCCTGGAGCTGCGTTCTGGGGACAGAACGCAGTAATCAGGTCGGTTGGGGGGCCGGTGCCCGCGTCAGAGATACAGCGGGGGTTGGGTGCGGCGATTCGGGGGCTGCGGGGGGCGGCTGCCGGGGTGGGGGGAGGATGCGCGTGATGCCAACTCCGTTCCAGCGCCCGCGGGTTGAAGTGGTGATCGATCTCGACGCGATCCGGCATAACGTACGGATCCTCGCCGGTGCCGCCGCTGCCACCGGCGCTGCCACCATGGCGGTGGTCAAGGCCGACGGGTACGGCCATGGCGCGGTGGACGTCGCTCTCGCCGCGCTGGAAGCGGGAGCCGGTGCGCTGGGCGTGTGCGGCATTGAAGAGGCGCTCGCTCTGCGCCGGCGCGGGATCGATGCGCCCGTGCTGGCCTGGCTGCACGCGCCCGGAGAGAACCTCGCCTCCGGTGTCGCTGCCGGGATCGATCTCGGGATCTACTCCGCCGGCCAGCTCGACGCCGCAGTGTCAGCCGCCGCGGTGAGTGGCCGCACCGCGCGGGTACACCTCAAGGTCGACACCGGGCTGACCCGCGGCGGGGCTTGCCGCGATCAATGGCCTGGGCTGGTCCGGGCCGCGGCAGCCGCGCGAGGCGTCGAGGTCGTCGCGGTCTGGTCGCATCTCGCGCACGCCGACGATCCCGATCCGGGGCACCCGATCATCGAACAGCAGGTCAGGTATTTCGACGAGGCCTACCAGCTGGCTCGGGATGCCGGACTGCGACCACTGCGGCACCTGGCGAACTCCGCGGCCACTCTCACCCGGCCCGACCTGCACTACGACATGGTCCGTCCCGGTATCGCCGTCTACGGACTCTCGCCGGGGCCCCGGGTCGATGACCGTCTCCGGCCGGCGATGACGTTGCGCTCGCAGGTCGCGATGGTCAAACGCGTCCCAGCCGGCGAGGGTGTGTCGTACGGGCACGCGTGGCATACCGATCGGGAGACCACGTTGGCCCTGGTACCTGCCGGGTACGCTGACGGGGTGCCGCGGGTACTCACCGGCCGGCTGGACGTGTGGCTGGCCGGCCGGCGCCGGCCGGTGGTGGGGAGGGTGTGCATGGACCAGGTGATGGTCGACTGCGGCGACGACCGGATCGCCGAGGGCGCTGAGGTGGTCTTCTTCGGCACCGGCGAGGACGGCGCGCCCACTGCCGCGGAATGGGCCGACAAGCTGGGCACGATTCATTACGAAGTGGTCGCGGGAATGGCGCGTCCCCGGTTGACCCGGACCGTGCGCGGTCGCCGCGCGGTTCCGGCGCTGGCGCGGATCGCGCGATGAGGGCCAGGTGGGTGGTCGGCGCAGCGCTGGGAACGGTCGCCACGACCGCGCTCGTCGCCGGCGCCGTTCACCTCAACCGCGTCGCCAAGGTCCGCCGAGCTGTGGCGGAACTGCCTGACGCGCTGCCGCCCACGTTGCCGCCGGACCGGGAGTACACGGTGCCGGCCGACGACGGGGTAGTGCTGTCGGTGGAGGAGCTCGACCCGGTCGATGGTGGATCGCCCGAGCTCACGGTCGTGCTGGTGCACGGTTACACCCTGGACCGGCGGACCTGGCTGTTCCAGCGCTTCGAGCTGGCGCACTCCACCGCACCTCGGGTTCGCCAGGTGCTCTACGACCTGCGCAGCCACGGCCGCTCTGGTCGTTCGCCCCGTAGCGCCTCCACCATCGAGCAGCTCGGTCGCGACCTGCACACGGTGATCGATAAGGCCGCCCCCGAGGGTCCGGTCGTCCTGATCGGGCATTCCATGGGCGGTATGACGATCATGGCGTTGGCTGAGCACGACCCTGCGCTGTTCGCCGAGCGGATCTGTGGGGTGGTCTTGCTCAACACCAGCGCCGGCGACATCGGCGCCTCGGGGCTGTCCCGCCCGTTCCTGTCCCGGCGCAACCCGATGATGCCGGTGGCCAGGCGGCTGTCCAACTGGCAGCTCGGCACGCAGGCGATCGATCGCGGGCGGGATGCCGCTGGGCATCTGGCCTGGAGCCTGACCCGCAAGCTCTCCTTCGCCGACGCGGGGATCAACCCGGCGGTAGTCGAGCTGCTGCATGAGATGATCGGCGCCACGCCCTTCGAGGTCGTGGTCGACTTCCTGGACACTTTCGGGGCGCACAACCGGTACGCCGCGCTGGCCGGTCTGCGGTACGTCAAGATGCTGGTGATCGGGGCCGACGGTGACCTGCTGATCCCCTACCAGCACTCCGAGGCGATCGCGGCGCTGCTGCCCGATGTCGAGCTGGTCAAGGTGGAGGGGGCGGGTCACGTACCGATGCTGGAAGCGCCCAAGCTCGTCAATGAGCATCTCCTGGAGTTCCTGGCGCGCTGCGCCGGGGCCTGTTCCCACCGGTAGAGACATCAGGTGGAACTGATGCTGGAGCTGGCGAACCCGGCGGACACCGAACGCCTGGGCTGGGCGGTGGGCCGGCTGTTGCGCCCCGGTGACGTGGTGGTGCTGTCCGGGCCGCTGGGCGCGGGCAAGACCGTGCTGGCCCGCGGCATCGGTGCCGGACTGGGAGTGCGCGGGCCAATCACCTCCCCGACGTTCGTCATCGCCCGTGAGCACCCGGCGCTGCCCGGTGGTCGTGGCGTGCCGCTGGTGCACGTCGACGCCTACCGGTTGGGTGGGATGGCCGAGCTGGACGACCTCGACCTGGACACCGATCTGCTCGCCGCCGCCGTGGTCGTGGAGTGGGGCGAGGGCCTGGCCGAGCGCTTGGCCGACGAGCACCTGCTGATCCGGCTGCGCCGGTCCAGCGCGGCCAGTGCTGATGAGAACCGCGGAGTTGATGAGAACCGCGGCGTTGATGAGGGCCGCGTCGCGCAGCTGAGCGGCCCGGCCCGGTTGCTACCGGAGTGGGCTGGCCTGGTGGCTGCCCGCGAGCCCGAAATGGGTGATCCGTAAGATCGTCCTCCGTGTTGGTGCTGGCTGTGGACACAGCGACCTCCGCGGTGACCGCCGGGCTGCTCAGGTTGCCCGTGGCGGGCTCGCCGGAGGTTCTCGCCGAGCACGTCACGGTGCACCCTCGGGCGCACGGCGAGCGGCTCATGCCCGCGGTGTGCGAGGTGCTGGCCGGCGCCGGGGTGTCGATGCAAGAGTTGGACGCGGTGGTGTGTGGGGCGGGTCCGGGTCCGTTCACCGGTCTCCGGGTCGGGATGGTCACCGCCGCGGCGCTGGGCGATGCCCTGAGCATCCCCGTCTATCCGGTGTGCAGCCTGGACGCGATCGCCCACCGGGCGGGTGCCGGCAGCCCGCTGTTGGTGATCACCGATGCCCGTCGGCGCGAGGTGTACTGGGCACGCTATGACTCCTGCGGTGCCCGCATCGACGGCCCGCACGTGGACCGGCCCGACGACCTGCCGCTGGCTGGTGTGTCCCGGGTGGCCGGCGCGTCGGGTCTGGCGGTGGGCTTGCCGGTGCTGCCTCCGCGGCACCCGGACCCGGCTGCTCTGGTCGCAGTGGTCGCGGTCGCGGTGCGGGCGCAGGCGCCACCGGCTCCCCTCACCCCCCTGTACCTGCGTCGCCCGGATGCGGTCGAACCGGGGCCGCGCAAGCGGGTGACGCCGGTGTGAGGGTCCTGATCGAACCACTGGCGCCCGCGGACGCGCGGCGCTGCGCCGAGCTGGAGCGGCTGCTGTTCGACGGCGACGATCCGTGGAGCGCTGAGGCGTTCCTGGAGGCACTGGCTGCGGGTCATCACTACCTCGCAGCCCGGGAGGGTCCCTGGCTGGTGGGCTATGCTGGTCTGGCTCGCGTCGGGACCGAGGCGGAGATCCATACCCTCGCGGTGGACCCGGCGCACCATCGCCGGGGAGTCGGGCGCGCGTTGCTGCGGGCGATCCTCGGTCATGCGGTGGGAGCCACCGTGTTCCTGGAGGTGCGCACCGACAACGAGTCGGCGATCGCGCTGTATCGCAGTGAGGGGTTCGTGGTGATCGGCACGCGCCGTCGTTACTACCGGCCCAGCGGGGCCGACGCGTTCACCATGTGCCGGCAGGCCGTGCTGTGACCGCTAGGGGGCCGGCGGCGGGCGTGGTCCTGGGCATCGAGACCTCCTGCGACGAGACCGGAGTGGGCGTCGTGGCGCTCGCCTCCGACGGCACGGTCACGCTGCTCGCCGATGAGATCGCCTCCAGCGTCGAGGAGCACGCCCGTTTCGGTGGCGTGGTGCCCGAGGTGGCCTCCCGCGCTCATTTACAGGCGATGGTGCCGACGGTGCGCCGTGCGCTGCGGGTTGCCGGTGTCGCCCCGACAGATCTCGACGCGGTGGCGGTCACCGCAGGACCAGGGCTCTCCGGTGCGTTGCTGATCGGGGTGGCCGCGGCGAAGGCGTACGCGACGGCCTGGGGTGTCCCGCTCTACGGGGTCAATCACCTCACCGCGCACGTCGCGGTGGACACCCTGGAGCACGGTCCACTACCGCCTGCGCTGGCCCTGCTCGTCTCCGGTGGGCACTCCAGCCTGCTGGAGGTTCCCTCGCTGGTGGTCCCGTTGCGCCCGTTGGGAGCCACCGTCGACGACGCCGCCGGGGAGGCGTTCGACAAGGTTGCCCGGCTGCTGGGGCTGGGCTTCCCGGGTGGGCCCTTCATCGACCGGGCGGCCCGGGAAGGAGATCCGGGCAGCGTCCGCTTCCCCCGTGGCCTGACCGGCCCCGGCGACGCGCCCTACGACTTCTCCTTCTCCGGACTCAAGACCGCGGTCGCCCGCTACGTCGAGGGGCTGGGGCACCAGGGGATCACCGTGCCGGTCGCCGACGTAGCCGCCGCCTTCCAGGAGGCCGTGGTGGACGTGCTCACCGCCAAGGCGCTGCGGGCTGCCATCGACCGGGGCATCGACACCCTGCTCATCGGGGGTGGCGTCGCCGCCAACTCCCGGTTACGCGCACTGGCGGCGCAGCGCTGCGCGGCGACCGGGGTACGGCTGCGGGTCCCCCGACCGCGACTGTGCACCGACAACGGAGCGATGGTGGCCGCGCTCGGCGCGCACCTGCTCGCCGCCGGCGCGCCCCCGTCTCCGCTCGACATCCCCACCGACCCCGGCCTGTCGATCACCACCTCGCTGGTGGGGAGCTCGTGAAGAGCCGTCAACCCGGTCAGGCCAGGTGCAGGGTCGGGTCGCGGTCGGGTATCACGAAGGACGCTGCGGTCTGGACCGCGGCGCCGGGCCGGGACACGTAGGGCACCACTTGGAAGTCGGCTCGCAGCTCACCAGGGGTGATCCGGGTGCGCACGTACCCGCGGCGGTTGTTGTAGAAGCGAATGTGCGGGTTCTCGGCGAGGACGGCGGCGATTTTGGGGTCGGTCTCCGCGCCGTCCCCACCCGAGGTGATCGAGCTGGTCACCAGCTCGGTGGCCACTGACACCGATGAAGGATCGTCGAAGTGCTCGCGGACCTCGGCCGCCCAGTGCGAGTGGATGTCGCCGGTGAGCACGACGGCGTTGCGCACCGGCGAGTGACGCAACCCGGCCACGATCCGATCGCGGCTACCCGTGTAGCCATCCCAGGCGTCGGGGTTGACGCCACGGCCCGGCCCGGGCGTGAGGTCGACCTGGGAGAAGAAGACCTGCTGGCCGAGCAGATCCCAGCGCGCCCGGGATCGCCCGAAACCGTCCAGCAGCCAGCGCTCCTGCTCGGCGCCAGTGATCGAGCGGGCAGGGTCGGAGCGCTGCGGGCAGTCCGAGTTGAACCGGTCACCGCAGGGCTGGTCGCTGCGGTACTGCCGGGTATCGAGCAGGTGGAGGGTAGCCAACGAGCCCCACTGCAGCCGGCGGTAGAGCTGCATTCCGCCGCCGTGCGGCATCGAGACCGGGCGCAGCGGCATGTTCTCGTAGTAGGCCTGGAACGCTACCGCGCGCCGCGCCGGAAACCCCTGCTGCGGGGTCTCCGGCACCTCGTCGGCCCAGTTGTTGTCCACCTCGTGGTCGTCGAACACCGCCAGCCACGGCGCTGACGCATGGGCTGCCTGCAGGTCGGGGTCGGTCTTGTACTGGGCATAGCGCTGCCGGTAGCTCGCCAGCGTCTCGGTTTCCGCTCCAGCGTGGTTGCGGACGTTGCCGCTGGGGGCGAAGTAGCGGTTGGCGGCGTACTCGTACTGGTAGTCCCCCAAGTGCAAGATGATGTCCGGGTGCTCGGCGGCCAACCCGCGGTAGGCGCTGAACCACCCGTGCTCGTACTGCGAGCAGGACGCGAAGCACATCGTGAGCGCGTCGAGGCTCGTCGGAGCCGGGGTGGTCCGGGTACGGCCCGCTGGTGAGAGATACCCGGCCGTGCGGAACCGGTAGAAGTAGTCGTGGCCCGGGATCAGGCCGGCAACCTCGACATGCACGCTGTGCGCGGCCGACGGGACGGCGGTAGTGCGTCCGCGCTGCTCGATCTGCCGGAACTGCGCGTCGGTGGCCAGCTCCCACTCCACCTCGAATGGCCGCGAAGGCATGCCTCCGAGCCCGTCCTCGGCCAGTGGCCGAGGTGCCAGCCTGGTCCAGAGAACCACACCCTCGGATGTGGGATCCCCCGAGGCCACCCCGAGGGTGAACGGGTCGGTGAGCGGCTGGCCGCGATTTCCCGCCCCAGACCCGCACGCTGACGCGAGTAGCGCCGTCCCCGCCGCAGCCCCCGCAAGAAAGGCCCGCCGCCCGACCATCCGACCCCGCGGCCTCACCGGTCCGTTCATCACCCACCAGAGTGCCCCCACCACTGTGAGACGTAGTTGAGGGATGGTGTTTCGGGCACCCCGGTTGAGCGGTTAGCACTCGGCGCAGTACTCTGCCAATTGGCACTCTGGTCCTCAGAGTGCCAGCAACGGCCCGAGCCGCCTCGACACCCGCGACGGCGGGGTGGCAGGAGCCAGTAACAGACAACCTGCCAGCTCTTCGAAGACCCCAGAAAGTGGAGGTCACACCGTGGCGAGCGTGAACATCAAGCCGCTCGAGGACAAGATCGTCGTTCAGGCCAGTGAGGCTGAGACGACGACCGCGTCCGGCATTGTCATCCCGGACACCGCCAAGGAAAAGCCCCAGGAGGGCAAGGTCCTGGCCGTGGGCCCGGGTCGAGTCAACGATGCCGGCACCCGCATCCCGGTGGATGTGAGTGTCGGTGATGTCGTCATCTACACCAAGTACGGCGGCACTGAGGTCAAGTACAACGGCGAGGAGTACCTGATCCTCTCCGCGCGCGACGTGCTCGCGATTGTCAATTGACGGTTTGACCGTCGAGTCGACCGCCCCGCGGCCCTCCGGGGTCAGCGGGGCGGTTTGCATCAGGTCCCGGCCACTTCCTGTGAGCGGCCGGAGGCCCATCAGAGTTCGTCCGTGAGGAAGGCAGGCAATGGCCAAGCAGATCACGTTCGACGAGACCACGCGGCGTGCCCTGGAGCGCGGAGTCGACAAGCTCGCCGACGCGGTCAAGATCACTCTCGGTCCACGCGGCCGGCACGTGGTCCTGGAGAAGAAATACGGTGGCCCGTCGATCACCACCGACGGGGTCACCATCGCGCGTGAGATCGACCTGACCGACCCTTTCGAGAACCTCGGCGCCCAGCTCGCCAAGAGTGTGGCGACGAAAACCAACGACGTCGCAGGAGATGGCACCACTACCGCCACCGTGCTCGCACAGGCGATGGTCCGTGAGGGTCTGCGCAACGTGGCCGCCGGTGCCAACCCCATCGCGCTCGGGCGGGGTATCGCGGCGGCCGCGGAGGCGGTTGCCGATGCGATGCTGGCCAGGGCGACACCGGTGACCGGCGAGCAGGCGATCGCCCAGGTGGCGACGGTGTCCTCGCGTGAGGCGAAGATCGGTGCCCTGGTCGGCGAGGCGATGACCAGGGTCGGTGAGGACGGCGTCATCACCGTGGAGGAATCGTCCACGATGGCGACTGAGCTGGAGATCACCGAAGGCATCGCCTTCGACAAGGGTTACGTCTCACCCTACTTCGTCACCGATGCCGAACGGATGGAGACAGTGCTCCAGGACGCCTCCATCCTGCTGCACCGCGACAAGATCTCCTCGATCCAGGAGTTGCTGCCGCTGCTGGAGCTGACCAGCCAGGCCGGCAAGCCACTGCTCATCGTGGCCGAGGACATCGAGGGCGAGGCGCTGTCCACCCTGGTGGTCAACGCGATCCGCAAGACGCTGGCGGTGGTGGCCGTCAAGTCGCCGTATTTCGGCGATCGACGCAAGGCGTTCATGGACGACCTCGCCGCTGTCACGGGCGCCCGGGTGGTGGACTCCGAGGTGGGGCTCAAACTCTCCGAGGTCGGGCTCGAGGTGCTCGGCCGGGCTCGGCGCATCGTGGTGACCAAAGATGAGACCACCGTCGTCGAGGGTGGCGGCGAGACGACCGAGGTCGACTCCCGGGCCGCGCAGATCCGCCGCGAGATCGAGGCGAGCGACTCGGACTGGGACCGCGAGAAACTGCAGGAGCGGTTGGCCAAGCTGGCCGGTGGCGTCGCGGTGATCAAAGTTGGAGCGGCGACTGAGACCGAGCTCAAGGAGCGCAAGGCGCGGATCGAGGACGCGGTGGCTGCCGCGAGAGCCGCCGCCGAGGAGGGCATCGTGGCCGGCGGTGGCGCGGCGCTGATGCACGCCGCCGACTCGATCGGCGATCTCGGCTTGCGTGGCGACGAGGCCACCGGTGTCGCCATTGTGCGCGCTGCCAGCGCCGCGCCGGTCCACTGGATCGCCGCCAACGCGGGGTTCGAGGGAGCGGTCGTGGTTGCCAAGGTGCGTGCGGCGGAGTGGGATCACGGCTTCGACGCGGAATCGGAGACCTACCGGGACCTGGTTGCCGCGGGCATCGTCGACCCGGTGAAGGTGACCCGCTCGGCAATCGTCAACGCCGCCTCCATCGCCAGGATGATCATCACTACGGAGAGTGCGGTGGTCGACAAGCCGGAGAAGGCGCCCCCGGCCGCGCAGGGCCACGGCCACGGTCACTGAGCCGTACGGTCGCGCCGTACTACCGGTGGGATCGGCGTCGCTCGGCAAGCATGGTGAATCGTCGGGCTCGCCCGGTTCGGTGATCCGCTGCCCTGTGGTGGCTGGTGATCCGCTCCGGGCCCGATAACCGCCTCGACGGCCCCCACAACCCTATTGACGGGTGTGGGGGCCGTCGCTACGGACAATGGGTAGCCTCATATGCCCGAATCATCCGTGTTCACGGTACTGCCGTGAACTGCTCACACTCGGTAGAGTGAGGGTTGCTCCACATCGGTGATGGTGGCGGCTCGGAGGGAGTGGCCGACGGTCTTGACGGAAATCCATCAGATCGTGTCAAGTTCCGGCACCGCATGACCGATAGGGAGGTGGGCACATCAGTTGGCTGCAGGAGAGGAGTCCTTCCGTGACCGCAGTTCTCATCTGCGATGACCGGCGAAGCGTCCGCGAGGGTCTCACTCGTGTGATGTCCGCGGTTCCCGGCGTCGCCCGGATCGACTGCGTAGCACACGGTGACGAGCTACTAGCCCGGTATTCCCGGCAGCCGGTGGATGTCGTTCTGGTCGGAACCCAGCGTGCGGTACCGGCCGGTGTGGAGGCCACCCGGCGGCTCGTGTCGGCTCACCCGCAGGCCAATGTCATCGTCTTCGGCGCGCCTGACGACGCGGGCAGTATCGCGGCTGCGATCGCTGGCGGCGCCCGTGGATACCTGCGCTGGGATGCCTCGCGCCCGGAGCTCGTCGCGGCGCTCGCGCACACGCTGGCGAGCACCTCGGTGCCGGCTCCCCGCCCGCCGTCCGACCCGGGTGTGCAGTTGACCGAGCGGGAGCTGCAGGTCCTGCGCGGCATGAGCCAGGGCAAGAGTAACGGCCAGATCGGTCGGGAGCTGTACCTGTCCGAGGACACCGTCAAGACCCATGCCCGCCGACTCTTTCGCAAGCTCGGTGTCCGGGACCGGGCCCAGGCGGTCGCACACGGTTTCCGGCGTGGCCTGGTGGCCTGAAAGCTGGGTGTTTGACCCGATACTTCCTGACGCGCAGTGAGGACCGGCGGCAGCGCCACCGGTCCTCACTGCGCTGTGTGCCCGGGTGTATCGGTGTGCCCGGGTGCACCGGTGCAACGTGGGCGATACTGCGGTACCTGCCCGATCTGTCGACCACTACGGTTGCCCGTGAGGTGCACGCGTGTCTCGGGACGGTGATGGATTGGTCGGGACAACGGAGTGGCCACCGCCGGCCGGCAGTCAGCTCGGTCGGTCCCTCGTCGTAACGGCAGGGCTGCATTCTGCGATGACCGCTGTAGGGGACGACCTCGACGTCCTGATCGGTGATGCTGTCGACGGTAAGCCTTATGCCGTCGAGGGTGTGCTCAGGCGGATCCGTCCCCTCGTGGTCCGGTATTGCCGGTCCCGTGTCGGTGGCCAGGAGAAGACATCCGCTTCGGCGGATGACGTAGCGCAGGAGGTGTGTCTCGCGGTGCTCACGGCTCTGCCCAGTTACCGCGACCAAGGCCGGCCCTTCCTTGCCTTCGTGTACGGCATCGCTGCGCACAAGGTGGCCGACGCCCACCGGTCGGCGGCGCGCAATCGCGCCGAGCCGGTCGCGGAGGTCCCAGATACCCAGGATCTGGCCGACGGTCCGGAGGCCCAGGTGATGCAGGGAGAGTTCGCCTGGCGGATGGCCCGACTACTCGAGACCCTGCCGGACAAACAGCGCGAGATCCTGCGCCTGCGGATCGTGGTGGGGCTCTCCGCGGAGGAGACCGCCGAGGCCGTGGGCTCGACACCTGGCGCGGTCCGGGTGGCGCAGCACCGAGCTCTCGGTCGGTTGCGCGGCGTATTGGCAGCGGAGGGGGTGGTCTGAGTGCCTGGTTGGGACGAGCACCCACGCGCCGGTTACCCCAACGGGGATCCGTATGAGATGCCCGCTGATCTGGCCGCGGTGCAGGCTGATGACGCGTTACTCGACATGATCGGGGCGGGGCACGCGCCGAGCGGTCCCGACGACGAACTGACGCGGGTGCTGAGCGCCTGGCGCGACGAAGTGCATGCCGAGCCGGTCAGAGAGCTGGTGGACACCAGCACCGCGTTGGCGGTGATTCGCGCCGCCGCCCGCCGGCCGGTCCGTCGCCAGAGCCCGGTGTTCGGCTCGATCGCGGGGGCCGCGGCTGTGCTGGTGATCGCTTTCTCCTCCCTGGGGCTGGTTGCCAAGTCGGCGGAACCCGGCGACGATCTGTGGCCGGTGACCCAGGTGCTCTACGAGGACTACGCCCGCTCGGTGGAGACAGCGGCCGCGGTCCGCACCGAGCTCAACGAGGCCACCACGGCGTTGAAATCGGGCAATCCGGAACGGGCCAGGGCAGCGCTGCACAATGTCCAGAAGCAGCTTCCGGTGATCGGTGAGAAGGAGGGCCGTACCGATCTCACCGCCCGCCACCGTCAACTCGAGCAGAAGCTGAACGGACCGCTGGATACCGGCAGGGGGAACTTTCCGGATGGGCCGGTGTTCTCGCAGCCGGTGCCTGCCGGACCCGGGCCCGGCACGCCGCGTGATCCCGGTGCGTCCTTCCCCGAGGAGTCCGCCACGCCGCCGGAGTCGACCAGCCAGCTTCCCGGCAGCCCGTCCAGAACGAACTCCGATCAGTACTTTCCGGGCCGAGGCTTTCCGGGGAACCCTTACCCGTACCCCGGTGCTGGCAATCCTGGTAGCGGCGCCCAGGACCGTGATGCCCAGGACCGTGATGCCCAGGACCGTGACACCCGGGATCGTGACCACCAGGATCGTGACCACCAGGATCGTGACGACCCTGGTGACGGTAGTTCTTCGGGAGAGGCCGTCCCCGGTGGCGGTGCCGTCAACCAAGGCAACCAAGGTGGTAGCACGTCTGGTACTGGTACACCCGGTGGCAACGGTTCGGGTGGCTCCACGAGCGGTGCCGCGCCGTCGCCCAGCCCGTCGCCGAACAGCGGGTCCGCTGGTGCACCGGGCTCGGGTCAGGTGAGTGGTTCTCGCCCGCCCAGTAGCGGCTTTCCCGGTTGCGACGGGCCCCCGCCCCGACCCAATTACTGTGGTTGAGGCCGCTCAGCCACCGTTTTCGGTGAGTACGGCGTCGATGTAGCCGCGGCAGTACTCCCAGCTCACGTAGCTGGCCGGGTCCGGGTTGTAGGCGGGCTCGTGCGGGCGCATCCGGCCGGCTTCGAGCAGCTGCGCCAGGCTGGCGCGCAGCAGCTGCCAATCGTGGTAGTGCTGCTCAGCGCAGTCAGGGCAGTCCACGACGATCCCGCGTATGCCGCGGGGCGCCAGCAGCGCCTGGTAGACAGCCAGATCACTCAGGTCCGCGAACAGCCCGGCCCGCTCCTCGTCGTCCAACGGCTCTTCGACGGCGTCATCCGCACCGTCCAGCGCCTCCAGCGCCAGTGCCGGATCCTCCGGGTCGCCAGCGAACGGGTCGGGGGGAAGTGAGTCATGCGCCACGGCTGGCACGGTACCCTCCCGACGGACAGCCCCGGGCAGACGGCCCTCGTGCGGGCTCGATGGAGTGTGTTCCGGCACGATGGATGGGTGTTCGGGCACGGACACACGTCCGGTGCCGAACACGCTGAGCCGGGTACCTGAGCCGGATACCATCGTCACATGACCAGCGAGCTCACCGCGTCCGGCTTCCCGTCGAAGTTCGCGCTGCTCGGTCTGACCTTCGATGATGTGCTGCTGCTGCCCGCCGAGTCCGACGTGATGCCGGCGGAGGTCGACACCTCGACCAGGCTGTCCCGCAACGTCACGCTGCGAGTGCCGCTGGTCTCCTCGGCGATGGACACGGTGACCGAGGCGCGGATGGCCATCGCGATGGCCCGCCAGGGCGGGATGGGGGTGCTGCACCGCAACCTGCCGGCGCAGGAGCAGGCCGCGCAGGTCGAGGTGGTCAAGCGCTCCGAGGCAGGCATGGTGACCGACCCGGTGACCTGCCTGCCGGAGGCCACCCTGGCCGACGTGGACGAGTTGTGCGCCCGCTACCGGATCTCCGGCGTGCCCGTGACCGACCCGGACGGGGTGCTGGTGGGCATCATCACCAACCGGGACATGCGCTTCGAGGTCGACCACGACAAGCGGGTCGCCGAGGTGATGACCAAGCCACCGCTGGTCACCGCTCAGGTGGGGGTCACGGCCGAGGCGGCGCTGGGTCTGCTGCGCCGGCACAAGATCGAGAAACTGCCGATCGTCGACGGGCAGGGCAGGCTCCGCGGTCTGATCACCGTCAAGGATTTCGTGAAGACCGAGCGCTACCCGCTGGCGACCAAGGACCCGGACGGGCGGCTGCTGGTCGGGGCGGCGATCGGGGTGGGCCAGGACGCCAAGGAACGGGCTGGGTTGCTGGTCGAGGCCGGTGTCGATGTGCTGGTTGTGGACACCGCGCACGGGCACTCCCGCGGAGTGCTGGAGATGATCAGCCTGCTGAAGGCCGGGCTGGATGCCACCGTGGACGTCATCGGCGGCAATGTGGCCACCCGGGCCGGTGCGCAGGCACTGATCGACGCCGGTGCGGACGCGGTCAAGGTCGGGGTGGGTCCAGGTTCCATCTGCACCACCCGGGTGGTGGCCGGCGTGGGTGTGCCGCAGATCAGCGCTATTTATGAGGCGGACCGGGCCTGCCGTCCGGCGGGCGTTCCGGTGATCGGTGACGGCGGTATCCAGTACTCGGGGGATATCGCCAAGGCGATCGTCGCGGGGGCCAGCTCGGTGATGCTGGGCAGCCTGCTGGGCGGCACCGCCGAGGCACCGGGTGACCTGATCCTGGTCGACGGCAAGCAGTACAAGACCTACCGCGGGATGGGCTCGGTGGGCGCCATGGCCTCCCGCGGCGGTAGCCGCTCGCATTCCCGGGACCGCTACTTCGCCGACGACATGCTCTCCGACGACAAGCTGGTGCCGGAGGGCATCGAGGGTCGGGTCCCGTTCCGGGGTCCGCTGTCGCTGGTGGCCCACCAGCTGGTCGGTGGCCTGCGGGCCGCGATGGGCTACGCCGGTGCCGCGACGATCCCGGCATTGCAGAGCGCGCAGCTGGTGCAGGTCACCTCGGCAGGTCTCAAGGAGGGTCACCCGCACGACATCACCATGACGGTGGAGGCCCCGAATTACGCGGTGCGCTGATGCGTGACCTGGTGGAGATCGGGATGGGTCGCACCGCTCGGCGCGCCTACGACTTCGATGATGTCCAGATCGTGCCCTCCCGGCGCACCCGATCGTCGCGGGATGTGTCGACTGCCTGGCAGATCGACGCGTACCGGTTCGAGATCCCGCTGGTGACACACCCCACCGACGCGATCGTCTCACCGGCGATGGCGATCCGGATCGGTGAGCTGGGTGGGCTGGGGGTGCTCAACGCCGAGGGGCTGTGGGCCCGGCACGCCGACGTCGACAAGCTGCTGTTCCGGCTCACCTCCGCGACCGACGAGGCCGACGAGGCGACGGCGGTGCGGTTGCTGCAGCAGTGGCACGCGGCGCCGATCCGCCCTGAGCTGCTCACCGAGGCGATCAGCCAGGTGGCCTCCGCCGGGGTGACGGTGGCCGCCCGGGTCAGCCCGCAGCACGCCCGCGACCTCGCCCCTGATCTGCTCGCCGCCGGCGTGGAGATCCTCGTCGTGCAAGGCACGATCGTCTCGGCCGAGCACGTCGCCCGGGCGGCCGAGCCGCTCAATCTGGTGGAGTTCATCGCGTCGATGGATGTCCCGGTCATCGCCGGAGGAGTGGGCGACTACCGCACCGCGATGCACCTGATGCGTACCGGGGCCGCCGGTGTGATCGTGGGCCACGGGGCGGGTGCGAGCACGTCCACCGGGGCCGTGCTGGGCATCGGGGTGCCGATGGCCACTGCGGTCGCTGACGCGGCCGCCGCCCGGCGCGACTACCTCGACGAGACCGGCGGGCGCTACGTGCACGTGATCGCCGACGGCGGCATGCGGACCAGCGGTGATCTGGCCAAGGCGATCGCCTGCGGGGCGGACGCGGTGATGCTCGGTGAACCGCTGGCCAGTGCGGTCGAGGCGCCTGGCAACGGTCTGTACTGGACCGCCGCCGCCGCGCACCCGTCGCTGCCGCGCAGCCACGTCACCGACGTCCCCGAAGGCTCGATCGGCATCGACACCCTGCTGTTCGGCCCCTCTTACGACCCCAGCGGCACCGTCAACCTCTTCGGCGCCCTACGTCGCGCCATGGCCAAGACGGGTTACTCCGAGCTCAAAGAGTTCCAGAAAGTCGGCCTCACCGTCCGCCCGTGATCCCCTCGCCCCGCCCGCGTTCTGGATGCAGACTGTTGTTATTCGGGTCCCGATTACCGCAGTCTGCATCCAGAACGCGGGTGAGGGAGGTCTGTGAGTGGTTGATTACGACGTGGTGGTGGTCGGGTCTGGGTTCGGGGGCAGTGTCGCGGCGCTGCGGCTGACCGAGAAGGGGTACCGGGTCGGCGTGCTCGAAGCCGGTCGGCGTTTCGCCGATCATGAGCTGCCCACCACGTCCTGGCAGCTGCGCAGGTTCCTCTGGGCGCCGGCGCTGGGTTGCTACGGCATCCAGCGCATCCACCTGCTGCGCAACCTCATGGTGCTGGCCGGCGCCGGTGTCGGGGGCGGCTCATTGAACTACGCCAATACGCTGTATCGCCCGCCGGAGGCGTTCTTCGACGATCCCCAGTGGGGGCACCTCGCCGACTGGCGGGCCGAGCTCGACTCCTACTACGACCAGGCGCAGCGGATGCTCGGCGTGACGACCTACCCCGGGCATACCGCCGCCGATGAAGTGATGCAGCGGGTCGCATGGGATATGGGGGTCTTGAAGAGCTACCGACCCACCCCCGTGGGGGTCTTCTTCGGCCCTCCGGGCGAGGAGGCCGACGATCCCTACTTCGGCGGCGCCGGACCCCGGCGGACGGGCTGCATCGAGTGCGGGTCGTGCATGACGGGGTGCCGGGTGGGGGCTAAGAACACCCTGGTGAAGAACTATCTCTACCTCGCGGAGCGGGCCGGGGCCATGGTCCATGCCCTGACCACGGTGACCGCGGTCCGCCCCCAGCCGGACGGGACCTGGCGCCTCGACGCCGTGCGCACCGGGAAGCGCTGGCGCCGGACGATCCGAGCGCACCAGGTGGTGCTCGCCGCCGGCACCTGGGGGACCCAGCAGTTGCTGCACCGGATGAGGGACCAGGGCGTGCTGCCCCGCCTTTCAGCCCGGCTGGGTGAGCTGACCCGGACGAACTCCGAGGCGATCGTCGGCGCCAGCCGGACCACGGTGGACCCGCGGCGCGACTTTTCTCGCGGGGTCGCCATCACCTCCTCCTTCCATCCCGACGAGCACACCCATATCGAGCCGGTCCGCTACGGGCGGGGCAGCAACGCGATGGGCCTGCTGCAGACGGTGTCCACCGACGGCGCGTCCGACACCCCCCGCTGGCAGCAGTTGCTGCGTCTCGTCGCCGAGCATCCGATCCGGACGGTGCGACTGCTGTCGGTGCGGCACTGGAGCGAGCGGGCAGTGATCCTGCTGGTGATGCAGACCTTGGACAACTCGCTGACCACCTACCGCCGTCACGGCCGGCTCACCTCCCGGTACGGCCACGGAGAGCCAAATCCCACCTTCATCCCGGCCGGTTTCCGGGCCAGCCACCTCACCGCCAAACACATCGGTGGTACCGCCGGCAGCACCTGGGGTGAGCTGTTCGAGGTACCGATCACCGCGCACTTCCTCGGTGGCTGCCCGATGGGTGCCACCGCCGCTGAGGGCGTCATCGACGCCTACCACCGGCTGCATGGCTACCCCGGCCTGTCCGTCGTGGACGGCTCAGCGGTCAGTGCAAACCTCGGCGTGAACCCGGCCCTGACCATCACCGCACTGGCTGAGCGCGCCTTCGCCCTCTGGCCCAACAAGGGAGATCGTGATCCGCGTCCCGTCCTTGGTAAGGCCTACCAGCGTCATGACCCCATCCCGCCGCGCATGCCAGTCGTGCCGCTGAGCGCTCCCGGAGCACTGCGGCTGCTGCGCTCGTAAGTGCTTCGGGGCGCACTCAGAACGGCGGGGGTTCGTCCGCGTCGAGTCGGGTGTGTGGTGAGCGGTTCGGGGTCGCTCAGCGGTGGTGGTTCGGAGTGGTACAGGTGTCCGCTGGGGGTGTTCCAGGTGGTGCAGCCGTCGGGGTGGTGGGTGACTGACCAGCCCGGGGTCTGCTTGACCCGGTGATGGCGCCGGCACTTGATTCCCAGGTTGAATTCGTTGGTGGGGCCGGTGCCGGTGTTCGGATCATGGGGAATGCCGTGGTCGATGTCGCAGCGGTGGGCGGGTACCCGGCAGCCCGGAAATTGGCAGGTCTGGTCGCGGGTGATGACCAACCCCGCCAGGTGGGCGGGTGGTCGGTAGCGCGTGGTGCCGTAGTCCACGGGGCGGCCGGAATGAGGGTCGGTGAGGATGCGCCGCCAGGTGCCCCCAGCGGCGAGATCGCGAGTCACGGCGGCGGGAATTGGCCCGTAGCCGGCGAGCTCGCCGGGGGTGTCGTCGGCGCCGAGCAGCGCGGTGTAGGGGATGGTGACCCGCACATCGGCACTTCCGCCGCGTCGGCACCGTCCGCATTCGCATCGGCAGCCGGCCCCCGTGGTGGGACCAGCGTCGGCGATGTCGCCACGGGCGCTATCCGAAGAGTTGCCCGGCGCGGTGGTGTGTACGCGAGCGGCGCTGGTGCCCGCACTTTGGTAGTCGGTGGGGGCCAGCACCAGATCGACCAGGGCGTCGCCGCGACGAGCATCCACGGTGCGCTCATCACCCTCACCCCCGGCGTGACGGGCGTACTCATCGAGCACCGCGTACACGCCGACGGCCTCGGCGGCCGGAAGATAGGCCGACACCGTGGCCATCCCATCGGGCTCGGGCCACATCTGCACCCCGCGCTCGCGCTTGGCCTGCTCAGCTCGTTCCTGCGCAGCAGAGGGGTCAGCGGACAACACCGCACGACGAGTCGCGGCGCGCAGCTGCCCGGGGGTCTGCTTCGGTGCCTTGGTCAACACCTTCTGTTCGACTTGTGCGGTGTGCTGCGCAGAGAGATTCAGCGTCTCCGCGTCGATGATGCGTGCCTTGGCTAGGGTGATCCGGCCGCATTCCAGCGCAGCCAGCGTGCTCGGCAACCGGGTGCACAACGACCAGGCATCACTCACCCGGGCGGTGGCGGTCCGCGCTGAGACTCTCAGCATCAGCCCGACCTCGGATACCGCTGAGTCGTGCGCCTGCGACGTGCAGGCGCCCAGAGCCGTGTTGCGGGTCTCGGCGCTGTCCATGAATGAGGTCATCTCCCGGAGCTGTCGAGCTTGAGCCCAGGCGATCACCCGTTCCCATCCTCCGATGCGCTCCAGCGATTCGAACTCACGATGCTCCGGGGCGGTCTCAGCGGGTTGAGCCAGCAGGTCGGCCAGCAGGCTGTCCGGAAGGTACTCCGACCAGCGCACTCGCTCTGCGGTGCCGGCGGGTGGGTCCTCGGCCAGGTAGTCGACCACGTCCTCCGGCGGGGCAAGCACCGGAGGCGGAGGCAGCTCATTATCGAACATATGTTCGATAATACTCGAGGTGGTGCAGTGTGGCAACAGACGGTGGCGCCCGTTAACCGACTGTCATCGCACCGATCCGCACCAGCGCTCACCAGTCGCGCGCTAGCGTGCCACCATGACGGTGCTGGTGGTCGACTTCGGGGCGCAGTACGCGCAGCTCATCGCGCGGCGGATCCGCGAGGCGCAGGTGTACTCCGAGGTCGTGCCGCACACCGCACCGGTCTCGGAGTTGCTGGCCCGCAAACCCGCCGCGATCGTGCTTTCCGGTGGCCCGGCCAGCGTGTACGCGCCGGGCGCCCCTCGAGTGGATCCGGCGCTGTTCGAGGCCGGGGTGCCCGTGCTGGGCATCTGCTACGGATTCCAGGCGATGGCCGACGCCCTGGGTGGCGCGGTGCAACGGACCGGCACCCGGGAGTACGGGCGGACCGACCTGCAGCTGCTCGACGGTGGCGGCGTGCTGCACCGCGAGCTACCGGCACGCGGTCCGGTGTGGATGAGCCACGGCGACGCCGTCACCGCCGCTCCGGACGGGTTCTCGGTCACCGCGAGCTCGGCGGGTTCCCCGGTCGCGGCGTTCGAGGACACCCGCCGGCAACTGGCCGGCGTGCAGTACCACCCGGAGGTGGTGCACTCCCCGCACGGCCAGGAGGTGCTGCGCCGGTTCCTGCACGAGCTCGCCGGCATCCGGCCGAGCTGGACCACTGCCAACGTCATCGAGGAGACGGTGGCGGCGATCCGGGTGCAGACCGGTGGCAGCAGGTTGCTCTGCGGGTTGTCGGGCGGGGTGGACTCCGCGGTCGCCGCCGCCTTGGTGCACCGAGCCGTCGGTGACGCCCTGACGTGCGTGTTCGTTGACCACGGCCTGCTGCGCTCCGGCGAGCGGGCCCAGGTGGAACGGGACTACGTGGCCGCGACGGGCGTCACCCTGGTCACCGTCGATTCGCGGGAGCGGTTTCTGTCGGCGTTGGCCGGGGTGGCTGATCCCGAGCAGAAACGCAAGATCATCGGTCGGGAGTTCATCCGGGTCTTCGAGGCCGCGGCCCGGGAGCTCCAGGCGGAGGCCGGCCGGCACGGCGAGAAGGTCCGCTTCCTGGTGCAGGGCACCCTGTACCCGGACGTGGTGGAGTCCGGCGGCGGCTCGGGCACCGCGAACATCAAGAGCCACCACAACGTCGGCGGCCTGCCCGAGGACCTGGCCTTCGAGCTGGTCGAGCCGTTGCGGGCACTGTTCAAGGACGAGGTCCGCCGAGTCGGCCTGGAACTGGGTTTGCCGGAGACGATCGTGCACCGCCAGCCGTTCCCCGGGCCCGGCCTGGCGATCCGGATCATCGGCGAGGTCACCGCGGCCCGCCTGGAGACGCTGCGCGCCGCAGACGCCATCGTCCGCGAGGAGCTCACCGCGGCCGGGATGGACCGCGACATCTGGCAGTGCCCGGTGGTGCTACTGGCTGACGTGCGCAGCGTCGGCGTGCAGGGTGACGGGCGGACCTACGGGCATCCGGTGGTGCTGCGCCCGGTGTCCAGCGAGGACGCGATGACCGCGGACTGGTCCCGGGTGCCCTACGACGTGCTGGCCCGCATCTCCGGCCGGATCACCAATGAGGTGCCCGAGATCAACCGCGTGGCGCTCGACGTGACCAGCAAACCCCCGGGCACCATCGAGTGGGAGTAGTGGCGGCGCCCCGTGAGTGGCGATGCGAGTCAGAGCTCTTGCGACTCCCACACACAGCCTTCGTATGATCTGGTGACGGCTCGCGTGTGGTGCGCGGGATGACCGGTTCGAAAGGGCGGGGATGACCACGCTCGACTTCGAGCTGGAGATCGGCCCGGGTGCGGCGGGCAGCTACCCGGTGCTGGCGCGTTCGCCGGGCGGGGAGGCTGCCACCACCTTGCGGTGGTCGGTGACCCTCGCTGAGCTTGACCACCAACTCGCCGTGATCAAGGACAAGGTGCTGGTGTCCGCGGCGCTGGCGCGTCGTGCGCCCACCGAGCACGAGCAGCCCGTGCGGGAGCTGGGCCAGCGACTGTTCGAGACCGTGATCACCGACGATGTGCTGGCGTTGTATGTGGCCAGCAGGCAGCGCGCCCGCGATCAGGGCAGCGCGCTGCGACTGGTGTTGCGAGTGCGCCCGCCGGAGCTGGCGCGGCTGCCGTGGGAGTTCCTGTTCGATCCCGGCCAGGGGGATTACTTGGGTTTGACCATGCCCCTGGTGCGCTACCCCCAGGTACTTGCCCCCCGCCAGCCGTTGCAGGTCGCGCCGCCGCTGCGGATCCTGGGCATGGTCGCCCGCCCGGGCGACCTGCACGCGCTGGATGCCAGCGAGGAGCAGCAGCGCCTGCAGACCGCGCTCGCCGATCTGCAGCGCGAGGGGCTGGTCGAGCTGGAGTGGGTGGCCGGGCAGACCTACAACTGTCTGGAAGATGCCCTGGACGGCGGCCCGTGGCACGTGTTCCATTTCGTCGGCCATGGCGGGTACGACCGGGTGGCCGATGAGGGCGTCCTCGCCTTGGCCGACGAGACCGGGCGAACCCATCCCATCGGCGCCGACGACATCAGCCGCCTGCTCGCCGAGCACCACCCGCTACGTCTGGTGGTGCTCAACGCCTGCGACACCGGGCGGGGCAGCGCTGACAGGACGGCGCGTATTTGGGATGCCGTCAGCGGGCAGGAGCTTGCCAGGGTCACCCACGACCGCGGGGTGCGGGGTGTGGTGTTCAGTTCGGACGGACGTTGGTTGGCGACGGCCAGCGCGGACACAACCGCGCGGATCTGGGTGCTGAGCGACGACGAGTAACTCTGATTCCGGACCGATGTGAGCGCTATTCTGGTTCCGCTCGCTGCACGATTCTGAGCGGCTGCTCCATCCAGAATTGCGCTGTAACGAAGATCTGGCAGGTCCGCGATTTCCGCCACGGCACCCCTCGTCGTCGCGAGCATCCGGGTACCGGGCATCGACCCGCACCGTCGATCGTATGCCGTTCGAGTAATGTCAATGCCAACCCGGCCAATCGCAGGAGCATCTCCGCATTGCCATCGGGGGACAGCCCGGCAGATACCCGTCGCTGCGCCTCGTGAGACACCTTCCTCAATCGCTCCCGGAGCAACCGCCGTCGCACCTCGTGGACGTTCACGGCTCCCGGTACGACTTGACCGTATTCGCGGGAAGAGCAAGCGGCTCCTCGGCGACAACCTCTCCAGCGACGACCAACCGGCCGTTCTCCTCGGCCCGGCGGCATAGCCGTTGCCCAGCAGCGATCAACCGCTGCCCGTAGTGCTGCTGCTCGGCGGCACTGGCAGACCCTTCCATGATCCGCATCGCCAACGGCGCCAGGTCACGGTTCACCCGGGCCAGCTCAGTCAGCAACTCCCGGTCCTCGCGGATCATGAAACCTCGCTCCGGCCTGCCTCGCTCGCCACGCCTGCACCCCGTTCGTGCTCGTCGGTGCGTTGGGTGGCCCCAGGACAGGGGAGCCGTCGGGGGCTTCGCTCATGCCCGGCCCTGGGACCTTGGCCAGGCACTCAATCCGGTGGGATGATCGGTGGGTTAGTGATCACACACCGTTGCCACCGGGTGGCCACGGTTACGCTGAGGGCCATCAGCACGATGAGGGGTAGCGGACGATGGGGCGGGAGCCAAAAGAGCTTGTTGAGATGCGCCGAGCGCTGGGTGCGCAGCTGGCGGCGTTCCGGCAGGCGGCGGGCCTGACCCAAGGGCAGCTGGCCAAGGTGACGTTCCGCGATCGGTCCACGGTGGCGCATATCGAGACGGGCCGGTCCCGGGCCGATGAGCGGTTCTGGATAGTCGCCGATGAGTCCTGCTGCGCCAAAGGTGTCCTGCTGGCCGGTTTCCATGCGTGGGCGGCGGCCAAGCAGGATCATGAGATACGGGCCCAGGAAGCGCAGCTGGCGCAGGCCCGGGCCGAAGCCGAGTCGCTGCGCGCGGCGGCTGCCCCGAAGGTAGCGCGTGACATCGAGATAAGTGAGGTGGCGGGCGAGGAGGAAGATCGGATAGCCGAGCAGTTGGTGACTCTAGCTGTGTGGATTGGTGGGTGGCATGAACCGTCGGAAACTAATCCAGCTGCTGGGGGCGGTCGGCGCAGTCATCTCCTCGCCAGCTGTGCGCGATCTGGACGCCGAGGAGCAGGAACGCCTGGCCCGAGCCATAGCGTCGCCGAGCCGGGTGGACGAGCGGGTCATCGACCACATCGAGACCATGCATCTGTATTGCAAACGGCAAGATGATGCACTCGGCGCGCGTGCGGCGTTGCCTATAGCACTCGCGCAACGAGACCTGGTTCATGACCTCCTGGCGCAGTGTCCGGCTTCGCTGGAGCCGCGCCTCCTCTCTATCTACAGTGACATGTCCACCTCCATTGGATATTATTTCTTCGATCTCAATGACTTCGATAGGGCCCGCTACTATTGTGATCAGGGTCGGACGGCGGCGCATGACGTGGGCAACGCTGAACTCGGCATCTATGCGCTGTGTGAGATGAGTGACCACGCCTCGTGGTATGGTAAAGCCCCGGCGGCTATCGATCTCGCGGCGGCCGCTCAGAGTCTGATCAGCAAGACTGAGGATCCGCTCATGCGGGTCTGCGTAGCTCAACGAGCGTCGAGTGCCCATGCGGTCGACGGCCAGTATGAGGCGTGCATGATCGAGTGCGATAAAGCAGAGAATGGCCTGGCATCCGCTGGGCAGGTACCTGCTGGGTCGGTAGGATATTTCCTCAATGAAGGATATCTCGCCCGTATGAAGAGTAAGTGTTTGTTACGCCTTGACAAGCCGCAGGAGGCGGCCGCCAGTGCCAGCGCCGGACTGATTCTGTACGACAGGTCGTTTGTGGACGGCTACACCCAATGCACACTGAACCTTGGCAACGCGCACCTGCGATCCGGTGAGATCGACGAGGCGGCGCGGGTCGTCGGCGACGCTGCCGGGCTTGCCGCGCAGACCCGGTCGGCGCGGTTGGTGGGGGAACTACGCACGACGCGGGCCCGAATGCAGCCGTGGCAGGGCACCAGGGCCGTCTCGATGCTGGACGACCAGTTGGCGGCTGGCGGCTTGATGTCGGCAACGGTTGATTGACCGCGGGAGCCAACACGGCGGCGATTTCCCGCTTCTATAACTCCCTCCTGCTCGGGGGCGAGCATCACTACGTTGTTGACCGCGACGCCTCACACGCCATGATCGAAGCGGTCCCGGAGACACCGTTACTAGCCAAAGCGAATCGCAGCTTCGTGCGCCGAGCGGTGCAGTATCTGGTGGGTGAGGCCGGGATCAAGCAGATCATCGATATCGGGTCCGGCTCGCCCACCACAGGCAGCGTGCACGAGATCGCTCAAGCGATCGACCTGACCGTCCGCGTGGTCTACGTGGACAAGGATCCGATCGTGCTGGCATATGGACAGGCGCTGCTCAGCAACAACGACAACACAACTGTCGTCGCCGGGGATCTCCGCGACCCTGATGCGATCTTCGAGCATCCCGCCCTCCGACGGTTCATCGACCCAGGCGAGCCGTTCGCGGTGCTGCTGGGTGGGTTCTTGATGCATCTTGAAGATGAGGAGGACGGTGCTTTCGTCCGTTCGACGAGCAGATCGGGTACCTCGACGGCCTCGATCTGGTCGAGCCGGGCCTCGTGCCCTGCAACGCGTGGTGGCCGAGCCCCGATTTTCCCGACCCTCACAATCCTGCCCACCCCATGATTATCGGAGGCATCGGCCGGAAGCCCTAGTGCCGCGCGACTCCGAGGTATGAGCGAACCGCTGCGCTCAGCTCGACGATACTGCGGGCGGTCGGCGACGCACCCCGCACCACCCTGCGTGAACCATTAATTTTACATATCTGTAACAACCACTTAACACGAGGATAGGTCGAAGGCTGTAGGTAGTGCCTGCTGTCCTCGGCAAACGCGACGACAAGTAGCAGTGCGGTTTCCTTCAGTAGTATTGGCGGGTGATTGTTCCTAAGATCGGTTGATGATCTCGAGTGAAGGTGCACGGGGGGAACCACTCGGGGGGAGGTGTGCATGACTACCCTCGATTTCGAGTTGGAGATCGGCTCCGGTAACGGCCACACCTATCCGGTGGTGGCGCGTGCGCCTGGTGGCGAGGCCACCACCACCATGCACCTTCTCTTGACTTCCGCCCAGCTCGACGAGCACCTCGTGATGGTCAGGAACAAGGTGCTGACCTCGTCGGCGCTGCTGCGCGGCGCACCGACCGCCGACGAGCGGCCAGTGCGGGAGCTGGGTCAGCGGTTGTTCGAGGCCCTGGTCGCCGACGATGTGCGCAGCCTGTATGTGACCAGCCGGCAGCGGGCCCGCGAGCAGGGCAGTGTGCTGCGGCTGGTGCTGCGGGTGCGTCCGCCGGAGCTGGCCCGGTTGCCGTGGGAGTTCCTGTTCGATCCCGGCCAGCAGGACTACCTGGGTTTGAGCATGCCGCTGGTGCGCTACCCCGAGGTGCTGGCACCTCGGCAGCCGTTGCAGGTCGCTTTGCCGTTGCGGGTTCTGGGTATGGTGGCGCGTCCGGGTGATCAGCATGTGTTGGACGTCGAGGAGGAGCAGCGGCGGTTGCGCACCGCGCTGGCTGATCTGGAGCGCGAGGGTCTGGTGGAGCTGTCCTGGGTGGAGGGACAGACCTACACCGCGTTGGAAGACACTCTGGACCAGGGTCCCTGGCACGTCTTCCACTTCGTCGGTCATGGCGGGTACAACCGGGACGCCGAGGAGGGCACCCTGGCGCTGGCCGACGAGACGGGCCGGACTCGGTGGGTCGGTGCAGACGATCTGAGCAGGCTTTTCGCCGAGCATCACACGCTGCGGCTGGTGGTGCTCAACGCGTGTGACACCGGCCGCAGTGGAGCTTTGGACGCCTTCTCCAGTACCGCCGGGGCACTGGTGCGCCGGTGGGTCCCTGCCGTGCTGGCGATGCAGTTCGAGATCTCCGATCTGGCCGCGGTCAGGTTCGCTCAGACCTTCTACGAGAGCGTGGCCAAGCGTCGGCCGGTGGACGACAGCGTCATGCGGGCCCGCCGGGCGCTGCGCCTGGACAACAGCCACACCTTGGAGTGGGGCACGCCGGTGCTGTACCTGCGCGCGCCCGAAGGCCGCATCTTCGGCGGCACCGACCCTCCGCTACCGGTGCCCTTCCCGCCCGCTTGTCCGATCGGCGAACGGGAGACGGAGGCCCTCTACGACCAGGCACTGGCGGCGTACTGGACGGAACAGTGGGATCAAGCCGTCCTGCTGCTGCAGCAACTCCTCGCCCACTGCCCGCAGCGCTATCCGGGGATCACGGCCAAGCTGGAGCAGGCCCGTCAGCAACTCCAACTGGCGACCCGTTACGCGCAAGGGTGCGCGGCCGCCCAGACCCGAGACTGGGACGAGGCCATCAAGATGTTCACAATGATCGTCGAGGTCGACACCGGCTATCGCGACGCCGGGCAGCGGCTGGATGACGCCCGGCGCCGGCAGCTGAGCGCCGGTTTACAGGCCGAGGCTCGCCGGCTCTACCAGGCCGAGCAGTGGGCGGCCGTGGTCAAGATCGGTGAACAGCTCTGCCTTCTGGACCCGGCCGACGCCGACCCCGACGGGTTGGTGAGTTCGGCAGGGGCGCAACTCGCCTCCGCGGAACGGGCGGCGCAGGAAGCCTCGGAGTACCGCCGCGGGCTGCGCCTGCTCGACGCCGGCGAGTGGCAGCAGGCGATCGAGGCATTGGAGGGGCTGGACCACAGCTATCGGGACGTCGCGGCTCTGCTGGCTCGGGCTCGCCGGGAACTCCCCACCCTGACCACATCACCGCTGCACCCGCCCACCATCGCCCTCTACCCCAGACAGGTGCAGAAACTATGGCACCGCAAGGCGGTCAACGCCGTGACGTTCAGCCCGTGCGGTCAACGTCTGGCCACCGTGGGTGCCGACAAGAATGCGCGGATCTGGGATGCCAGCAGCGGGCAGGAATGTCTGAGCGTGACGCACAAAGGCGTGCGGTCCAACGCGCGGGGGCGGCTTGCGAACGTGTCCGGGCGGACCGTGGCGTTCAGCCCGGACGGGCGTTGGCTGGCCACCGCCAGCGACGATGAGACCGCTCGGATCTGGTGCACGGTGAGCGAGCGGCAGATCGCCGCTTTCGCTCACGACAATGTGGTGGTGGGCGTGGCGTTCAGCCGGGATGGCTGCTGGCTGGCCACGGCCGGCGAGGACTACACCGCTCGGGTCTGGGACGTCGGCAGCGGGCGGCGAGTTGCTGAATTCGCTCACGACTACGTGGTGATCGAGGTGGCGTTCAGCCCGAATGGGGGCTTTCTGGCCACCGCCAGTGGGGATGGCACCGCAGGGATCTGGGACCTCGGCAGTGGGCGGAAAACCGTGACGTTAAACCACGACAACCAGGTGTACGGCGTGGCGTTCAGCCCCGATGGATACCGGCTGGCCACCGCCGGCGGGGACCATACCGCTCGGATCTGGGACGTCGCCAGCGGGCGGCAGGTCACCACGTGCGCGCACGACAATGCGGTGCTGGGGGTGGCGTTCAGCCCGGACGGGTACTGGCTGGCCACCGCGTGTGGGGATGGCACCGCGCGGATGTGGAGCGCCGGCAGCGGGCGCCAACTCGCCACGCTCGCCCACGACAACCAGGTGTGCGGCGTGGCGTTCAGCCCGGACGGATCGCGGCTGGCCACAGCCAGCCGCGACAAGACCGCGCGGATCTGGTCGTTGAATCACCTCACTGGCACGATATGAACCCAGTCTCTACACTTCCCGGGGCGATTCACCGTTGCGTGTGCGCGCATAAGGAATGTTGAATGCATACATTAGGCCTCGATGTAGGGTCCACGGGCCTTGCCTCTTGAATTTATATGTATCCCGACGATGATAGAACTGCACATGTCCGGTATTGGGATCAAAATTGCCGAGAAGGCCAGCCATGAAGAGGAACTCTGAAAAGGGGCCGATGATGTCAGTTTCCAGGCCCGCGGAATGGACCACCCGCGCTATATCATCGCGATTGATCATCGTAGCCGAAGGAAGATTTGACAGCATCTCATCGAGATGTTCCCTAATTGCGCTTGCGACAATACCGGTGGCCTCGGCCTTTACAATGGTCAGCAGGTCGCGCGACGCAAAGCTATCAGCAGCGGCCCGAACTCGCTCGGATGTTACGTAACCGCCTGTTGGGATTTCTTCCTGCAGTCTCTTCATTAACATGGTCAGCTCGCGAGGTGTGGAGCGTGTAAATTGTAACAGGTACTCGGCAATGCCGATCAGGCGGGGTTGACCTCTGCGCTCGCCAACGGTGATTTTCTCTGGTAGCAGATCGAAGAGCTCGCTCGGTTTGATCCCGGCTTTCGCTGAAATATAATCCCAAAGGTGGCTGTTTTCTGGATTTGTTTGGTGAGCGCCCCAGTCGATGAACAACGCCGCGTCACCGGCAATCTTATCCGCATCGGCAAAGTGGATCCTTCGAAAGACATCACTTCTACACATGACTAGAATGCGGAGTTTCGCGGCGGTGGACCGAAATTTCTTGTGCAGGTCGTCACTAACCCGTAGAAGCGCGGCTAAAGTGTTCCAATATGCAGGATTGTCACTGATGATGCGGTCGAGACCATCGATAGAAAGCATGAAATGGTTATCGGATTTCACTTGCAAAATCAGCTGAATAAGAGCTTCGCCCAAATGGACGACGGATATCTCTTCTGTCTCCTTATTCGCCCAGTCCCTCCTGATCAATCCTCGCAATGAGAGCGATATCTTATTTTCGCGAACCCGGCGGAGCACAAGGGGGAAGTCGCCCCCGGTGAGGCCCGACCTGTGTAAATCATTGGCAAACTCTTGCAGATGAGGTTCTCTCGTTAAATCACAACTCTCGTCCTTTAGTATTAGCTCAAATATGCGCAACGAAAGAAATAGTCGCCATGCGGAATCGGTTAAACCTGCGGACTGTTCTGAGATCATTTTGCTCGTAATGGCGCTAAGTGGACTGATCCCCGGGGTAGCTTCGTCTAGATTGAGGGTTCGCGCAAAAACCGCATGCTGGCCATGTCGTTCCACGAGCGAGAGTCTTATGAACTCGCTAACAGCACTCTTCCCCGCACCTTTAGAGCCGACTATCAGGAAGTGGCGCGGATCGGATATCTGGGCCTTCAGATTCCACCGATCATAATAGGTGCGTAGAAACAGCTCCGGTTCAGTGGCTGCTTCATGCTCGGCCGACGCCATGCCGAAATAAAGATCCTCGATGCCTCTCTTGCTCACTGTATACCTCTCTGCGCGGCTCTAGCGACTCCTCACGACCCCGCGACCTTAGACCTCGGCTTCGCTCTCCGATCACGCGGTGTAGCCGTCGCCGCTGATCGCGACTCGTGCCGTGCCAGCAGTACTACCCTGAGCGACGCCGCGGCGCTGGCTTACCTGACTGCCAACTGGAAGCTGGTCGAGCGCGCCTACGCCGAGCTGGCTGGCGCGCTGCGGGTCAGCTCCATCCCACGGCCGACTCTGAAGGTGGTGGGTCCACCGCCGGGAACGCTGGTCACCGGCGATCTCGCGCTGAGTGAGAAGCCCGCCTGATCCAGATCAGATCTGCCGGGACTGTCGGCGTGGTGGTGTGGGCCGGTGAGCGGTTCAGCTGAGATCGAGCAGCAGTTACTGGAGGGCATGATGCACTTTGCTGGCTCTACTGATGTTTCCGTGGGTGGCTTGTCATGATCGTCCGAGGAGGGGTGGGCAGAGACCGCCGCAGGTGAGGTCGGCCATGGCGATCAGTGATTCGGGGCTGTGGTAGCCGTAGGCGCGGCGGGTCAGGAGCCGTAGGTGGGTGTTGGTGGCCTCGGAGCGGGCGTTGGACAGGTCGTGCTCGATCGCGTTGGATTAAGGCCCGGATGCGGGTGATGGTCTTGGCGAGTCGGGCGAAGGCGGGGATGCGGCATCGCCTGGCCCAGCAGATCCAGCCGCCCAGCAGTGTCCTGGTCTAGGGCAGTTCGGCTTGGAAGATCATGTCGAGTTGTGCTGAGACGTAACTATGGTGAACAGGCACGCTCTGGACGCAAGGATCGGTGACCCAGCACTCAGGCCGGGTTGGTCGGTGATCAATTTGGTGACCGGCTACCCGGCGGCCGGTTCGATGGTGACCTTGTGCCCGAGGGCCTCGCGGGCGCCGCAATAGGGGCATCACAATCTTTAACCGACCACGATAGTGCCCCCGACGCGGTAGCGTGCAACAGGCGATCGGGCACGACGCAGGGGGTGGGACCGGTGCAGCAGGCCGCGCGCGAGCAGCCCATCGTGGCGTCGGCCCCTGGGCAGCTCGGTCCGGCGCAGCGAGCGGCCGACTGGCAGCGGTTGGGCCGCGAGCAGTTCGACGTCGTGGTCATCGGCGGCGGTGTGGTCGGCTCCGGCGCGGCGTTGGATGCCGCGACCCGGGGGCTCAAGGTGGCACTCGTGGAAGCCCGGGACCTGGCATCCGGCACGTCCAGCCGGTCGTCCAAGCTGTTCCACGGCGGCCTGCGCTACCTGGAGCAGTTGGAGTTCGGGCTGGTCCGAGAGGCGCTGCACGAGCGGGAACTGATGCTCACCCGGCTGGCACCGCATCTGGTCAAACCGGTGAGCTTCCTGTATCCGCTGGCTCACCGGCTCTGGGAACGTCCTTACGTCGCGGCTGGGCTGGCGCTGTACCAGACGCTGGGCGGATCCCGATCCGTGCCGGGTCAGCGTCACCTGACCCGGGCGGGAGCGCTGCGGTTGGCGCCCGCGTTGCGCCGCGACCGTCTCGTCGGCGGGGTGCACTACTACGACGCGATCACCGACGACGCCCGGCACACCATGACGGTGGCCCGCACCGCCGCTCAGTACGGCGCCGTGGTGCGCACCTCCACCCAGGTCGTCGGCTTCCTGCGCGAGGCGGATCGGATCTGCGGCGTCCGGGTGCGGGACTGCGAGACCGGCGCGGAGGCCGACGTCGAGGCGCACGCGGTGCTCAACTGCACCGGTATCTGGACCGATGAGATCCAGCGGCTGTCCGGCGGGCGGGGCCGGTTCCGGATCCGGCCCTCCAAGGGGGTGCACATCGTGGTCCCGCGGGACCGTATCGTCTCGGAGAGCGGGCTGATCCTGCGCACCGCCACGTCGGTGCTGTTCGTCATCCCGTGGCGCAACCACTGGATCGTCGGCACCACCGACACCGGCTGGAACCTCGACCTGGCGCACCCGGCGGCCACCCGCGCGGACATCGACTACCTGCTGGACACGGTCAACTCGGTGCTGGCCACACCGTTGGGCGATGCCGACATCGAAGGTGTCTACGCAGGCTTGCGGCCGCTGCTGGCCGGGGAGAGCGAGGAGAGCTCGCGGCTGTCCAGGGAGCATGCCGTCGCCCGGGTGGCACCCGGGCTGGTGGCCATTGCGGGGGGCAAGTACACCACCTACCGGGTGATGGCGGCCGACGCGGTGGACGCGGCGGTGCCCGATCTGCCCGGCCGGGTCGCGCCCTCGATCACCGACAAGGTGCCGCTGCTCGGCGCCGATGGTTACCACGCTCTGGTCAACCAGGCCGACACGCTGGCCACCCGCTACGGGCTGCACCCCTACCGGCTCCGGCACCTGCTGAATCGTTACGGCTCGGCGGTGCACCAGGTGCTGGCGCTGGCCGCGGATCGCCCGGATCTGCGTGCGCCGCTGCCCGAGGCACCGGACTACCTGCGGGTCGAGGTGGTGCACGCAGCCAGCCATGAGGGCGCCCTGCACCTGGAGGACGTACTGACCCGGCGTACCCGGATCTCGATCGAGTACCCGCACCGGGGCGAGGCGTGCGCCGCTGAGGTCGCCGACCTGATGGGCGAGGTGCTGGGTTGGACTGTTGCTACGCGGGAACGAGAGGTGGGGATTTACTTGGCGCGGGTGGCCGCCGAACGTGAATCGCAGCGCCAGCCCAACGACTCCGCAGCCGACGCCCGCCGCAACGCCGCCCCCGACCCCCGTCTCCTCCTCACCCCCGTCAGCTAACTCCCTCCCCACCCCGGCCCCCGCATGGAGACATATCGGGGAGCGGGTGGGTTAGGGGATGATCTTGCAGAGGATGGTGCCCTGGGTGATCGGGGTGCCGGGCTGGGCGGCCAGGGCGGTGATGGTGCCGGCCTGATGGGCGGTGACCGGGTTCTCCATCTTCATTGCCTCGAGGACCGCGATGAGATCACCGGGTTCGACTCGATCCCCGTCTGACACCGCGAGGCTGACCACGGTTCCCTGCATGGGCGCGACGACGGCGGCACTCGATATCGTGACAGGCCGGCTACCGCTACGCCTGCGGGGTCTAGTCCGGGTGCTACCGGCGCCCCGCCGGCTCAGATCGGCTGGCAAGGAGACCTCCAACCGCCGGCCATCGACCTCCACCACCATGGTCTGCCGCGGCTCCGGCGTGGGCACGTCTGCCGCGGCGCCTGCAGGCTCGAGCACAGCGGAGAACTCGGTCTCGATCCACCGGGTGTGCACCGTGAAGTGTTCGCCGTCGGCGGCGGCGAAGGCCGGGTTGTTCACCACCGCCCGGTGAAACGGCAGGACCGTGGGCACACCGTCGATCACGAACTCGGCCAGCACCCGCCGGGACCGTGCCAGCGCCTGCTTCCGATCCGCGCCTACCACGATGAGCTTGGCCAGCATCGAGTCGAACTGCCCGCCGATGACGCTGCCGGTGCGCACCCCCGCGTCCAGCCGCACGCCCGGTCCTGACGGCGGATCGAACACCGTGATGACACCGGGGACGGGCAGGAAACCGCGGGCCGGGTCCTCGGCGTTGATCCGGAACTCGATCGCGTGGCCGCGCGGAACCGGGTCGGAGCTGATGGTCAGGCGCTCGCCGGCGGCGATCCGCAGCTGCTCACGCACCAGGTCCAGACCGGTGGTCTCCTCCGACACCGGATGCTCTACCTGCAGCCGGGTGTTCACCTCCAAGAAGGAGACGACGCCATCGGGACCCACGAGGAACTCGACAGTGCCCGCGCCGGTGTAGCCCGCTTCGGCGCAGATCGCCCGAGCTGCCTCGTGGATGGTGTGGCGCTGCTCGTCGGATAAGAATGGAGCCGGAGCCTCCTCCACCAGCTTCTGATGCCTGCGTTGCAGGGTGCAGTCCCGGGTGCCGACCACGACGACGGTGCCGTGCTGGTCGGCCAGAACCTGAGCCTCCACATGCCGAGGCCGGTCCAGGTAGCGCTCCACGAAGCACTCGCCGCGCCCGAAGGCCGCGACCGCCTCGCGCACCGCGGAGTCGAACAGCTCCGGGATCTCCTCGATGGTGCGGGCGATTTTCAGGCCGCGCCCGCCACCGCCGAAGGCGGCCTTGATCGCCACCGGCAGCCCGTGCTCAGTAGCGAATGCCAGCACCTCCGCCGGCCCGGACACGAGATCCTTGGTCCCCGGCACCAGCGGGGCCTCCACCTTGGCGGCCAACTGCCGGGCAGTGACCTTGTCTCCCAGATCCTGGATCACCTGCGGTGACGGTCCGATCCAGCACAGCCCGGCGTCGATCACCGCCTGCGCGAACTCGGCGTTCTCGGCAAGGAACCCGTAGCCGGGGTGTACCGAGCCTGCGCCGGCGCGGGCCGCGACGTCGAGCAGCTTCGTCGCCTTCAGGTAGCTCTCCGCGGGTGTGGCGCCCCCCAGCGCGAACGCCTCATCGGCCAGGGTGACGAACGGCGCGTCGCGATCACCGTCGGCGTAGACGGCCACACTGGTCAGCCCGGCATCCCGGCAGGCCCGGATCACCCGGACGGCGATCTCGCCGCGGTTGGCGACCAGAACCTTCCCCAGGGTGGTCGTGGTGGGTTGGGGCACCGATGCCTCCCGGCTGGGTGGGTGCAGAGGATGGCCCGAAGTCTAGTGTCAGGGTCAGCCCCTAGTGTTCGAACATATGTTCGGCTACGCTGCTGGGGGTGCGAGATGGACGAACGGTTGGGTCGGGTCTTGCGGGATCGCGTGGAGGCGTATCTGCGCGAAGTCGAACGGGTGCTCCGTGGGGCGGACCCGGGAGTGGCCTGGCCCGCGGTCCGGGTCCGGCTGCTGCCTCTCGCCGCAGCTTGGCGCAACCTCTTGGCACTGCACGGTGCCGGTCTGCGCGGACGTTGCCGACACTGCGACCGGGCGTTTCGTCTGCGGCCGCGACCATCCGGACTGTGCTCGGTGTGGCGCACGGCACACACCCACCTGGTCGGCGGGTGGCCATCAGAGGGTGGCCACTGATGAGCGGGGCAACGCTCTCAGAAATCGATGCCGTGCCGGTGCAACCAGGCAATCGGGTTGATCTTCTGGCCGGCCGCGTTCCACACCTCGAAGTGCAGGTGCGGTCCGGTGGAGTGGCCCCGGTTGCCCATCTCGGCGATCTTCTGGCCCGCTCGCACCTTCTGGCCCTCGGTCACGAGCGCGCGGTTGATGTGTCCATAAATGGTGGTGGTGCCGTCGGAGTGCAGAATGCGCACCCAGAGACCGAAGCCGCTGGCCGGCCCGGACTCCGCGACCACACCATCGGCAGCGGCGAGGATCGGTGTTCCGATCGAGTTGGCGAGGTCGATTCCCCAGTGGAACACACCCCATCGAGCTCCGTAGCCCGAAGTGAAGACCCCCTTGGTCGGCAGGGCGAACCGGATCCGGCTGGCTTCGGCCTCGCGTGCGACGCGCTCGGCGACGAGGCGCTGGCCTTTGGCCATCGCCTGCACGGCTTCGACCGCGGCCGAGTCAGTGGGCCGGGTCACTGGGAGGTACTCCGGTGCCGGGGGAGCCCCACCGAGGCCGACGGTCGACGATGCCTGCTTCGACGACGCCAGCAAGGTGGCGTTGTCGGCAGTCGTCACGGCTGTCTGGTCGATCGTCTGGCCAGCGGCCACAAAGGCGCCCGCTGCGACGGCCGCAACCACCACCCGGCCGCGTGCGGTGGGCGAGGGGGCCGTGATGCGGTGCCGAACCCGGGCACCCGAAGGTGCGGCGCCTACGGTGGCGGTACCCGAGGTGACGGCACGTGACGGTGCGGTGCCCGAGGTGACGGTGCCCGAGGGCGCGATACCTGAGGAGCCAAGGCCCAGTGCTGCCTCAACCACCGGAGATGGTCTTCGGCCGCCTGGGGAGCGGTGTCGAGCCAAAACCTGCCTTCCGTTGTACTTCGGACCGTGGCCGTGGACCGGCGGAAGGTAACGAAAGGTGACATGCCGGAGCAAGGCGCCGTTCCGAGAAACGTCTAGCTGTATCGGCCAACGTCGCGTCTGACGCGCCGGGCGGTCGACTCGTGCCGGGTTGGAGGTGCCTTATGGGGTCAGCTTCGTCTCGTCGAGGTGGATCAGTGCGCTCGCCACGGTGCGCACGACCCGCGGGTCGACCGGCAGGGACAGGTGGCCCACGTCGCTGAGCCGATAATTGATCACGAGGAGGTCCGGATGATCCAGCTTGGCGTTGCGCTGGGGCACGATCCACCCGTCCAGATCGCTCCACACCGCGACGAAGTGGGTGCGGCACCCCGGTGCGGGTTCCGCGAGCTCGGCCATGATGTCGGAGTGTGGGCGTAGCTGGTTCAGCACCGGGGTGGGCAGCAGGTAGGCGGTCAGGGTTCCGTGGTGCGGCGTGCCCAGAGTGACGAGGGTGTGCACCCGGGCGTCGCCGCCCAGCCGCTGGACGTAGTAGCGAGCGACCAGCCCACCGAGCGAATGTCCCACCACGTGCACCTGCTCCGCGCCGGTCGCCTCGCAGATCCGGTCAACCTCACGCCCCAGCTCATGGGCCGCGCTGCGCACGTTGCCGGTCAGTGCGGTCAGGACGCTGTAGTTGAGGCAATGGACCACGCCGAAACCACTCCGGCGGAAGGCTCTGCCCAGCACCCTGAACACCGATCGGTTGTCGGCGAAGCCGTGCACCAGCAGGATCGGTGTCCCCACGGTGCGCACGTCGGCGAGCACGAGACCGCGCTCAGCCGGGGACAACTCGTCGGTGCGGTAATAGTCGTACTGACCGCCCGGGCTTAGCTGCTCGGTCAGCGCGCCCCACGGATACATCACCAGGTGCGTGACCAGCACCCCGGCCTCCCTCGCCAACCCCCGCAGGCCGGCCGGACGAGCGACGGTGGCGACGGTATGGGCCAGCGCGCTCAATGCCGTGTGCGTCGATGCCACAACCAGCCTCGCCGCATGCCCGCCATAGCTGACCAGCTGGCGCGCCGCGAGCCAGGGCTGGGCGGCGGAGTCCATGCACCTCACCATAGGTTCTCGGGGGTGCTGCCTGCACGAGCTACCCTTGACGAGATGAGCGGACGCATCCGGGTGGTGGTCGCCAAACCGGGGCTCGACGGGCACGACCGCGGCGCCAAGGTCGTCGCTCGGGCGCTGCGCGACGCTGGTATGGAGGTCGTCTACACCGGGTTGCACCAGACGCCGGAGCAGATCGTGGAGACCGCGCTGCAGGAAGACGCCGACGCGGTGGGGCTGTCGGTGCTCTCCGGTGCGCACATGACCCTGTTCGCCAGGGTCATCGAGCTGCTCGAGGCCAAGGGTGCCACTGATGTGGTGGTCTTCGGCGGCGGGATCATCCCCGAGCAGGACATCCCGGCGCTCACCGAGCTCGGGGTGGCCAAAGTCTTCACCCCGGGTGCCAGCACGCATGAGATCGTCGACTGGGTCCGCGCCGCGGTCGCCGCTGCCGCGGTGGAATGATCCCGGTGGAGTGATCACAGGGGAGTGATCACAGTCACCGGTGCCGCGCGGTCCCTGCCGGGCAGCAGCTGGATAGGGTCGGCGGCGTGGATCTGTACGAATATCAGGCGAGAGATCTCTTCGACGCCCACGGCGTGCCGGTCCTGCCCGGCCGCGTCGTCACCACCGGCGAGCAGGCGCGGGCGGCCGCGACGGAGCTGGGCGGCGCGGTCGTGGTCAAGGCCCAGGTGAAAACCGGTGGCCGTGGCAAGGCCGGTGGGGTGCAGCTGGCCAGCAGTCCCGACGAGGCGGCGCGCAAGGCGGCCGGGATCCTGGGCATGGACATCAAGGGTCACACCGTCCACCGGGTGCTCATCGCCCCGGCCTGCGAGATCGTCGCGGAGTACTACCTCTCGCTGCTCCTGGACCGCACTCACCGCAGCTTCCTCGCGATGGCCAGCGTGCAAGGCGGGATGGACATCGAGGAGGTGGCGGCGACCACGCCCGACGCGCTGGCCAAGATCCCGATCGACCCGGTTCGCGGCGTCGACGCCGCGAAGGCCGCCGAGATCGTCGCGGCGGCCAGGTTCCCGGCGGAGGTGGCGCAGGCTGCGGCTGAGACGGTCCTGCGGCTGTGGGAGTGTCTCGTCGCCGAGGACGCCACCCTGGTGGAGGTGAACCCGCTGGTCCGCGACGCGAAGGGATCGATCATCGCGCTGGACGGGAAGGTGACCCTCGACGACAATGCCGCCTTCCGCCACCCCGGCCACGCGGAGCTCGCCGACCCGGCCGGGCAGGATCCGCTCGAGGCCAGGGCCAAGGCCCGTCACCTCAACTACGTCAAGCTCGACGGGCAGGTCGGCATCATCGGCAACGGTGCGGGACTGGTCATGTCCACCCTCGATGTGGTCGCCTACGCCGGGCGGGCCCATGGGGGGATGCGCCCGGCGAACTTCCTCGATATCGGCGGTGGCGCGAACGCGCAGGTGATGGCCGACGGGCTGGACATCGTCCTCGGCGACCCAGACGTGCACTCGGTGTTCGTCAACGTCTTCGGCGGGATCACCGCCTGCGACCAGGTGGCCACCGGCATCGTGCAGGCGCTGGACATCCTGGGTGCGGCCGCGGCCAAGCCGCTGGTGGTCCGGCTGGATGGCAATAATGTCGCCGAAGGCCGCCGGATTCTCGCCCACGCGGCGCACCCACTGGTCTCGATGGTGGACACAATGGATGCTGCGGCAGACAAGGCCGCGCAGCTGGCTGCGCGCAGCAGCGCCAAAGGAGCCTGAGACGTGGCAATCTTCCTGACCAAGGACTCCAGGATCATCGTCCAGGGCATGACCGGCGCGGAGGGCCGCAGGCACACCCAGCGGATGCTGCACGCCGGCAGCCAGGTCGTCGGCGGGGTCACCCCGGGCAAGGGCGGCCAGACCGTCGACTTCGACGGCGCCTCGCTGCCCGTGTTCGCCTCGGTGGCCGAGTCGATGGCGGCGACCGGAGCCGACGTCAGCGTGGTCTTCGTGCCACCCCGATTCGCCAAGGCCGCGGTCCTGGAGGCCACCGAGGCCGGGATCGGGCTGATCGTGGTGATCACCGAAGGGATCCCGGTGCACGACGCCGCCTCCTTCTGCGCGCAGGCGGGCGCCACCGGGCTGGCGACCGGTGCGGTGCAAACCCGAATCGTTGGCCCGAACTGTCCTGGCGTGATCAGCCCAGGTGCCTCGAATGCGGGGATCATCCCCGCGGACATCACCGGCCCGGGCCGCATCGGGCTGGTGTCGAAATCGGGCACCCTGACCTACCAGATGATGTTCGAGCTGCGCGACATCGGTTTCTCCACCTGCGTGGGAATCGGCGGTGACCCGGTGATCGGCACCACCCACATCGACGCGCTGCAGGCATTCGAGGACGACCCCGACACCGCGGCCATCGTGATGATCGGCGAGATCGGCGGGGACGCCGAGGAACGCGCGGCTGACTACATCAGGACCCACATCACCAAACCGGTGATCGGGTACATCGCCGGGTTCACCGCGCCCGAAGGCAAGACCATGGGCCACGCCGGCGCCATCGTCTCCGGCTCCGCCGGTACCGCCGCGGCGAAGAAGGACGCCCTGGAGGCGGTCGGTGTCCAGGTCGGCACCACACCCAGCGACACCGCGCAACTGATGCGCCGCACCATCACCTCGTTGCCCTGAGGGTCGCTCACCGCCACTAACCTCGGTTGCGAAGCGGGCGCATTACCCCGATCCGGTTACATCAGTGGCGCGTCGGCCAGGTGATCGCCGCGACCGCGGCATCCGGCTGCGAGGGTGGAGGCCGTGAGCCTGCTGCTGTCACCGGTGCCCCGTGACCTGGCAGCTGAGAGCACTGGCCCCGGCTGGGGCCAGTTGAGCTGGGGTATCCGGATCAGCGCGGCCTGCCTGCCGGCCGCCATCAGTTATCTGGCCGCTGTTGCGGTGTTCGCCGCGCTCACCGCGGCCGGTGGGGCCGAGAGCTCGGTGGCCGCAGCGGCCCGGGTGGGTGCGATGGGCTGGCTGGCCGCGCACCACGTCCCGTTGACGATCGACGGCGCCTCGCTCGGTGTCCTGCCGCTGCTGCTCACCGTGCTGCTCGGCGCGCTGGTGGCCCGCGGCGCGGCGCGCATGGCGGCCCGTTGTGGGCTCGACCAGCCGGCGGACGCGGGGTGGGTGGTCGGCGCGATCGCCAGCACCCACGGCGTCCTGGGTGCGGTCCTGGCGCTGGTGGCCATCCCGGTGACGGTCACGGCGGATCCCGCGCTGGCCGCTGTCGCCTGCGCGCTGGTCGCGGGGGCCGCCGCGGTGGTGGGCCTGGTCCGGCCCTGCGGGCTGCTTCCGGTGGCGCTGCGTCAGGCTCCCGACTGGGTACGGCCCGGCGTGGATGCCGGGCTGTGGGGACTGGCGGTCCTGCTCGCCACCGGCCTGGGCACCGTGTTCATCGCTCTCGTTGTGTCCGCGTTCGAGGTCGTCGAGCTCTCGGGCCCCGACGCTGGCAGCGTTCTCGGCTTGATCGTCCTGTCGCTCGGGTACCTGCCCAACGCGGCGATCGCCGGACTGTCCTGGCTGGCTGGACCGGGTTTCTCGATCGGAGCGTTGTCGATCAGCCCGTTCGCGGTGCACGCCGGACCAGTGCCGGCGGTGCCTCTGCTGGCTGCCCTGCCGCAGGGTCCTGCGCAGCCCTGGTGGGGAGTCTCGCTGGTGGTGCCGCTGCTGGTCGGGGCGGCGGTGGGCCGGCGTTGCGCTATCACTACCAGCGACCGAGCCCAGCGGCTGCGGATCCTGGCCGTGGCCGCCACGGTGATGGCGCTGGGCAGCGCAGTGCTCGGCGCACTGGCCGGCGGCCGGCTGGGCGCGGCAGCATTCGACCCCGTCGAGGTTCCGTTCGGCACCCTCATGCTGGCCGTGCTGGCCGCGACCCTGCTCGGCGGCAGCGCCGCCACCCTCCTGTCTCCCCCCGCCGCCAGGTCAGCACCCAATACACCCACCGAACCCGCTACTCCAGGTGACGCCGACGCCGATCACGACGCCGCCTCCCCGACGGATCGTGATCACGAAGCTGAGGCGGCCGGGATCCCGAACAGTTCACAACACTGAAGGCAGCACTGACCTCTCGGGCGTGGGCGGTCTGCGGCGGCCATCCAGTCCGTGCGTACGTCGCGGCGCATGACCGAAACCAGTTCCTGAGCTATCCGTGCCAGGACGTCCTCGCCCTGCTCGGCGACGGCCGACTCGTTCTGGGGCAACGGCGTCGTAGCACGCGAGTTCGTCGGAGTTCAGCGGCGGGGAGAAGCGCGCCACGGCTTGACTCTGCGGCCACCTCCTTGGCCAGCTCGATCAACTCGGCGATGACCTCGGCCGAGTCAGCTGCTGGTTGGTGTCCTTGTTCATCAGTTCGGTGAGGCGTTCGGAGAAGGCGGCGTCGTAGATGTCGAGGACATCCCCGGCGGCCGCAGATTCCGCGATGAGCTGCCCCAGGAGTCGTTGGATCTCCTCCGGGATCGGCTCGCCGCGCGACTGTCGGTCCTCGGCGTCGTACTTCGCCATCCACACCCGGATCTCTTTGTAGAACCGCACCTCGGAGTTCAGTGGGTCAGGGTGTCGCTGCCACCAGCTACGCCGGCCACAGGGCCAATCGAGGCTGAGCTGAGGCAGTTTGATCGGTGACGACTCTCGTAATCGTGGCTGCGGGAAGGAGGCGATGGTGATGGGAGGCGATGGTGATGCTTCGGGCTCCTGACCCAATGCCACTTAGCTAAGGATGACAAAGTGGCTCATGATCACCGTTTTGGTGTCGAAAGTGACAAAATGTGTCGAATTCGGCACCAAAACGGTGATCATGAACGGTTCGGCGGCCCTAACTTAGTGACATTGGCCCTCCGCCTCCCGCCTGGGCGCTGCCAGCGGGCCCTCATCCGACCCGAGGGTCCGCTAATCGTCCTCAGAGCCATCGGGTCCGCCAGCCCGGCCCGCCTCACAGTCGCAACTCAACGACTGTCGACCGCAGCGCGGATACTCCTCCACATCGCAGCTCTCACCGTGAAACTGCCCGGGGAGCGCAGCGTAGTCATGACAAGTGGACGGCGTCCGCTCTCCCCATCCGTCTTCTCAGGTTAATCCGTATTCAATATCTCTTACGGCGCGCCAATGTTCCAAAAACCTTCCCTTCGTGCGTCAATGTGTGGCCTTAAGAAGGCTTCGACAAATAGGGCTACCACGGCAGACTTTCCTGCCGATAGCAGCAAATTCCACACAATGCTCAAGTTGGACTCTCACCTACTGGTTGCATTTCTGAAGGATTGGCGGAGTCGCGTGGTAGTTCGCTGAGCCCTCCGTGCAAGACCTGATTTTTGCGGCCTTTGTCACACGCTGGTCGCTTCGTAGGTTTCAGGTGTTACGGGGTGCTGGGCGGGTTCTGTCAGCCGGGCGCCGCGCGGGGACCGGCCGCCAGGCGCCGCCTTGAAGAGGGAAGGAGATTCTGAACGCACGGATTCAGACTCTCTGTGGGGCTCGGTGGCTCCCCCTTTGTACCTACTGGCCGCAGTCACGGTCCTCCGAGGTGGAGCCGGCTTCGGAGTGCGCGCCAAGCTGCGTTCGTCGATCAGGCGACTGCTCATCAAACACGGCTGCCCCCGGACAAGCAGCCCGGCGCGATCAAGCTGGTGCTGGAGCAGATGGAATCCATGGCCCGCGATACGCCGCCGAACGCACATGAACGACCCGCCTTATCGCGGATGCGGCACCGTCGTGCCAGCGTGGCGTAGCTCATCGGGACATGCAGGGTCACACCCGAGCTGCGTACGCTCATCTCCGCCGGCGACGCTTGAGCGCCGAGGAACTGGTGGCACGACACCGCAGACTGCCGCGAGTGGACCACGCATGCATGCGCATGCATGCATGCGCATGCATGGAAAAGCTCGGTGCGGCCGTCGTCGACTTTGACCCGCTGCCTTTCGACGGCGACGCTGCCGCCCGATACGGGACATTGGTTGCGCTGGCCGTCGCCGCTGGCCGCGATCCACGGCCCCGCACGATGGATCTGATGATCGCCGCGATCGCCTCGACCAGGGACGTCCCGCTGTACACGCGTAACGCGGACGACTTCAAGGGCTTGGACAGTGTCATGACCGTGATCGCAGTGTGATCATCTCCTGCGGTCGCCCAGGCGCATTCGTCGACCAGGAGCGCGGATCGCCCAGTTTTATACGGCGGATCGCCCACGCCGTGTGTGGCATCCTGCTTCGGTGGACGTTGTCGGACTGCCTGCAGAGCTACCGCGTTTCCTCCGCCGGCAGGTCGGGGAGGCGCTGGCCGACACCCGGGTGGTTGGCATCGTCGGGCCCCGGCAGGCTGGGAAGTCGACCCTGGTGCTCGACATCGTCGCGGGCACAGCGGGTGCGGTCTATGTGTCGCTGGACGACCGTGAGGCCCGCGCGGCGGCGAGCGCGGATCCGGCCGGATTCGTCGAGGGACGGCCAGGGATGTTGGCGATCGACGAGGTGCAGCGGGTGCCTGAGCTGCTGCTGGCGATCAAATCGACGGTGGACCGTGACCGGCGAGCGGGTCGTTTCCTGGTCACTGGCTCCTCACAGCTCAGCGCGAACCGGGGTGTCTCGGAGACGCTGAGTGGCCGCATCGAGCGGCTGACGCTGTGGCCGTTCAGCCAGGACGAGTTGGCCGGGCGCCGCAGTGGCTTCCTGGAACACTTGCTCGACGCGACGTTCCCGGGGACATTCGCCAGTCCGCTGTCGAAGCGGGATTACCTGGACCGGGCGCTGGCCGGTGGGTTTCCCGAGGCAATGGCCCGGCAGGATCATCGCCGGGATGCCTGGTTCGCTTCCTACGTGCAGACCGTCGTGGAGCGGGAGGCCCCGGGGATCGCCGCTTCTCCCCGGACTGCGGAGCTGCCCCGGTTGCTGCGGCTGGTCGCAGCCCGTCAGGCTTCGATCCTCAACGTTGCCGATCTCGCTGCCGACGCCCAGTTGCCCCGCTCCAGCGTGCAACGTTACCTGGACGTCCTCGAAGCGGTCTTCCTCAGCGTGCGCCTTCCCGCTTGGTCGCCCAACCTGAGCCAGCGCGAGATCCGGGCACCGAAGATCCTGCTGACAGACCCGGGCCTGGCCGCGCATCTGCGCCAGGCCCGGGTCGAGACCCTGGTGCGGCCAGAGCTGGCCGCGGGAGCCGACGGTCCGATCGTCGAGGGCTTCGTCGTCGCCGAGTTGCTGCGCCAGGCGGAGTGGTCACCGCGGCGGCCGCGGCTGAGCCACTACCGCGACCGGGACTCCCTTGAGGTGGACCTGGTCATCGAGGCGGGCGGGCGGGTGGCCGCGGTGGAGATCAAAGCGGGCGCCGCAGCCGACCCGGCCGCGGTGCGCAACCTCGCCCGGCTGCGGGACAGGCTCGGCGCCCGCTTCGCCGCCGGTGTCGTCCTGCACACCGGCGCCCGCGGGGGCACCCTCGGCGACCGCCTGTTCGCGCTGCCGATCGCTGCGCTGTGGGAGCTGTGAGTCGCAGCTGGGGCGACCTTGACATTTCTCGCGAGCCGCACGGCGTCATCCGCCAGTCAGCAGCGGATGATCGCCACGGATCGTCCCGCCACGCTGGCCAGGTGTTGGATGTCCTGAGGGTCGCTGGTGAGGATGCGGTCGCCGGAGCGGGCGACCAGCACCAGCGTGGCATCGATCGGGTCCCAGGTACTCGCCTCACCGATCAACACCCCGGCCGCCCTCATCATCCACTGTGCGCACGTCGACGCCGCGAAGCAGCCGCGCCAGCCGCACCTGCCGGCCCCGGGGATCGCGCCACGCCTGGGCCACGACGATCGCGCTGCTGCGCAGCCCCACACCATGGCGCTGGGCAACCCGGAGCCGGGCGATCAGGGCACGGTTATCGCGTTCGGCGGCCGAGAAGGCGCCGGCGTCGAGGATGAGCGCGCTCACGCCGCCGGATCCGCCATCCGCAGTCCGAGTTCCCGCTCGGCGCGTTCCAGCTCCGCCGCGGTCAAGGCCCCGTGGTCGCGCTCCCACTCGTCAAGGAACTCCTCGAGTGCCTCGGCGCGAAGCTTCGCCGCCGCGGCCTCCGCCAGCCATGAGGACAACCCCTTGCCGGCGCGCTGCGCAGCGTCGCGGACAGCGTCGCCGAGACCAGCCTCCAGCGAGATACTCATCTTGTCCACCTTCACGCCGGCCTGCATACCGCAGTATGTACCTACCGTGGTAGGTGTACCCGTGCCGCCTCCGTCAACTCGAAAGCCTCGCAGCGATGACTAGGTGTGCGCGGGGAGTCGGTAAATCAGCTGGTGTCGGTCTGCGGCGAGTATTGCCCGGCTGACCTCGACGGATTGTGCATCGGTGGTGTAAGTCGTCCGGGTCAGGATGAGCACGGGGACGCCGTCGGCGAGCCGCAATGTCTTTCGTTCGGTGGGTGTGGCAGCTCGCGCACTCACGTGTTCCTCGAAATCACCCAGTTCCAGGCCAAGGCCTTCCAGGGCGGCGACGGTGCCGCCGGGTAGCTTCCGTGGTTCGGCGATCGGTGTTCCTCGAACAAGATCGAGTGGGTAGTAGGAGTCCGCGAGTTGCACCGGGTCGTCGTCGAGGATCATCACCCGTCGACGCACGATCACGATGGAACCGGGATCAACACCCAGGAGCCCGCCGATGTCTTCGGGAGCGGCAACCTCGCCCACTTCCGTGAGTTTCTGGCTGCCTCGCATGCCGAGACGTTCGGCCTCCGATCGCCACGACCCGCGAGGTTGGTCACCGACCTGGGTCACGTAGGACGTCGATACGTACATGACCGGCCGCGGGGTCCGCACGAAAGCACCGCGTCCATGCTCGACTGTCACCAGGCCCTGCGCGGCGAGCAGCCGGACCGCTTTGTTGATCGTGGTGCGGTTAAGCCCGTACTGCTCGGCCAGCACACTCTCGCTCGGCAGTGCCTGGCCGGGTGGATACTCGCCTGCGACGATCGCTTCCCGTAGGCGATCGGCTACCTGCTGGTAGCGGGCGACTGGCGGAGTGGTCAACGGAGCACACCTTCTTGGGGTCGACTACCTGACTGCACCCTAGTCCAACCCATGACACGTGCCACATGTTCCTTGACGGCTGGTGGTTGATAATGCATGCTTCAAGTCACAACACGTGGCACGTGTCATATGTTCGGAGTTGGTCAGAGAACTCTTGGGGGTTGGGTTGTGACTTGCACTCTTGATCAGTCACGCGATCCTGTGGTTCCTGGAGAGCTGGCGCGGACCGATGATGTGATTGAGGTCGATGCGCTGCGGCTGCGCTGCGTTATCGGGATCAACCATGAGGAGCGGCGTGACCGTCAGGACGTGCTGATCAGCCTTCGGGTCGGGACGGATGCGCGTCCGGCGGTGGTTATCGATTGCAGGGATGCGGTGTGGAACTACCGCACGGTTATCAAGGCGATCATCGCCCATGTCGAGTCCTCGGCGTATCTGACGGTGGAGAAGCTCGCATCGGAGATCGCCCGTATCGTGGTGGTCGATCACGAAGCGCCCTGGGCTGAAGTGCGCGTGCACAAGCCCGGTGCACTGCGGTTCGCTAGCAGTGTCGGTGTGGTCATCCGCCGAGGTCCTGGTGACTTCGTGGAGACCCCGAATGTCACGGCGCCCACCCTCAGGCAGGAGAGTGGCCAGTGAGCCTGCCAGTGGGGCGACGATTGCGCGTCGTTGCCGAATGCCATGCCCGTGATCTGGATGCCGCCCGAGTAGCCGCACATGCCTTGCTGACCGCGTTGGGTATCGATCTGGGCCGGGAAGCCCTGGCTGAGACGCCGGCGCGGATGGTACGGGCGTATGCCGAGTTGCTCACTCCGCGCGAGTTCGACTTGACGACTTTCGACAACGACGAAGAATATGAGCAGTTAGTGCTGGTGCAGGGTATTCCGTTCCGGTCGTTGTGCGAGCACCACGCGTTGCCGTTTATCGGCACTGCTGATGTCGGTTACCTCCCCGGAAAGCGGATCATAGGATTGTCGAAGCTTGCCCGGGTGGTGGAGTTGTTCGCCCACCGGGCGCAGGTCCAGGAGCGGATGACCAAGCAGGTCGCCGACTGGCTCGCCGAACACCTGGCCCCGAAAGGGGTGGGGGTGGTACTTCGCGCCGAGCACCTGTGCATGACGTTACGCGGAGCACAAGCCTCGGGCACCACGACCGTGACCTCGGCCTTGCACGGGTTGCTGCTGAATGATGCCCGAGCCCGGCAGGAGTTCGTCACTCTCACCCATCCCACCCGCTGAACGCTGAGGAGTAAGGATGCTCTCGACGATCGAGATCGGCCGGGGTGAGTTCGGTTTCTCAGCCGCACATGCCGGACTACACGATGGCGAGTTCGAGTCTCTGCATGGTCACACCTTCCAGGTCACCCTGCGGTTGTCCGGTATCCCTGCCGATGACGGCATGTTGATCGATTTCGGCGAGGTCAAGACCGCTCTACGGGAGGCGATAGCCCCGCTGCGTCGCCGCACGATGATGCCTGGACGTGCCCCCGACGTGCTGATCACATCGGAGAACGATTCGTTGTCGATCGTCGCCGGCCGGAAGCGGTACGTTCTGCCCACCGAGGATGTCGTCGTCCTACCGCTGGTCAACACCACCAGCGAGGCCATCGCCGATTACCTGCTCGACCGAGCACTGCCGTACCTGCACGGCTGCGGCCTGACCACCGTGGAGCCTAGCCAGCTAGTCGGACAACGCCGCCGGGGCGCTGGTTTATCTGATCGGCACCTGGGCACCGGTGCAGCGGGCTTACGCTGAGCTGGCCGCGACGGTGCGCCCCGGTGGGGGAGGAACACGCGGCGTAGCCTGACGCTCGCACCCTTCACCGGTGCCCCCGGGTAGCTCCTGGGGGCACCGGTGAGGGTTTCCTTATTCCGGTGGGAGAAGTGGTGCTCGGTGGATCTTGACGATGCGCGGACGATCGGCCGCCGGTTGCGCCTGATCCGCAAGGTCCGGCGTAAGTCGCTGGTGGTGGTCGCGGGGCTGGCTGGGATGAGTAAGTCGCAGCTGGACCGGATCGAGCGCGGTGAGGTCGCCCTGGACCGGATCTCGCAGATCGTGGCGCTGGCGACCGCCCTGCAGATCGCCCCGGGGGATCTGATGCGACTGCCGGTGCCCGCCCCGGCCAACGGACACACCGATTCCGCCACTGACGAGGTGCGGCTGGCATTGATCGCGGTGAGCCGCCGCCGGCCTGGTGGGCAGGTGGTCCCGGTGGAGGTGTTGGCCTCGCGCGTGAGCGCAGGAGCAGCGGCCCTGCGCCAGTGCCGTCAGGCCGAGCTGGCTTCGATGCTGCCCGGGTTGATCCGGGATGTGCACACCAGTGTGGCCGCCGGGCGCGATGTCGCCGAGCTGCTCGATCTAGCGGTGCTGCTGCACGCGGAAACTGTCAGTCACTGGCTGCGTATCGCGGGTGCTTCGGTGGACCTGCGCCGAGACAACGATGTCACGCTGGCCTACCAGCTCGCCGAGCGGCGGGACACTCCGAGCGCCCTGGGTCTGGTCGCGTCCCGGGCCAACAAGGTGTTGCTGGATTCAGGAGCGTTCGAGCTGGCCAAGGCGGATCTCACGGCCATCGACGTGCCCACCAATACCCCGGAGTTGATGCAGCTCGCCGGGGCGCTGGCGCTGTCACAGTCACGAGCCGCAGCAGCCGCTTCCCAGTGGGCCGAGGCGGAGGCGGCCTTGGAGTACGCGGCGGAGCTGGCGGCGCGTACCGGGGAGGGCACCGCCTACGGGCTGGGGTTCGGTCCCACCAACGTGGGGCTGTGGCGGATGGAAGCGCTACTGGAGGCCGGGGATCATGAGCGGGTCACCGCGCTCGCGAAGGGTCTGAACCCGAACGCGCATTCCTACGGGGAGCGCCGGTCGGCCTACTGGCGTGACTATGGCCGGGCGTTGGCCCGGGTGAAGGGACGCCTCGACGACGCTGTGATCGCCTTCCGCCGCGCCGAGCAGATCCACCCGCACCGTGTGCAGCGGGATCCCTTCGCCCGGGAAGTGCTCGCCGAGCTGCTGCTCCGGTCACCGCGTGGCGCGGTGGGCCGGGAACTGCGCGGTATGGCCTACCGGGCCGGATTGCCGATGTAGCCGATCCGGGGGAGCGTTCCCGGCTGCGGGATATCCGCCGCTGGTGGTCGTCAAGGATCGTCCACCATGACCAACGCCGCCACCGACGTACCCGCGACTAGCTCTCCCGCAGTGTCTGCTCTGACCCCGGGGGGAGGCGCTGGCGAAGCTGTTTGTGCGCCGCGAGGCGCTGCTGACTCGGACGGAGGTGGGAGACCTTCGGTGCTCTGCCGTCGTAGCGGTGGGGTGAAGCTGGCGGCAGCCTGATCCGGGGATCGCCGGTGAGGGTGGGAGCAGCCGCGACGAAGTCAGGTCGATCCAGCACTGCCGGATGGGTCGGGCCTGGTGAGCGAGACGGGAAGGTATACGAGCATCCCGCCATGGCGTGAACGCGCACCTGTCCGCGAGCGGTGAAACGAGCCCGGCACAACAGCTACCGGGTCAAGAAGCTCGGCGAGCCAGCCAGCACCCGGCACCGAGCACCGGTCACGATCATCATCTGGCAGCTGAAAACCCAGACCAGCAGTATGATCAACTTACGCTACGTGGCATTGCCCCTATCCGCACGGCCGAGACTGCGACGCGAAGGAGGCAGGGTGGAGCCGGTGATCGTGGAGAACGCGCTGCGGCGCGCCTGGGGCGAGACGCTGGGAGGCGTGATCCGCTCCGATGACGACTTCTTCGCCCGCGGTGGGGATTCGCTGACAACCTTGGCCGTCACCGCCAGCCTGCGCCGGCAGCTGGGGGTCGTGCTCGATCCGAGTTGGCTCTATGACGTGCCCCGGTTCGCCGACGCGCTGACTGACCTGCAGGCACGGGCAGTAGAGGAGGGCGGTGACGGGGCGGGAGAGATCGCCGCGAGGCCGCGCGAGGGGGACCATCCGCTGTCGTTCCAGCAGCAAGGGCTGCTGGCGTGGGCCGATCGGTTCGGTGACCGGCATCACCACAGACTCGTGTACGCGGTGGCCGTGCCGGTGGGGAGCCTGGACCCGGGTCGGCTGCGCGCGGCGGTGGCCTGGCTGGGTCAGCGGCATCCGGCGTTGCGGACGAGCGTGCACGACGGCCGCCAGCACGTCGACGATCGTCGGCTGGAGCTCCACAGGAGCCTTTCCTCGTCGGGCACGCAGCTGGACGCGGCCCGTGACTGGTCTGGGGAGCGGTTCGCTGACGGCGGGCCCTTGGCCAGGGTCGCCCTGATCGGCGGGGCTGAGGAGGACTTTCTGGTGCTGGCCTCCCACCAGCTTGTCATGGACCCGTGGTCGTGGGGCCTGTTCCTGCGCGAGGTCGCTGCCCGCTACGCCGTTCCTGAGAATGCAGGTGGGCCGGTGCTGGCCTACAGCGACTACGCCCGCGTCTGCAAAGGCGGCCCCGGCCGGGCCCGCGGCCCGGCTGCCGGTCGCTGTGCCCCCCGCGCTGGCCGCAGACCTGCAGGCGATCGGACAGCGGCTGGAGGTGTCCCTGTTCCAGGTGCTGCTGGCGCTGTTTCACGTGGCGGTCGCTGCATGGGCAGGTGTGCGGGATGTGGTGGTGGGCAGCGCGACCGGCGAGGCCCACCAGGAGCTCCACCTAGAGAAGACCGTGTTCGATCTCGGTGTCCCGGACCTGGTGAACATCAAGTTCTCACTCGGCACCATCCCCACCCTCGACCGGCTGCCAGAGCTCGGCGGGCAGCTGCCTCGCCCGCTCCGGCTGGCGGACACCACGACCTCGCGTCGCCACCTGGCCCTGTCACTGAGCCGGGCAGGCGGCGGCCTGACCGGTGGCCTGACCTACCGCACCGACCTGCTGAAGACCGAGAAAGCGGCCGGGCTGCTCGAACAGTTCGACCAGATCATGCGCCACGCCGCCATAGAATTGGCGGGACGATGATGCGGGCGCTGGTGCTGGCCGCAGGTTCGGCGACGGCTCTCGTCTCGTATCACAGGCTCGGCCTCCAGCATCTGGCGCGCTGCCGCATCAGGGAACGGGATGGCGGTAGTCAGCGTCGTGGGGTCCATGGTCAGCTCTGAGGCAAGAGGGCTGTGGTCGTTGCGCGGGCGAGGATGGCTTGGGTGAGGGCCGACAGGCCGAACCGGTTCCAGTGGGAGATCACGATGTGGGTGCAGACCGCCCGGAGCCCGCGGTCCAGGCGGCCTTGGGTAGCCGCGTCGGCAAGCTGGCAGCCGGCGGTCTCGAACGCGGCGAGCCAGGGTGCGGCGTGCGCGATCGGGCCACCGGGTGCGAACAGCGCGCTGTCGGGCAGGTCTGGGATGGCCAGCAAGGTGCGCACGTTGTCCGCCAGCTGCTCGATGCGGGCGGTGTCGGCGTCGGCTGGGGCGGGTCGGAGCCGGGCCACCCGGTCGAACACGTCGCCACGTTCGAACCAGTCCAGTCCTGCCGCACACAGCAGACCACTGATCAGCAGGATCGACAGTTCGCGTCGGCCGAGGCCCGGAGCGTCGTGGCGGGCGTAGTCGAGGACGCCGCGAGCGTCGGCGGTGAACAGGTCGTGGGCAGCGTGCATCCCGGCAAGCCCGCCGAACGCGGCGAACTCCGGCTCGTAGACCGTTGGCCACCAGCGGGAGAGTATCCCGGCGTCGGTCAGCTCCTCGAGCATCTGGTCGACGGCCGCGATGTCCGCGCCGTGCAGGCGCAGCCGCCAGCAGGGGTGCTTGCGCAGGAACCACCATCCGGCCACGGATCCACCGGCCTGCAGCTGGTCCAAGCGCGGCCGGAGCTGCGTAGCGGCCACCGTCTCGGCGATGCTCCAGTCGGGGAATTGGACGCGCACCTGGTACCAGTCGTGCTCTGCGCGTCGGTCCAGCGCGGCGAGCCCGGCGGCCTGATAGACGTGCAGCGCTTCGCGGAGATCGGCCGCGTCCAGGCCGCTGCCAGCCGCGGTGGCTTCCAGGTCGGCGCCCGTGAGCACCGCGAGCACCCCGGCCGCGACCTGATGAGGCGAGGTGGTGGTCAGGTGATCAGTAGGCATGCGTCCCATCCCGATCGCGGCGGCGTCGTGTGCCGCGTGGTCTCCAGCGTGCTCTGGTGCACGGCCGCTCGGGATGGCCTCAGTTTGGTGTGCCTTGGCGTGCGTTCACGGTTCACCAGTACTGGGTCGTGCTCATCGGGTCTGCGCCGCCAACGCGTCCGCTATGGATGCTTCGCTGGCTTTCACCGATTCCATGAGATCGTCGAGTATGCCGGTGGGAACTGTTCCGCGTCCCAGGCCGGAAGCATGGACGATGTCCGTGAGTGCCCGTAAATTCGCAGGAGCTATTTGCGAGTGGCACGCCTGGTGTGATAAGGCGGCACGGGCAGCGTAGGCGTCGGTGGATTCCAGGGCATCGCGAATTACTACGTGGGCGACTTGCGGTGTTGCATTGGCGTCCGCAGCAAGGTCGAGGACGCAGAGTCCGAGGTGTACCCGGAAGACGGTGTGCTCAGGCGCCGGTTCGAGCCGGAGGTATCGGTTCACCATTTCGGTGATGTCGGGGTCGGTGTGCGGGTCGGCCAGCCTGCGGCACAGGACTGTCAGGCAGGCGGCGACGGCTTCCTCCCACGGGGTGGGGGTAAGGGTGCTGGCCAGTATGCTGCGGGCGGCGTCGACGTCGTGACCTGCGGCGTGGGCGAGGATCGCGACTTGGCGGCCGTCCAGAAGTCGCTGGCCGATGCCGTGGTGCTGCTGGGCGTGCTGGAGTGCCTGGGCCCATCGCCCTGCCCGGCTCAGGGCCCGGGTGCCGTCGGAGAGCAGGACCGACCACAGCCATCGGATGACCTCACGGTGATCGTCACCATAGCCGAGGAGGTGACCGAAACTGACCTTCCTTCCGTCGATGACGGCCTCCGCCCGGGAGGTGACCGCTTCGAATAATGCTGCGAGTAGCTGGGAGGCAGTGGTGCCTTCTCCGTCGCGGATGAGGAGACGGGCGAGGTTGATCAGAGGCTGCACGGCGAGTTTCGCCGTCGCCGCGTCGAGGGACCGGGCGGTGCGGAAGATCTCGAATTGCTGCCAGCACAGGTTGTGGGCCAGAGCGGGTATGCCGCAATCGCTGAGGATCAACGCGGTCAGGTTGTGTGCTTCGCCCGCGCGGACGAGCGAGTCGTCGGTGCGCTGGGCGGCCAGGTCGGCCAGGTGGCGGACGCGTGCGACGCGGAGCTCCAGCGCCCGGCATACCGGCTTGGTGTGCGGAACCAGCGGGAACCGCTGCGCCATCATGGCGTGCAGGTCCAACGCTGGTCTGGTCCGGTCTTGCTCACCTTGGTCGGGCCTGCCTGATTCCGGGGCGCCCGCGGAGGTCCGGAGGAACCAGGGCATCTGGCTCATGGTTGACCGGCCTCCTGCCCTGGGTCGGTGAGTCGGCGGTCTGGATGGTCACCGGGAATCGCTCACCAGGCGATGGTGATCGACGTGTGCGGGCGCGCGATGCGTGCCCCGGTGTTACTGGGATCGCTGGGGTTGCCAGCCCGGTGGGCCGAGCTGCTGCCGGTTCCGGCCACCGTCTCGGTGCGCTCGTACCGCGCTGACTGGTCGCCGACGCTGGGCCTGTCCTATGCCGCCGTCATCGACCGCGACGCGCCGCTCGGTGGAGAACGGGGCCAGCCGCCGAGGTGGTTCGACCTGGACGAGAAGTGGGAGAGCACGTTTCCCCAGGACCGCGACCGCCTCCGTGCACACGTGCACCGTTTGGCGGTCGAGCACTCGGTCGCCGATCGCTGACTCCAGCCGCTGGTGCACGATCAGTCGGCCTGGTGGCACGCCCTGAACGAACCTACTCGGAGACCTGCCGCTTGTTGCCCGGCGTGGCATGCGTGCACCGGCTCACGCCCAGCTTATAGAGTACGGAACTCCTCGTACGCCATGCGCTTTCTACGGAGCTGACTATGTCGCGTCTCGTCGTTCACATCCGAGCAGGAAATCCCGGAGAGTTGCGCTCTCGGGCTGGTGTGGGGGCGACCCATGGCGATCAGTGACGCGGACATCTCGAGCGCGTTTTCCGCCTACCTCGAGCGCTACCCGGACGAGGCCGAGCAGCTGTCCGAGCCGATGCAACTGCTGCGTCAAGGAGCGAATTTCGCCTCGCGGCGGACCTTCCCGATGCACGTGACTGTCGGCGCGCTCCTGGTCCGCAACGACGCCGAGATCCTGCTTGTCGAGCACCGCGCATACGGGATCACGTTGCAGCCTGGAGGCCACCTCGAGCCGACCGACACCACGCTGATCGACGCGGCAGTGCGCGAGTTGGCGGAGGAGACCGGTCTTGACCCCGGCAAGGTCTTCCTAGCGTCCCAGACCCCCATCTACATCGAGTACGGCAGGGTTCCGGCACGACCGTTGAAGGACGAGCCGGAGCATTTCCACCTCGACGTCGGGTACTCCTTCACGACGGCGCAGGCGGACGTGGGGGACATTCAGGAGTCCGAGGTGACGGGTGCTGCCTGGTATCCGCTCGCCGTGGCCGAGCGCCTTGTCGGGCCCCGCATCGCGCGAGCGGTCAGCGCGCCGGCCCGGATCGGTTGACTGGGCCTATTTGAACGCTCCCGGTCGGCAGCAGCGCCGGATCACGGTGTGGACCGGACGAGGCTCTGCGGTCGTTGGTTGGTCGCGGCCTTGTCGAGCCGAACGCGGGAGCCTTGACGGCCGCAGTCCTCAGCCGATGTCGGACGCGTGGCGGGTGACGACTCACTCGAAGGACGGTTTCCGGGCACGGCTCCGCTTGAGCTCGAAGAAGCCGTCCGTGCCGGCGACCATGACCAGGCCGTCCCAGAGTCGTCCGGCAGCTTCACCTCGGGGGGCTGGCGTGACCACAGGGCCGAACAGGGCCGTGCCGCCGATGCGGAGAACGGGCGTACCGACATCGAGACCGACCTCGTTGAACGCCTCGTCGTGCGAGTCCGTGATGAGCTGATCGAGCTCCGTACTGGTGGCGGCCGCGGCGAGCGAATCGGGCAGGCCCACCACCGCGAGAGCCTCTGTGATGACGGTGGGATCGTCGCGACGTTTTTGGTTGTGCAGCCGGGTGCCGATGGCGGTGTACAGCGGTCCGAGGACGCCGCTGCCACCGTGCTCAGCAGCCGCTGCGCAGACCCGCACCGGACCCCACGCCTTCGTCATCAGCTCCCGGTAATTCTCGCTGAGGCCCTTGCCCTCGCGCTGGACGAGGTTCAGGTAAGCCAGCGACATGATCCGCCAATCGGCGCGCACTGGTCGAACCTGCTCGACCTCCAGAAGCCAGCGCGAGGTGATCCACGCCCAGGGGCACAGCGGATCGAACCAGAACGGGACCTCGTCGCGGCCCGACTGTTCCTTGATCATCAGAATGAGCACTGTCCTATCTCAGATCGGGTTTGCATATGCCCTTTCCCGCCGGAAGTCCTAGATGTCGAACAATCCACTTTGGACGGGGATGTTGCACCTGGCCGTGCGCCCCGCCATTTTCACCAGAGCCGCAAGATCGCTGAGCTGAGAAGTCTCGTCCGCAATGCTGACGAGCCGGAAGAACACCTGCGCGGTGACATCGACATCGGCGGAGGCCCTGTGGCGAGCCGCCGGCTGCGGGACAGAGAAATGCGCCAGCAGCGTGTCGAGCTTGTAGTTCGGCAGACCTGGAACAATGTGTTTGGCAAACGGGATCGTGTCGAGAAAGTCAACACGGGCCAGAGCCGGGCAGTGCTCGCGCTGATTGTGGATGGCGTTGGCCTCGGTGGCGGCGTGCTGAGCCACCAGCAGGTACCGGGTGTCCGCGGTGAATCGCCTATCCAGTGCGCCCAGCGCATCGGCCGGACTGGGTGCCTGCCTCACCTGCTCGGGGGTCAGGCCGGTCTGGGCCGTATCGGCTGACGTCACCGGCGCGAACGCGGGCGGGCGGATGAGGGATGCGTACCTGCCGACCGTCGTCCACGCGCCTGCCTCGTAGCGGAGCGCGAGAGCAGCGACTTCGATGGGCTGGGCCGGGTAGCCCGTAGGGGTCGTCGTCTCGAAGTCGATGACCACGAACGTCGTCGCCAGGAAGGCGGAGTCTTCGGTCAAGCCGCCCATATATCAACCGTTCTCGTAGGTTCCGTGGCGACCCGCGACCCGCGACCCGCGCCCGCCACATCGAGGAGAGCATGCCCGAGCCCTGCTTCCGTGCTGCTCCGTCACTGACCGATGAGGCGAGCAACGGCCTGCGTGGCGGTCTGCAGGTCCGGCGCGCGCCAGAGGCGCTCGCCTGTCCAGGTCTCGCTCAGGGACCGGTACAGGTCCGACATCACCGGCAGGAACTCGGGCGGGAGTGGTGCCGGCCGCGGCCACCGGCTCCTGGGCACGCCCTCGGCGAGCAGCCTGCTGACCGGCACCTCGAGCCCGTTGTCCACGTACCAGTTCCGGATAACCTGCTTGCCGCAGTGCACGCCGTTGAACATCAGGCGGCTTTCGTCCGGTGTACCGGGGCTGTCGGCAAGCACGAGGTTCGCATCGCTCGATACCAGGAACTCGACCTTGCCGTCGCAGTGACACAGCCCGCGCTCGCGTGCGTGCCCGGTCAGCACCTCGCTGACGGTGACGGTGTTATCGCGCATCGCCTGGAACTGCTCGTCGCTCAGGCCGGCGAGGCGCTGGGCCTCGGGCCCGCTGATGAACCGGTTGACGTCTTCTCGCGTCGTCGCGTACTCGATGAGCGGATGCTGCAGCGTTTCGCCGACGGCGGGAATGCCGCGGAGCCCGACATCGGCCGGTGTCAGCGCGCCGGATGCGAGCCGGCGGTGAACGGAGCTTCCTTGGGGTAGCTCGTTTCGGAAGAGGACCTGCACGGGAATGAGGTAGTTTCCAGCGTCCGGGGTGAGCGGACCGGCGTCCGGGTCCGGGACACGCGCGAGAGCGAACTCGATCCGATTCGGGGCGATGAACCGGCGGAAATGAGTGTGCACGCCCGCCGCCTCCAACATGGTGAAGTTGAAGGCGGCCATGCGGCAGATCGCCTCGCCTTTGCCGGGGATCAGGTCCGGCATCCTGCCGTAGTGGAATACCGTGTAGTTGTCCGTGTACTCGAAGATTCCGACACCCTCCCTCGTTGCCGTGGGAGGTTCGATGATCTCCAGGTTCTTGGTCGAGTGCAGGACGGGCATCATGCTCCCTGGTGCGACGGCCTCGTGCCGTCATCTGGCGGATCTGCTGATCGTGGCGGTGTCGTGGTTGGGGGCCAGGTGGCCGTCGATCACCGTGATCACCTGCATTCCGGCCGCGCGGGCGGAGGTGACGCCGTCGGGAGCGTCGTCGACGGCGAGGCAGCGGTCCGACGCAACGTCGAGGCGGCGGGCAGCCTCGACGAACAGGTCGGGGGCTGGCTTGCCGTGCGTGACGTCCTCTCGTGCGACGACAGCTGCGAACTCGTCCAGCAGGCCCAGAGCCTCGATCCCGGGATGGACAAGAAGTCGGCTGGCTCCCGACGCCACGGCGCAGGGCAGTCCAGCACGGCGAGCGGCGCGCAGGAGCGAGACGACGCACGCGATGGGGGTGATGCTGTGCACGGTGGCTAGCAGATGGGTACGGCTGTGTCGGATGATCTCGTCGTGGGGCAGCTGCTGGCCGCCCGGGAGCGCGGTCAGCAGGTCGTGGATGGACAGGCCGACGTGGTGGCGATACCAGTCGTGGTCCAGGTCGAGGCCGTGTGGCTGCAGCGCCGCTCGCAGCGCCTGCTCGTGACTGGCGGTCGTGTCGGCGAGGGTGCCGTCGAAGTCGAGGATCAGGGCTTCGACGCTGTCGGGAATCGCGGGCACGCAGCTCCTCGCTGGAGCTGGGTCCGGGCCGGTCGAAGGGCGGGCCGTCTGGTTCATGCCGGCGCCGAGTCCGCGCGTTGGCCGCAGCACATGCACCGGGCCCCGGGGCACTGCCACGGCTCGCGCAAGCAGCCCAGATCGGTCCTGGCGCCGTGGATCCATGCCCGGATCTGCTCGGCTGCCTCGTGCTCGCCGACGCTGCGCCGGTCGACGACTCGGTAGCGTGTCGGATCAGTGGCGGCGACCCGCTCGTAGAGGGCGGCCGCGTCGCGCATGAACGTGACCTGCTCGGTCGTGATGACGCACTGGTCGCGCCGCTGCGCGCGCACAACGGCCTGTGCGGCGGCGTCGGTGACGAGGATCGTGAGGTCGGGCAGGGGCCGGTAGGAGGACGCGAGGTCCAGCAGGGCGGTCGCCGTCTGAAGGGCAGCGTCCGGGTTGTCGGGGTGCAGCAGCAGCGCTTGGCACACCGCCGTGGTGTCGACGCTGCGGCCCTCCACGACGGCACGTCCGCTAGCCAGCTCGGGTACGACGGTGTCCAGGTCATGGCGCTTGATGGCCAGCAGGATCAGAGCCTCGGCCAGGGGAGCGCCCCCGCGCAGGAACGGATCCCCTGCGCTGGCCTCGCGCAGCGAGCGAAGCAGAGCCTTGCCCAGTCCCGGGTGCCCGTTCGCCCGCTGGGAGAACCCGTCGAGCATCAGCGGCTTGTCGTCGAGGGTTTCGATGGCTCGTTTGGTCAGATACGTCTTGCCGACTCCGTTGATGCCCTCGGCGGAGATCAGCGGGCCGCGGGTGCAGGAATATGGCATACTGGTGTGATCGTCATGCGGCAGAATCCGTTCGGGGACAAGGACAGGGCGCTGCCAGGAGGGTCGTTCCGGAGGGATTTGTCGGTGCTGGTTCCGGGGCGTCGGTCACGGGGCCCATGCGGTGGCCTCGCGGGCGATGACGGCGGCGTAGCGGTCGAGCGTGGTCTCGGTGTCGCGTTCGGTGAGAACGACGGCGAGCGTGTGGTCGAGGATCTGAGCGGCGCCGCGGCAAGGCCGGTCAGAGCTGGTGAACATGGGCCGGGTGTCGCAGGACACGAGCCGGAAACTGCCGGTGGAGCTCGGTACTCCCTGCTGCGCGAGGTGTTCGACGAACGCCCGGGGGTTCGGCAGGTCGATGTGCAGCAGCGGGGCGAAGCCGTTCCACTCCTCGCCCGCAGCTGGAGCGAGGGCGACCAGACCGGGTGTCTGCTCCGTGGCATGCAGCAAATGGCGGGTCTGTTCCTGGCGCAGTTCCACCAGGTGTGAGATCCGACGGAGGTTGGCCAGGGCGATCGCGGCCAGGGGTGCGGCGAGGCGAGAGTTGGTCGCCAGGCGACTCAGCGGGGCTTCGCCCGGAGGAGCCGGCAGCCAGTGGCTGCGGAACGCCCTCGCGTACTCCGCCACCTCGCGGCGGGCGGTGAGCAGGAAGCCGCCTTCTCCGCTCCACAGGATCTTGCCGTCCTTCATGCTGAAGCAGCCGACAGTGCCCACCGTGCCTGCCCGCTGCCCGTCGCGCGTGGTGCCGGCGGCCTGCGCGGCGTCCTCGACGACGGCGAGCTCGTGCTCGGAGGCGAACGACGCCAGGGCCGCTGGGTCTCCCATCCGGCCCCACAGGTGCACCGGGATGATCGCCCGGGTGCGCGAGGTGACCTTCCGGGCTGCGTCGTCGTAATCCAGGTCCAGGGTGGCCGGGTCGCTGTCGACGAACACCGGCGTTGCCCCGAGGGCGTTGAGGGGCGCCACTGTCATGATGACAGTCAGCGCCGGTACGAGGACTTCGTCGCCTGGGCCGATGCCGCAGGCGGCCAGCGCGGCGTGCAGGGCCGCGGTGCCGGAGGCGACCGCAACGACATGCGCGACGCCGAACGCCTCGGCCAGTTCGCGCTCCAGTTCTGCGGCGACTGGACCGCCGCTCGGGTCGGGCATCTGCCGGAGCACCGCGCCGAGCTGATCTTCGAGCGGCTGTGCGCTGCCGGGGGTTTGAGGAATCGTCATCGGGAAGCCTCCTCGTTCAGCATCTCAGGCATGTCCAGCGCGAGGGGCCACATGTTCACGCAGTCTCGGCTGAACAGCGAGCAGTCCGTGCACGCCGGCCTCGTGGCGAACAGCATGCGCGCGTCGCCGTCTCGGATGGTGCGTCGCCGCTCGGGCGCGGTGGCGGCGATCCGGCGATCGGAGGGGCAGTCCCAGACCGAGCCGTCGGGCTGGATGAAGAACAGGCGAGCGCCGCCGAAGCAGTCGGGGACGTGCCCGCTGTCGTGGGTGGAGATCGCGGCGATGAAGCGCTGCAAGTACGACGGGTCGGGCAAGGTTAACCCTTGGGGGTCGCCGTAGAGGCGGTCGAGCTGCTCGCCTACGTCGGCGACGTCGCCGGGGGTGTGGGACATCTGGTGGAAGAGCTTGTGGTCGGGCGCAAGGGAAATCGGCTGCGGCACGTAGTAGTCCACACCGAGGTCGGCAGCCAACTGCGCCACCTCGGTGATCTCCTGCGGACGTGATCGCGTGACCACGGTGTAGATCCCGACCCTGGGCACGGACCCTCCGGCGCGAGCATGGAGCAGGGCCTTGATGCCTTCCAGGACGTCGTGGTAGCCGAAACGGCCCGACCGTGAGGGTCGCATCCGATCGTTGGTTTCCGCGTCCGCACTGTCGAGGGACACCGACACGCCGTCAACGCCGAGGTCGACGAGGCGCTCGGCCACCTGCGGGCGGGCGAGCGGGACACCGTTCGTCGCGATGACGGCCTGGCAGCCCGCGTCCTTGATCAGGGAGATGACCCCGAGCGTGCCAGGCCAGTCCAGCGGCTCGCCGCCCGCGATGACTACCCGCTCGACGTCCGAGTCGGCCAGCGTGCGCGCGAAAGCTGCCACAGCCTCGGCCGACAGGTCGGTGCGGGACAGGTGCGACAGGACACCGGGCTGCCCCGGCGGGTTGTCCTTGTGCTCCTCGATGGTGCCGAAGTAGCAGTGCGGGCACGCAAACGCACAGGGGGAGCGCAGGCCCCACAGCAAAGTCACGTCACGAGACACGGGCGGCCTGCCGATCCAGCAACGTGGTCACGATGTCCTCGACGGCTCCGGCGCTCTCCTCTGGCGACATGTCGCTCACGTCAACGAGGGTGTACCGCCCGGGATCGTCAGCCGCCGCCGTGCGGTACAACGCGTCGATCTGGTCGAACACCACGACGTCCGGCGGCGCCAACGGACGCCCGATCCGGTCGGCGAAGCGCCTCACGCACACTGCGGGGTCACCCACGAGCAGGACGGTCGCGTCGGGAAACGGCCTCCAGCGCCGGATACTCGAGAGCACGTGCCGTACCACTGCTTCCGGCGACGTCTCCGGATGCTGGGAGCACAGGATCGCGGCCTGGTACACGGCGACAGAGTCCACGCTGCGGTCCTCGATGATCACGTCGACTCCGGTCATGTCGCGCTCGGCCAGTCGCTCGGCTTTGCGGACCTGCAGTGCGAGCAGGGCAAGGGTCTCCACGACCGGGTGGCCGGTGCGCAGGAAAGGGTCGTCCTCGGCGCTCAACGCGGCGATCACCAGCCCAGGTAGCGTGTCGCCGGACTGGTCGGTGAGCTCATCCAGAAGCAGACATCGCGCACTGAGCATGGCGGCGACCGAGTGGGCCGCGCTCGTCTTCCCGACCCCGTTGATCCCCTCGATACTCACCCACAGCGGCGTGGCACCCGGTACCGGCCCGCCGATCGACGTCGTCATGACGGCCTCCTGCAGACGTAGAGCAGTTCCGTGGCCACCTCGGGAACGGCGACGACGGAGACCGCGTCAAGCAGCGCCTTAGGGACGCGTTCGACCAGGTCGCGGTACCAGGCGGCCGCAAAGTCCCCATAGCGGTCGGTGAGCGCGGTCGCCAGGACGTCCGGTGCGGGCGGCAGCAGGCCAAGCACGTTCTCGATGACCAGGCCCACGTCGCCGATGACCTGTTCGACCTCCTCGCGCGACCACTCGTAGACGTGGACGCGGTACTGCAGCGGACGAGGCGGGAGGCCGACGGCCGCCGGGGTGGAAA
>JBOHFF010000117.1:0-61304 GCA_050699515.1 Pseudonocardiaceae bacterium
CCCGAACACGCGCTCTACGACCGGACCATCGCCACCTTCGGGATAAGGCTCATCCCACCCGCCTGGATCGACCAGACCCGAACCGGGGGCATCATCCTGGCTCCGGTGTGCTCCGGCCTCGCCGCGCTCACCGTCACCGGCCCGGGCACGGCACAAGGACCTTTCATCGGGACCGGCTATTTCATGCGCCACCGCACCGTTCCCGGTGAATCGCCCACAGGGCATTCGGTTGCTACCGCGGACGGACCATGCTGGCCGTCACGTACCGCTAACTTGCCCAGCAGCGCCTACTACGACAACGACTTCCGGTTCTTCCTGGATGTGACCATCCCCGGGCTCGCGCACGGCTATCGCGACGGCGACCCACACAACCTCACGCTCACTGCGCGCGACGGATCGCACGCTCACCTCACCCCCGAGGGCGGGCTCACCCAGTCCGGGCCACGCCGGCTCTGGGATGACATCGAGACCACTCACCAGGCATGGCGCGAGCATGGGCACCCACCGCGCGAACGCTTCGGCCTGACCGTCACCCCACAACGCCAGACGATCTGGCTGGATACACCAGATAGCGGCCATCGATGGGTACTGGATTGACGACCGGCCGTTGACATACCCCACCGCTGGGCTCGGCCGCCCGTCGCACCGGGGCATTCGCGCGGATGCTGGGGGCGGGTTGTGTCACTTAGTGGATGATCGGTGTGAGTCCGCGCGCGGTGAGTTGGTCGTCGAGTGCTTTGACGGCGTGGGTGTGGTTCCAGGGTTGCAGGAGGGCTCGGGCGGTGTGTAGGTCTGTGGTGAGTCGTGGGTAGAGGTGGGCGTGGCCGGCGGCGTCGCCGAGGACGCGGGCGGCTTGGGTGATGTCTTCGGACAGGGCCAGAGCGTGACCTAGCGATACTTGGCAATGGGCGTATCTCGCTACTTGTGTCGGATCGTAATGTGCCAGGGCGATGGTGGCGGCGTCGACAGCTTGCTGGGGTTTGCCCAGCAGTGCTAGAAATCTGCTGGCATTGCTGTCGATGGTGCCATGGTGCACCCAGTAAGCGGGCGAGTCAGGGTTGTTTCCGTTGGTGGTGGTGAGCAGGTCGTGGGCACGCGCGGATGCGCTCATGCACGGCCCGTATTGCCCATCGAGTGCATAGGCGCCAGCCGCGCACTGTTCTGCGCGTGCTTTGAGTTGGGCATCATCGGTGCGGGCAGCCAGGCTCCGGGCAGCGGCAGCGGTGTCCAGCGCGGTGGGGGTGTCCCCGCGTAAGCGAGCGACGAGACTGTGATCGGCCGCCGCGTAAGCTGCAGAGGCGTTATTGCCAGCCTTGTGGGCGGCGCGGCGGGCGCGTGTGAGGTAGCGGCCGGCTGCCTCGAGCTGGCCCATATCGGCCAAGTAACCACCGATCGTGCACGCCACGTTGCTGTCCACCAGACTCAACGCTTTGCGTAAGTTCTCTGGGCAGTCACCCGCCAGGAGGCGCCGCACGAGCCCGTGCTGAGCGATCACGGTATCCAACACCTGGCAGGGCCCGAGTCTGTCTTCCTGACGTTTGCACACCGCCAATGTGACCGCCAGGTTGTTGATGACCTGAGCATCGATCCGGCTCGGGCAGACCACCGCCTGGGCAACCCGCGTGTACTCATCAGCATCCAACCCAGACAGTCCCACCGCGGCGAGGACCGACCCGGCAAGTCTGATCGCTTCGCGGCGGCCCACCGAGCGCGCTAATCGGGTGACCACGTCCAGTAGCTCCTCAGCCAGTTCCCCGGTGACCAGCGTCGTCTGCGACCACGCTACGTCCTGCTGTCGCTGATGCCCAGCGGGCACCCATCCGGCAGGCGCCGGCCAGGCCCTGTGATGGGTGTCCAGTTGGGTCGGCGTGGGGGGTAGGGGGCGGCGTGCGGTGCGGCGACGGTCCCGGTAGTCCGCCTCGGCACGCACCAGCTCGGTGTGCGCGTCGATCAGCGCGCCCTGGGCACCGCACAGCTCGTCGGCGATCGTCCACAGGTTCTCGGGCAGGCGGCGGACGCCGTGCTCGACTTTGGAGATCAGGCTCCGGGTCCGGCCCAGCGCGGCGCCGAGCTGCGGTTGAGAGATCCCCGCTGCGGCGCGTTAGCCGACTAGGAGCGCACCCAAACCGGAACGCAAGGCCTCCAGCATGGCGCGCTGCGCCGCCAGATCCCCCATTTCTCCGATCACGGACATCACCCTAAAGGCAGTGACAGGCAGGGTGACACATCCGCAATCCGGATAACCGTCACCGGCTGCCGTCACCGGTCCATGATCCGCCACGGTGTGCTCAGGCACCTGGCGTCGGGGCTGCAGTCCTTCCCCGACGCGCGGCAGACACACACTGTGTGCATCACAGTGGCAGCGGCCACCGGTATTGGGAGTCGGGGTGGTCGAACCACACGTATTGCAGCGCGGTGTCCTCGGATGCGGTGACGCCGAAACGCTCGATTTCGGGCTGGCCGAAGTGCCGCCAGGTGTGGTAGCTGGACTCGACGGTGTCCCAGAGGTGTTGCGGGCCGCCTTGGGCGACCGGGTAGCGCCCGTTGTCGCGGTGTAGACCGGTGGTGAACCAGCTTCCGTCGGTGCAGTGCCCGCAGACCTCCACGTCGTCGAGGGTGAAGCCGCGCAGGCGCCGGCCCGCCAGGTGGAGTTGGGTGATGAACTGCAGCGACTTGTTCTCTGCTACCAGCGCGGGATCGACGGGGGTGGTTCCCCGCTGCGGGTTGCGTTGGTCGAGCACCACAGTCCAGTTCTCGCCGTCCCGGTGGGGGCTGTTTAGCCGGGTGCGCAGGGGCATGAACGCTCCGGGAAGGTTCACGAACGCCCCTTCGACCACGTGGGGCTCGGTCATGGTGAGGCGTAGTCGGTCTGCTGGTTCCCCACTGTCACAAGATCGTGGAGGATGATCCCGATGACGAATATCACCACCTCGTCCGGGTCCATGACCCCGTTACGCGTTCCTGGGCCACCGTTGACGTCAACCGCGGGTCCGCGGCTCACCCGGTCCGCCAGCACGGCCCCCGACGGCTCTGGGACGAAATCGAGCAGGCCCACACCTGGTGGGTCACACACGGCCGACCAGCGTATACCCAGCTCGGCGTCACCGTGACCGACACCGAGCAGTGGGCCTGGCTCGACCACCCCGACCAGCGCGTGGCCACCAGTTAATCCGTTGGATCAGGCTAGATCATCCCCGGTAAGCCGGAAGATCATGTGCGAAGCGCCGGCGGAAAGCTCCACATGGACGAGGCGAAGGCGTTGGGCCGGCGGCTGTGTGAGCCGCGGAGGCGTGCTCGGCCATCGAATCAGGCGAGGGCGCCGCAACGGGCGGCCAACTCGCGCAATCCTGGCGGCGTGGGTCCTGGCCCGTTCACGAGCGAGGAGACCAGCGAGCGTACGGAGGGCCGGCGGAGTTCTTCGGGGGCGCACTGGTTGGCGATCTGGAGGGCCTGGAAGCAGTTGCCGGGGTTGCCGAAGCGATGCCAGGCACGGGCGGTGTCCAGGCAGAATCGGGCTTGGCGTTCGGGCGTCGGCACGGTGCGCAGGTCGATCTTGCGGGCATGGTCGAGCGCGGTGGGGGCGTCGCCGAGCGCCGTGTGCACCCCGATCTGGTAAATCGCCACGTTGGTGGTGCTAAACGGGTTGTGCGGCACTCTGGCCTCGCCCAGCCGGGCACCGGCTGTCTCGGCTTCGGTGATCAGTTCCAGCGCGGTACTTCGGTTGCCGTGCTGCGCTGCGGTGTAGGAGGCGGTGCATAGCAGGGAGCCGTAGGTGGCCAGCAGTTCGGGTGCCGGATCACCCGAGCTTGCGCCGAGATGCAGGGCGGTGGTGGTCAGCAGCGTGGTGGCGGTGTCATGGTGACCGTGGCGGCGCAGGGCGATGGAGGCCATGCGAGCGGCTTCGGCGATGCGGGCGAGGTCCCCGCTGGCCTCGGCGGCTGATCGGGCTCGCTCGGCGGTGACCCACGCCAGGGCGTCATCGTGGAGCCTGCTGCACAAGTTGGAGGCCAAGCTGTAGGCACCGGCGAGCAGCGCCGCGATCTGCTCGTGCTGCTGACCGGCGGTCCCCGCGAGGCTGACCTGAGCGGTGGCGATCATCTCAGGCAGCGTCATAGCTAGCTCGTGATACCGGCAGGCGTCGAACGTGGCGTGCGCGGTGGCCAGCCAGTTACGCAGGACCTGCGCCTCGACCGGTTGCGTGGCGTGGCCCGACTCGTCGGCGAGCAGGTTCTGCAGGTTCGGTTTGATGTGGGCGCCTAGTGGTCGGGCGAGCCCGCCGAGCAGCGTGGTGCTCGTGACCCCGACGAATCCAGCCAGCGCCTGGCGTCGCCGCATCGCCTCGTCACCGCCCTCCCGCAGAGTGCCGACCACCGTAGCCGGGGCAACCGCCGATGGTGGTGGTGCCACGCCGGAGGGCAACGCGGGCATGGTCGGCGGGGTGAGCCCGAACAGGTGCAGCGGGATGTCGAATGCGCTGGCGAACAGCCGGAGCTCGGTGACGTCGGTGAGCTTGCGATGACCGTTTTCGATGCGGGAGAGGGTGCTGGCTGAGTATCCGATCAGCTTGCCGGCCTGGACCAGGGTGAGCCGCTGGAAGGTACGCGTCACCCGGATCAGTGCACCGAATTGTCCCGCCGCCGCGGCTTGCTGGACGGCGGGTGTGCGCCAGATCGGGTGCGTCGCATCCATCGAGGCCTCCGCTGCCATCGTGGAGCACCCGTGCTAACACGAACAGGGCTTGCCGGGAAAAGCACGTTGCGTGTTCCGCAAACCGCGTGCAGGTCGCGCACGACCTCCTTCCCGACCGTCCGAATAGTGGGTTGCATGACAGCACATCACCAGACCACCGCGAGACGACGAGAGGAACACAGCAGTGGAGGACCTACCCGATGACGTGATCGCCCAGGTAGAGCGCCGGCTGGACGTCCGGCTCGACCGATCGGCGTCCAGGACCGGTGCGTGGGCGCACTCTGCCGGGCACCGCACCCACCGCGAGACCTGGGTGCGCGTGGACTCTCGCACGCCGTCCTGGATCCAGCCGCAGTCCTGGATTGGAGCCGAGGCCGCCTCCGTCATCCCCGGTGTCCCTCAGCCCCGCTGGCTTCAGACGGCCACCTGGACCGACACCGAACGCAGCAAGGTCTGGCGGGCTGAGGAGATGGAACTGGTCACCGACCCGGTGATCGTTGCGGTGGGCACCATGCTCACCGCCGACCCGGGCTTGCCTGATAGCTGGTGGGTACAGCTGCGCGCCGTCCTGACGGTCCTGGCAGTTTTCCCGACGTTGCGGGTGTCCGGCCGCCAGGAACTGATCACCCGACGGATCAGTCAGGTCCTGGGCGGCGCGGTGGACACCACAGTCACCGAGTGGACCACCTCCCACGGTGACCTGCACTGGGGCAACCTCACTTCCCCGACGCTCTGGCTGCTGGACTGGGCTGATTGGGGGCTTGCGCCACGCGGCAACGACGCTGCGTGCCTGTGGGGCAGCGCCCTGGCCGTCCCCGATATCGCCGCTCGCGTCCACGCCGAATTCCGCGACGACCTTGACAGCCGGTCCGGCCGGATCGCGCGGCTGTGGGTGTGCTCGAACATCGTGCGCATGGTCGGCCGGCGTGAGGACGCTACCGCCTTAGCGGAACCCGCCCGGGACGCGGCCGACGAATTGGTCACAAGCCTGCAATAGCTAAGGAAAGGAGGTGTCGAGATGAGTGAGCGTAAGGAATTGGACATCTGGTAGTGCCGCGACCTATCTCGACTGGCGCAACGACTACAATGCGTTACAGTACGAGCGAATCGAGCCGCCCGCCCGGTCGCTGCCGGCATCCTGGAGTACTGCGCCGAGTTCGGCCTTACGTATGGTGCGTTCGACTTCGTCATCCGCCCTGATGGCGAGTGGGTGTTTCTGGAGTGCAACGCCGGCGGCCAGTACGGATGGATCGAGGATGCTATTGAGGCGCCGATCACCGAGGCGCTCGCCGATCTACTGGAGCAGGGGAATGCGGCATGACGGTGACGACGGCGCCTTGGCGCGAGCTGGCGCACCGACTCGCTGACGAGTTGGCGGCTGAGCACGTCCTGCGTACGCCCGCATGGCGCAACGCGGTCGAGGAGACGCCGCGGCACCTGTTCGTGCCGCGGTTCTACGTTCAGCAACCCGGCGGAGAGTGGGTTGAAACGACCGTCGAGGACGGCGAGTGGCTTGCGGCGGTGTACCGGAACGAGCCATTGATTACCGACCTTGCCGTCGCGGCGAACGGCAACCGGGTCACCGTGTCGTCGTCGACGAAGCCGGGCCTGATGGTGCGCATGCTGGAAGCGCTCGACGTGCATGATGAGCACCGGGTGCTCGAAATCGGCACCGGCACCGGATACAACGCCGGTCTGCTCTCGCACCGGCTCGGCGCCGATCGGGTGTTCTCGGTCGACATCGGGGCCGGGCTAATCGATGCCGCGCGGAGCAGGCTTGCCGAGTTGGGGCTCGCGCCCACGCTGTCCGTCGCGCACGGTGCCGGCGGGATGCCCGAGCACGCGCCGTTCGATCGGATCATCGCGACGTGCTCACTGCGCGCGGTTCCGTGGGCATGGGCTGAGCAGGTACGCACGGGCGGACTCGTGCTCGTCGACGTCAAACGCAGCGTTCACGCCGGCAATCTCGTCCTGCTGACCCGGCACGCTGACCGGCTTGAAGGGCGGTTCTTGGCCCGGTGGGCCGGATTCATGGCGATTCGCGACGCCGATCAGGCGCCCAACAGTGCCGCCACCGTCGGGGATGTCCAGGCGGGCATCCGGTCGAGGACACACCTCGACCCGCTGCCCTGGTCGTCACTCGTGCCATGGTTCCTCGCGCACACGCGTCTGCCTGGTGAGCTCGCTTTCGGGTACCGCGGGGCGACCGAACAGGGGTCAGAGTGGGCGGTGTTCAGCGCGCATGACGGTTCGTGGTGTGCGGTCCGCATGCACGCGGATGACGCTGGCGAGCGCGAGGTACGCCAGGACGGGCCGGTCAAGATATGGAACGAGTTCGAGGCCACGCACAAGATGTGGGACGGGCTCGGCCGGCCCGGCTGGGATCGCCTCGGCCTGACAGTGACCCCCGAGGGGTTTCACAGGGTATGGCTTGACGAACCTGACGGAGAATTCCGATGGAGCTTGCCCCGGTGAACTGACCAGTGCACAGCAACCGCTGTTGGTGCGGCCAGATGAACTCGTCGCGTGCCACCTCGGTGAACGACGGCTAGTGCGTGATCATCTTTCGGGAGGTCATGTCCGGGAGCGGGCTCGGCCGGACGTCGATCTCGGCCATCCGGCGGACGTAGCTCTGGTAGTGCCGGCGTGCCTCGCCGAGGCGACCGGCGTGGAACAGGACTCCGATGAGGATGCGGTAGGCCTCCTCGTCGTAGCGGTCCTGCTCGAGCAGGCGCAACGTGTAGCGCACCGCATCGTCGGTGGCGCCGGCGTCGCGCAGCCGGGTGGTCAAGGCCCGCAGGAGTGCGATGTGGGCGGCCCGGACCTCCTCAGCGATCGCGCTGGCCCACTCCTGGTACGGGTCGTTCTCGAGGAAATCACCGGTGTGTGCGGCGATGGCGGCGAGCAGCTGCGCGGTCGTATCCGGTTCGCCCGCCCGGTAGGCGTCGAAGGCGGTGTTGGCGTGCGCGAGGAAGTCTTCGACGTCGACGCTGACCTGGGCCCGGTTCAACGACACCGCGCCGTCGGTGGCCGCGAGCGGAGCCTCGCCCGCGGAGTGGGGTTGCAGCACGTCGCGGACCGTGGACAGCAGGACGGAGAGCCGGTTGCCTGCCACGGTCGGGCCGACCCCCGGCCACAACAACTCCATCAGCTGATCACGGGGGGTCGGCCGGCGGCGTGCGACCAGGATCTTCAGCAGATCCCGCGCCTTCTTCGACTGCCATGCGGTGTTCGGAATCGGGATCCCCTCGCGGATCACCCGGAATTCCCCCAAAGTCTGGATGGACACCGGGGGTGTGGAACGGACCAGAACGCTGAGCGGGCCGGCGATCCGTCGCGAGTCGACGTCGATGCCGAGGTCCCGAAGCATCTGGTCGGCACTGTAGGCGTCGAGATGAGGAATGAGCGCGCCGATGCGAGCGGCCACGATCCTCGTCGCGGCCTCCTCCAGGCGGCAGCCGGTCTCCTGCCAGATATCGATCGCCTCACGCAGCGCGTTGGCGGTCATCGCGTGATCGCGGGTGGCCAGCACGCCCAGGGTGATGGCTTCGGCCAGCCCTGGCTTGTCCCGCCGTTGCCGCGCGGCCACCGCGGCTTGGTCACCATCCGCCGAGGCGCCGGCCCGATCCCCGGCCATCAACGTGATCCAGCCGCGGGCCAGCAATGTCGGGATCTTGCGCAGCCCTGCGCCCAACTGCACGGCCCGGTCCGCGCGTTCCCGGGCCCGCGGCGGATCATCGACCGCGTCGAGGCGGGCCAGACCGGTCAGCGCGCTGGTGAGACCGAACACGTCGTGGTAGGGCTCGGCGAGGGTGAGCGCCTCCTCGTACGCCGCCCTGGCCCGCGCCACCTGACCCCGGTTCCGATGCAGATCGCCCAGGCCGCACAGGGCCCAGGCCAGGAACCGGGAGCTCAGACGCTGGAAGAGGTCGATCGCGGTGGCGAAATCACCTGCTGCGGCGTCCACGGCGCCCAGGCGGGCTCTGGCGCGACCGCGGGTGGTCAACGCATGCGCGATGAGAAACGGGTTTTCGCATCGCTCGCTGAGGCTCAGCGCGATCTGGGCATCCGCCAGTGCCTGCTGCGGTACGCCCGCCTCGAAGTGGTGCATCGCGCGGCACGCTCTGATCCAGGTCAGCTCGAGCAGGCCCTCGCTCTCCTCAGCGTTGCGCAGGGCCTCGGCGCAGTGCGCGTCGGCCTGCCGCCAGTCGCCTTCCGCGGCGGCCAGCAACGCGAAGGCCTGGTGGGCGCTGGACAACGCGCGGGGAGCGCCGCACTGCCGGGCTGCGGCACGGGTCTGCAGCGCGGCTCTGCGCAGATTCCCGATGTCGCCGCACATCCAGTGGGCGCTCGCGGCCAGCGCCAGCACCCGCGTCTCGTCCACGGTGTCCCGGCGGTCCAGCCGGGTCCGCTGGATCACCGGGTGAATCTCGGTGAATTCGCCCAGGGTGAACGCCATCCAGCCGACCCGCCAGGCCAGCGCGGGCGCCAGCTCCTGCCGGTTGTGGCCGGCTCTCTGGAAATGTGCCAGCGCCTGCGCCCATTGACCTCGCACCTGCTGCGCCAGCCCGAGAACTCGCTGCACCCGCGGGTCGTCGAGGTACTCGCTCGGCAACCTGGTCGCTTCCAGCACGGCAGTGACCTGGCCGCGCTCCACCATCGCATCACCATGATCGACCAGCAGTGCGGTGCAGCCGGCGTGGTCGCCGGCTGCCAGCAGATGTCGCAGGGCATCGGCCGGCGCTCCCCGCCCGAGGTACTCGTGGGCCGCCCGCACGTGCAGTGCCGCGCGCTCGTCTGCGCCCGGGGCCGTCTCGTGTTCGAAGTAATCCCGCAAGGGAGCGACCAGCGACCAGGTCCCGTGTGGGCCGCTGCGCTGCACGAGGCCCTGACGGCCCAGGTCGGTGAGCCCGGTCGACTCATCGGTCGTCCGGATCTCACCGACGATCGCCAACCTGCGCAACAGCTGAACAACCCAGCTGGGCGCGGCGCCGACCACTTCCTCGGCCAGATAAGCATGGAATCGCTCTCCCGGCTGGGAGAGGCGTTCCACCGCGGCCAAGCGCTGATCCGACCCGAGGACTCGCAGCATCTCGACGGCGCAGTGCACAGCCGCCGGCCAGCCACCGGTGCGTTCCCACACCCGCCCGGCCAGACCGGCTGGATACTTCCCCACGGTCCTGCGCAGCAGGCTTTCGACGTCGATGACGTCGAAGGCCAGGTCCGGCGCGTAAATCTCCTTGACCAGACCGCGACCCCGCAGTCGTTGCAGGGAGAACGGCAGTTCCCCGCGGGATATCAGCACCAGGTGCATCCGCTCCGGGGCCCGCTGGCACAACGTCTTGATGACCAGGGCCGCGTCACCCTCCGGCTGCACACCGTGCAGGTCATCGAGGACCAGCACGAGATCCTTGCGCAGGGAATCCTGTATCCAGCGGCAGATCGCCGCGGTGGCGGATTCCACCTGTGCGGTGTCCGGGGCCGGCACCTCCTCGACCGAGGTCGGCAGGTGGAACGCCAACACCGCGGTCAGGCTGCTCAGCAGGCGTTGTGCGGTGCCCTCGTGGTCCTCATAGCGCAGCCACGCGGTCGGGCGCCGGCGCGACCAGCTCGCCACCGCGGTGGTCTTGCCCCAGCCGGGCGCGCCGATCAGCACGCTGATCCGGCAGGTCGCGGCGCGGTCCAGGAGCGCCTCGACCGAGGGACGTTCCACGTGTTCGCCGGCGGCCCGCGGTCCCTCGACCGGCAGCGCTCCCAGCGGCGCGAACACATCGACGGATTCTCTCGGCGGAGGGACGTAGGCGGCCACCACGCTTCGAACCTACTCCGATCACGGGCTGTTCACGCGGAGAAGATCTGCTGTGCGGCGGTCAGATCCAGCCTCGGCGGCGGAACAATACGTACAGACCGACCGAGAGCACCACAATCACGATCGTGGAGACGTAGAAACCGAGCTCATCCCCGAAACCGGGATAAGGCACGTTCTGCCCGTAGAAACCGGTGATGGCGGTCGGCACCGCGATGATGGCCGCCCAGCTGGTGACCTGTTTGGTGATCACATTGAGACGGTTGCCCTGGATTGTCAGGTTCGTCTCCAGGATGGTCGTCACGAGATCCCGCAGGCTCTCCGTCCACTCGGTGGCGCGCAGCACATGGTCGTACACGTCGTGGTAGTAAGGCGCCATCGCCTCGTCGACGGTGTGCAGGTCACGGCGCATCAGGGAGTTCACCACCTCCCGCATCGGCAGCACGACCCGGCGCAGTTGCACGAGGCTCTTACGCAGCTCGAACGATCGTCGTTGCACGGCCAACTCGGGACGCTTGTCGGCGAAGAGCAGGTCCTCGAGTGTTTCGATCTCATCGTCGAGGGTCTCTACCGCGCTGAAGTGGCCGTCGACCACGAAGTCGAGCAAGCCGTGCAAGAGGAACGAGACCCCGTATTTGGCCAGGTCCGGCGAGGCGTCCCAGCGACCGACCACACCGTCGATGTCGAACTGTTCCGACTTGCGTACGGTGACCAACGCGTTCCGGGTGACGAACACCGCCACCTCGAAGGTATCCAGTTCCCCGGTGGTCATGTCCAGTGCGACCGCGTAAGCGGTGATGAACAGGTGGCTGTCGTACCGGTCGAGTTTGGGGCGCTGGCGTTCTTGGACGGCGTCCTCGACCGCGAGGCGGTGCAGATCGAGCTCCTCGCTGATGGTGGCGAGGTCGTGCTCATCGGGCGCGCACATGTCCAGCCACACGGTGACGCCCGGCTGCACGATGTGGTCGGAGATGTCCTGCACGGGGAAGTCCTCGGCCTCGAGAACACCGCTGCGGTACAGCCGCGTACGTGTCATACCGGCAGGCTAGAAGCCGGCTGGTGCCGCGCTGACGGCGGATTACCGGTAGGCCCGACCCAAGTAGGTCCTACGCAGGGCGGCTTGGTCGGGGAGGTCCAGGGGTGCCGGCGGGTGGCCGGTGACCTTGTGCAGGATGTGGTCGGCCAGGGCCGGGTTGCGGGCCAGCACCGGGCCGTGCAGGTAGGTGCCGATGATCCGCTCGGTGAGCACGCCCTCGGTGCGGTGCCTGGTGGTGGCCTCGGTGGTCCCGTTGCCGGTGCCGGTGATCACCCGTCCCAGCGCGGTCGTGCCCGAGCCCAGGGTGGTGACGCCGCGGTGGTTCTCGAAGCCGGTCAACGCGCCGACTCCCGGAACGGCACAGTGGGCGACCACCTCGCCGACGGCGCGTTGCCGACCGGGCGCGGTGGTGATATCCAGCAACTCCAGCCCGGGGTAGCGCGTGCCGCCGGTGTCGGTCATCGACGTGCCCAGGATCTGCAGCCCGGCGCACACGGCCAGCGTCACCGCGCTGGTCTCCAGCGCCCGGCGCAGCTCGTGATGGCGCCGCAGCCATTCGGCGGCGAAGAGCTGGGCGTTGTCCTCACCGCCACCCAGCAGGTACACCGCGCAGCTGGTCGGGGGATCGTCGTGGGCGGTGATCGTGCGGATCTCGGCGGGAATGCCCCGCCAGCGCAACCGCTGGGCCAAGATCGTGGCGTTGCCCGCGTCGGAGTACGTGCCCAGCACGTCGGGCAGCAACAGGCCGATCGTGACCGTCGACTCTGCGCTCACCCGGCGGCTTCCCGTTCCCGGCTCAGCCGGCGGCGGAGGTGATGGAAGGCGGTGTAGTTGGCCACCACGTCGACGTGCCCGGCGGGCAACGACGCCAGCGCGGCCAGCGGATCCGCCACGGTCTGGTGGTCCAGGCCCGCGTAGCTCAGGCGCACACCCAGGTCAGCGGCGTGTTCCCCGCTGGCCACCACCTGACGGCCGGTGAACCGCTCGAAGGGGACATCCCACAACCAGGAGGTGTCCCGGCCGTCGGCCTCCCGAGCATTGATGATCACTAGGAGTGGTCTCGGCTCGCTCAGTACGGCGGACATCCCGGCCCAGCCGGCTGGATTCTTGGCCAGCAACAGGCGCAGGTTCTGCGATCCGCGGCACATCACGGCATACCGACCGGCCACCACGTCGACCGCGCGCAGTGCCGATGCGGCTTGATCGGCTGGGATGCCGAGGGCTTGGGCGGCGGCCAGCGCTATCGCGGCGTTGCTGATATTGACCTGGCCGGGCAATTGGATGTCCAGGGGTAGTACGGCGTCGGTGGTGCAGGCTTTGCCGTCCTCGATCCACCAGTCCGGGGTCGGCCGGGTCAGGCCACACCCGCACTCCCACCCGGTCTCGGTGAAGGTGAGGGTGCGACCGCACCGGGGACAGGTGGTCGCATCACCCAACCAGCTGGTTCCCCCCGCGACCCACACACTGCGAGTAGCCAGGATCGCCGCCGACACCACCATCGGATCGTCGGCGTTGGCCACCACCACCGTGCTCGGGTGCCGGATCAGCGCTTGCCCCACCGCAGACGCGATCGCGCCGACCTCGGTGGCGCGGTCGAGCTGGTCGCGGGTGAGGTTGAGCAGGACCACCACCGCCGGGTCGACGGCCTCGGCGACCGCGGCCAGGTGCAGCTCGTCGACCTCGATCACGGCGTACTCGGCGTCCCGGGCCTCAGCCAGCGCGGTGACCGCCCCATCGGCCATATTGGAGCCACCGGCGTTGTGCGCGACCCGGCCCGCGGTACGCACTGCGGCGGCCACCAGGTGGCTGGTCGTGGTCTTGCCGTTGGTGCCGGACACCAGCACCACCTGCCGTCCCGCCGCTAGCCGTTGCAATGCATGACGGTCCAGCGCCAGCGTGACCCGACCACCGATGATCGAGCCGGCGCCCAGACCCAAGAGCCGCGACAGTCCCGCGGCGGCCAACCCGGCCTGCACGGCGGCGCGCGTCCACCACCCCAACCGGTGCCCGCCGGGGGGCGACATCGCCACCGGGCTCACCCCGGGTGTCCGCACCACCATTGCTCTCAGCGTACCCACTACCAGTCCCGAAAAGGTGCCGACGCGCGGTGGCCTGATCGCTGCCAGGATAGGCGGGTCAACCGCAGACTTCGCACCGAAAGGTATGGCGTATGCCTGTATTCGTGGCACCGGTAGCCGACGAGCGCGAGGGGTTGCTGGCTTACCTCGCTCAGCAGCGTCTTCTGCTCCGCCTCACCGCTCATGGGCTGACGGATGAGCAGGCCCGAGCGACTCCGACGGTGAGCACGCTCAGCATCGGTGGGTTGATCAAGCATGTCTCGGTCGCGGAGCGCGGTTGGATGACCGTGGTCGAGCAACGCGACCGGAAGTGGTCGGTGGAGAGCCACCAGGCCGGCTTCCGGTTCGGTCCGGATGAGACTCTGGCCGGCCTGCTCGCCGATCACGAGCAGGCGGCCAAGGAGACCGACGCGATCATCGCCGGGATTTCAGATCTCGCGCAGCCGGTGCCGGTCCCCCCGGAGATGTCGTGGCTGTTGCCGGCCAAGGAGTGGTCGGTGCGGTGGGTTCTGCTGCATCTGATCGAAGAGATCGCTCGGCACGCCGGCCACGCGGACATCATCCGGGAGTCCTTGGACGGCGCCACAGCTCTGCCGGTGATGGCCGCCGCGGAGAATTGGCCCCCCCACCCGTGGATTGAACCCTGGAAGGCTCAGCGGTAAACCCAAGGTGTCCGCACGGACGTGGCGGTGAATGCTGGCTGTGCCGTCAGATCCTATCCACGATGTGGACATGTGGAGACTGGGTCATTTTGTTCTGTAACGTGAGCGTTGTGCATGCTGCCCTATCGCTCAAACTCGTGGCTCGCCGCCACGTCGACTACGGGCGTACCCGCAGCATGATCTGTATGCCGGCCTGACCCTGCCCGACTCTCCATCAGCCGGGCGTGTGGTCGTGCCGCCTCGGTGCCTGTAGTGCTCCGACCGTCACCACGCGCGCCCCTCACGTCGAGGACGCGCCCGTCATGCCCGCTGCCACCTCCACCTTCATACGCGCCTTCGCGGTCCTGATCGCGATCAGTGTCGTTACGCTCGCCGCCGCCTGCGGTCCCGGTACGAGCAGTGCCGATGGACCACCGGGGCCGGCGTCGGCGCTGCGCCTGGGTTACTTCGCCAACCTCACGCACGCCGCCGCCATCATCGGCGTCGATCGGGGCTTGTTCGCCAAGGAACTCGGCGGCACGACGCTGAAGGTGCAGATCTTCGACGCTGGTCCCGCCGCGGTCGAGGCGTTGTTCGGCGAGAGCCTCGACGCGGCGTACATCGGGCCGAACCCGGCGATCAACGCCTTCGCGAAAAGCGACGGTAAGGCTATCCGGATCATCGCCGGTGCGACCTCTGGCGGCGCGCAGTTGGTCGTCCGTCCGGGCATCAACGCGGCGCAGGATCTGCGGGGCACCACGCTGGCCAGCCCGGAGCTCGGTAACACTCAGGACGTGGCGCTGCGTGCTTGGCTGAGCAGCCAAGGCCTGCGCAACAGCGTGCAGGGTAGCGGGGACGTCACCATCATGCCCACCAAGAACGGCGACATCCTCCAGCTGGTCAAGTCGGGTAAGCTCGACGGCGCCTGGGTCCCTGAACCCTGGGCGTCCCGGTTGGTGCTGGAGGCCGGTGCCAAGGTGCTGGTCAACGAACGAGACCTCTGGCCAGGCGGGCAGTTCGTCACCACGCACCTGATCGTCCGTACCGACTTCCTGGAGCGGCACCCCCAGACCGTCGAGGCCCTGTTGCGGGGGCACGTCGAGGCGGTGCACTGGGCCGGTCAGCACTCCGCCGAGGCGAGGACCGTCGTGAACAATGGCATCGACGCACTCACCCGCAAACCCTTGAAGCCGGACGTGGTCGACCGTGCTTGGCAGAACCTGACGGTGACCGACGATCCCATCGCAGCATCCCTGCAACACAGCGCCGAGAACGCGGTGGCCGCAGGCGTGGCCACCAAGCAGGTCGACCTGCACGGCATCTACGAGCTGTCGATCCTCAACCGGATACGCACCCAACGGAGCTTGCCGGCGGTGTCGGCGGGCGGGCTCGGGAAGGAGTAGCGACCATGTCACATCCGACGCTGCGACCAGCATCCACCGGCGAGTCACCGGCGGTGCACGACCACCCGGTGCGCTCCGGGCCGATCCCCAGCGTTCGCGTCACCCGACTCACCCAGATCTTCGAGCGCGATCGGCCACCCGTGCTGGACCGGATCGACCTGGACGTCGCGCCCGGCGAGTTCGTCTGCCTGCTGGGCGCTTCCGGGTGCGGCAAGTCCACCCTGCTCTCACTTATCGCCGGTCTGGCTACCCCCACCTCCGGCCGCATCGAGGTCACGGTGGGCCGGCCGGCGTTGATGTTCCAGGAGCCGGCCCTGCTGCCGTGGTTGACCGCCGCCGGCAACGTTGAGCTGGCGCTCCAGGCTCGGGGGATGGGACGGCGCGAGCGTCGAGCCGAGGCCGAGCGGCTTCTCACCCTGGTGAACCTGGCCGGTCATGGCCGAAAGCGGGTGCACGAGCTTTCCGGTGGGATGTGTCAGCGCGTGGCGCTGGCCCGGGCCCTGGCCCAGGACAGCCGGCTGCTGCTGATGGACGAGCCGTTCGCTGCACTCGATGCCATCACCCGTGATGCACTGCACGAGGAGCTCATCAGGCTGTGGTCGGAGCAGGAGCTCTCGGTCGTGTTCGTCACGCACAACGTGCGCGAGGCCGTCCGGCTGGGGCAGCGGGTCCTGCTGATGAGTTCCCGGCCAGGGCGGATCGTCCGAGAGTGGCGGATCGAGCTGAGCCAACCCAGGGCGATCGAGTCCCCGGGGGTGAGTGTCCTGGCCACCGAGATCACCCATCACCTCCGAGCGGAGATCTGCCGCCATGCCCGTTGATGAGGGGACATTCACCGAGGATCGCCGGGCCTTCGAGGCTGGATTGGATGCGTTGGAAGCGCCCGCACTGCCCCGGCGGCCCGGGCCCGGCGTGGTGTTCGTGCGATCGGTGTTGCCTCCGCTAGTGGCGGTGGCCGCGTTCATCGCGCTGTGGCAGCTGGCCTACCACATCGGGCTCAAGCCGAGCTACGCGCTACCCAGCCCGGCTGATGTACTGGCGACCTTCGGCCAGACGGTGCGCGACGGCCGCGCCTGGGACGCCATCGCGATCAGTGTGTCGCGAGGTGCGGTGGGGTTTGTGGCGTCGTTGGTCGTGGGCACCGTCCTCGGGCTGGCGATGTGGCGAAGCCGCTGGTTACGGGCAGCGCTTGGGCCGTTCGTCAGCGGGCTGCAGAGCCTGCCGTCGGTCGCGTGGGTACCGGCGGCGATCATCTGGTTCGGCCTGTCCGACGCCGCGATCTACGCGGTGGTGCTACTCGGCGCCGTGCCCTCCATCGCCAACGGGCTGCTCGCCGGGTTCGACCAGGTGCCACCGTTGCTCGACAAGGTAGGCCGGGTGCTGGGCCTGCGCACCGTCGGCCGGATCCGGCATGTGCTGCTGCCGGCGGCGCTGCCGGGTTACCTGGCCGGTCTCAAACAGGGCTGGGCGTTCTCCTGGCGCTCGCTGATGGCCGCCGAGCTCATCACTTACTCGCCCGTGCTGGGCATCGGACTCGGGCAGCAGCTCAACATCGGCCGGGAGCTCAACGCGATGGATCTGGTGATCGCCTCGATCTTCCTGATCCTCGTGGTCGGAGTCGCCATCGAGCTGCTCGTATTCGCGCCTCTGGAGCGCCGGGTACTCCAGGCCCGCGGACTCACCGTCGCTCGAAGTCACTGACGGCTTCGGTGGCCAACCAGGTGTCGAAGGTGGTCGGTGCGAGGCGCGACCGGTCAGTTCCCTCCGAAGGTGGCGAGTATGGATGCAGTGGTCTTGGCTACGGCGGCGATGTCCTGGAGTGGCCCGAGTAGTTTCAGCACGTGTTTCCAACGGCTGCGGACTGTCTCTCCGTCTGGCTCATCATCGGCAAGCTCGTCCTCGATTGTCTGGAGTTCGTACTGGATGCGACTGTCCGCTGGCGCGTTGCCGCGTGCCGCCTCGATCTCGGTTCGCGACAACGCGATCAGTTCCCGCAGGTGATCGAGAGATTCCGCGTCGACCCCGCCGGTCATGGTGATCGTGACGTTGCGGTTGTCGTTTCCGACGACACTGCCGTTGACGGAGCCGCCGATGGAGATGCCCCGGCCCTGATAGGACCCCCTCATGCTCATCTCGTTCCCATTCGAATGTCTCTGTTCTTGTTACCGATCACGGAGTTGGTGACGTCACCCTGGATATTGTAATTGTTGATCGTCGAGTCCGCTATCTTCATGAATTCCACCACGGAGTATCCTCGTTCTTCGAGGAATTTTCCCACCGCTCGGACGAGCGTGCGGTCCACGATGTTGATGTACCGTTCGGTGTCGGCGTCCTGAAAATAGGTCTGCGTACCGGTATCAGCCGCAAGCTCCCGTATGCTCTGTGCGGCGCCATAACGGTCTGGTATCAGCTCCCCGGATCGCTGAATCGATATTTTGCGCCTACGGAAAGCTGATCGTAGGCGCGCGGGCACGCTTGCCGGCAGCACTATTAATTCAATGAGGCTGCGGCCGACGGTGACCACCGGGGAGTCGGTGGGGCGATCCGCTACGCGGTAATCTTCTCGAACCGGGTACAGGGTGCAGTAAGTCCATTCGAGGTAGAGCATGCGTTGATCGGTACCGATGTGCAGGTAACATGAAGTACTCAGGTCGCGATCCCAGGACTCGACGCGGAAGCAAGCGTAGTAGCGAGCCCACTCCAGTGGATCCTCGGCGAGCGCTCGCGCGGCGCTCAGGGGAAGGTGGGTCAGTGGCGCGTGCGAGAGATCGGGCAGCACCGGTAGCCGGGTCTGGCCAGCGTAGTTGAACAATAGCCGGTCGCTGGGCATCAGCACCTGCTCGCTGTGCTGAAGCTGTTCGAGCCGTCGGCCCGGGCTGAGAGAGGACGGGGATCGCAGGGTGGCGAGGCTCTCGGCCACGTGGTGGTGCAGGTCGTTGACGCTGATCGGAGCTGGGTCTCTCTCATCTTCGGATGGTTCCAGCGGCAAAGCAATGACGTGGTGGGCGACCAGTTCACCGGCCCCGATGAAAGGGGTCTCACCGCGGTACACGACCACGTCGGCCTGTCCCGCGATTTGTGAGTTCTCATCGGCATGAGCGACTCGCTGCAACTCGGCTCGGAACGAATCATGCCCGATAGAGCGGGCCAGGCGCTCCCACTGAGAGGATGCTCTACCGGCGTCCGGCTCGAAACGATCTCGCTGGAAGCTGCTGGCCATGAGCTTGGCGACGGTGAGCCGATCGAAGGCGAGAACAATCAGCATCAGGCTACCGATCAGCAAGACCGGCCAGCTGACAGAAATATAGGAAAGTGGCAACAGGTTGTCGGGTGGCCTTGTGGAGCGAGGGTTGAGAGCGCTTTCCGCCGACGTGATAACGGCCGGGAACAGGAAGCCGAAAAAAATCCAGGTTACGCCGACCAGTACGGCGAGGTTGCCCCGGCTGCGGCCAGCGCCGGCGGCGAGCAGTTTTGCGTTACTCGCGGCTATCCGGCGTTCACGGCCAGTGCTGGCGGCCAGTAATCGTGCAATACCCGCAACAATGCGTCGAGTGCGACCGCCGCCGATGGACTGCAATGCTATCGCTACCGTGACCACCGCTGCCCAGTAGATCACGCTGGTTTTAGCGACGATAACAAGGAGGGCCAGGAGGGCCAGCAATAAGCCGTCCCGGATGCGACGCCTGGTCTGGGCGGCGACCGCCTCTCGGAGTACAGCCACGGAATCGACACCCGGTGCCGGTGGGATCGCCCGCACCGGCTCGACGAGGTACTCCGCGATCGCTTTATCGCAGAACTCCTCGTCGAGGTGCGCGGCGGCGCACAGATAACGGGTCGCCTCGTCGAGATCCGGAGCCGTGTCGACTGGCCGTTGACTGTGATGGGGCTGCCCGTCGCCTGACACTGAATACCACGGTGTGGACGCAACGTCCAGCGCTGACCCGCAACGCTCGCAATGGTGTTCACCGGCGCGAGCGCGGTGCGAGCAGTTTTTGCAACTGCGGATGTCGCCCGTGTTCGTCGTTATAGTCATGAAGTCCCCTCGGTTTGGCTGATCTCGTCCCCCGCTTTCGTCGTGGCAATCAGTGATCGATGGGTGCGGACTATCGGAAGATTGCTTTTCGGGTATTCGATCCGACGTTCCGGGCGGCATAGTAACCCTCGACACGACGCGGCGAGCAGGTGGGTGTCAGGCGATGGAGGCGGCTTCGTCGGCCAACCAGGCGTCGAAGGTGGTCGGTGCGAGTCGGGCCTGCGGTCCGGGCAGCAGGACCTCGCCGGCGACCTCGACGCTGAACGGGCCGTCGCGCCAGCTCGCGACCAGTCGGATGGACTGCCCTCGAGCCGCCAGGGTCCGCCGGGCCATATCGACCAGATCCTGGGTCTCCGGTCCGGCGAGCTCACGGACTCCGCCGTGTGCCGTGCTGGTGGCGAGCTCCGCGAGGACCTTGCCGACGTCGGATGCGGCGACCGGCTGGACGAGCAGCGGCGTCACCGTCGCGACGTCATCCTGCCGGGTCCACTCGACGACCATCGCCGCGAACTCGTGGAACTGGGTCGCCCGCAGGACCGTCACGGGAACCGAGCCGGCCAGGGCGAGCTCCTCTTGCCGTCGCTTGCCCGCGAAGTGAGCGTTGCCCTCGACCCGATCGATTCCGACGATGGACAGCAGCAGGTGATGCCCGACGCCGGCCCGCTGCTCGGCGGTGAGCAGGTTCCCGGTGGCGGTACCGAAGAACTCCCGGATCTCCGCGGGTTGCTGCGCGATGGTGTTAGTGACGTCGATGACCGCCTCGACCCCGACCAACGCGGCGTCCAGGCCCGCTCCTGTGATCAGGTCGATCCCGGCCGAGCGTGCTATCACGACGGCGTCGTGCCCGGCGTGGCGCAGCGCCTCGGTGGTGTGCCGCCCTACCAGTCCGGTGCCACCGACGACGGCTACCCGCATGTCAGCTCCGAGGGTCGTGGTGACTTCGGGAGAACTGGGGTGATCATCCGGGGCGGCGGCGGAAGACCTTGGGGATGCGGCCGGCCATCCGGTTGAGGTCGGAGACGCTGTCCAGGAGCTGGTTGAGGTCGGGGCCGCTCTGGTCCAGGCGTTCCAGCAGCGGCATCACGTCATCGTCCATCGCGTTGACCAGTCGCGGCAGCCGGTCGATGAGCTTGATCAGCGCGTCGACCTCGTGCGCGTCGGTTGTCTCGGCCAGCCGGCGGACCGCCGGTTCCAGGCGGCGCAGCGGCTCGCTGTAGGAAGCCAGCAACGGGGCGGCGGTGGCCGTGATGGAGCTGGCTTGCTCGATCGCGGCGGTGGCGGCCAGCACGGCGCCTTCCGCCCTGGTGGCGATGCCGTTGATGCGATCGATCAGCTCATCGCTGCGGACGGTGGCGGCGTTCACCGCAGCGAGCGTCTGCTCGACCTCGACCACCATATCGATCACCCGGCGGGGCAACGCGATCAGCGCCGCGGTGGCGTCGAGTACGGTGCTGGCGGGTCGGCTGATCAAGGTCGACAGCCGGGACAACGAGCTCATATCCACGTTGTACCTCCCCCGGATCCGAGCAACCGAGCGGGTGTGGTCACGAGCCGGCCCGGGATCGTTGCTGTCCCAGCAGCACGCCGAGGTTGTACGCGGCGTTGGTGTTGCCGGCCTCGGCGGCCGTGCGGTACCAGCGTTCGGCCTCATCGAGATGGCCGCGCTGCTCCAGCAGCACGCCGAGATTGTTCGCGGCGCTGGTGTTGCCGGCCTCCGCCGCGGTGCGATACCACGTCGCGGCACCGTCGAGGTCACCGCGTTGGCGCAGCAGCAGGCCCAGATTGTACGCGGCGGTGGTGTTACCGGCTTCGGAGGCGGTGCGATACCAGGTCACGGCATCGTCGAGGTCGCCGCGTTCTTCCAGCAGCAAGCCCAGGTTGTTGGCGGCATCGCTGTTGCCGGCTTCGGCCGCGGTCCGGGACCACTGCACCGCCCCGTCCAGATCGCCTTGCCGCTTCAACAGCAGGCTGAGGTTGAACGCCGCGGTGGTGTTCCCGGCTTCGGCGGCGGTGCGGTACCACCGGGTGGCCTCGTCGAGGTCGCCCTGTTGCTCCAGCAGGCCACCGAGGCTGGCCGCGGCGGCGACGTTGCTGGCCTCGGCGGCGATCCGGTACCAGTTCGCTGCCTCGTCGAGCTCACCGCGCTGCTCCAGCAGCACGCCCAGGCCGGCTGCGGTCGCGGTGTTGCCGGCCTCGGCAGCGCGGCGCCACCAGGTCTCCGCCCCGGCGAGGTCCCGGCGCTGCACCAACAACTGGCCGAGGTTGTTGGCTGCGGTGGTGTTACCGGCTTCGGCGGCTTTGCGGTACCAGGCCTCGGCGTCGGTGAGATCGCCGCGCTGCTCCAGCAGCCGGCCGAGGTAGTTGGCGCCATCGGTGTTGCCGGCTTCGGCGGCTTTGCGGTACCAGGTCTCCGCGTCGGCGTGGTCGCCGCGCTGCTCCAGCAGCACGCCCAGTCCGGTGGCTGCCCCGGTGTCGCCGGCCTCGGCGGCCCGGCGCCACCAGGTCTCCGCCTCGACGACGTCGCCGCGCCGTACCAGCAGTACGCCCAATCCCGTGGCGGCAGCCGGGTCACCGGCTTCGGCGGCGGTGCGCCACCAGGTCTCCGCCTGGTCATGTTCACCGCGTTTCTCCAGCAGCACGCCCAGCCCGGTGGCAGCTTCGACGTCGCCTGCTTGCGCGGCGGTGTGCCACCAGGTCTCCGCCTCGGCCAGGTCACCACGCTGCACCAGCAACCGGCCCAGCCCAGTGGCAGCGTCGGTGTTACCCGCCTCGGCGGCCCTGCGCCACAACGCCTCCGACTCCTCGAGCTCACCGCGCTGCACCAGCAGCATGCCCAGCCCGGCCGCGGCGTCCGGATCACCGGCGTCGGCGGCCTTTCGCCACCAGTTGGCCGCCTCGTCGAGCTCACCGCGGCGCACCAGCAGGACACCCAGGTTGAATGCGGCCTCGGTGTCGCCGGCTTCGGCGGCGGCGCCCCATATCGTCTGGGCCTCATCGAGGGCGCCGAACTCCACGAGCTGCACGCCCGCCTCATACGGATCGGACTCGTCGATCGTGGTGGCGTCGAAACCCCGGGCCTGCCGGGATTCGTGGGCCTCGACCCACTGCTGCAGCGTCCTGGCGGGCACGTTCAACTCGTCGGCGACCCGCTTGACCGCATCGGGCTGGTCAGCGCCTTCGTGGCGGGCATCGAGGACCATCCGTACGGCACGCTGCCGAAACTCCTCGGAGTACTTCCTGGAGGCCGCCATGATCTGCATTCTCGCAGATAACGGCGTTCACCTCGACCGAACGCGCTCGCCCGTATCCAACGGGTGCAACGCCGTGGCTGCCGCAACGGTCTGGTCCGGCGGCGAGAGACATGCCGCCTAGCGAAGTTCGTTGATGTTGACGATGTGACGATCACGTTTACCGACGCGTCAGGCTGAGGTGGCGGCGTACGGGTAACGGCGATCCGGGGCTCTTCGCTGTTTTCAGTGGGTTACTCAGCGTGAGGTCATGTATGTGGGTCTGGGCCGGTTTCAGGCCGTCTCGGGCTACTGGCACACCCTCACCACACTCGCCGGTACTGGCGTGTCCGCTCAGTTAGTGCACGGTTGGTCAGTGCGGGGTTCTCAACCGTGGCTGGAGGCCCCGAGCGCGGGTGAAGTCCGCAAAGCTGAGGTTCGCCTCGGTGAGGTTCGCGTCGGTGAGATCTGTGTTGGTGAGGTTCGCGCCGGTGAGATCTGTGTTGGTGAGGTTCGCGCCGCTGAGGTTATACCCGACGAGGCAAGTATTGTTCAGAGCTAGGCGATCACGATCTCTCATGGTGTCGCGTCGGCCGATGACTGTAAGGATGGCTTGGACATCGGTAGCTCGAGGCCCTGTAGATTGGCATCGTGCGATCGGAGCGTGCATGCGAACATAGGCTGATAGTATTTCCATGACCGTGGGGTGATCACGGGCGGAGTCGCGTGCGATACCCTCCAGGGCATAGATGCCGCCTAGACGCACTTCTGTATTGTCTTTGGTACCCAGCTGCTCGACGGCACTGGTGAATCGGTCGGTGAGTTGGCTCTGTTCGGATAGTGCGATCTGATCTCGGGTTGCTCGTAGCGCCTCTGAGGTCTGGAGCGTGTTGAAGAAGAGGGCGCCGACTGCGGCCAGGGCGGTCAGCAGGATAGGCACTTGTGTCCAATCCCACCGGCGCTGGACCGGTTTCCCGTTGCGCGGTCGTGCGGGAGGTCGACGGCGGGGCTGGCGTGATCCCAACCGTGCCCGCGTTGAGGCCATAGCCCATGGGCTCCAAATCTCCGGCCCCCCTCTTTCGTACTGGAGTAATCGGCCAGCCGCAACGAGGCGTTACGCAGGCGGGCATGCTGTCCTGGTCGATCAGGCGCCCTGCTCACCGATAAGCAGCTCCGGTTCAGGATGCTCGCGCTGGCCGAATGCGCCGCACCCGGGAGACTTCCCCGATGCCCTCGATTCCTCACCTCGTACCCACGGTCCTTTCAAGATCGAGTAGGCCGTCCCAAGATCCCCAGGCTGGACAGAGTTCCACTCAGCGTCGGCCAGCCGATCAGCGCAGCACCCTCGACCTGTCGGTGGGCGCCGTGAACTCGACAAGGCGGACCTTCCTGGCGCCAGAAACGTCGCTGGTGTCGAGTTCACGGCGTTCAGCTACCTCTGGATGATCACGATCGCGTCTGCCGGATCGATGACGGGTGGGCGGGTTCGGGGGCATGGTGGTGCCGGATGGCGAACATGAGGTGCTGGCCGTTCAAGCAGCGGGCTTGCCGACCTGCCGTCATGTTGACTCCCGATGGACTTCCACCGGCGACCATTTGGGTCCAAGCGCTTTCGTCACGGCTTCTTCTGGGGTGTCGGCGTGGTCGATGCCGGGTACTGGTTGGCCGTCTTGGGTGAGGAGTTGCCAGCCGCCGAGTGAGATGACGGGAACGTCGCCGCGGTGTTTTGCCAGCGCCAGCTCGCTCAGGGTGCCCCAGGAGCCGCCGATCACGATGACGGCATCGGCGCTCCAGACGATGATGGCGTTGCGGGCCTCGCCCATGTTCGTCACGATCGTCACGGACAGGTCGGGTGATGCTCCTTCGCGGGTGTCGTTCGGTCGGATACCCACCACCAGGCCGTCTTTGGAGCGCGCTCCGGATGCCACGGCCGCCATGACGCCGCCACCGCCACCGCAGAGGGTGACCGCACCACGCTCGGCGAGCAGTTGGCCGACGCAGTAAGCTTTGACCTTGTCTTCATCGGTACAGTCGAGACTCGGCCCGCAGACAGCGACCTGGCAGGGCATTCGGTCTCCTTATGAGGTAGTGAGCTGCGGCAGATCTTGTGCGGCTGGATAAGCGCTGCGCTGTACTCATCGTCGAATAACTCGGCTGCGGCGACATACTACGATTGATAAATTATTGCTGTGTTGCTCGACCGTAACTCTGCAAAATCGACATTGTGGGTCCGGCTCGCCCGTGACCGGCTCAGCCGGCCGGCGTTGTTCGTCATCCCTGCGCTCACCCTCGTTGCCGGCTTGGGTTGGGGATCTCTCGGCAGGCCGGTTCTCGGCGCGGTCGCCGGCCTGGCGTGGGGCCTGCTGGGGTGGGCGCTCGCCTCCTGGGTGGATCGCAGTGGACGCTGGCGCCCGGCCTGGGCGAACCTCCCCGTAGCGATCTTCATTGTGGTCATCCTGCTGATGTTCGGCTACGGACTGGCCAGCTCGCTCCAGCAGACGGTGGCCCTGAACCAGGTGCCCGCGTTGGTGCCCGATCTGCTGCGACCCCCGCTGGGAACCGGACTTGTCGGCTTCTTCATCGCGGCCAACAGCCTGTGCGAGTGGATCCTGCTGCCGGCCGCGGTGCTGTTCAACTGGCGTATTTCGAGACGCCGAATGTGGGTGCTCGTCGGTGCCGCGCTGTTCTACGCCTTCCGGGTGTGGACCTACCTTTACTTCGGGCCGCACATCCTGGATCTGGTGGCCAACGCTCCGACCGGAGTGCCCACGCCGGAGTACCTGGACGCCCTACGCCAGTGGTTGTTCCTCAACTGGTTTCGGGTCGAAAGCCTGGCGGGAATCATTTTCCTCGTGGCCGCGTTCATCCCAGCCGCGCCGTCCGCCGCACTCAGTCCGCGCAGCTGCGGGTGATCTTCTCGATCTCGGCGTCGAGGTCGACGGCCATGCTCTCGCTGCCCAGCGGGATGAGGTCGATGGTGGCCTGGACGAACTGCCGCAGCAGGTCGCGGTCCACCTCGAGCACGGCGTGCCCGTCAGGTGAGCAGATCTCGACCAGGGTCACGTCCCACTCGCCCATGTTGGCCGGCCGCACCCGCACGTCGCCGATTCCGGCGGGTGAGCTGAGCCCCTCCACCAGCAACTCGCGGGCCAGTACCCAGTCGACGAAGCGATTTCCCCGGGTCTGGATCTCGATGGTCACCGCGAAGGGGTCGTCGGCGCAGTAGGTCCAGCGGGTCACCACGGGTGCCGCAGCCTCGTGCAGCAACGCAAACATGTCGTGGGCAACCGCCGCGCCGTCGTAGCTGGTCATCCTGGGCCGCCTCTCCGTGTGGGGGAGTTGGGGTGCTCAGAGAAGACATCGCCGAACAGGTGCTTTACGTACCTTCTGGCCCTGACATTCACCCCAACTGATGTACCCGGAGCGGCTGAACGTGCTGCCGATCACAGTCCCAGGGACCGGCCGATCACTTCTTTCATGATCTCCGTGGTGCCGCCGTAGATCCGCGTGACGCGGGCGTCGGCGAAGGCCCGGCTGATGGGGTGCTCCAGCATGTAGCCGTACCCGCCGTGCAGCTGCAAGCAGGCGTCGACCACCCGACCCTGCAGCTCGGTGCACCACCACTTGGCCTTGGCGGCGTCAGCGACGGTCAGCTCGCGCTCGCCCAGTGCCTCGATGCAGCGGTCGGTGAAGGTCTGCGCGATGTCGATCTCCGTGGCCATCTCGGCCAGCCGGAATCTGGTGTTCTGGAACGACCCGATCGGCGCGCCGAACGCGGTGCGCTCCTTGACGTAGGCCAGGGTCAGCTCCAGCGCCGACTGTGCCCCGGCCACCGCGGCCACCGCCATCGACAGTCGCTCCTGGGGCAGCCGGTCCACCAGGTGGGCGAAGCCGCGCCCCTGAGTGCCGAGCAGGTTGGTCACCGGCACCTCGACGTCGTGAAAGAACAGCTCAGCGGTGTCCTGGGCGTGCTGACCCAGCTTGGCGAGGTTGCGGCCGCGCTCGAAGCCCGCCATCCCGCGCTCGAGCACCAGCAGGCTCATCCCCTGGTGCCGTTCGCGGGGGTCGGTCTTCACCGCGGTGATCACCAGGTCGGCGTTGATTCCGCTGCTGACGAAGGTTTTCGATCCGTTGACCAGATAGTGGTCTGACCGGCGCGCAGCGGTGGTGGCCATACCGGCCAGGTCCGAGCCCATTCCCGGTTCGGTCATTGCGATCGCCGTGATCAGCCCCCCGGCGGCGATGCCCGGCAGCCACCGGCGCCGCTGCTCCTCGGTGGCCAGGTCCAGGAAGTATGGCAGGCAGATGTCGTTGTGCAGGGTCAGCCCGAGTCCCGCCCCCGCGGCCCCGGCGGCCATGATCTCCTCGCCCAGCACCGCGTTGAACCGGAAATCGGACACTCCGCCGCCACCGAATTTCTCGGGGATCGCCATGCCGAGAAAACCTGCCGCGCCGGCGGTCGTGTACAGCTCCCGCGGCACGATCCCCGCGGCGTCCCAAGCCTCCAGATGCGGCAGCACATCCTTGGCCAGGAAGGCCCGCACACTCTCCCGGAAGGCATCATGCTCGGGCTCGAACAACCGACGGCGCATGTACCGATTCTCCCCCTAGCTCAGCGCAGATGAATCGCCATTCTTGAGTGTCAAAGATCCTCGCCAGCTTGAGAGGTGATGCGCCGGTGAGCCTGCTCACCGGCGCTGAACCGATCTTCACCCACATCACAATCAAAAAGGCGGTGGTTCGTCGGAGTCCGGCGGTGCGGATGGGGGTGGGTACGGGAAGTCCGGTTGGGGTGGTGGTCGTTCCAGGATGGGCGTCTCGTCGTCCTCGGGAGTGGGGACGGGAGGGTGGTCGAGGTCGTCGAGTCTTGGTAGCGGGTCGGGCAGGTCATCGATGATGGGTGGCGGCTGGGTGCGATAGGTTCTGCCCAAGGGGCTTGTCCAGGTAAAATGACCGGATTCGGGCTGGTGCAGCCGCCACTGTCCGGCGTGTTTGAGCCGATGATCATGCCTGCACAGCGGACCGGAATTGTTGCTGGTCGTGGGTCCGCCGTCGGTGTGGTCCACGGTGTGGTCGAGGTCGGCGCTGTGGGCACTGGCGCGGCACCCTGGGTAAACGCAGGACCGGTCCCGGATCTGGACATGGCGGCGTAGCGCGGCTCCGGCGAAACGGGCGGTGGTGTCCTGTGCGTCGAGCCCACGGCAGCCGCCCTGGATGTAGCGGGTGTACTGGACCGCTAGATCGGCGATGACAGCGGCCCAGAGTCCACAGGCATCGGAGTCGGTGGCGAGTTCGGTGAGCAGAGTGGCAGGCAGCTGCAGCTCGACGATTCCACCCCGGCACGGCGGCAACTCGCCAGGGGGCGCCGTGGTGGGAGGTCGGTGGCGGGTGATTCCGGCCAGCATGAGCTGCCCGGTGGTGTCGGTGATCGCGAAGCGCCACTGCGCGGCGCGCTGCGCGGCCACCATCGTGCGGGCGACTTCCGCGGGGACTGGGCCCCAACCCGCTACCTCCCCGGGGTGCTCGTCGCGGCCGAGCAGGGTGGTCAGTTTCACCCGTACCTCTACCCCGACCTTTGGTGCGTCGGGCTGGCCAGCGGTAGGCGGTCCGGCCAGCCCGGTTTCCCCATCATCGCTCTCCTGCACCTGACCATCCGGGGCCTGACCATCCTGGGCAGGAGCGCCGTGCACGGTGGGGTGGCCGGGGGCGGCGGGAGCTGTGGCATCGCCACTCGGGGCCTGGCCTTCGGGTGGCGATGCCGTAGGGGTAGGTTCGGTCGGGTCGCCGGGATCGGGGTGATCCTTGATGGCGTGGGTGAGCAGGTCGGTGATGATCTGGTCGCGGGTGTGGTGTTGCCAGCGCCCATCGAGCAGGCCTAGGTAGATATCCGTGCGCAGCGGGCCGATCCTCCCCGGGTGCCCCGCACGCTTGGCCGCACGGGCCAGTTCCTCGACCCGGGCACACGCGGCGGCGGCCTGGTCCACTGGCAACCCGGTGCCGGTGACGGTCGCGGTGCCGTCCGGATCCAGATACCCGATCACGTTGCGCTCGCGCACCGCAGCGGCATACCGGCGGGCGGCCCACTCAGGGTCGAGCGCGAGGGCCAGCTTCTTGATTCGGGCGGCGAGTTCCCCGGTGGTCAGTCTCTGAACGTGGGAGAGCAGCTGGGTACTGACTACCTCGGCCTGCTCGGGGGTCAGATCCGCGCACAGGTCGGTGAACACCCAGGCCTTGTTCCGGTCGATCTTCCCGGCTTCCAGCGCGCGGAACACTGCGGGCATCCGCAGCACCAGGGCCTCGGCGAAACCCAGTTCCCGCTCAGCGGCGCGGCGGGTCCAGGCCAGCGCGGCCCGGATCTCATCTCCGGCATACAGGGCCGGCTCGACCAACCGGGCCACCTCACCAGGACCGGCGTCGGGGTCGCACAACCCGACCTCCACCATGGTGGCCAGCAATCGGGCCTGCTCGTGCGACAACTGCCGCGCTCGGGCCTGTAACACCTCCACCGCGTCATGACCGGTTAGTGCGTGAATGTCGATCCCGGTCAGCAGCACGCTCAACTCCGGACCCGGCGCCATCTCGGCCAGGTCCGGCGGGAGTACCTGCCGCACTATCACAACCTGCACGCTACAAGCGTGGTCTGACAGTTCCGGCCACTCAGTCCTGACGATCGACTTCGGAACCGTCCGTCGTGCCAGGCGTCCCATGATCAGCCGTCGAGGACGTAGCCGGCGCCGCGGACGGTGCGGATGCGGTCGGGGCCGAGTTTGCGGCGCAGGTAGCCGATGTAGACCTCGACCAGGTTGGATGCCTTGGGGCGGCCCCAGACCGCGGTGGTGAGCCGGTCCTGCGACACCGGCTGGCCTGGCCGGCTGGCCAGCGCGACCAGCAGGGCGTACTCGGTCGGGGACAGCGTCACCAGCCGGCCCGCGACGCTGACCAACCCGAGCGCGGTGTCAACGGTGACCAGGCCGGCGCGCAGCACGGTCCGATCCTCAGTCAGTTGATCGGTGACCCGCAGCCGCAGCCGGCTCACCAACTCCTCCACCGGGAACGGGGTGGTCAGGTAGTCGTCCGAGGTGCCCCGCAACAGCGACACGGTCTGCTCCCGTTGCTCGCGGGAGGTCAGCGCGATCACCGGCAGCTGCGGGGCCGCCTTGCGCAGCTCGTCGAGGAAAGTTCGGGGATCCGGGCCGGTCAGCGCAACGTCGAGCACGAGTGCCGCGAGGTTGCGCGCGCGTGCCGCGTCCAGCACGTCCGGGACGGCGTCCAGGATCCGGGTCTCGAACCCGGTGGACCGTAACGCCTGCAGCATCCGGCTCGTTGTGTGCCGTAGCGGCACCATCAGCAGAACCGGGTGTCGCAGCACCGTTGCGCGTTGATCAGTTCGCATCGGCGGCAACAGTAGCCGTGTCCAGATGTCCACACGATGACCGGCAGGATGACTGGTCGAATCCATCGGGTTATCGGTTGTTGTTGAGTGTCGTGTCCGGCAAATGGAGTAACGCCGGGGCTGTTCGGAGTAATCGGTGGTCGCTCGTCGCGCCCCAGGGGCGGGTGGGCGACCACGACCCACGAACGTTCTCAGGTTGTGCCGCCTAGGCACCCGGTTCTCCATAGGTTGCGTGGCGTGCGACGCCAGGTGGAACGAACGCTGTGGGCAACGGCCTTCCTCGCCGTGCTCCTGACACCCGTGCTGCTGGCCGCCGTGCTGCCCGACAGGCGACCCGGGACCGGATCATCGCTGCTGTCCCAGCTGTCCGTCGGGATGGGGCTGCTCGCCACGTCGATGCTGGTTTGCGCGGTCGTGCTGCCCTCGAGGCTGCGTTCGCTGACCCGCACGTTCGGCATCGACGGCGTGCTCAGCATCCACCGCTTCGTCGGGCTGGCCGTCACCCTGCTGGTAGGTCTGCACATCCTGCTGGTGATGATGGCGAACCCGGCCAACCTGGCCCTGTTCGATGTCATCCATGCGCCCAACCGCGCTCGGTCTGCCCTGGGCGCCACCGTGGCGCTCGGTGTGCTGATCGCTCTGACGATGCTGAGAAGGCGCCTGCGGCACCGTTACGAGGTGTGGCGTTGGGCGCATCTGGCACTGGCCGGCAGCGCGCTGGTGCTCAGCGGCCTGCACATCTGGTGGCTCAACCACCTCGTCCGGGACGCCTCGATGCGGGTTCTGTTCAGCGGGCTCGCGCTGGGCGTGCTGGGGGTGCTGGCTTACCGGTGGCTGTGGCTGCCGGTCTTCGGTGCCGGCCGCGAGTACGTGGTCCGCGAGGTCCGGCCGGAGTCCAGCACGGTGAGCACCCTGGTCCTGGAGCCCCAGCGCAACGGAGCGCGGCAGGGTCGCCGGACGCTGGAGTTCGCACCCGGTCAGTTCGCCTGGCTGCGCCTGAACCCGTCGGTACGGGCGCAGGAACACCCGTTCACCATCGCCTCCAGTGCACATCTGGGGCTGTGGACCGAATTCACGATCCGGCACAGCGGTGATTTCACCAGTGAGCTCCGGCTGCTGCGGCCGGGCAGCCCGGTGTGGGTGGATGGCCCGCACGGTGCCTTCACTCTCGATCTGCAGCGCACCACCGGGTTGGTGATGATCGCAGGTGGGGTGGGTATCACCCCGATGATGAGCATGCTGCGGACCCTGGCGCACCGACGCGACCGGCGTCCGCACCGGTTGTTGGTGGTCGCCGGGACCGCCGAGGAGCTGCTGTTCCGGGCCGAGATCAGTCAGCTTCAGCACCAGCTGGACCTCACCGTCGTCGAGCTGATCCGGCGGCCTCCGCCGAGCTGGACCGGCCCGTCCGGCGACGTCGACGAGAGCCTGCTCACGGCGCTGCTACCCGGCAAGTTCCGGCGCGACCAACTCGACTACTACCTGTGCGGGCCGCCCGCGATGGTCACCGATGTGCTGACCGTGCTCGACGGGCTCGAGGTGCCGCAGCCGCGGATCCATACCGAGCAGTTCGACCTTGTCTGATCTCAACCGGTTGACCCCTGCGAAAAGAGGCTTCTGCTGTGCGCCCCCCGGTACCCCGATTCGTCCGATTGGCTGTCGCCCTGGCGGTGATCGCCGCGCTGACCCTCGCTGTGTTCCAGTACTGGAGCACAGCGCAGTACGGGACGGCAGCCGCCCGTAGTGACCAAGCCACCGGCCAAGACCCAGGCAGGACCCAGAATCTCAATGGGATCCAGAATCTCACTGGAATCCAGAGCTCGAAATGGACGCAGACGCGGTGGGGCCCGCTGGGTCCCGCGGATCGGGAGCTGCTGGTCATGATCCGCCAAGCCGGTCTCTCCGGTGGATCGACCGGGCAGCAGGCCCAACGGCAGGGCAGCAACCCGCAGGTCCGCACCGTCGCCAAGCGCATCTCGGTGGACTACGGCGATCTCGACAACCAGGTGCGCTCGGTCGCCGGCAAACTCGATGTGCCGCTGCCGGACCAACCCACTGCGGCGCAGCAGCGCTGGATGACGGAGCTCGCCGGGCGCTCTGGCCCGGCGTATGACCGCCTGTTCGCCCAACGGCTGCGGCTGACTGATGGCGAGGTGCTGCCGGTCATCACCGCCGTGCGGGCCGGTACCCGTAACGAGCTGATCCGGTCGTTCGCCGCCAATGCCGCGGCATTGGTCAGCAAGCACATGGAGGCGCTGGAGCGAACCGGGCTGGTCGACTACTCCCGGCTGCCCACACCGAACCCCCCCGTGGCCACGCCACCGGCAGCGACTGCCCCCGCCGACCCCGCGCAGCGCATCGATCAGCTCGTCAACACCACGCCGGTTCCGACTGCCGCCCTCACGACCAGAATCGACGCGAACGCGCTGGTCGCCGCCCTGGTCTCGATTGCGGCGCTGCTGGTTGCGCTCGGTCTGATCGGGACCGGCCGGCGGGTCTACCGGTCCGCCGGCTCTCGGTCCGCCGGCTCTCGGTCCGCCGGCTCACGGTTCACCGGCTCACAGCGCCGCCACGGAGCCCACCGTTGGTAAGTCGTGGGCCTCAGGAGGGTGTGTCGGGGACAGGGCGGCCGAACAGCGCCAGCAGGGCGTCCCGGTCGTCGTTGGGGGCAGCGCGGTTGCGGCGAGTGTGCCCGCACGTCAGACATCGCTGCACCACGATGATCTCGTCGCTGACCGACAGCGCGGCGACGGGCTCCATGGCGCCGCCGCACTCGGCGGCCCGGTCACCCGGGTTGACGTCAACGTGTTGTGACCACAAACACCGCGGGCAGTGGTTGGTGTAGCCACTTCCGCGGACCGCGGTTGCGCAGCGCAGGCAGGTGAAGTCCTCCCGGTGGCGGGTGAACGAGGGTCGTTGGGTCATCGCCTGCCAGCATGGCATCGTTGTGCGAGGCTGTGGGGGAGTGTCACCGCAGGCTATGGAGGTCAGGGTGTGCGACGCTTGTTGCGCGCGCCCTGACCGACCGGGTGCGGGTGTCCCGCAAGATATGGAGGTCAGGTCATGAGGCGGGTGGTGCGGGACGCTGATCAGCGTACCTGGACGGTCCGAAGCAGGATCAGCTGGACCAAACCGGCGATGGCCGACCAGTTCGAGCACGACATGGCCGCCGGTTACGTGTCCGGCGTCGCGATGTTGGGGGTCCTCGTCGTACTGACGTTGTTCGTGGTGTTCTGGACCCCCACCGATGTGGTCATGCCGTCCTGGTTCCTCCTGTTGCTCCCGTTGTTGTTGCTGCTGATGGCGGTGTTGTGGGCGCTACAGCGGCCCTGGGTCATCACGGCGCACACTCGGGATCCGATCGATTCCCAGGGCGAGTACTGGGAGGGCAGCGTGCGCGGCATGATCCCGGCCCGGGAGGAGACCCTCCGGATTGTCGATGACATCGTGGAGAAGGGTGTCCCCGACGACCCCAACGGGCCGCTCTCACAGGTTGCGCCGCCGCTGGCGTCGTCGTTGCATGACTCGGAGCCTGGCGAGCAGTGAGCGGCAGCCGGGAAGCGCACACTAGGACGTATGCCTGAGCTCCCCGAGGTCGAGGCGCTGGCGCATCACCTGCGTGAGTACGCCCTCGGCGCCACCGTGACCCGCGTCGACGTTGCCTCGCTTGCGGTGCTCAAGACCGTGGCGCCGCCGGTGAGTGCACTGCACGAGCGCGTGGTGATCGGCGCGGGCCGGCACGGCAAGTTCCTCGCGGTGCACACCGACGGGCCCGCCTTGGTGGTGCATCTGGCGCGGGCGGGGTGGTTGCGCTGGTCGGATTCGCTTTCCCCGGCCGCGCCGCGACCAGGGAAAGGGCCGATCGCGCTGCGGGTGCACCTGAGTGGGGGAGCGGGTTTCGATCTCACCGAGGCGGGAACCCAGAAGCGTCTCGCGGTGTACCTGGTAGCCGACGCGGCCGGGGTGGGTGCGTTGCCGGGCATCGCCCGGCTCGGCCCCGATGCTCTGACGCTGTCCCGTGCCGGGCTCGGCGAGGTACTGCGGGGACGCACCGAGCGGCTCAAGACGGTGCTGACCGATCAGACGATGATCGCCGGCGTGGGTAACGCCTTCTCCGACGAGATCCTGCACGCCGCCCGGCTCTCGCCTTACGCCACCGCGGGGCGGCTGCCCGACGAGGCGCTGGACCGGTTGCACGACGCGCTGGAGCGGGTGCTGCGTGACGCGGTGGCTCGCTCCGTCGGTCAGGACGTCGCCCGGCTCAAGGGTGAGAAGCGGGCTGGTCTGGCCGTGCATGCCCGCACCGGCCTGCCGTGCCCGGTCTGCGGTGACATCGTGCGTGAGGTGTCCTTCGCCGACCGGGCCTTCCAGTACTGCCCGACCTGCCAGACCGGCGGCAAGCCGCTGGCCGATCGCAGGTTGTCCCGGCTGATCCGCTGAGGCCTGGGCGCGCCTGAGGTTTTCGGTGGTGGGTCGGGCGGGTCGCCGTTGTCAGCGGAGGTCGGGACCGCGACTATGGAGCGGTGACGGTACTGGGCAACCTCGGGGTGGTGGCGGCACTCGCCCTGCTCATCGCCGCGGCGCTGGCGGCCGGGTTGCTGTACTGGGTCCGCTCCCGGCGGGAGTTCGGCACGGACGCCGACTTCGCCATCTACAACGCGCTGCTCACCATGGCGCAGGCCTCGCCCTCGCTGCGCGACGGGCTGCTGGCCTCCTCAGCGACTGCGGCCGCGCCGCACCTGCGGGCACTGCTGCGCTGCTCGGCCGTCGCGTTGACCAATGACGAGAGCGTGATGCTGGCCTGGGACGGCGAGGCTCAGCATCACGCCGAATGGGTCGCCGAGGCGGCCCTGGAGGTGCTGGGCACCGGCCGCCAGCAGGTCCGCAGCCAGCGGGAGATGGACTGCGGGCGCGCTGACTGCCCGATCCGGGTGGTGATCGTTTCCCCGCTGGAGGTCGATGGCGGCGTGGTCGGGACCTTCGGCGTGGTCAGCGAACGGCCCGCCGCGGCCGGCGTGATGCGGGCCACCGCCGAGGTCGCCCGCTACGTCTCCAGCCAGCTCGAGCTCGCCGAGTTGGATGAGTCCCGGTCCCGGCTGGCCCATGCCGAGGTGCGGGCGCTGCGCGCGCAGATCTCACCGCACTTCATCTACAACGCGCTCACCACCATTTCCTCGACCATCAGGACCGATCCCGACGAGGCCCGTGAGCTGCTCATGGAGTTCGCCGAGTTCACCCGGTACTCCTTCCGCGCCACCGGCGAGTTCACCACGCTGGCCGAGGAGCTCAACAACATCGACCGCTACCTGATCCTGGAGAAGGCCCGGTTCGGGGATCGGCTGCAGATCAAGCTGCAGATCGCCCCGGAGGTCCTCCCGGTGGTGTTGCCGTTCCTGGCGCTGCAGCCGCTGGTGGAGAACGCCGTGCGGCACGGATTGGCCGGCAAGCCCGGCGGCGGCACGGTGTCGGTGATCGCCGAGGACGCCGGGTCCGATTGCGTGATCAGTGTGGAGGACGACGGCATCGGGATGGATCCGGACAAGCTCCGTGACGAGATGACCGACTCCCACGTCACCGGCGCGCACGTCGGGCTGGGCAACGTGCATGATCGGCTGCGCGGAGCGTTCGGCGACGAGTGCGGGCTGGTGGTCGAGACCGCGCCGGGCGCGGGCACCAAGGTCAGTATGAAGGTGCCCAAGTTCAGCCGCGGCGTGCGCGCCATCGCCCCGCCGACCCCGAATCCGTCCCGTTCTGGAACAGCTACTGGTGACCTCGGGACCAGGGCGGGTTGATCTCGCCGCACGGCCGTAGGCTGGGCTGATGGATGTCAAGGATCTGACCTCGAGGTTGCCGTTGCCCGGTCATCAGCGGGACCGGGGGCCGGTGGTCGCCGTGGTGAGGCTGCATGGCGTGATCACACCGGCGCCGGCGACGCTGAGCCGGGGCGTGGTCAACCTGGCCACGGTGGACTCGGTGCTGACTCGCGCGTTCGGTCAGGACCGGCTGCGGGCGGTGGCGTTGTCGATCAACTCGCCGGGTGGCTCGCCCACCCAGTCAGCGTTGGTGGCGGATCGGATCCGCGGCCTCGCGGACCAGAAACGGGTTCCTGTGCTGGCGTTCTGCGAGGATCTCGCCGCATCCGGTGGGTACTGGCTCGCGTGCGCGGCCGATGAGATCATCGCGCACCCCACGTCCTTGGTGGGGTCCATCGGGGTGGTCAGCCGGGGTTTCGGGCTACACGGTCTTCTGGAGCGCTTCGGTGTCGAGCGGCGGCTCTACACCGCGGGGACGAACAAGGCCCGGCTCGACCCGTTCCTGCCCGAGCAGCCCGACGACGTGGAATGGCTGCATGGCATGCAGACCGAGCTGCACGCGATGTTCCGTGACTGGGTGTGCGCGCGCCGCGGCGCTGCGCTGACCACCGATCAGCAGGACCTGTTCACCGGCGAGGTGTGGACCGGCCAGCGGGCCCTGGAGTTGGGGCTGGTCGACCGGCTGGGCACGCTGCGCGGAGAGATCGCCCGGCGCTACCCCGATGCGGAGATCGTCACGGTGGAGGGACGCCGGCCGCTGCTCTCCCGGCTGGGTCTGGTGCCTGCCGCGGCGGTGCTGGGAGTGCTCGAGGCGCTGGAGCAGCGGGCTGCCTGGTCCCGCTTCGGTTTGTAGAGCTCGGGACACGCTCTAACACAACAATCATGGACAGCGATGCTGACCATGTGCACCATTGATGGTCCGAGGGTCTAGTCGGGGGCACCAGATCGGCGGAAAGGCGGTCAATGAGCGGCAACGACGACAACCCCGGTCTTGTTGTGCTAGCGGTGGACGACGAGCCAGGTCCCATGGCCATGCTGCTGGAGGTGCTCGAGGCCGAACCGCGGATCGGCACCATCCTGACGGCGTCGAATGCCACCGAGGCGCTGTCGATCCTGCGACCCGACAGCCGCAGCCCCACCGGGGCCCCGTTCCCGCGGGTCGATGTGGTGTTCCTGGATATCCGGATGCCGGGGCTCGATGGCATCGAGCTGGCTCGGGTGCTGGCCACGATCCCCAACCCGCCGGCGGTCGTGTTCGCCACCGCCTACGACGAGAAGGCCCTCGACGCGTTCGAGATCGGCGCGGCTGACTACCTGATGAAGCCGGTGAGCCGGGAACGGCTGGCCAACACGATGCGGCGGATCGTCGCCTCCCGGCGGGACACCGCAACTCCGGGGCAGGAGCCGAGCAGCGAGGACGAGGTGATCCCGGTCGAGCTCGCCGGCACCACCAAGCTGGTGCCGCGCTCGTCGGTACGCTGGGTGGAGGCGCACGGTGACTACGCGCGGCTGCACACCGGTGAGGGCACCAGCCACCTGGTCCGTATCCCGCTGTCCCAGCTGGAGGACCGCTGGTCCGATGCCGGGTTCGTGCGTATCCACCGCTCCTTCCTGGTGGCCCTGCCGCTGGTCACCGAGCTGCGGATGTCGGCGTCGGGTTACGTTGTGCGGGTCGGCAACGGGGAGGACGCCACCGAGTTGCCGGTCAGCCGGCGGCACACCCGTGAGCTGAAGGACCGCTTGGTGCGCGCGGCGAAGCAGGGCTGGACGGCTCGATGAGCAACGGGACATGAGCCAGGACAACAGCGATGACCCGCCCGGGCCAGATCCTGACCCGTGGGCGGCGCTGGTCGCAGCGGCCGAGCAGGCCGAGGCCGAGGAGAAAGCAGCGCAGGAGGGTACCGTCCACCCACTGCCCGGCCGGATCAAGGCCGGCAAGCGGGAACGGATCGTGCTGGCGAAGCGCCGCAGCAGCCGCCGGGTGGTGCGGACCCTGGCAGAGCTGGAGGACCAGACCAGTGTCGGTGAGGTGCTGGTCCGCCAGCTGGTAGGGGTGCAGCTGATGCTCTCGATTCGCTTGATGGCGCTGACCGTCGTCGTGCTCGGTGCCATCCCGGTGGGGTTCCTGCTGGTGCCGTCGCTGGGCAGGACCACCGTGTTGGGGGTTCGGCTGCCGTGGCTGCTGCTCGGCCTGGCGATCTACCCGTTCTTCGTCGCGGTGGCCTGGTCCTACAACCGTGGCGCTGAGCGCAACGAGCAGGACTTCGCCGAGATGGTCGAGAACTGAGCATCGGCGTGCTCGATCTGGTTGCGTTGTCCTTCGCCGCGGCAGCGATGGTCCTGGTCGCCGGGGTGACCGTACTGGTCGGGCTCTACGGGTCGAAGGCGCGGTCGACCTCGGACTTCCTGGTGGCTTCCCGGACGGTGGGACCGCGCTGGAATGCCGCGGCGATCTCCGGGCAGTACCTGTCCGCGGCGTCGTTCCTCGGGATCGCCGGGCTGGTGCTCAAGGGTGGGGCGGACGCGCTGTGGTACCCGGTCGGTTTCACCGCGGGCTACCTCGCGCTGCTGCTGTTCGTGGCGGCCCCGCTACGCCGCTCCGGTGCCTACACGTTGCCTGACTTCGCCGAGGTCCGGTTGGGCTCGGTGCGGCTGCGCCGGATCTGCATCGCCTTCGTGATCATCATCGGCTGGCTCTACCTGGTGCCGCAGCTCCAAGGCGCCGGGCTCACGCTGCATGCGGTGGCGCAGGTGCCGAAGTGGGTCGGCGCGGCGATCGTCATGGTGATCGTGACGTTCAACGTCTACACCGGGTGGATGCGCTCGATCACCGTTGTGCAGGCCTTCCAGTACTGGATCAAGCTGACCGCGCTGGCCATCCCGGTGTTCGTGTTGTTGATCTACCACGTCGCCCAGCCCGAAGCCGCCCGGACCGCGCTCACCGCCCCGCCGCCGCCGGCGTTCGCCCGCGCCATGGACATCACCCCGGATCGCACTGTCGTGTTCCAGGTCACCGAGCCGACGCGGGTCGTCGTCGCCGGAACGCAGGACGGGCTGCCCACGAACGGCGCGGTCGAATGGTCGCCCGGCGAGCACCGCGTCACCAAGGGCACCGCGCTGCACTTCGACGCGGGCACCCGGATCCCGGTGATCAGCGACGCCGCGGTGGACTACGGCGCGTGGCTGACCCCGATGGGCGCCGGCCGGTACCCGCTGCTGGCCACCTACTCGCTGATCGTGGCGCTGCTACTGGGGACCATGGGGCTGCCGCACGTGTTGGGCCGGTACTACACCGATCCCGACGGGTCGGCGGCGCGCCGGACCACGTTGCTGGTGCTGGTACTGCTCGGGGTGTTCTACCTGCTCCCGATGGCGTCCGGGTGGCTGGCCCGGCTCTACGTGCCGGAGTTGCTGGCCGCCGGCAACACCGACGCCGCGCTGCTGCTGCTGCCCCGCGCTGTGCTGGACCAATGGCCGGGGCTCCTGCTCAGCGGCATGATCGTGGCCGGGGCGTTCGCCGCCTTCGTCTCGGCCGCCACCGGGCTGGTGGTCAGCGTTGCCGGGGTGCTGTCCACCGACGTGCTGCCCGGCCGGTTCCGGGGTTTCCGCACGGCCACCCTGGCGGCCTGGTCGGTCCCGCTGGCCTTCGTGCTCGCGGTGTCCTCGCTGGATCTCGCCCAGGGCGTCGGGCTGGCTTTCGCAGTAGCTGCCTCGTCGTTCTGCCCGCTGCTGGTGCTGGGGATCTGGTGGCGTGGGCTGACCGACGTCGGCGCGGTGGCCGGCATCCTGCTCGGCGGCGGCCTGGCCTTCCTCGCGGTGCTGCCCGCCGCGGCCGGCGTGCTCCCGCCCGAATGGCAGCCGCTGCTGGCGCAGCCCGCCCTGTTCACGGTGCCGCTGGCCTTCCTGACCATGGTAGTGGTGAGCCGTCGCACCAGCGAGCGGATCCCGATCGACGTCTCGCGCATCCTGCTGCGGCTGCACGCACCGGACCGGTTGGGGCTGTCCGAGGACCGGGATCTGGGCCAGCTGGGCGCTCGCGCGGGGATGGCTGCCATGCTGCCCCGGATACGCGGTGGCCGGCACCGCCGGTAGCGTCGGTAGCCTTGGGAGGTGTGAGCGCCACCGAGCCTGCCGACCGGGTCGGCCAGGGACGACCTGCAGATCCCTGGGCCGCCGCCTCCGCTGGCGCGGAGTTCGCCGTCCTGCGTAGGCGGCTACGCCGCTTCGTCTTCCCGATGACCGCGTTGTTCCTCGCCTGGTATCTCCTCTACGTCTTGCTCGCCGCGTTCGCGCCGCACGTCATGGCCGTCCCGATCGTCGGCCACGTCAACGTCGGGTTGATCTTCGGTCTGCTCCAGTTCGTCTCCACGTTCGCCATCACGATGGGGTACGTGCACTTCGCGAACCGCCACCTCGATCCGGTCAGCACCCGGATCCGCGAGCAGGTCGAGGCAAGGATGTGATGAACCTCGCGCAGGCGCAGGGCAGCGTTGGCGAGCCGCTGCTCAACGGCGGGATCTTCGCCTTCTTCGTGCTGGTCACCCTGGTGATCGTGTTCCGCGCCTCGCGCCGCACCCGCACCGCCGCCGACTACTACGCGGCGGGCCGCTCGTTCACCGGGCCGCAGAACGGGGTCGCGATCTCCGGCGACTACCTCTCCGCCGCCTCGTTCCTGGGTATCGCCGGGGCCATCGCGGTCTACGGCTACGACGGCTTCCTCTATTCGATCGGCTTTCTGGTGGCGTGGCTGGTGGCCCTGCTGCTGGTCGCTGAGCTGCTACGCAACACCGGCAAGTTCACCATGGGCGACGTGCTGAGCTTCCGGATGCGCCGCCGCCCGGTGCGGGCCGCCGCGGCGGTCTCGACCCTGGTGGTGTCGTTCTTCTACCTGCTGGCTCAGATGGCCGGGGCCGGTGGTCTGGTCGCGCTGCTGCTCGACGTTCAGGGCAAGGGTGCCCAGGCGCTGGTGGTCGCGATCGTGGGTTTGTTGATGATCTTCTACGTGCTGGTCGGCGGCATGCGGGGCACCACGTGGGTGCAGATCGTCAAGGCGGCGCTGCTGATCGTCGGTGCGGGCATGCTGACGGTGTGGGTATTGGGTTCTTTCGGGTTCAACCTGTCCGCGCTGCTCGGCGAGGCGGCGGCGCGCTCGCCACAGGGGCAGGCCGTGCTGGAGCCAGGTCTGCTGTACGGCAAGAACCTCACAACGAAGATCGATTTCGTCTCGCTGGGGCTCGCGCTCGTGCTGGGGACCGCGGGCCTGCCGCACATCCTGATGCGCTTCTACACGGTGCCCTCGGCCAAGGAGGCCCGCCGCTCGGTGGTGTGGGCGATCTGGCTGATCGGCATCTTCTACCTGTTCTCACTGGTCATCGGGTACGCCGCAGCAGCCCTGGTGGACGGCGGCCCGCAGCGGATCGCCGGCATGCCAGGGCAGGAGAACTCCGCGGCACCGCTGCTGGCCTACCAGCTGGGCGGCGAGCTGATGCTGGGCTTCATCTCGGCAGTGGCCTTCGCCACCATCCTCGCCGTGGTGGCCGGGCTCACGATCACCGCGTCGGCATCTTTCGCGCACGACGTCTACGCCAACGTGATCAAACGCGGTGACCTGGACCCGGACAGCGAGGTGCGGGTAGCCCGGATCACCGCCGTCGTCATCGGCGCGCTTGCGGTGTCAGGTGGCATCGCCGCGCTCGGGCAGAACATCGCGTTCCTGGTCGCGCTGGCCTTCGCGGTGGCCGCCTCGGCGAACCTGCCGACGATCCTGTACACCCTGTTCTGGAAGCGGTTCAACACCAATGGTGTGCTGTGGAGCATGTACGGCGGCCTGCTCAGCAGCGTAGGGCTGATCATCTTCTCGCCGGCGGTGTCGGGCACCCCGAAGTCGATGTTCCCCGACCTGGACTTCGCGATCTTCCCTTTGCGCAATCCCGCGCTGATCTCGGTGCCGCTGGCGTTCCTGCTCGGCTACGCCGCCACGGTGCTCAGCCAGGGGGACCGGTCCGACGAGGCTCGCTACGCCGAGATGGAGGTGCGCGCGCTGACCGGGGCCGGCGCCGAGCGCTCGACTCCGGCCCCGGCTGCGACCCGGTCTCCGTGATCTCCGCCGGTGGTCGAGCTCGGCGGGCGCGTTGTGTGGCACCATGAGGGGCTATGACCTCTCCGGTACCGGCCTGCCTGGTCACCGACGTGCCCGAGGGCGCGGTGCTTCTCGACGTCCGGGAAAACGACGAGTGGGCCGCCGGGCACGCGCCGACGGCTGTGCACGTTCCCATGGGCCAGGTGGCGCAGCGGCTCGACGAGCTCACCTCCGCGTTCCCCGATCGCCCGGTGCGCGTCGTGTGCCGCTCCGGAGGCCGCTCGACCCGCGTCACCGCCTATCTCGTCCAGCAAGGCTGGGACGCGGTGAACGTCGACGGCGGGATGCGCGCCTGGGCCGCCGCAGGCCGCCCCATGGTCGCCGAATCCGATGCCACTCCCCGCGTGCTGTAGCGCGTTCAGCGGGGTGAACACGGCGCCCGTGAGCCCGTTGAATGCGACACGATGGCGCGGATGACGACACCGGCGGATGAGCAGATGCGGGGGCTGGCCGCGCTGGCGGTGCCGTTGCTGGGCTTGACGGCGGTGCTGGTGCTGGTCACCGCGGGGGCTGAGGCGTGGCGTTACGCGCTGCTGCTGGATAGCCGGTTCGACGCGGTCCCCGCCGCTCCGCTGCACATCAGCGACGCGCTGGTGGTCACTGGTGGGGTGGTCTCGGTGCTCTCCGCGGTGCTGGCCGGCGCGGTCACGATGGGGTGGCTGGTGCACGCCCATACCACCGCGGCGCAGGCCGCCGCGGTCGTTCCGGCCCGGCGGGGCTGGCAGCTGGTGGTCGGGGTGCTGACGCCGGGGCTGAATCTGGTGGTGCCCGGCGCGGTGCTCGCCGAGCTGGAGCATGCGGCGCTGGGCCAGGATCCGAACCGTCGCCCCACGCCGTCCCGGCTGGTCCTCGGATGGTGGCTGGGCTGGGCGACGGGGCTGGTGCTGGCCGGCGCCACCCTGCTGTGGAACCTGCGAGACGGGGTGCAAGCCCGCGCCGATGGAGTGCTGCTGCACGTGGCCACCGACCTGGTGGCGGGGGTCGTCGCGATCACCACGATCGTCGTGGTGCAGCGACTGACCCGGTTGCTCAGCCCGGCCCAGCTGGCCGCCGCTCGCCGCATGGTGGTGGTGCGGGTGCCCGGCGATTCCGGGCGGGGAGGTTGAGCCGCGTGCGTCGGTCGCCGCCGCGGATCGTTGCTCACCGAGGTGCGTCGGCGGAGCTGGCCGAGCACACGTTGGCCGCTTACGTGCTGGCCCTGGAGCAGGGCGCGGACGGGCTGGAGTGTGACGTCCGGATGACCCGTGACGGGCATCTGGTCTGCATCCATGACCGGCGCATCGACCGTACCTCCACCGGGTATGGCCCGATCAGCGCCTACGACCTGATCCCCCTGTCCGCGCACGACTTCGGGATGTGGCGTGAGGAGCCCGACGATGAGCTCTCCCCGCAGGGGCGGCCCCACATCGGCCTGCTCACCCTGGCTGAGCTGCTCGGTCTCGTCGCGGACTGGCCGGATCCGGTGCAGCTGTTCATCGAGACCAAGCATCCGGCGCCGCAGTCCGGGCTGGTGGAGACGACGTTGGTGGCACTGCTGGCCAAGTACGGACTGACGACGCCGCAGTCCCGGGACAGCTCCCCGGTGGTGATCATGTCGTTCTCGGCCAAGGCGTTGCGCCGGGTCCGTGCCGAGGCACCGCAGCTGCCCACGGTGGCGTTGCTGGTGACGCTGAGCGGGGTCCGCTCCGGTGAGCTGCCGCCCTGGGCTGACATCGCCGGGCCCAGGATCGGCTCCGTGCGGGCCGATCCCGGTTTCGTCCTGCGGGCCGCGGCATATGGTCACCCGACCTACTGCTGGACCGTCGATGAGCCCGCCGACGTGAGCTTGTGCGCTGAGTTCGGGGTCGCCTACCTGGCTACCAACCGGCCGGCGACGGCGCGGCACCAGCTGCGCCGCGCCTGGTGAGTGCCACGCGATAGCGTGACCACCGTGACCAAGACGAAGACCCGTCGCCCCGCCGACGGTCAGATCAATCCCCGCCAGGCCTGCCCCTGTGGCTCGGGCAAGAGGTATAAGGCCTGCCACGGCGAACCGGGCGGTGCCCGGGACGTCATCGTGCGCCGCCCGTTCGCCGGGCTCGCGGCAGAGTGCCAGCTCATCGCGTTGCGTGAGTTCGTGCCCTCGGCGACCGCGCCGCTGCCGCTGGCGGAGCCGGGCGAGCGGGACGTCACGCTCGCCACCGTGCTGCCGGGAGCGGCTGCCGCGGTCGTGCGGCCCGATGGCACGACGCTGGTCGGCCTGCAGGTACTGGCCCGCTCCGGGGACCTGTCCCGCGACCTCGGCCGGGCGGTGAGTTGGGCGCTGCGTGCCGCGCCCGGCTCGGTGCTGCCGGTCGTCGCCACCACGGCTGAGGGTGAGCAGGTCCGGCTGCCGGATCTGCTGCGCCCCGACGCCACGCTCGAGGTGACCAGCTACCGCGACTTCGCCTGGTGGGTCACCGGTGAGGAAACCCCCACCGGTGATGCGGCGGCTGCGTTGAAACGGGCCAACGAGGCGATTATGCCGACCGAGGCGGTCGCCGGGGAGGGCGTCGAGGTGGCCTACTGGGTCGACGCCGGTGAGAAGGCGCACCTGCGGTGGGTTCGGCCGGAACCGGAGGAGCAGCTGCTCGCCGCGCTGGCCCGGCTGGCTGCCCGTGATGAGCTGGACCTCGGTGAGGGCTCCCGCTTCGCCGGTTCGTTTCGTGCTCACGGGGTCCTGGTGCCGGTCTGGGACCTGGACCGCGAGCAGCATCCCCGCGAGTGGACCGCCCCCGCCGAGTCTTTCGCCCGCCGCCTGACGATCGCCCTGGCCTCCCTGGAATCCGACCCCCTCACCCCACCCGAACGCAACTCCCTGCGTGCCCTGCACAGCCGCCAACTCACCCTGCGCTGAATGGCGCCCCTTATGGGAGCCAGGGGAGGTGGTCGCGGAGGAGGGCGTAGCCGATGAAGGCGATGATGTCGATCAGGGCGTGGGCGCAGATGAGGGGCCATAGGCGGGTGGTGCGCTGCCAGAACCGGGCGAACACCAGGCCCATCACCAGATTCCCCACCAACCCGCCGAAGCCCTGGTAGAGGTGATAGCTGCCGCGCAGTGCCGCGCTGGCCAGCACCGTAGCGCCCTCGCCCGATCCGAGCTGGCGTAGCCGGGTGATCAAGTAGGCCACCACCAGCAGCTCCTCGGCCAGCGCGTTGGCCACCGCTGCGGCGACCAGCACCGGGACCCGCCACCAGGTGTCGTCGAGCGCGGAGGGCAGCACCGTGAGGCTCAGTCCGGCCGCGTGGACCAGCAGGTACAGGCCCAACCCGGGCCCGCCGATCACCGCCGCGAGCCCGGCGCCCAGCCCCACATCGGTCCCGGTCGGCCAGCCGCTCAGGCCGATGCTGCGCAGCGGGATGCCGCTGCGCCACAGCAGGTAGCCGCCCAGCCCGCCCCATGCCAGCAGCTGGACCACGCCGGTGAGCTGGTAGCCGAGATCCAGCAGCTCGATCCTGCGCACCGGCGCGTTGATGGCCACCTTCTGATCGCCCAGCGATCCCGGCGCTAGTAGCGCATCGAGCAGCGCCAGCAGGCTGCGTATCCCGGACAGCCCCAGCGTGACCGCTAGGACCAGGACGACCTCGACGATCAGCGCGCGCCGCTGCGCAGGATCGGTGACCACCGGGGGCTCCGCCGGCCGCGCGGGCGCCAGCCACCCCCGCCACCCCCCACCCCGCGCGCTCACCCGCGCGACGCTATCCCCCGACCCCCCGCACCCCCCGCTGGCCTCTAGAGCTTCCCGAGCTCTGGTGTTCCCGAGCTCAACAGCAGAGCTGTCCGGGCGTGATCGAAAAACTCTGTCGTTGAGCTCGGGAGCCCCGGGGCGCGCTGCGGGTATCGTGAGGCGGGTGTGGGGCCGGCGGTGGTGGGGTGGGCATGTGCTGGTGGGGGTCTGCTGCTTGGCGTTCGTTTGGCTGGGGCGTTGGCAGTGGGATCGGGCGCAATCCCCCACCGGGAGCTGGCAGAATCTCGGTTACGCGCTGCAGTGGCCGTTGTTCGCTGTGGTGCTGCTCGCGGCCTGGGTCCGGTTCCTGTGGCTGGAGCAGAATCGCGGTCCTGATCCCGTCCCGACTCCGGCGCCACCACGTCCCCGACCCGCTGCCCAGCCACTGAACCGGGAGGACGATCCCGACGATGAGCTCGCCGCGTACAACGCCTACCTCGCCCGGCTCGCCGAGGGGGACCGGCGGTAGAGCCCACCAGGTGGCGGTCCGATTGCTCGCCTACCGGATCACCGCTTACGCCACCGGCGTGATGCTGCTGGTGCTGACGGCGTCGGTGGTGCTGCATTACGGCTTCGACGATGAGCGGCTCACCTGGAGCGGCATAGTTCATGGGTATCTCTACATCGGCTACCTCGTGACCACCCTCTTGTTGGGCACTGAGGTGCGGTGGCGGCTGAAGCGAATGGTGCTGGTGGCACTGGCCGGCACCATCCCGTTGATGTCTTTCGTCGCCGAGCGCAGCGTCACCCGTGAGGTACGCAGCGGGTTGAGCACGCCACCCGGATAGGAGAATCCGGTGCGCGCTGACCGGCGCCGAACGGACCCCGGCTAAGGTGCCACGGTGTCGACAGTGCTGGATCTGCATCCCCCCAGTCCCGCAGGTGTGCCCCCCCTGCTCGCCCGGCTGGTCGATGACGCGGCGCTGTTCCCGCCGTCAGAGGTGAGCGTGGCCGAGACCGTCAAGTCCCACCTCGCGGCCCGCCGGGCGCCCTACGCGGGGCTGATCGGTTTCCTGCTCTGCCCGATTTCCCGGCTGGGCGCGGTGGTCAGTGCGTTGCGCAAGGCCCGTCCCGGGCGGCCGGTGGCGTTGTCACTGGTCGCCGATACCGGTTTGGGAGGCCTGCCCAAAGCGATCTCCACCGCGCTGGACAACACGAAGCTGCTGGACCTGCGGATGATCGAGGTGCCGGCACCGTCCGATGTGGACTCCACGTGGCTGGTGCAGCTCACCGAGTTCGTGCCCGACGATGTGGTCCGGGTGGTCGAGCCGCGCCGTGGCCGACCGGAATGGCTGGCCGGGGTGCGCCGGGTGGCGGAGGCCGGCTGCTGGCCCAAGCTGCGCTGCGGCGGCACGTCAGTGGAGTCGATTCCCAGCATCGAGGAGGTGGCCGATTTCCTGACCATCGCCACCGGCACCGGGGCGCCGTTCAAGGCCACCGCCGGGCTGCACCATGCGGTGCGCCACCATGACGAGAGCACCGGCCTGACCCACCACGGGCTGCTCAACATGCTGGTCGGCACCGCCCGTGCGGTATCCGGGTCCTGCGCGCACGAGGCGCTGCGCTGCACCGACGCGGCCGAGCTGGCCGCGGAGGCCGGCGCATTGTCCGAGGGCACCTCGCGCGTGGTCCGTGAGGTGTTCGCCTGCTACGGGTCGGTGTCCCTGACCGATCCGGTGGCCGAGCTGGTCCGGCTGGGATTGCTCCCCAGCCCCGAGCACCGGCGCGCCTCGAAGAGCTGACCCCCGGCGTGTCCGTTCCTGGTGCACGGTGTGTCGGTGTTTCGGGTACCTCGTAAGCTCAGCTCATGACCGTCACGGCCTATCTCGGACCTGAGGGGACCTTTGCCGAGCAGGCGGCTCGGGTGCTCGCTCCGGCTGACGAGTTGCGTTCGGCGGTGTCGGTACATGCAGCGATCAGCGCACTGCGCGCCGCCGAGGTGGATGCGGCCTGCGTGCCGGTGGAGAACTCGGTAGAGGGTTCGGTGCCCGCCACCCTCGACGCGATGGCCGAGGGGGAGCCTCCGGTGCTGGCGGTGGCTGAGACGGTGCTCCCGATCCAGTTCAGCGTGCTGGTGCGCCCTGGAACCCGGGCAGCCGACGTGCACACGGTGGCTACCCATCCGCATGCCGCCGCCCAGGTCCGCAGCTGGCTCGGTATCCACCTGCCCGAGGCCATGACGGTGCTGACCGCCTCCACGTCAGCCGCGGCGGTCGCAGTGCTCGAGGGCCAAGCCGACGCCGCGGTGTGCGCCCCGACCGCGCTGCACCACTACCCGCTGGCCGAGTTGGCCAGCGGGGTGCACGACAAGGACGATGCGAAGACCCGCTTCCTACTGTTGCGCCGCACGGGGGCGCTCCCGGCGCCTACCGGCACCGATCGGACCTCACTGGTCGCGATGGCCGTCGACCGGCCCGGGGCGCTGCTGGAGGTGCTCGCCGAGTTCGCCCTGCGCGGGATCAACCTCACCCGGATCGAGTCCCGGCCGATGAAGGCCCGGCTGGGCGAGTACCAGTTCTTCCTCGACTGCGAGGGCCACGTGGCGCAGGACGCGGTCGGTGACGCGCTGGCGCAGCTGCATCGGCGGTGCACCTGGGTGCGTTTCCTCGGCTCTTACCCCCGGATCGGGGAGTCTCGCCCCGGACCCGACCCGGCCGGGTTCACCGCCGCTGGGGAGTGGCTCCGGGCGGTGCGCGCCGGACGCAGTGCGTGAGGCCGCTGCGGCTGGTGCTGGTCCGGCACGGGCAGACCACGGCCAACGCGACGGACGTGCTGGACACCCGCCTGCCGGGGCACCCGCTGACCGAGGAGGGTCACCGGCAAGCGGCCGAACTGGCGCAGCAGTTGGCTGGCGAGCCTGTCGTCGCGGTCTACGCCAGCCGGGCGTTGCGCGCCCAGCAGACCGCGCAGCCGGTCGCGGACCGGCACCGCCTCGCGGTGCAGATCCTCGACGGGGTGCACGAGGTGTTCGTCGGTGATCTCGAGGGGCGCCGGTGCGTGCAGGCTCATCTCACCCTGCATGAGCTCTATCGCGCCTGGCACGCTGGTGACCTCGAGGCGGCGCGTCCCGGCGGGGAGTCGGGTAAGCAGGTCCTGGCCCGCTACCTCGCCGACATCGCGACGATCCGCTCGGCGCATCGGACCGGTACCGCGGTGCTGGTCAGCCACGGAGCCGCGACCCGGCTAGCGGTGGTGGCGCTCGCGTCCAACGTCGACGGCTCGTTCGCGGGGCCGCGCTACCTGGCCAACACCGCGACGGTGCAGCTGGAGGTCGACGGGACCGGCTGGCGCTGCCTGCGCTGGGACACCATCGAGCTGCATCGAGACTGACATCCTCGTCGGCATCACTCCTGTGCTGTGCTTTGGATCGCAGAACCCGAGCGCGGTTTCTGACGACCTCCTACGGTCATACTTCCCAGCAATAGCGGTCCTGGGAGTCGGTGAGCCTTATTGTGTGCTTCTGTGAGGTGATATCGAGATAATATTGATCCGGACGGGGATGTCCTGTGTCCCGCCAGATTTCGTAGGTTGATGCGATGTCGTCGCTGAGTCGGTGGGAACCCTGCTGCCGTGTTTGGCCGGTGGGGCTGATGTGGACGGCTGAGCCGTCTTGGTGGCGTATCGTGAGAGTCCCGAGTCGACCTCGATCGTGATATTCGATGCCGGGGAGGGCGATGTCGAGGAGGAAGCGAAAACTGTCGTCGTAGAGGATATGAATAGGTATCGGAGGTCGCTGAGCCAACATGCTATCTGCGGTGTCGACTGGGAGTGTGCGTGCTTGTTGGGTGTGAGTGTGAGTTCGCAGTGGCAGAACCCTGGTGACGATGGGCGTAGGCCCAAAGGCTGTTGTGGCCGATCAAGTCGCCGTAAGTGCACGCTGCCCTCGCTTGTTCGATGGCGGCTTGTGGGTATCCCAGGTCGCAGCTGGTACCGGCGAGTGCCAGCGCCTGACCGCCCGGCATGCTCACCTGCTTGGCTCGCTGCAGCCATGATCAAATGCCCTTCCGCTTGCGTCGTCCAGCCACCTGGAGAGATCCAGGCGAACGGTTGAGGCGGTCTCCTGCCTGGTCCGTCCGCACACCGCGATGGGGCGCCTGAGGTCACCTGTGGCACCGGTCGCGGGCTTGGTTCTGGAACGGTGTGGAGAGCACGTCGAAGGGGATCGGGCAGTGCTGCCCAGTCGTGGTGATCGGTGAGTCTCCGGCGAGTGGTGCCGTACAGCTGCGCGAGATTGTCCAGGACCGTCAGTGACGGCTTGCGCGTGTTCCGGCCGATCGGCCAGTTCTCGTACTCGCTGATACGCGTCTTGGACATCGGCGCCGCCCGCTCCGCGGTCCCGAAGCGGGCGTTATAGGCATCAGCGGCTTTCTGGCCGGAAAGCCCGGCGGCATACCGGTAGGCGACCCGGGGACGTAGCCGGAACTGCGCGCCGATGGCAGCGGCGATCTCGTCGGTGGGCCAACCCCAGTCGGTGAGCCGTCGGCGCAGGCACTCAACCTGCCTACTGAATCCGGTCATCGAGCGGGGGGTCGGAGTGGTCGCAGTCACGCTCACCCCACCTCGTCCAGTCTTGTCGGACGGCGATCGACCCTGATCAGCCCGATCATCTTCTCCTGCCACCGTAACCCACGAAGTGGAAATTCCCAGACCCTTCGGGGACGGCGGGTTGCCCAGACTGGGGACGACTCCCGACCAGGTCGAGTCGCGCGCAGGACAGGGCTGGTAGAGAGCTGTTCGCGGTAGGGACGAAAGATTCCCGATCGGGGGGCTCACACGGCACACAGTGGCAGGACGACAGTTGACTCACCTGCGATGCACAACCTTAAGGAGCACCCATGTACATGCTGCTCGACTCCCCGGGCGAGCCGGTCGGGTTCGCTGATGACCCCGTCGCTTCGCATTCCGCGCAGTTCGGCTTGGCCCGCCCGATAGGAACCTCGATCGGGCACGATTTCCCTTCCCCGGTCGGGGTCCGCCCGTGGAACTTGCAGGGCGCACAAGTCATGGACTGTGGTAGGGCACCGGTGATGCCCTGGCGCTACGACCACGAGTGTCAGCTCGGGGTCACCTTGGACGGGCAGCTGCTCACGGAGGTCATCGCCGGAGATCCCAGCGCGGACTCCGTTACTGATCTCGATGGCGACGAGGGCAAATCCGAGGACTGGCAGTACGATTTCTGGCCCGACACCTCAGGAAGTTCAGCGTGACCGTGTTGATTCTGGCTCGGGACCTCGACCCCACTGCCGACCGCATGGTGACCATGCTCACCGAACGTGGCGTCGAGGTCTTCCGAGTGAACACCGCGTGGTTTCCCACCCAGATGCAGGTGTCAGCCGAGCTGCGCGATGCGCGCTGGCACGGCGTCCTCACCACCCCGCACGGGGCGTTGAACATCGGTGAGGTGCAGGCCATCTGGTACCGGTCACCGGAGGCGTACCGGATGCCGCCGGAGCTGTCCTCGGCTGAGGCCCAGCACGCGCGAATCGAGGCCAAGTACGGACTGGGTGGGATACTGGCGTCACTGCCGGGGCTATGGTGCAACCACCCGAGCAGGGTGGCGGACGCGGCCTACAAACCGGTGCAGCTCGTCCGCGCCGCCGCAGCGGGATTGACTGTGCCGTACACACTGATCACCAACGAACCTGGTGTGTCCGACAGTTCGCCGAGGGCGGCGCGACAGTGAGCAAACTGGTTGGGGGCATGGCCATCGATGAGGAAGGCGTTCGCAAGAACGTCTACACCCGGCTGCTTGGCGAGGAAGACTTCACCGACCTTCGTGGGATCGAGCACAGCAGTCATCTGTTCCAGCGATGGGTACCGAAGGCACGGGAGTGCCGGGTGATTGTCATCGGGCAGCACATCACGGCCACCACGATCACCTCCGGGAGTCCGCAGGGGTACGTGGACTACCGCACCGGCCCGGCAGCGGCTGGCGGTCCTCGGCCACCACCCTCAACTCGCCACCCGCGACGGTGTCGGCGGCTGGACCCAACATGCCCCCTACGATCGGATTATGGCCACTTGCTCGGTGGCCCGCGTCCCTTGGGCCTGGGCAGAGCAGCTCGCCGTCGGCGGCAAGCTGCTCGCCGATGTGAAGTTCGGCGCCGGGGCTGGCAACCTCGTGTTGCTGCAGCGCTACTCCGACAAGCTGGAAGGCCGGTTCACCGGACGGTGGGCCGCGTTCATGGGGATGCGACATGACGGCGACATCACCGCGGTGCGACAACCCAAAGCCGGCACCAGCCGGCACCGCGTCACCAGCGCACCTGCCCAGCCCTGGAACACCCACCGGGAGGTGTGGTTGCTGGCCTGCCTGGCGCTGTCCACCGACCTTCGTTACGGCTACACCCTCGATCCAGCCACCCGCACGCCCACAGCGGCGACCTTGTCCGCGCCGGATGGCTCCTGGTGTGCGATCGACCTCACCGCCGCTGACAACGGTTCACGGCACGTCCATGAAGGCGGACCAACCCCACTCTGGGCCCAGGTCGAACACTCCTACCAGCGCTGGAACGAATGCGACCAACCGAACTGGGAACGCTTCGGCCTCACCATCACCATCAACACCCAGATGGTGTGGCTGGACGATCCCCGCAACGTTCTCCAGCGCTGCGACACTGCATCGTCAACGGGGTAGAGCCCGAGCAGCTCGGGATCGTCGGGATTGCGGGACTCGACCAGGACCACCACGTTCGCTCGACCCACGCCCGAGTTCGTCGCCCGCCCCGCCCCACCCCGCCCGGACTGGAGCCGGGCGCCACCACCTGACGAGAGCGTGCGCATCATGACAGCATGAACTGTGATGGGTATGATGCTTGGATGCGCACCACTGTCACTCTTGACGACGACGTCGTCGCCGCGTTGCGTACCGCGATGCGCGAGCGAGGCGTGTCTTTCAAGGAGGCGCTGAATTCCGCGGTCCGCTCCGGATTATCCGCCGCCAACCCATCGGCTCGCCCTTACCGGGTTACGCCGTTCGCTGCCGAGATCCGGCCCGGGGTCGACATCACGAAGATCAACCGGCTGATGGCCGACTGGGAAGATGAGGAGCTCCTTCGGAAGCTCGAGCTCGGCAAGTGAAGCTGCTCGATATCAACCTGCTGGTCTTTGCGACCAACGAGGCAACCGCCCAGCATGCTCGCGCCCGCTCCTGGTTCGAGGAGATCATGTCAGGCTCGGAGACGGTAGCCTTCCCGTGGCACACCCTCATCGGCTTCGTCCGGCTCACCACCCGGCGCGCTGTCATGGACCCACCGCTGAGCGCTGATCGCGCCATCGATTACCTCCAGGAGTGGCTCACCCAGCCGTGCGCGACCACTGTGCATCCCACGTACCGGCATTCGGCGGTGCTACGGGAATTGCTCAGCGCGGTTGGCACAGCAGGTAATCGGGTGCCGGATGCGCACTTGGCCGCTCTGGCCATCGAGCACGGGGCGACTCTCTGCTCGGCCGACGAGGATTTCGGCCGGTTTCCCGGCCTCGTCTGGATGGATCCGCTGCGGACGTGACAAGGGGCCACGTCACTGCCGGGCCGCTAACCCCAGCCGAGTTCGTGCAGCCGGTGCTCCGGTATCCCGAAGTGGTGCGCCACCTCGTGCACCACGGTCACCGCGACCTCCTCCACCAACTCGTGCTCGTCGGTGCAGATATCCAGCAGTGCGTCGCGGTAGATGGTGATCCGGTCAGGAAGCACCCCGCCGTAGTGGGAGTCCCGCATGGTGAGTGCGATGCCCTCGTAGAGCCCGAGCAGCTCGGGATTGTCGGGGTTGCGGGGCTCGACCAGGACGACGACGTTGTCCATCGCCGCGGCTAGCTCGGGCGGGATCAGGTCCAGCGCCTCGGCGACCAGTTCGTCGAACCGGCCGGCGGGCAGCCAGTCACTCATCAGGGCGGCGGAGGCGGCGGTGCGTCGACCTGGGCCACCGGAGAGGTCGCGGCGGGTGCCGGTCCCGGGTTGCGAGCCGCGGCGGGGGCCGGTTGTTTGCCGACCTGCACCTGCCCCTTCACGCTGCCGGTCACCGGAGCGAAACCGGAGCGGTCGGGCAGGAACGCGCCGAGCCGGCAGTCCACCCGGGTGCTGCCGGCCTGCCAGCTCTCCACGCGCAGCGTCTGCCAGAACAGCGTGAGCCCCTTGTCGGCGACCACGGCCGGGCCGCCCGAGAAGTCCTTCGCCAGCCGGGTGCACTCGGTGTTCAACAGCTTGTCCTGCGCGGTGTCATCGGGGTAGTCCTTCGGGAAGGTGGCCTTGAGGTCGACCACCCCGACGGTCTCGATGGCGTGCGGGCCCGCGCAGTCGACCGGGTCGCCCACCGTCTTGGCGTCGTTTCCCAGACAGGTGCCGGGCTGATGCACGTCGGACTGGTCCTGCGTGAGCACGTTGCCGGTGGTGGGGAACAGCGTCCCGGTGCGCCCGGCCGACTGCACCCCGCAGCGCAACGTCCGGTCCCCACGCAGCCAGCCGGCCTCACTCGGTTTGATCGCCCCCACGGTGTATCGGCCGAACGGGTCGAAGCGGTCGGCCAACGCCTGCATGGTGCGCTCGGTGCAGCGTTGTGTCACCAGCTCCTGCCAGCGCACCTGGTCGGGGAACGGTTCCCGGGGGCCGAAGTCCTGCAGGTCCAGCGTCGCGGTGACCTCGAAGAGGTGGAGTTCCGTGCAACTCACCGGTTTGGCGTCGGTGGCGTCTTGTTTCTGCCACGTCAGGCAGGTGTTCACGGCGGCACGCAGAGGTTGCGGGGCGACCGGGGTGGCCAGAATGGGTATGGAGGGCAGCAACGGGGCCGCACCCGTCGGCATCCCGACCGCGACCAGTGCCGCCAGTGCACCCAGCACAGCTCCCGCGGAGAGCAGCCGGGTACTACGTCTGGCGCGCTGCTCGGCGCGGGTCGCCGGCGCATCGGGAGGTGGCATCCACCCTCACCTTAGCTACTCGATCGTGGAGGCCACCCTAGCTGCGACCCCGCCACTCCGGCCATGGTGGACGTGGTCGATGGGACGGGCGGCGGGGTGGGTGGGCTCAGCGGGAGGGGTCCGCTGCCCGCCGGCTCACCCTGCGGGCCTTCACCGCCTCGATCACGATCGGCAGGATCGACAGCACCACGATGCCAATCAGGATCAGTTCAATGTTGTCCCGGACGAACGTGATCCGGCCGAGCCAGAAGCCGAGCAGAGTCACCCCGGTCGCCCAGGCGACGCCACCGATGACCGAGTAGGTGAAGTAATTGCGCGCGTCCATCCGGCCCACACCGGCCATCGCGGTGATGAAGGTCCGCACGATGGGGACGAAACGGCCCAGCACGATCGCCCGCGAGCCGTACTTGTCGAAGAACGCGTGGGTCTTGTCCACGTATTCGAGTCTGAACAGCCGGGAGTCCGACCGGTTGAACAGTGCGGGCCCGGCCCGGTAGCCCAGGTAGTAGCCAACCACGTTGCCCGTCACGGCGGACACCGTGAGCAGCAGGCAGACCAGCCAGATCGGCGTGCCGATGAGTCCGGTCGCGACGAACAGACCGGCGGTGAACAGCAGTGAGTCGCCGGGCAGGAAGAACCCGATCAACAGCCCGCACTCGGCGAAGACGATCAGGCACATCCCGATCAGGACGTAGGGGCCCAGCATCGTCAGCAGCTGCCCGGGATCGAGCCAGGACGGGCCGAAGACCGGCGATATGCCGGCGTGGCGGAGCATCACGCCGTCACGGTAGCGGGGTGGCGGAGCATCACGCGCCCACGGTAGCTGGTCGCCTTCATGGCGACCGGGCACCCGCGCCGCCGCCGTGCGTGCGCCACGCCGGTCACCAGGTGCTGAGCACGCCGGCGAGGCCGCCCGCCATGGCTCCGAAAACGACCGCCAGCACGAGAATGACCCAGCCCGGCATCCTCGACGTGGCCCGGGCCCGTCCGCGGCTGGGAGCCACCGCTGCGGGAAGCGGCGGGGGCGCTGCCGGTGACCCCGTGCCCAGCCCGGACGCCTGTGCCCACAACGCCGCGGACACCTTGGGACCGACCTGCTCGCCGGTCACGATCCCTCCAGCAGTCGCTGAAGGGTGTCCAGGGCGCGGCTGGCGCTGGACTTGACGGTGCCCCGGCTGACCCCGGTGGCCGCCGCGATCTCGGCCTCACTCATCCCACCGTAGTAGCGCAGCACCAGCACCTCGCGCTGCCGCGGCGGCAGCCGGCCCAGCGCGACGACCACCGCATGGTGTTCGGTGGTCAGCATCGCCAGCGACTCGGCCGAGCGCGCATTGGCCTGGTGGGGGGGCACGTAGCCGCGGGCGGTCTTGCGGCGGCGCAGCACCGAACGCGAGCCGTTGATCACCGCGGTGCGCAGGTAGCCCAGCGCGGCGGTCTCGTCGCGCAGCCCCGACCAGTGCCGGTGCAGCCCGGTGAACGCCTCCTGCACCACGTCTTCGGCCGTGCTCGCCTCGTCGACCAGCAGGATCGCCAGCCGGACCAGCCGCATCCGGTGCTGGCGGTACAGGTCCTCCAGGGTTAACGGGACCTCGTCGTCGGAGACGGGGGGGGCGTCGAGCACCCGCAGGTGGCCGAGGGTCATCTCAACCGAGTGCTGCACGCTCGTGCGCTCCGGTGGTTCGTCGGGGGCCACCCGCAAAACGTACTGCGGGCACGCCACGGGCGTCCGATCGCGTCTGTCCGGACGGGTGGGTCATACTGAGAGTCACTACTTGAAGCACAATCGGCCATCACTTGAGTTGCCGGAGGTCCACTGCCATGCCCATCGCGACGCCTGAGGTCTACAGCGAGATGCTGGACCGTGCGAAGGCGGATCACTACGCCTACCCGGCGATCAACGTGACCTCCTCGGAGACCCTGAACGCGGCGCTGCGCGGCTTCGCCGAGGCCGGCAGTGACGGCATCGTGCAGCTCTCCACCGGTGGGTCGGAGTTCGCCTCGGGCTCCGCGGTCAAGGACATGGTCACCGGCTCGGTGGCGATGGCCGAGTTCGCGAAGGTCGTGGCCGCGCGCTACCCGGTCAACATCGTGCTGCACACCGACCACTGCCCGCAGAACAAGCTCGACACCTTCGTCCGGCCGCTGATCGCGATCTCGGCGGAGCGGGTGGCCCGCGGGGAGAACCCGCTGTTCCAGTCGCACATGTGGGACGGCTCGGCCACCGAGCTGCATCGCAACCTGGAGATCGCCACCGAGCTGCTGTCCGCCTGCGTCAAGGCGAAGATCGTCCTGGAGGTGGAGATCGGCGTCGTCGGCGGTGAGGAGGACGGCGTCTCGCACGAGATCAACGAGAAGCTCTACACCACCGCCGAGGACTACGAGCACACCGTGGCGGCGCTGGGCGGCGGCGAGCAGGGTCGCTACCTGCTCGCCGCGACGTTCGGCAACGTGCACGGGGTGTACAAGCCGGGCAACGTGCAGCTCCGCCCGGAGATCCTGCAGATGGGCCAGGAGGTGGCCGCTCGCAAGCTGGGCCTGCCCGCCGGTGCCAAGCCGCTGGACCTGGTCTTCCACGGCGGATCCGGCTCGGAGCTCACCGAGATCCACCAGGCACTGTCCTACGGTGTGGTCAAGATGAACGTCGACACCGACACCCAGTACGCCTTCACCCGCCCGATCGCCGCGCACTTGTTCCGCAACTACGACGGCGTGCTCAAGATCGACGGCGAGGTCGGCAACAAGAAGGTCTACGATCCGCGCTCGTATCTCAAAGCGGCCGAGCAGTCCATGGCCGCCCGGGTGGCGCAAGCCTGCGCAGACCTCCGCTCCGCCGGCCGCACCCTGGCAGGTTAGAAGTGCACGGCAACCTGCTGGGACCCGACCCGACATTGCTGCCCGAGCAGCCCGACGCCGAGGCGGCCCTCGCGGCGGCGAACGACCCGGCGCAGGTGGCCGCCGCGTACCCGGAGTTCCCCGCCGCGTGGGCGGCGCTGGCCGAACGCGCGCTCGACGAGGGGGACGCCGTCGCCGGGTACGCCTTCGCTCGCACCGGGTACCACCGCAGCCTGGATCAGCTCCGACGCGCCGGCTGGAAGGGTCACGGACCGGTGCCGTGGTCACACCACCCCAACCAGGGCTTCCTGCGGGCACTGGCCGCGCTGGCTCGCGCGGCCGCGGAGATCGGCGAGGATCACGAGGCCCGGCGCTGCCGGGACTTCCTGGACGACTGCGATCCCGCCGCGGCCGGCGCACTCGGGCTGGACTGACCCGAGTTCGTCCTGGCTGGTGCTGCGTCGTGCCACCCGGATTGTCGCTGCACCGAGCGTTGTTAGAGTCACCCGGTGGAGCACGCGGCACAGCACCCTAAGGTGTTTCTGAGCTACCGGTCGACTGACCGCGCGGTGGTCGAGGACTTCGCCGAGCGGCTGCGCCAAGACGGGATCGACGCCTGGTATGACGGCTGGGAGATCACGCCCGGTGACGACATCGTGGCGAAGATGGACGAGGGCGTCGACTGCTGCGGAGCGGGTCTGATCTTCGTCTCGCATGCCTGGTTCGACAGCTCCTGGGTGGCAGACGAGTACACCTCGCTGGCGTTTCGCAAGGTGGAGGACGACATCCGGCTGGTCCCGGTCATGGTCGAGGACGTCGGGGACCGTCTTCCGACCCGGCTGCGCAAGCTGGCTCGGCGGTCGGTGGCGGATTACGAGGCCATCCGGGACACCCTGCTGGGCATCGACCGCAAGCCCGGTGTCGCAAGCGCGCTGGACGCATCCACCCGTTCGCTGACGATTCGGCTGGAGGACACCGGAGCCGGCAGTGCGACGGTGTCGCTGCTCATCGACGGCCAGATCACGGAGCGCGAAGCCGACGTGCGGGTGCCGGCCGGCCTGCGCCTGGGCGACAGCCTGGGACCGGCGGCGTTCGCGGGGCTGCGGCAGCAGGTGGGCTCGGTGCTGCTGCCCGGTGACGTCGGCCGGGCAGCCGAGAAGCTGCTGGCCGGGCTTGACGCCGTCACGGTCGTCGATGTGCACGTCGAGGCGTCTCCGGCACTGGCGTCGCTGCCGTTCGAGGCGGCGCTGACCCCGGCCGGTCGTACCCCGGCGTTGCTGCCAGGGGTGCGGATGCGCCGCGGGATGCGCGGCCGGCACCCGGACCAGGTGCGGCCTGCTCCGGGGCCGCTGAAGATCCTGGTCGCGGTCGGGGCGCCGGATGAGCACAAGACCCCGCAGGCCCGGCTCGACATCGAGAAAGAGATGGGGAAGATCCTCGACGCGGTGGCGCCGGCGGTGCGTGATGAGCGCGCCCAGGTGCGCATCCTGGAGGTGGCCAATAAAGAGACGATCGCCGCTGCGCTGACCGAAGACGGCTATCACGTGCTGCACCTGTCGGGCCACGGTGGCGAGACCGCAATCGAGCTGGAGGACGAGGACGGCGCGCCGGTCCCCACCCGCGCGGCCGATCTCGCTGCCGCCCTGCGGGCCACCGGGCGGGTCGTCCCGCTGGTGTTCCTGTCCTCCTGCCATGGGGCCGGTGCCGCTGAAGGGCTGGCGCTGACGCTGCACCGGCTGGGGCTGCCCCGGGTGATCGCCATGCAGGCCCCCGTGTCGGATGGGTATGCCACCGAGCTGGCTGCGGCGTTCTACGGTCAGCTCTCAGTTCCCGCTTTTCCACGGGCAGGGGTGGCGCTGGCCCGGGCGCGGCAGGCGTTGGCGACCCAGGGGACTGGCACTGCGGCCGAGCGCCCGAGCACGGAGTGGGCGACGGCGACGCTGGTGGCCACCGGGGACGGGCCGCTCATCGACGGTGACCTCGACCTGGTGCCGTTGCGTAGGCCACCCATTCACCTGGCCACGGGCCCGGTGCCCGCGCTCGGCGTGGGAGAGCTGATCGGCCGCCGGGTGGAGGTGCGCGAGACGCTGCGCACGCTACGCGACGACCGCCGGAGTGTGGTGCTCGCCGGGATCGGCGGGGTAGGCAAGAGCAGCGTCGCCGGACGGGTGCTGGCGCGGCTGGCTGAACAGGGCTGGGTGTGCTCGGTGACCACCGGGGCGTGGAGTCTGGACAACGTCTGCGGCACGTTGCTGGCCGACCTGCTCGCCGCGAGACATCCGTGGGCCCGGGACCTGCACGACCGGCTGGCCGGCCCACCCTTGGACGATCGTACCCGGCTGCAGTTCCTCGAGCGCACGCTACGGCTGCATCCGGTGGTGCTGGTAGTGGACAACTTCGAGGACAACCTCACCGCCGACGGCGACAGCGTCGCATTCACCGACACAGGGACCTCGACGGTGATCGAACAGCTCGCCGAATCCTGCGGTGCGGGCAGGTTGCTCGTGACGTGTCGCTACCCCCTGCCCGGCATGCAGGATCTGCTGCATCACCTCAGCATCGGGCCGTTGTCGCCGAGTGAGACACGCCGGCTATTCCTGCGCCTGCCCGGGCTGCGCACGCTCACCGGGGCGGACGCCGCTCTGGTGCACCGGCTGGTGGGCGGGCATCCCCGGGTGCTGGAGTTCCTCGACGCCCTGCGACGGCGCGGCGCGAGCACCGATCAGGTCCGCCGCAAATTCCGCGAGCTGGCCCGCGCCCACCACGTCGAGCTGACCCAGACCCGGGAGCTCCGCGAGGACGCGGAGCTGGCCATTCAGCTCGGCGCCCGGGACATCTGCCTTGATGCGCTGCTCTCCGCACTCGACGCCGCCGAACGGGAGGTACTCCTGCAGACCGCGGTGTCCAACCTGCCGGTGGAGGTGCCGGACCTCACGGCGGCGCTGGCCAGCGCCGGGCTCGACGGCGCAGCCATCACCCGCGCCGCGCAACGGCTCGCCGATCTCTCTTTGGTGGTGCACACCGACGAGGGCCTGTGGGTGCATCGCTGGACCGCCGAGGGCCTCCGGGAGCCCCAAGAACCCGATGACTACCGCAACCGCTGTCATCGAGCCGGTGAGCTGCGCTTGGCGCGCATCGCCAGCGCTACCCGCGATGTCGCGGAGGGCATCGAGGCGACCCAGAACTTCCTCGACGCCCAGGGCTGGGATCGTGCCACTGAGGTAGCGACCGGGGTGGCTAACTTCCTGGCCCGTGACTCGAACCTGCGCCGGTTGTCGTTCGCCGCTCAGGTGCTCGCGGCGCTGCCCCCGCAGCACCGCGACTACCACCTGTTCGTCGATCACGAAGGTGCATCCCTGGTCGCGCTCGGATTCACCGACGAGGCCGTGGAACGCTACCGCCGCCTCGTGGACGCCTTCACGCAGCGCGCTCGCGCCGAACCCGGCCGCGCCGACTACCAACGCGACCTCTCCGTCTCCTACGAACGACTCGCCGACCTCAACGCCGCCCTCGGCCAAGGCGAACAAGCCCTCACCCTCTACCAACAATCCCTCGACA
>JBOHFF010000118.1:0-2722 GCA_050699515.1 Pseudonocardiaceae bacterium
CGGCGCCGGACCTTGTTGATCGAGTGGGCGCTCCGACCAGCTCCAGCTCTATGCCCACGGTCATGGCCGGGATGCTCGAGGCTCTCGATCTTCAGCCCGGACATCGTGTTCTGGAGATCGTTCGACCGGATCATCGCCACCGCGTCCACCGACCACATCCCGCTCGCGTGGATCTCCCAGCTCGCCCCCGGTGGGGCCATCGTGGTGAACCTGCGGGGCAGCCTCGACGGCTCCCTCATCCGGCTGACTATGACAGACAGCGACGTCGTCGAAGGGTCGTTCCTGAACCTGCCCGGAGCGTTCATGCCGATGCGCACCCGGCTGGACAGTCCACACCGCGACGGCGAAAACTGGGACCACGTGCTCCTCGACCAGCGCAACCCGCAGCAGACAACGACCCACGTCAACCCCGGCCTGGTGGCGGACAACAGATCGCTGCAGTTCATGGCGCAACTCCACCTGGCCGGCCGGCGCTTGCGCGGGTTCATGCGCCCATTCGAGGGCACGGAACTGGCTGGGCACTGCACCGACGGAAGCTGGTTCACCGCCGGCTTGCACCCCGACCACGACGGGCTGTACCCGGTGGCGCAGGACGGCCCGCAACGTCTCTGGGACACCGTCGAATCCTGCCATGCGTTATGGCGACGGCTTGGAGAACCGAGTGTCGAGCAGTTCGGCGTGACCGCCTACGACGACGCCGCCCTGCAGTATGTGTGGTTCGACCATCCAGATTCCCCGTACCGGTGGCCTCTTCCGCTGTAGAAGCGGGGCAGGCGTCCGGCTCAGCCACCCATGATCGCCGCGGCGATCGCAGGCACCAGACGGCGGTGCGGACGTACTGCCCATCCGTCTGCATCGCGGGTGAAGCTCGGTGAGCTCGATGAGATCGGGCTCACCGAGCTCGTGCCATTCGTGCAGTACGTTGGTGACCTCGTCATACGCTTCGTCGGTGCCCGCCGTGAGAAGACCGCCGCATTAGTGATTGGTGCACGAGCCGGGGCCGCTGGTAGCGGGGTTGTCGGGGGTCGGCAGCGCTGGTCGATCGGTTGATGGCCATGATCCCTGAGCCGCGCGCGATGGACGATGTAGCCGGTGGCGGCACGGTGCTCTCGCTGGTCGAGTAGGAGTTCGGGGTGGTCGCCGAGCTGCTCGACCACGCCGCTTACGGCGAGACCACTGGCCGCAGACTCCGGTGGCATGGCTTACCAGGCCACCGGTCAAGGGCGGCCCGCCGAGGCGGTGCGCTCATCGAGACCGCCTTGGCCGGCATACATGGTCGAGAGACTCCAGCCCTGCTGGCAGAGCTGTACAGCAAGCAGGGCGACGCCTTCGTTACCCTGCGCGATGTCTCAGGCTGCACCGCAGCCACGTCGAAGGCCCGCAGCCAAACCGAGCGCCTCAGCCCAGACGGACGATCCGTCGTACCTGCACTGGGTGACTTCGGCGGTGGTCACTGCCTACGCGGGTCAGTGTCTTCTGCAATTAGGACACGCCGATCAAGCAACGACGCTACTCGATGACGGCATCACGCTGTTCGACGAGTCATTCATCCGGGACTGGCAGGCCTATTTGGCTCACTTGGCCGATGCCCTGAGCCGACCAGGTAAGAGCGTGACCTCGACGCTGCCGCTAGCCGAGGCGCAGAAGTCATCCATATAGCAGAGAGCCTTAACTCGACTTACAGCGCCGACCTTCTCCGCAACCTCTACAATCAGGTGAAGTCGCACGCAAAGGTTCCGGCAGTAGGAGACTTCTTGGACCTAGCGCGAGAATTTGTGACGGTGTAACGAATGTCAGGAGCCTCCCTGAAGCTCTCCTTGATGGTCCATCGGAGTCCGGCGACGCGGACCAGCTCGCCGACCGAGACCAAAGTCGGGTAGTAGCACCGGTAGAAGGCCAGTTCACCGTGGCGGGGGTGGCGGCGGATGAGCAGCCAGTGGTGTCCCGCCGACTTCTCTGTCTAACTTAACGCCATTGCTCCAGAGCCCGGGCAAGCATGATCGCAGCCACTGTGGTTTGGTCGCGAGCTCAACGTCCTTGGGCACACCGGCCGCAGCGCACCGAGCCGGGTCGCTGGTCCACGACGCGGGCAGGTACAGCTCACGGTCGCCAAACAACGGGTCTCTACCGAACCCGGGGTGGTTCACGAGAAGCCACGAGAAGCTCCGGCGGGTCGGGCGAGAGCGGTTCGGATCAGTCGGCCTCAACGTGGTCGTCGCAGATGCCGCTGCTGGACCTGCTAGCCTGTCAACGCGACCAGCTTCCGCTCCGGCGGAGGCGGCAAGTGGAGCCCGCTCCCACCCGAACCGCCACGAGGCGGCCGGGTCCGGTCGCCGGAATCCTCAGGCGGGTTCCGGCGTTGATGTTGCGTGTTGACACAGCACACGCGGCGTCGAATCGGTCGGATCTGCGGGCCCCGCACGCTGGGATAGGTGCGGGGCCTCGTGGTATCCGGGATGTGTTCTTCGGGCAGCGTGCCCACACGCTCGGTTGCGCCGTGGGTAGGACGACTGAGGAGGCCACATCACCGTCGAGACACGCATCAACGAACGCATCCGCGTTCCTGAGGTCAGGTTGGTTGGTCCGAATGGCGAACAGGTCGGCATCGTCCGCATCGAGGACGCGCTGCGACTAGCTCAGGAAGCCGACCTCGACCTGGTCGAGGTTGCGGCGCAGGCCCGCCCACCGGTCTGCAAGCTCATGGACTTCGGCAAGTTCAAGT
>JBOHFF010000119.1:0-25985 GCA_050699515.1 Pseudonocardiaceae bacterium
GGAGCACGAGGCTAACGGCTTGGTCCTGATATTCCTGGGTAAAACGTCGGCGTGTCGCCAAGATGGTTCCCTCCGCCTGCTCTCAGCGGCGGCCCGACCAACTGTCTACAAGATCGGGAACGGTCCAGTCCCGGGTGAGGAGTTCGTCGTTGTCGTTGTAGCGGTACCACACCACACTGGCGTGGTCAGTATCGCCGTCGAGCAGCAAGAAATCCTCGGTCAAGTCGATGAGATCAGGGTGCTGGCCTCGGTCGGCAATGAGGATCTCCTCCCCCGCCTCGATATTCTCCCGGTAACCATCCAGCTCGTAACGCAGGTACCGGGTCAGCGGCAACTCGATGACATGTACCCGGTACCTGCGTTTGCCAGCCGCAAGCAACGCGCTGGTGACCGCGTAGTGCCGGTCCATGGAATCGGACTCCGGTTGTGCCTTACCCTCCTCAAAAGCCTGGATCAGGGGTTCCTCATACGGGACGTTGTAGCGTTGTCGCGATTCCAGGCGAAATGCCTCCTCGGTGACCTTCTCCACCAGCGCGAACGCGTCGACCATACTCACGGTCGCATCCTCCGTTGCAGCTCGCGGGCCGCTTCCAAGAAGACTTGCACGGAGATCGCGTTGAGAGTCTCGCCAGCCGGGACAGAGACCGACGCGAAGTCTGGGTCGTCGAGCACAGCGGTGCCCTACACGACAACTCGATCCTCGGCGAGAATCACCCGGTCGCAACCGTCTTCACTCTTGGAGTCACTGCTGAGCACCACAAACTCCATAACCTCTCCACGGGTACTAACCGGGTACCCATCTAAATGGGTAGAGTCAAGCTGCGGTAGGAGCACACGAGGCGTGTCGTGGCCAAGAGGCGGCGGCGACCAGCATACGGTCAGTGATGAGAAAACTGGATGAGAGCGCCGAGCAGCGTTGTCGCCGAAGCCTGCGTCAGTCGAGCAAACCCTGGTCGCGCCAACGCCGGAAGATGCGCTACCCACTGATCTCGGCGGCACCGAGTACGCCTTCCCCACAGAGCTCGATCAGCTCGTGACATCCCCGGGCGAAGTCACGGACAGAGCCCAGCTCCAGGAACAGTTCTCGGTCGGTGTATGCACTCGCCCTCCTGGTTCCCCGGTATGCCGCCGCTGACCATAGTCGCGGGTCATGCGTGTCACACCCACCGCGCGTCGAAGGGCCACTGACGGCAGACTGGGGAGCGGTCTGGGGGCCGTCGGGGAAGGGGCAGCGGTGTGAGTGGTCGGATCGCCATCGACGATGTGACGCCCGTGGTCTCCCAGGGCAAGTATCCCAGCAAAGCGGTGGTCGGGGAGCACGTGCCGATCGAGGCCACGGTGTGGCGCGAGGGACACGACGCGGTCGGCGCCACAGTGGTCTGGCGCGGCCCCGGGAACAGGCCGGTCAGCCAGGTGCGGATGCGGCCCGCAGCGCCGGGCACCGACCGGTTCGTCGCCACCGTGGTGGCCGATCACGTCGGCTGGTGGAGCTTCCGGGTGGATGGCTGGGCCGACCCCTGGCAGACCTGGCGGCACGCGATCGAGGTGAAGATCGACGCTGGGCAGACCGTGGCTGAGCTGGAGAACGACCTGATCACCGGTGCTCGGCTGCTGGAACGAGCCGCTCGCCGGCCCAGCCAGCAGGCCAACCGGACGGTGCTCAGCGCGGCGGCAGCGGCATTGCGGGACACCGGTCGCCGGCTCGAGGAGCGGGTCGAGCCGGCGCTCACCGAGAAGGTGATCCAGATCCTGACCGCCGACCCACTCCGTGACCTGACCACTCGGGGGCCCTCACACAAGGTATGGGTGGATCGCCCCCGGGCCCTGTTCAGCTCCTGGTACGAGTTCTTCCCGCGTTCCACCGGCGGGTGGGATGCCCAGGGCAAACCGGTGCACGGCACCTTCGCCACCGCCACCGCCGAGTTGGACCGGATCGCCAGGATGGGATTCGACGTGGTGTACCTGCCACCGATCCACCCGATCGGCGAGGTGAACCGCAAGGGCCCGAACAACGCCGTGGACGCCGGGCCCGACACTATCGGCTCACCGTGGGCGATCGGTTCGGTCGAAGGCGGGCACGATGCGATACACCCCCAGTTGGGCACCGTCGAGGACTTCCAAGCCTTCGTCGCGCGGGCTCGCGAGCTCGGTATGGAGGTTGCGCTGGACTTCGCGCTGCAGTGCGCGCCGGACCACCCGTGGGCCAAGGAGCACCAGGAGTGGTTCACCATCCGTCCGGACGGAACCATCGCCTATGCGGAGAACCCGCCCAAGCGCTACCAGGACATCTACCCGCTCAACTTCGACACCGACCCCCGGGGCAGCTACCTGGAGATGCTGCGGGTGATGGTGTTCTGGGTGGAGCACGGGGTACGGATCTTCCGGGTGGACAACCCGCACACCAAGCCGCCGGACTTCTGGCACTGGCTGATCTGGCAGGTCAAGGACCGGTACCCGGATGTGCTGTTCCTGGCCGAGGCGTTCACCCGGCCGGCTCGGCTCTACGGGCTGGCCCGGCTGGGCTTCAGCCAGTCCTACACCTACTTCACCTGGCGCACCGGCAAGCAGGAGATCATCGAGTACGCCACGGAGCTGGCCGCCAGAGCCGACGAGTGCCGACCGAACTTCTTCGTCAACACCCCGGACATCCTGCACGAGTCCCTGCAGGTGGGCGGGCCTGGCATGTTCGCCATCCGGGCCGCGCTGGCCGCCACGCTCTCGCCCTCCTGGGGTGTCTACTCCGGCTTCGAGCTCTTCGAGAGCACCCCGGTGGCGCCAGGCAGCGAGGAGTACCTCGACAGTGAGAAATACCAGCTCCGCCCACGGGACTTCGCCGCCGCACTGGCCCAGGGCCGATCACTGGAACCGTGGATCACCCAGCTCAACGCGATCCGCAAAGCCCGTCCGGCCCTGCAGCAGCTGCGCAACTTGCGGTTTCACCACGCCGACACCGACTCGCTACTCGCCTACTCCAAGACCGATCCGGCGACCGGTGACACCGTGATCTGCGTGGTCACCCTGGACCCGTTCAGCACGGTCAGCGGGACGGTCCAACTGGATCTGCCCGCGCTGGGCATGGACCGGTCAGACCGCTTCGACGTGCACGACGAGGTCAGCGGTGAAAGCTACGAGTGGGGCGTGGCCAACTTCGTACAGCTACAACCCTGGCGCGCGGTCGCCCACGTCTTCGCCCTTTCCCCACATTCTGGGGACAGACCGCATTAACTCGGGGCTCGATGACTGCACTCTGTCCCCAGAACGCACCGAGCTGGGGCAGCCGTAGGCTGCCTGGTGTGACGATTGACGTGACGGGGGAGTTCGACGTAGCGGCGGCCAGCTACGACCGGCTGGTGGGGGCGAGTCCTGGCTACTACCGCAACTTGGCCCGCTCCGCGCGCCGGATGCGGCTGCCAGGTGAGGGCGCCGGGCTGCATCTGCTGGATCTGGGCTGCGGGACCGGGGCCTCGACGTTGGCGCTGCTGGCGGCGGCGCCGAAGGCGCGGATCACCGCGGTGGACGGATCGGCCGGCATGCTCGCCAAGGCCCGGCAGGCTGACTGGCCAGCCCGGGTGTCGTTCGTGCACGCCCGAGCCGAGGAACTCGCTGAAGCCGGGGTGCACGGGCCCTTCGATGGGATCTTCGCCGCGTACCTGGTGCGTAACCTGCCGGATCCAGACCCGGTGCTAGCCGGGCTCTGCGAACAGCTCGCGCCGGGCGCACCTTTAGGGGTGCACGACTACGCACTGGACGGCCGGGCACGCAGCCGTGCGGTCTGGACCGCGGTGTGCTGGAGTGTGATCATCCCGGTCGGGAAGGTGGTCACCGGCCGGGCCGGGCTCTACCGCTACCTGTGGCGCAGCGTGCTGCGGTTCGACACCGTCGACGCGCTGGCCGCCCGGCTGGGCAGGCACGGCTTGGTCGAGGCCAGTATCGACACGATGCCCGGCTGGGAACGCGGCATCGTGCACACCGTCGTGGCCAGGCGGCCCCGATGACCTCGCGCAACGACAACCACAGGACGCCGCTCAGCGGCGGCCACATGACGCCGCGCAACGGCGGTGGGCAGCGGCCGGGCCGGGATCGGCGGGCCGTGCTGCACCCGCCTCGAGACGGCCGAGCCCGCCCCGAGGGGACACCACCCCGGGTAGCCGTCGTCGGTGGCGGGATCGCCGGCATCGCGGCCGCAGTGGCACTGGCTGAGCGCGGCGTGCAGGTGCGGCTGCTGGAGCGGGAGCGGGCGCTCGGCGGCCGGCTGCGCGGCTGGCCGACCACGCTGGCCGACGGGTCCGCAGTCACCATGAGCCGCGGTTTCCATGCGTTCTTCCGGCAGTACTACAACCTGCGGGCGCTGCTGCGTCGGGCCGATCCACTGGGCCGGGCGCTGGTCCCGATGATCGACTACCCACTGGTCGACTCCGACGGCCACCGGGACACCTTCCAGGGCCTGCCACGCACGCCACCGTGGAACGCATTGGCTTTCGCGCTGTTCAGCCCCACCTTCCCGTTGCGGGACCTGGTCACCCGGATCGACCCGGTGGCCGCGCTGCCATTGGTGGACGTGTCGGTGCCGGAGGTGTACTACCGGCTGGACGACCAGGACGCGATGAGCTTCCTGGAGCGGGTGCGCTTCCCGGATGCGGCCCGACACCTGGCGTTCTCGGTGTTCTCCCGCAGCTTCTTCGCCGATCCCCGGGAGCTCTCGGCAGCTGAGCTGGCCACCATGTTCCACATCTACTTCCTCGGCTCGGCCGAGGGCCTGGTGTTCGACGTGACCGCCGAGCCGTTCCCGCAGGCGCTGTGGGAGCCGATGGGCGACTACCTGGCCGAGCTCGGCGTAGTGGTCAACCTCGGCATCGCCGTCGAGCAGGTCAGGCTCGGGAGCGAGCGCCGCTTCGCGGTACACGCCGGCGGGGACCGCGACGATGTCGACGCCGTGGTGCTCGCCACCGATGTGACCGGGTTGCAGACGCTACTCGCCGCGTCACCCGAGCTGGGTGCGACGCCCTGGCGGGAGGGTATCGCGCGGTTGCGGACTGCCCCGCCGTTCCTGGTGTCCCGGTTGTGGCTGGACCAACCGGTACGCGCCGAACGCCCGGGGTTCCTCGGCACCAGCGGCTTCGGCCCGCTGGACAACGTCAGCGTGCTGGAACGCTTCGAGGGGCAAGCGGCCCGCTGGGCGCGCCGCACCGGCGGCTCGGTGGTGGAGCTGCACGCCTACGCGTTGACCACAGACCCGGAGCAGGCCAAGCGCGAACTGCTTGCGCAGCTGTGGCGTGTCTACCCGGAGACCGCGGCCGCCACGATCATCGACGAGCGCCACGAGGTGCAGGCCGACTGCCCGCTGTTCGCGCCGGGAACCTTCGCCGACCGGCCTACCGTCATCACCTCGGATCCGGCGATGGTGCTCGCAGGGGACCTCACCCGGGTGGATCTGCCCGTGGCTCTGATGGAACGCGCCGCGACCAGCGGGCTGCTCGCCGCCAATGCACTGCTGGCCACCTGGGGCCTGCGCGGGCACTCACTGTGGACGGTCCCGACCCGGGGCCGGCTCGCCCCCCTACGAGCCGCTGCAGCCCGGTTCGGCTAAGACCAGGTGCGTCTGCCGCAGACCTGTTTGCATGCTCCGCATGCCGGACGGTCGCTTGGTCGGGCGCATCAGCGGGGTGGTCACGCCCAGATCGTGCAGATCGGCGCCGCTACGATCCGCTCGCTGAGGCGGTAGACGTGCCGACCGGTGTGCAGGACGACGCCGCCGACGAAGGTGTCACCGAGCTGGTCACGGAGCCACACCAGATGCTTGGCGGACTCCGCCGACGGCGCTGACCTTGCCTTGATCTCCAGCCCGATGACTCGCCGAAGGCCGAGTTCGGCAATGAGGTCGATCTCACGGGCCCCGCCTTCCTGGCGCAGGTGGTACAGGCGCGGTGGCTGGTCGTAGAGCGGAAGTTCGGCGCGCAGCTGGGCGTGCACGAACGTCTCGATCATCCTGCCGAGAATGTCGCCGTTGCGCAGCACGTCATCCACGTCGACGTCGAGTACAGCGGCCGCCAGCCCAGTGTCGCGCAGGTACCGCTTTGGTGCCCGGACCAGCCGCTTGAGCAGGTTGCTGCTCCAGGCGGGCACGACGTCGACCAGAAACAACGCCCGAAGCAGCCGCTCGTACGCCTCGGCGGTCCTCCGGTTGATACCCGCAGCCTCGTAGAGGGTTCGGTCGGTCACCTCGCCCGCGGTATTGAGTGCGTAGGCCTGGAAGAAGCGCAGGAGGCGCGCGGGGTCGCGAGGGGCGTCGATGTCGGCAGCATCGCGAGTGAGCAATCGATCAAGATAACTGAGCTGCCATCGCGCCCTGCGGGCAGCGGGGAGATCGAGTACCGGATCGGGATATCCCCCGACGACCGCGTGCTCAACATAACCCCGCAGGTCGGGCGGATCGGGCGGTACCACCAAGCTCTCGACGCCCTGCCCGGCGATCCGCCGAAAGAACGGCGCTGTGGTCAGGTCACCGCGCTGCGACTCGCGCACGGTAAGTCCGGTCATCTCTACCCGCACCAGACGCCCAGTGACCGGCCAGCTGGACCGCAGCAAATCGTCGCGGACCGACCCCGTGACGATGAAACGGCCGCGCCGCGGCGAGCTGTCGATGGCACGCTTGACCGCGCCCAGCACGCCCGGCACCGCCTGCCATTCGTCCAATAGCACCGGTTCGGGCAGGCCGGCGAGCGCCACGTCGGGGTCGGCCCTGAACTGCTCAGCCTCAACATCCTGGTCGAGGTGGACGATGCTCCTCGCGTGGCGTCGCGCGGTGGTCGTCTTGCCAGTGGCCCGGGGGCCGACGATCAGCAGGCCGGGCAGGTCGACGAGAAGATCCGAGATCAACTCGTCCACCAACCTCGGCAGGTACAGGGCCGCCACGCCTGCCACAGTACCCTTTTTCTGGCCTTCTCAGTGCACATGTCATTGTGCCATCGATACCGCTTCCATGGTGTCAGGTACCGAAGCTGAGACCCTGGCCTTGCCGGCGTTCGTGGCAAGAGGTGAGATCTCCTCGTGCCACGGCCAAGGCGGGTGTTTCTGAGCCACACCTCGGAGCTTCGGCGGCTACCCGCGGGGCGGTCCTTCGCCTCGGCGGCGGAGCAGGCCGTGACCAGGGCTGGGGACGCCATCGTGGACATGGCGTATTTCGGCCCCCGGGATGAGCGGCCTTCGCAGGTGTGCCGGGAGGCGGTGCGCGGCGCGGACGTCTACGTTGCGCTGATCGGGTTCCGGTACGGCACGCCGGTGCTGGACCGCCCGGAGCTGTCCTACACGGAGCTGGAGTTCGAGGTGGCCGGCGACGCCGGCCTCCTCCGGCTGGTGATACGACGTGGTGTGGTGGGTGCCCTCGGAGGAGCCCGCGCTCATTCCGGACCGGCTGGCCGAGCTGGCCCGCACCCTCGGCCTGGCCAACGCCACCGACCCGGCCTCCTCCGCGGTGTCGCGGCTGCTCGGTGCGTTGCATGGCCAGCAGCGCTGGTTATCGATCTACGACAACGCCGAGGACCCGCCGGCCTTGGCCGCTGGCAAGGGCTGACCGGTCACGTTCTGGATGCAGACTGCGGTAATTCCGGGCCTGATAACCGCAGTCTGCATCCAGAACGCGGTCTGGGGTCAACCTGGCCAGCGGCCGGTGGTGCGGAGGGTGTAGCGGCGTTGGGCGTAGGCGAGGTCGTCGCGCCAGAGGCGGGCGGCGGCCCATCGCATGGCGGGGCGCATCAGGGGGGCACCGCGGCGGGCTACGGCGAAGCCGGGGCGGGGTGAGGTGGCGATGGTCGCCTCGATCACGGCGGTGCGGGGGTGGCCGGCGTCGTCGACGCCCAGCGGCACAGCGTGGGTCTCGACGACGCTACCGGCGCCTTCGCCCTCCAGGATGTCCATCACCACGGTCCGGGGCTCGGGGCAGCTGAACGCGGCCCGCACCGGAACCCCGACCCGCTTGGTGAGCCGGAAAGCGACGTCCACCACGAACCGATCCACATCCTCGCTCGGCTCCTCCACGACGCGCAGGCCGACGAAGGAGTACGGGTGGAACCAGCTGCCGTGCCACGGGTCCAGCCGGTTGGCGATCACGTCCTCCGGCTCGCAGCGCCCGATCCCGGTGAATACCGCGTCCATGCTGGTCTCGGGGTCAGGACGGCGCGGCAGCACCGGGGCCGGTAAAGGATCCTCACCACCGACCGAGTCCAGCCGCACCCAGGCGAGCACCCCGTCGTCATGGGCCGTGAACGGGTCCCAGCCCGACACGCCGCGGGCCCCGATCGCCAGGCCGTGCCAGCGGCACACCAGCTTCCCACCGGCCACCGCCCCGCGGCACAGGGGCGCGCCGAGATGCGGGCACTCACCGGGGCCGGCGTGCAGGGCGCCGTCGGGGGTGCGCCAGGCCACCACCTCGACACCGGCGATGGTGCGCCCGAACGGCGCGTCAGCGCGGACCTCCCGGCTCGCCGCGAGCACGTACCAGTTACCTGATGGCCGGGCCTGCGCCCGTTTGAGCGCTGCCTCGATCAGGCCGGGCCGGGCCTCCCGCCAGGTCGGCTGCTGACCCGCCCAGGTCCACGCCGGCAATCGACGCAGCGGTATCCGATCACTCACCATCGTCACGCACCCCTTCCGGTCACGTACGCCGTTCGCATCCACCCCGCCGTTCGGTTCCGATGAGCAACCCACCCGGCGTCGAGACCACCCGTCAGAGCCCCGGACGCTATCTCCCCCTTTTGCGCCGGCCGGCTTAGGGCTGTACGACTGGAGACCGCCATCCTCGTCCGCGCTGCAACCCGTCCCTGGAGTCGCGCACTGATGTCTGCCGAGCTACGCACCGAGGGCAACCCCGACCTGGAAGGTGTCCCGCACACCGGTGAGGCGGTGCTGCCCGACGGTCACTTGGTCGAGCCGCAAGCCGAGGACTTCGAGCATGCCGAAGCCGCCCCAGCCGACCCGCACTGGTACAAGCGGGCGGTTTTCTACGAGGTGCTGGTTCGGGCGTTCCGCGATCACGATGGCAACGGCACCGGCGACCTGATCGGCCTGACCGAGAAGCTGGACTACCTGGAGTGGCTGGGCGTCGACTGCCTGTGGCTGCCGCCGTTCTACGCTTCCCCGTTGCGCGACGGCGGGTACGACATCGCCGACTTCCGGGCGGTGCTGCCCGAGTTCGGCACCGTCGAGGATTTCGTGGTGCTGCTCGACGAGGCGCACAAGCGCGGTATTCGAGTGGTCACCGACCTGGTCATGAACCACACCTCCGACCAGCACCCCTGGTTCCAGGAGTCCCGCCGCGACCCGAGCGGGCCCTACGGTGAGTTCTACGTCTGGCGTGACGACGACGCCGCCTACCCGGAAGCCCGGGTCATCTTCGTGGACACCGAGGCGTCGAACTGGACGTATGACCCGGTGCGCGGGCAGTTCTACTGGCACCGGTTCTTCTCCCACCAGCCCGATCTCAACTACGACAATCCCGAGGTCGGCGAGGCGATGGTCGACGTGCTGCGGTTCTGGCTGGATCTGGGCATCGACGGCTTCCGACTGGACGCGGTGCCCTACCTGTTCGAGGAGGAGGGCACCAACTGCGAGAACCTGCCGCGCACCCACGAGTTCCTCAGACGCTGCCGCAAGGTGGTCGATGACGAATACCCCGGCCGGGTGCTGCTGGCCGAGGCCAACCAGTGGCCCGCCGACGTGGTGGAGTACTTCGGCGACCCCGCGGTGGGCGGCGACGAGGCCCACATGGCATTCCACTTCCCGCTGATGCCGCGCATCTTCATGGCGGTGCGCCGGGAGTCCCGGTTCCCGATCTCGGAGATCCTCGCTCAGACGCCGGCCATCCCGGCCAACGCGCAGTGGGGGATCTTCCTGCGCAACCACGACGAGCTGACCCTGGAGATGGTCACCGACGAGGAACGCGACTACATGTACAGCGAGTACGTCAAGGATCCCCGGATGCGGGCCAACCTCGGCATCCGTCGACGTCTCGCGCCGCTGCTGGACAACGACCGCAACCAGTTGGAGCTGTTCACCGCACTGCTGCTGTCACTGCCCGGCTCACCGGTGCTCTACTACGGCGACGAGATCGGGATGGGCGACAACATCTGGCTGGGCGACCGGGACTCGGTGCGCACGCCGATGCAGTGGACCCCGGACCGCAACGCCGGATTCTCCAGCTGCGACCCGGGCCGCATCTACCTACCGGTGATCATGGATCCCATGTACGGGTACCAGGCGGTCAATGTCGAGGCGCAGTCGGCCGCGGCGCAGTCGCTGCTGAACTGGACCCGGCGGATGATCCAGGTCCGGCACGAGCACCCGGCTTTCGGGCTGGGCGATTTCACCGAGCTGGGCTCCTCCAATCCCAGCGTGCTGGCCTACCGCCGGCACCACGCAGAGGGCACCGACGAGGATCTCGTCGTCTGCGTCAACAACATGTCCCGCTTCCCGCAGCCGGTGGAACTGGACCTGTCTGCGCACGAAGGCGGCGTTCCGATCGAGCTGACCGGCGGCGTGCGCTTCCCGCCGATCGGAAAGCTGCCCTACCTGCTCACGCTGCCGGGGCATGGGTTCTACTGGTTCCAGATCGATCTTTCAACACCAGGACGTTGACCCCGTGATCAGTGCTGTTGACCTACTCAAGAACATCGCAGGCTCGCTGGCGGTGGCGCTGCCCGGGCAGCGCTGGTTCGCCGGCAAGGACCGCCCGGTGAGTGCCGTCATCCCGGTGCGCGCCACCGATCTCGCCGGGACGGATCCCCGGCTGGTCCACGCCGTCGTCGAGGTCGACCAGGGCCGGCATCCCCCGGATCGGTACCAGTTACTGCTCGGCGTACGCAGCGAGCTGCCCGAGACGCTCACGCACTCCTGGGTCGCCACCACGGAGGCGCACGCGCTGTACCCCGCGGTGCACGACCCCGAGCTCACTGCGGTGCTGCTGGACCTGATGGCGGCCGGCGCGGTGATGGACGGGCTGCGCTTCGCCGCCGAGCCGGGTGTCGCGCTGGACACCTCCCAGCGGTCCCGTCTGATCGCGGCGGAGCAGTCCAACACGTCATTGGTGTACGGGCAGAGCTACATCCTCAAGCTGTTCCGCAAGATGGCCGCGGGCCGCAGCCCCGACCTGGAGCTGCACCGTGCGCTGGCCAGTATGGGCTGTGCGCACATCGCAACGCCGCTGGGCAGCATCGAGGGCGAGCTGGGATCGGTGCCGGTCACCTACGGCATGCTGAGCGAGTTTCTGGGCAACGCCGCCGACGGCTGGGCGATGGCGACCGCGAGCGTGCGGGATCTGATGGCGGAGAGCCTGCTGGCCACGGGGGCATCGGGCCCGGCCGAGCACCCCGATCCGGCCGATGCCGGCGGTGACTTCGCCGCCGAGGCGCACCGGCTGGGCCAGGCAGTGGCTGCCGTGCACACAGACCTGGCCACCGCACTGGGGCACTCCCCCTCCCCTGCTGGATACCTCGAGGCGCTGGCCGAGGGCATGCATCACAGATTGGACGGCGTCCTGGCACAGGTACCCGAACTCGCGCCGCACGCCGAGGCGGTGCGGGCCGTCTACGACGAGGTGCGCGGTCTGGGCGGTCCAGTGCCGTTGCAGAGGGTGCACGGCGATCTGCACCTCGGCCAGGTGCTGCACAGCGTCACCGGCTGGGTGCTGATCGACTTCGAGGGCGAGCCGATGGTGCCGCTGGCCGCTCGCCTCGCGCCCGCTTCGACGCTGCGCGACGTCGCCGGGATGCTCCGCTCCTTCGACTATGCGGCCAACTACAAGCTGCTCGGCGACGCCGACCCGGAGCAGCACATCGCGACGGCCCAGGCGTGGACCACCCGCAACCAGGACGCCTTCTGCGATGGCTACGCGCAGACCGCCCCCGACCCCCGCGGGCAGGCGGTCCTGCTACGTGCCTTCGAGCTGGACAAGGCCGTCTACGAGGTCAACTACGAGCACGCCAACCGCCCCCCCTGGCTCCCCATCCCCCTAGCCGCCATAGCCCGCCTCACCACCTGACCCTCAGCTCTGAGCCTCCCGAGCTCAACAGCAGAGCTGTTTTAGACCGTCCCGGGAACTCTACTGTTGAGTTCGGGAAGTCCAGTGCGGTTGCAGATCCACGAAACAGTCTGGTTTGCGGGTTGTGTGAGTTCCGAAATTGTCGGTGGTGGGGTGGACGATGATGGCGTGATCGCGACGCAGCCGGCCCTGAAGCAGGTGATGGAAACCTGCATCGGCCAGTGGCGCGCGGCGATCGTCGAGCGTAACGACGCTGGATTGCTGGATCAGCTCCGGGACATCGAATCCGCCGCACGAATGCTGCATTCGGTGATGCTGGAGACGGTCGCGGAGGTGGAATCCCGCAACGTCGCGGGCAGCACCGGTTTCGGCACGACGAAGCGACTGTTGGCCAGCATGCTGCAGCTCTCGGCTACCGAGGCTCGCATGCGGGTCGGGCACGCCGGCCAGCTCACCGCGCGCCGCTCGCTGGCCGGTGAGGTACTGCCGCCGGCACTACCGAACACCGCCGCGGCGCTGGCCGCCGGCGAGATCGGGCCGGCGCAGGTCCGGGTGATCGCCGAGACGATGAACGCGATCCCCACCTCGGTCGGCGTCGCGGACCGGGAGACCGCGGAGACCGAGCTGGCCCGCCATGCCCGATCGTTCGACCCGGCGTCGCTGTACAAGATCGGGCGGCACATCCTGGCGCACCTCGATCCAGACGGCCCGCCACCGTCAGACGATCCCGGAGCTGCCATGGCGGCGGGGGAATTGAGGTTCCGGGAACGCCGCGACGGGCGGCTCGGATTCGAAGGATTCCTCGAGCCCGAGCATGGCCCTACCTTCCGCGCGCTGATCGAGCAGTTCGCGGCGCCCCGCCCCGCCGCCGAGGGTGTCCCTGATCCGCGCACCACTGACCAGCGCAACGCCGACGCCCTGCTCGAGGTCTGCGGGCTCGCCAGGGCCGCGCGGGAGTGCCCCGCCACGGCCGGGGAACCGCCACATCTGAGCGTCACCATCGACTGGGACGCCCTGCGCACCGGCGTCGGCGTCGCGATCCTCGACTACGGGACACAGATCAGCGCAGCCACCGCCCGGCGGTGGGCCTGCGACGCGAAAATCATCCCGGTAGTTCTAGGCGGGAACTCCGAGCCGCTCGATGTCGGCCGGACGATGCGAACCGTCCCGTTGTCCATCCGCCGGGCACTCGTCGCCCGGGATGGCGGATGCGCCTACCCCGGCTGCGATAGGCCACCGGGAATGTGCCACGCTCACCACTGTCGGCACTGGGTTGACGGCGGTGACACCAGCGTGCAGAATTGCGTTCTGCTGTGTGAGACCCATCACCGGCATGTCCATTGCACCGGCTGGGAAATCCTCATCCAGGCCGGCTATGTGGAATTCGTCCCCCCAGCGGTCATCGACCCGGAACGCAGACCACTACGCAATCCTCTGCGCTGCTGAGACGACGACGAAGCACCACTCGCCTCACCACCCACCCCGACCGGTAGGCTGCCGCGACGCCGAGAGGGGGACCTGTGGCCCGGGTCGTCATCAGCCATTCCAGCAAGGACCGGCAATGCGCTGCTCAGCTGTGCCAATGGCTGCGCGACGAGAACCATGACGTGTTCCTGGACCAGGATGTGCGCGATGGCCTCGTGGTCGGCGAGGACTGGGCTCAGCGCCTGCATGAGCGTCTGCGCTGGGCCGACGCGGTGGTCTGCGTGGTCACCCCGGCTTACGTGGCATCGACGTGGTGCTCAGCCGAGGTCGGCATCGCCGTGTCACAGGGCAGTCGGCTGTTGCCGGTACGAGCCACGCCGAAGGCGGTGCACCCGCTGCTGGCATCTGCCCAGTACGCCGATCTCACCGAGGATCCCGCCGGAGCTCAGGCCGCACTGGTGGAGGCCTTACGCCGGGTCGATGACGCTGGAGGTTTCGGGTGGCCGGATGGCCAGTCCCCGTTCCCGGGGCTGCGCCCGTTCGACGTCGAGCAGCATCGGGTGTTCTTCGGCCGGCACGGTGACACCGAGGAGCTCGCCGGGCTGCTGCGATCCCCTGCCGCGCAGGCCAAGGCGGCAGTGCTGCTGGTCGTAGGCCCGTCCGGCTGCGGCAAGTCCTCACTGGTCCGGGCCGGACTGCTGCATGTGATGGCGGACGAGCCGGAGTGGCTGACGCTGCCGCCGATCCTGCCGGGCAGGGCTCCCGTCGACGCATTGGCCTGGGAGCTGGCCACTGCCGCCCAGCGCAGCGGTCTGAAGTGGACACTGGACCACGTCCACGATCAACTCACCGAACAGGGTCTGGCGAGACTGGCCGGGGAACTGTTGCTGGAGACCCCGGACCGCCCCAGGCGGCGTCTGCTGATCGTGGTGGATCAGTTCGAGGAGCTGCTCACCCAGACCGGGCCCACCGAGCGGGCCCGATTCGCCGAGCTGCTCGGTCCGGCGCTGGGCGCTCCGGTGCAGGTGGTGGCCACCTTGCGGCCGGAGTTTCTCGACCAGCTGCTCAGCGACTCCGCGCTGGCCGCTCTGACGAGGACCATCTACCCGCTGCGGCCGCTGCGCCGTGAGGCACTGCACACGGTGATCGAAGACCCAGCCAAGCTGGCCGGGATCACCATCGACGACGAGCTGGTGGCACGCCTGGTCGCCGACACCGACAGCGGGGAGGCACTGCCGCTGCTGGCGTTCACCCTGGCCCAGCTCGCCGCTGGGATCAAACGTGGCGATCACCTGTCGGCGGCCCGCTATGAGCAGATCGGGACGGTGCAGGGTGCCCTGACCCGGCAAGCCGACACGGCGCTGGCCGAGGCATGTGCGGCCACCGGTCGGGACCGCAAGGAGGTCATCGCCGGGTTGCTGTGGTTGGTCACCGTGGACGAGCAGGGCCGTCCCACCCGGTGGCGGGTCTGTCGCGATGAGCTGCCCGACCCGGTGACCAGAGAACTGGACTTCTTCGTCACGCAACGGCTCGTGACCACGGATTCCGATAACAACGGCAGCGTGGTCATGGCGGTGGCCCACGAGAAGTTCCTGACCGCCTGGACACCGCTGGCTGAGGCGATCCGGGAGAACGTCTCGGCGCTGCGGGCTCGCCGCGAGATCGAACAGGCTGCCACCGAATGGAAAGACGAGGGCCGCTCATCGGCCCGGTTGTGGGAACGCGGGCGGCTCGCCACCGCCCTGGCCGACACCGGCGCCCACCTCCAGGGCGGGGATCTGGTCACCGACCGTGTCGAGCTGAATCCGACGGCCCACGATTTCCTGCAGGCGAGCATCCGGCGGGATCGCCTCCGGCGAGGACGTGCCATCACCGTACTGTCGGTGCTGCTCGCCATCGCTGTGGTCGCTGCGGGCGTCGCCGTGTTCCAGCAGCGCGCTGCGGTGGGGCAACGGAATATCGCGGTGTCCCAGCGCGTCGCGGGACAGGCCGCTGGGCTCCGCACGATCAACTCCGCGCTGGCTGCCCAGCTCGGCCTGACCGCATACCGGCTCACGCCCACCCCCGAAGCCCTCGGCAGTCTGCTCAGTACCTTCGCCACCCCCTACTCCACCCAGCTGACCAGCCACATCGGCATCGTCTACGCGGCAGCTTTCAGCCCCGACGGGCGCACCCTGGCCACCGCCAGCGCCGACCGCACCGTGCGACTGTGGGAGATCAGCGACGCCCACCCGCCCCGCCCGCTGGGCACCCTCACCAACCACACCGGCAACGTCAACTCAGTAGCCTTCAGTCCCGACGGGCGCACCCTGGCCACCGCGAGCGAGGACAAGGCCGTGCGACTGTCGGATATCAGCGACCCCCTTCATCCCACGTCACTGAGTAGCGCCCCCACCAACGCCGTCTTCTTCTCCGTGGCTTTCAGTCCCGACGGGCACACCCTGGCCACCGCGAGCGAGGACAAGGCCGTGCGACTGTGGGATGTCCGTGACCCCCGTCAGCCCAGCCCGCTGAGTACCCTGATCGGCCACATCGATCGCGCCAAAAGGGTTGCCTTTAGCCCCGACGGGGGCACGTTGGCCACCGTCAGTGACGACAAGACCGCACGATTGTGGGACGTCCATGACCCCCACCAGCCCCGCCAGCTGCGCACCCTCAACCACGGCAGCGCCGTCTTATCCGTGGCCTTCAGTCCAGACGGGAACACCCTGGCCACCGGCAGCGATGTCAGCACCGAGGACACCGTGCGGCTGTGGGATATCCGCGATCCCCAGCAATCAAGCCTGCTGGGCAGCCTCCCCAGTTACACCAGCATGGTCCGCTCGGTAACATTCAGCCCCGACGGGCACACACTGGCCACCGGCGGCAACGACATCACCACCCGGTTGTGGGACATCCGTGACCTTCACCATCCCAGCCCGCTGGTCACACTCACCGGCCACACCAACGCCGTTTTCGCGGTGACCTTCAGCCCCGACGGGAACATCCTGGCCACCACCAGCTACGACCGGACCGTGCGGCTCTGGGAGCTACCCGGATCTACCGTGGCCGGCCACACCAACATCGTTTTCGCGGTGGCCTTCAGCCCCGATGGGCGCATCTTGGCCACCGCCAGCGATGACAACACCGCCCGACTATGGGATGTTCGCAATCCTCGCCGTCACCGCCCGCTATGTATCCTCATTGGCCACACAGGAGAGATCAAGGGGGTGGCCTTCAGCCCCGATGGGCGCATCTTGGCCACCGCCAGCAACGACAACACCGCCCGACTATGGGATATCAGTGACCCCGGCCAGCCTCACCCACTGGGCACCACCGAGCACGCCGAAAAAGTCAAAGCAGTGGCCTTCAGCCCTGACGGGCACACCCTGGCCACCGGCAGCGATGACAACACCACCCGGTTGTGGGACATCCGTGCCCCCCGTCAGCCCCGCCCACTGGGCACTCTCCCTCACGGGAGCGTCGTCCGCTCGGTGGCTTTCAACCTGGACGGTCACATCCTGGCCACGGCTGACGGCACCGCCGCGCGATTGTGGGACATCAGCGACCCCCATCGGCCCCGCCAGCTGAGCACCACCACCGGCGCCGCCCGCTCCGTGGCTTTCAGTCCCGACCAGCACATCCTGGCCGCCACCGACGAAAGCATCGTGCGATTGTGGCAGGTCAGCGACTTTGAACGACCTAGCATCCTAGGTATCCTCAGCGGCCATACCGGCGGTGTCTACTCGGTGGCCTTCAGCCCGGACGGGCACACCCTGGCCACTGCCAGCTACGACAACATTACGCGGTTGTGGGAGGTCAGCGACTCTCACCAGCCTCGCCTGCTGGGTATCCTCACCGGCCACACCAACACCGTCTTCTCAGTGGCTTTCAGCCCCGACGGGCACACTCTGGCCACCGGCAGCGCCGACACCACCGCCCTGCTGTGGGAAACCGATGTCACGAGCGTCGCTGATCGGATCTGCAAGACCGCATGGCCCCCGATCACCCGAGACGAGTGGACGCAGTACCTACCCGAACTGCCATATCAGCCTCCGTGTGCCCGGTGAAGGTACCGCCGCGCCAGCCTTGAGCGCGGTCACCGGCTGATCGGCGTGCTCCCCTCGCACGGAATCTGATCGCCCGATGCCGCCGCCGGCTGCGCTGGGTGGCCGGTGGTGAGCGTGTCGAGTGCGGCGGTGAACGTCGCGACGCAGCGCCGCAGGGCAGCCTCGCGCATGGTCAGCTTCAGCCCGTCGGGGCCACCGATGGTGAACTCGACGTCGTCGTCGGCCAGTGTGACCTCATAGCAGATCTCGGTTTCGGAACCGATGCTGACCCAGGCTTCGATCTGCACTGTTGAGGCAGCGAGATACGTCATGGCTACACCCTCCTCGTATGCCGACACCAGGCCGGTATGATCGCGTGGCTAGCTTCCGCGCGTAGCTCAAAACAGTAAATTACGTACGCAGTTAACGCAAGTGTGCCGATCAGGGGAGGCCCTCCGATGGGGCAACGGCAGATGAACACCGAGCGCGTCCAGGTGGCGGCGACGCTGCGCCGGATGCGGGAGGAAGCCGGCCTGACCCGGGATCAGGCCGCCGAGGTGCTCAGCTGCACCGCGTCGAAGATCGGCGACCTGGAGACCGGCCGGTCCGGGGTGAAGCCCGTCGAGCTGGCCGCCCTGCTGGACCACTACGGCGTCACCGGCGACGAGCGCGACGAGCTCATCGAATTCGCCCGCACGTCCCAGACCCGCCGGCCCCGGGGCAGTCACTGGGTCACGATCCCCGTCAACCACCGCCGCTGTCTCGACCTGGAGCGCCAGGCCACCTCGGCGATCTTCTACTCCGGCGAGGTCATTCACGGCATGCTGCAGACTGAGGGCTACGCCCATGCCCTGCTGCGCTGGAACAGGCTGCACGAACCGGAGGTCATTGACCGCCTCCTGAAGCTCCGAACGGCACGCGGCGCTGTGTTGAGCCGAGCTGACCGGCCGTCGCTGCGGTTGTGGTGCGTTCTCGGTGAAGCTGCGCTGCGTTCCGGGGTCGGCGGCGCGGCGGTGATGCGCGAGCAGCTGGAGCATCTGATCACTATGACGACGTTGAACCAGAACGTGGTGATCCAGGTGTTGCCGCTGGGCTCCGGCGCGCACGCCCTCATGGGCCTGACCGTGACGCTCTATGACTTCCCGCCACCGGCGCCGCGCATGCTATGCTTCGACGGCTACGGCGCCTGCGCCTTCCAGGACCGGGAAGATGAGGTGTCCGGTGCTGCGCATACAATGGATCTGCTTCGGGCCAAGGCCCTCGGCCACGAGGAAAGCACCGAGTTCATCCAAGCCATCCTCAGAGAGCTGGAGGAGAATTAGCGCCATGCCCCGCATCGTCGGCGAGTGGTTTCTGCCGCGACGGTCATTCAACAACTCCACTTGCGTGCAGACCAAGTTCACCAAAGACGCAGTTTACGTACGCAACAATCGCCGCCCGGACGCGGGTACCGCCGTTTTCGATTACGCCGAGTGGGCTGTGTTCATCGCCGGCGTCAAAGACGGCGACTACGACCTGTAGTCTAGCTGGCCCTGCTCCGCAGCAGGCGCACCCGAGACCAGCACCCGCCGCGAGTCCGGCACCGGCAGCACGCCCGCTACCGTCAGCTCCTCGACGGTGATCAGCGATCCGGCGCACACCTGATCCAGCAACTCGGCCTGCGCTGGCGCAAGATCAGTGAGCCGGCGCAGGATCGAGAGCAACTCGCGTAGCTCGAGGGTGTCCTCATGCGACCAGCGGTCAGCCACGATCAGATCCAGTGGGCTGGTGACCCGCCCACCCGGTTCATGCTTGCGGTAGCCGAACCACTGCCGCAGCACGGGCTTGCCGCCCACGTCGTAGCGCCACACCGCGGCGGGCACCGGCTGGAACCGGCTGCCGCCAACCAGCAGCACGTCGTCGGTCTCGGTTCCCGGGTCGTCACTGGAGTGCTCGATGGTGGCGGGCATGTCTTCCGGGGTGTGCGGGATGCCGTCCAAACTCATCGGGCGCTGATCACGCGGCAGGGAGATGTCCTCACGCGGCCGACCGGCGGCGGGATCGGCGCAGCGCTGCCCGTAAGTCGAGGCCCACACCACCTCACGACCCAACTCGACGGCCTGCCTGAACACCTCGGCCTCCGCGGTGAACGGCACCCTGACACCAGGCGTCTCCAACTGCTTCGCGAACCGTGCCGTGTAGCCCGGATGGGATACCACCGCAGCGACGTAGGAGAGCAGGTCCAGCCCACTGATCTCGACGCCGAGGCGCTTCGACAGCGCGCCGAGCAGCCCGGCACCACTGGTCGCCCGCCCGTCGGGGTGATACACGGGCAACACCCGACCGCCCCGATTATTGAAACAATCATTGTCCGGGATGAGAGCGCTTACGATGACGCCGGACCCGCTACCGATCACCTGAGCGTGTTGCTCAACGAGAAACAGCTGCTCCGCGTAGGTTGCGGCCTGCCAGAGGTCGAGGCGCAGGCGGTCAATCACCCGAGGATCGTCAACCAGCCACTTTCGATCAAAGCTGCGATGCAGAACCTGGCGAAGCCGGGGATCCAAGTCAGTCTCGTCAGCCAGCGCGGGCAGGCGGTCGCCATCGGGAAGTGCGGTTTGCCGACTCGTCATCGTGCGGGCGCTTGTCGCTTTCAGCAGCTCCGACTGAACAGCCGGATCAGGCTCAGTCAGTAGCCGGCGCCAGCGTTGCCGGAGCACGTCGGGCCTGGCCGAGAACACCCAGGCTCGGTTCGCCTTGACGCCCGGAACTCGCACCGGGAACAGATCGTCCAGCGCGGGGTGCTCATCCCAGCTTGCCTCTCCGACCGGGGTGAATGGCGCATCCCAGCCATCACGAGCGTCCTGCCACACCGGATCGTCGAGCCCCAGCGCGCCGAGCACGGCGAACTTCTCGGCCCGTTTCCCGTGTACTGCGGTGTAGTGGATGCGCGCCGGCTCATCGGTAGTGTCGTCCTCCGCGCGGACGAAGATGCCGACCGCGAGCGGGTGCTGCACCTTCGGGAAGATCCGGGTCGCCACGTCAGGCCGCATCCCCTCGGGGCTCAGGTCGATGATCCAGCCCTCGTCACAGATCCGGCGCAGGTACTTGCGCATCCCCTTGAACGCAGTGCCGCGCAGGTAGGCGGCTGTGGTGACGAACGCGACCACGCCACGGCCTTGGGCGCTCGGGCTGTCGAAGACCTTCCAGGTGGCCCAGCGCCAGAAGTACCAGGCCATGTTTTTGAGCTTGTACTCGTTGCGCCCGTTGCCGGGGAGCCGGAAATCGGACATCAGCGAGGCGTCCTCGTTTCGCCTGCGACCGCCGTAGAAGCCGCCCAGCTCCACCCACGACCCGTCGCCGTTGGCCCGTTCGCGGTACGGCGGGTTGCCGATCACTACCGTGACCGGGAGCTCGGCCTTGATGTGGTCAGCCCGGCGGGTCGAGTCCGCGATGGCCTTGAGGAAGCTGGCTAACGGTGGCTGGGTACGAAAGGGGTCATCGAGGGTGTTCGTGACGTGCAAGGGCATCCGGTCGGCCGCGGTCAGCTCGACGCCGCGGTGCGCCAGCAGGTCGGTGAGCCGCAGCTCACTCACCGTGTACGGCCCCATCTGCAGCTCGAATCCCACCAACCGGCTGGCCATGGAACTGAGCACCTCGCGCGCCTCGCCGGTACCGTCCGCCGCTTCGACGCGGTTGAACACGGTGTCGAGGATGCGGAGCAGGAAGGTCCCGGTGCCGGCCGCCGGGTCAACCACTCGCACCCCGTCGGCACCCAGGCCACGGGTCAGGCCCAGCCGGGTGCGCAGTGCATCGTCGGTGAGCCGAACCATCGGCTCCACCAGCTCGACCGGTGTGTAGTAGACGCCGGATTCCTGCCGCTTCACCGGGTCGTATTCAGCGAGGAAGTGCTCGTACAGGTAGAGGTAGGTGTCCCGCCGGCCGGACCGGACCCGGTCCCAGTCCACCGCGCCGATGACGCGCAGCAGCGTGTCGAGGGTGACCTTGAACGGCCCGACCTGCTCCGACGAACCACCGAACTGATCGGTCAGGACCTGCAAGGCCCGACCCATCAGGGTGTTCCCCACCGCGATCAGATCGCCGATCTCGTGGTAAGCGCGATGCTCGAAGGTAATGCCCCGGCTACGGGCGTACAGCAGGCCGAAGGTCACCGTCTGGGCGTAACCGTCGGCGAACTCACCGTCGTCAGCGGTGGGGAACAGCAACCGGCGCCAGTCGGCTGCCAGCCCGCTGAACAGCTGCCTGTTGGTGACCGATCCCGCTCCTTCGCGAGCGAGCTGGTCAGTGACCTCGTCACGGAGCAACCGACAAGCTGGGGCGACCGCCCGGACCAGCGCATCGACGTTGCGGATCGGTGACGGCGCCCACCCGAGGAACGTGACGAGCATCTGCTCGAACTCTGGACCAGCCACGCGCAGGACGCCGGAACCCTCGATGACCGTGCCATCGAGCTTGATGACCTCGCCCTTGCGAATGCCCGTCTCGTACCGGGCCCAGCACGTCCCGTCGGTGTAGATCAGGTTCGGCAGGTTCGACAGCCGCGCCCACTGCCGACGGTTGTGTTTGCCGGTCAACGCCGGCGCATCCGCGCCGAGTCCCGGTTTCTTGATCTCTATGTAACCGCAGATGGCACCGTTGACCTGCACCGCGTAGTCAGGCCGCACCTGCAGGTCCGACAACATCGCTTCACCCACCGGCACCACATGAAGGCCGTGCCGTGATCCGATCTCCTTCAACAGGGTGACCAGGGGGGCGCGCAGTGCCTCCTCAGGCTCACCGGCACCGGTGCTCAGCTGCTCGCGCGCAGATCGGCCAAAGGCGTTGACAGCCCGCTCCAACCAGCCCGGTGGCTCGTAAGGCACGAAAACTCCCCTCCTCGACGAGGTCTGGAGGGTATCGACCCACACAGACAGAATCGGGCAAGCACGACGAGAATGCCACGATTGTTCTGCCCCGCAGCATAATGTTGATCTTGACGACCTGGTGTTGAATTCATGACAAACAGTCCTACCACGGTGCTACTTTCGCTGTTAAACTGATCGCATGACGGTCAAGAAGATCAGCATCTCGCTCGACTCCGAGGTCTTTGAACGGGCAAAGACAGCCGCGGACGGCGAGGGGATCGCGCTGTCCGCGTGGCTCTCGCGAGCGGCGAGCGAAGCCGCTGACCTCGCCTCAGCCCAGTCTGCGCTCGCGGAGTACTACGAGGTGTACGGCGAACCGGACGAGGAGGCCATGGCGGCAGCCCGGACAGATCTTGAGGAGATCGAGTTCTGGAAGCCCGAGACGGCGCAGCAGAGGGATGCCCGGCTGACGGCGCTCGCCCGCCTACGCGGCGAGGTCGGCGATCAGACGCATCAACGGGCCGGATGAATAGCCGTCCCCAGTTGCTACTCGATGCTGGAGCGCTGATCAGCGCCGAGGTACGTCCGCACGGCAAGGTCATCGCAGAGTGCCAGTTGGCCCTGCTCGCCCGTCGCCCAGCCTTGCTGCCTGCGGTGGTCTTCGCGCAGGTCTGGCGGGCAAGTCCCCGTCAGCACGCATTGTCCGAGATCCGCCAGATCTGTCGGATCATTCCTTTCACCATGAGAACCGCTGATGACGTCGGAAGGCTGCTCGCTCGAAGCCAGACTTCCGATGTGGTTGACGCCGCCGTGATCGTGGCCGCCATCGAGCACAACGCCGCAGTGCTCACTTCCGATCCCAAGGACCTCGCCAAGCTCGCCAGCGCCGCCGAGTACCCGGTGCGCCTGCTCACCGTCTGACACTCAAGGGTCATCGATCAACAGGTGCTGCCGATCTGCATGCGCCCCGCGAGGACGGTAGGGACTGTGGAACACCTGCGATGTCACATCTGCCCACCCAGCGGATCTGCGCGGGAACCGACACACTGGGAACAACCACGAACCCAGGGAGGACGTGACCGTGCAGGCAGCAGACCGCGTCACTTCGGCACCACCGGACGGCGAGCTGCGCAGGCTGCTGGCCGGCGAACATCATGATCCGCATTCGGTGCTGGGGGCGCACCAGCACCCCCAGGGCACCGCGGTGCGGGTGCTGCGCCCGCATGCCGATGAGGTGACGGTGCTCGCCGAGAGCCACGAGTACCCACTCCAGCAGGGCACCGGGGGCCTGTTCCACGGTCTCATGCCCGGCCCAGGCGACTACCGGCTGCGGGTGCGCTACGGCGAGCACACGGAGATCACCGACGACCCGTACCGCTGGTTGCCCACCGTGGGCGAGGTAGACCTGCACCTCATCGGGGAAGGCCGCCACGAGCGGCTGTGGGACGTGCTCGGCGCGCACCTGAGAAGCTATTCCACGCCAGGTGGCCTGGTTGTGGGCACCTCGTTCGCGGTGTGGGCGCCGCACGCTCGGGGAGTGCGGGTGTGCGGGGACTTCGACGGTTGGTCCGGGGTGGCCACCCCGCTGCGATCGCTGGGCTCGTCGGGGGTGTGGGAGATCTTCCTGCCCGGTGTCGGCGCCGGCGCCCGCTACAAGTTCCGGCTGCTTGCCCCCGACGGGGGTTGGCTGGAAAAGGCCGATCCGATGGCCCGTGCCACGGAATGCCCACCGAACACCGCCTCCGTGGTCGCCGGCCCCTCGACCCACGAGTGGCGCGACGCCGGGTGGCTCTCCGAGCGGGCGCAGGGTCAGCCGACGACCAAACCGATGAGCGTCTACGAGGTGCACCTGGGCTCCTGGAAGCAGGGCCTGGGATACCGCGAGCTGGCCCACCAACTGGTCGAGCATCTACAGGTGACCGGATTCACTCACATCCAGCTACTGCCGGTGGCCGAGCACCCCTTCGGCGGCTCCTGGGGCTACCAGGTCACCTCCTACTACGCCCCGACAGCGCGGTACGGGTGCCCGGACGATTTCCGCTACTTCGTCGACACCCTGCACGCGGCCGGGTTCGGGGTGCTCATGGACTGGGTGCCGGCGCACTTCCCGCGCGACGAGTGGGCACTGGCCCGTTTCGACGGTGCGCCCTGCTACGAGCACTCCGACCCGCGCCGCGCCGCGCACCCGGACTGGGGGACCCTGATCTTCGACTACGGCCGCAACGAGGTCCGCAACTTCCTGGTGGCCAACGCGCTGTACTGGCTCGAGGAGTTCCACCTCGACGGCCTGCGGGTGGACGCCGTGGCCTCGATGCTGTACCTGGACTACTCACGCCAACCAGGCGAATGGTCGCCTAATGCCTACGGCGGGCGGGAGAACCTCGATGCGGTGGCATTCCTGCAGGAGATGAACGCCACCGTCTACAAACAGCATCCCGGGGTCGTGACCGTTGCCGAGGAATCCACCGCCTGGCCCGGTGTCACCCGCCCCACTCATCTGGGCGGGCTGGGGTTCGGCTTCAAATGGAACATGGGCTGGATGCACGACACCCTCGAATACGTCAGCCATGACCCAGTACACCGGACCTACCACCACAACGAGATGACCTTCTCGCTGATGTACGCCTGGAGTGAGAACTTCGTGCTGCCGCTGTCCCATGACGAGGTGGTGCACGGCAAGGGCTCGCTGTGGAACCGGATGCCCGGCGACGACTGGAACAAGGCCGCCAACCTGCGGTGCCTGCTGGCCTACATGTGGGCACATCCGGGCAAACAACTGCTGTTCATGAGTGGTGAGCTGGGCCAACCCGCCGAATGGGCGGAGAACCGGTCACTGGACTGGAATCTCCGTCACCACCCGCTGCACGGTGGCCTGCTGCAATTGGTCGGCGATCTCAACACCGCCTACCGATCATATCGCGCCCTTTACAGCCAGGACACCATCCCAGCCGGCTTCGAATGGATCGACGCCAACGACGCCAGGGGGAACGTCCTGAGCTTCCTGCGCTGGGGAGACGACGGATCGGTACTGGTGTGCCTGGCGAACTTCGCCGGAAACCCGCACGAGAGATACCGAATCGGCCTTCCCGGACCAGGACGCTGGCGCGAAGTACTCAACACCGATTCCGACTGCTACGGCGGCTCAGGAGTGGGAAACCTCGGCGAAGTCATCGCCGGCGAGAAACCATCGCACGGACGGCCCTACTCCACCGTGCTCCGGCTGCCGCCGGCCGGAGCAATCTGGCTTACCCCGGCCGAGGGGCCATGACACAGGACTGATACGTGTCCGCGACTGTAAGGTAGTACGGACCGCAGCACCTAGTCGTTGATCAGGTGGGTCAACAGGTTGGGACAGGACCACACAGTCAGACCTGGTGACTGGGGCCGGGCCACCCCGTCGCCAGCTGGTGTTGCCCGGAAATGGGCCCGCGCCATCGCCACGACCTCCTACCTGCCGATGCCGACCGCCGATCTCCATGGCTACCTGCAGGATCTCACCGAGCGGCTGGTGGCCGCGTTGTCCGGTCCCTCGGTGGACACCTACGCCGCATCCGAGGTAGGCGCTGCGCTCGTGGCCAGCGGGTTCACCGGTGCGCAGAGCCTGCCTCGGACCTTCGAGGTACTTGGCGCTGCCTTGCCCGCCGCGGCGGGCAAGGC
>JBOHFF010000120.1:0-30994 GCA_050699515.1 Pseudonocardiaceae bacterium
TCGCCACGATGTCGCGCATCCCGTCACCGCGCGGCGCGTTGACCGCCGCGAGCAGGGCTGAGTCTCCTCGGCCACCTCGCTCCGCACCGCCGGGGCGGCCGAGCACCTCGTCGGTGAAATCGACCACCAAACGCCCGCGGGTGTGGAACTGGCGGCGCCGGCGCATGTTCTCCGGGGTTGCGGCGGTGGCGACGTAGAACGCGCGCGCCGCCGGCGCCCGCCAATCGAGCAACACTGGTTCGTAGTCGTTCTCCTCGTCGAAAAGGCCGATCCGGCCGATGTAGGAATGCTCGCCCGAAACGGTGTCCAACCGACCGAAACACAGCCCGTTGTCCGCCACGTCCAGCCGCTTCACCTCTTTGGCCAGCGCGCGCACCTCGACATCCCGTTCCACGGGTGTCCCGCCGTTTCCCCGCAACGCCGCGTTGTACTCGCCCCTCACTCGCGCGCGCTCGGCGTCGAGCCGCGTATAGAGCCCGGCCACGTAGCTCCGCTCGGACCACAATTCCTCGTCATACCCCTGAATTGACACACACCCCTCACAGCGACTAAAAAGATGCTAGGTTTGGCGGATTCTCCATTGAGTTATAGAGGACTCGTGCGCGGGTCTCGGGGGTCAGGGCCGCCCTGAGCGCGGCGGACAGGGACTCGAAGGTCAGAGTCGGACCCTCGTGCGCCGCGCCGATGCCCAGCTCGGCCACCCGGCCGGCCCAGTACGGCTGGTCCGCCGCCTGGGGTACCACCACCTGAGGCGCGCCGGCCCTGGTGGCCGTCGTCGTGGTGGCCGCCGCCGTGGTGCACGACGGCGGCCACCCGGGCGAACAGTGCCTGCTGGTTGACCTCGCCGACGCCCAAGCAGTCGTCCCGGTCGTCGATCAGGGCCAGGTCGGCCCAGCCGCGCCCGACGAGTGCGCGGCGGCCCTGCGCCCGGATCGCCTCGATGGCCACCCGGGCGACGTCCGTCGATGCGCGCATGGGCATGCTGCCGAAGCCCACGTACACCGGTGGTGTGCCGGCGTCCAGGAACGCTTCTAGGTCGTCCGGGAGCCGGCGAACGTCGGGCAGGATCCACGCGCCGGTCTGTACGACGTCGAGGTCCGGCGTCTGCTGCCACGGGTCCAGGATCAGGTCCGTCGCCAGCCACGGCTGGTCGCCGATGACGTAGTCACGGACATTGTCCACCGGGGGCAGGCCAATCGATGCCCGGTTGGTGTTGAGCGCCGCACCGAACAGCGCGTTGATGCTCTGGGCGTCCAGGTCCCACAGCACCCGGTTGTCGGTCACCTCCGGCGGGAACGGCCGGCCCGGGTACGCCAGCGGCGGGTGGTGCGGCGAGGGCAGGGTGAGCTGCTGGAAGGTCGCGGACACCGAGCGGATACCCAGTTTCTCGGCCACCGACCGCGCGCCGGCCGCGGCCGGCATCATGCCGGTCGCCACCAACGCGTCACATCCCTCGGCCACCGCGGTGACCGCGTCGAACTGGCTGGCGATCAACTCGGCCGCGTGCCGGGGCAGGGATGACGGCGGCGGCGCCGCGGTCGTCAGCGCGCGCCGACTGGCCCAAGGGCACCATCGGCACGTCGACACCGGCCAGCCGCTGCTCGAAGTCCGGCGGCGCGCACACCCGCACCTCCGCGCCGAGTGCCCGCAACCGCACCGCGAGTCCCACCAGCGGTTCGACGTCCCCGCGCGATCCATACGTCGACAACAACACACGCACTTCGCGACTCCCATTTCCCCAGGTTCTGGCCCCGGCCGACGATTGTGCGGCACGACCCGGGTCTTGCCGCAAGCCCCCCAGTGCGCTATACGTTGAGAATGGAAAGGAGTAAACACTCTCCTTTCCGACGTCACGGGCGACCATGGCCAGGCTGCCCGCCATCCGAAGATCCGCTGTGGCGACCGCCGCCGTTCCAGCTTCTCCTCCACCATCACGGCCAACCCTGGTAGCCGCGAGAGCTTCGTCGGCTCCGAACGCTGTGCTCACAACCACGCCGCCCGATAGCCCCGAGCCCACCGTCATCCCTGACCTCGCGGCTGACCGTCGAGGATGAGCGGCCCAACCCGGTCGCGATCACCCGGAACGACAGTGAAGCGATCAAGTCATAGGTGCGGCACATCCGGAAGGGGAAGCGGTGATCGAGCCGCAGCGGGTCGAGTCCCACACAACCGCTCTTCTGTGGGAACGGGTCACACGAGCAGGTCTGCGCGTCGCTTGCTGGGGCGGTGACGTTGTGAGCTGTCGAGTTCGGGGGTGTCTCATTTAGTCTTTCCGGTTGGCGGCTGATCAAGAGTGTCCGAGGTGGGGGTGACATCGAGCTCCTTGCACTTCCGGCGTTCTTGCCGCCACTTCTCGATCTGTCGCTTGATCTCTTGTCGCACCCGATGGGCGAGTTGCCTGGGTGGCGGCTTTATCGGATTGGCGATCTCATTGTGAGTGACACGCAGTTCCCCTAGCGCCGTTCGCAAAGTTTCCCTTTTCTCGTCCCAGCACGCTTCGCCATCGAGCTTGGGAGCATCTTCCGGTCGACCCACCACCTCGATGTCCCCAACAGCAACTTGGAGCTTGACTCGGAGCATGGACAGGCGACCCCAGTAAGGAGCCCTTGGGTGCGATTGCTTGATACGTGAGTAAAGTATATTCAGGCGAGCCATCCGCTCGCCCGCGACCTTGTCTGCTTCACGCAGCTCGGCCTGGGATGACTGCCATAATTCCTGAACTTTCACTTGGTTGTACTCTTCGTCGCCTAGCCACTGCTTCATGTAGTAGGTCTGGTAGACGGCTGAACTATACCCATCAAGCGCTCGCGGCAGTTCCTCCTCCAGCAATGCCGAGAGTTCCAGCACCTCTTCCTCCCAGCGTTCTCGCCGTCTGATCCTCGCTTGTACCGGCGGGATCACAAAGACTTGAACGACAAAAGTCGCCAAGAGTGTCACGAGTCCGCCGATGACGACCGGGGCGATCTGGGCTGAGGTCACTGTTCAACGGTAATCAATCATCGCCGGTCAGCGCGGTGCCTCGATGCGGTCGATGACGCGGTCGCCGTGTGTGGGTGCGGGAGAAACGCTCGGACGGCAAGCTGCCCGCACACGTGGTCGCGTATCTGACGTTGGCGTTGTACCTGTTCGCCGAGGACGACTATGAACCGAGGCCGACTATGAAGAGGTCGCGACCAAGGTGACGGGGTCGTTGGACTGGTGGGGCTGCCGGAACGCGGCATGGACGGTGCCGACCGCGTCGGCGATCAGCCAGGCCTGATAAACGCCTGGGCCGCACGGGGTTGCCTGAGCTGTTCGAGCGCACGTGCGGCCCGGTCGCGGGGGAGGTCTCTGCTGCCGCGACCTCGATCCAGACCGGGTCTCCTTCACCAAGGCCCTACGCATGATCCGCCGTACCGCCACCGGGACAGCTGACATCCCCCTCAGGACTGGGATGAGCGACTCCCGGTCCACCTTGCTCAGCTCGCCGCCCAGACCAGCAGCATGATCAACATAAGCTACATGGTATTACGGTAGGACAGGCCATAGCGGAGATACCAGCGGATCGCCACCATGATCACATCTGGCGGGAACCGGGGGCCCGCGAACGCCGACCGAGGCGGACGTACTCGACAAGGACGACGACGTATCAGCACAGCCTGCCCGAGCTCCTGACCCGTCTACGCAACAGTGCCGTACGAACACACCCGAAGCTAGCACATCACCGCGAAAACGTGACAAGCGCCATCCTCGTTACCAAGGCCAGCAGGGCGCTGGAGTGCTAGCTGGCCTGATGCGTGTGATGTCGTAGACTACACATCATGCGCACCACGATTTCGATCTCCGACGAGTTGCTCACGGCGGCGAAGCGCCTGGCGCACGAGCGCGGTCAGACGCTCGGTCAAGTCATCGACGCCGCCCTGCGCCGTGAACTCGCCGTACCCCGACAGCGGGGCCAGCGGCCGGCGGTCCCCGTCTTCCACGGCGGCACCGGGCCGCGGCCCGGCGTCGACCTCACGTCAAACCAGTCCCTGCACGAGGTACTCGACGAAGGACTCCCCCTCGACGCGCGGCGCTGACTGTGCTGCTGCTTGACGTCAACGTGGTCCTCGCCGCCCACCGCGCAGACCACCCACATCACCCATCAGTCCGACCATGGTTTGACGGTCTGCTGGATGGTGACGAGCCGTTCACGGTTCCCCTGGTGGTGTGGGCGTCGTTCCTGCGCCTGACCACGCACCCGCGGATCTTCGAAGTCCCCACACCTCGCGGTGAAGCTTTTGCGTTCATCGACGCGACCACGACTCAGCCCCACCACCTGCTCCTGGGACCAGGACCCCGACACCTTGCGCTGCTGCGTGATCTGTGCGATGAGGCCGACGCCACCGCCGATCTCATCCCGGATGCCGTGCTCGCCGCAGTCGCCACGGAGCACGGATGCACGATCGCCACCCTCGACCGGGACTTCGCCCGCTTCCCGTCAGTGCCACACAAGCTCCTTGCCCGGCCGTGACGCCCCACGCCACCCGCGAGCGGGACAAACTGTCACCGACGTGGCGACCAGTGGCCACAACAGTTCCGTCTGATCTCTCGGCAAGTGATGCTTCCACCCGCGAAATCGTTGCGGCGGCCACGGCCCTCGCTCGTGCGCGGGTCTCGGGGGTCAGGGCCGCCCTGAGCGCGGCGGAGAGGGACTTCGGTAGTCGGAGTCGGACCGTCGTGTGCCGTGCCGATGCCCAGGACGGCCACCCGGCTGGCCCAGTATGGCTGGTCCACTACCTGGGGTACCACCACCTGAGGCGGCCCTACGCTCGGATCGCCTCGATGGCCACCCGGGCGACGTCTGTCGAGGCGCGCAGGCCACCAAGGCTGGGATCGTCTTCACTGCACTGGACAACGGCTTCGCCACCGTGGATGATCCCGCCGCGTTGCAGGCGCTCTGCGATCGGCTGGGCCCTGACCAAATTGATGGGTTGCTGCGCACTGCGACGCCCGCCATCGCACCGACGCCTGCGACCGTGCTGACGGTCTGTGCCGCCGCGGCGGCCACACCGGCGGAGCCAGCGGTCGTCACCGCCTGGCTGCCGATGGTCGGAACCAGGCCGCCGTGCGCGGTATTCGGCGCTTTCAGCGCCTCTCACAAGCTCAATCGGCTCGGGAGCGAAAGCGAGCTTTCGCTCCTCTCGCCTCAGTAGCTGAGGTAGGCCGCGAGGTGCTTGCCGGTGAGGGTGGAGCGGGCAGTGACGAGTGCCCGCGGTGTTCCTTCGAAGACGATCTGGCCGCCGTCGTGGCCGGCGCCGGGGCCGAGGTCGATGATCCAGTCGGCGTGCGCCATGACTGCCTGGTGGTGTTCGATGACGATGACCGACGTGCCGGAGTTGACGAGGCGGTCGAGCAGGTCGAGTAGCTGCTCGACGTCGGCGAGGTGCAGGCCGGTGGTCGGCTCGTCGAGGACGTAGACGCCGCCGTGGGTGGCCAGGTGGGTGGCCAGCTCGAGCCGTTGGCGCTCGCCGCCGGAGAGCGTGGTGAGCGGCTGGCCCAGGCGCAGGTAGCCGAGCCCGACATCGGAGAGTCGAGCCAGGATGGCGTGCGCGGCCGGCGTGCGCGCCTGGCCAGTGCTGAAGAACTCCTCGGCCTCGGTCACCGACATCGTGAGCACTTCGCTGATGTCGCGGCCGCCGAGGTGGTAGTCCAGTACCGATGCTCCGAACCGCTTGCCCTCGCACTCCTGGCAGGTGGTGGCGACGCCGGCCATCATCGCCAGGTCGGTGTAGAGGACGCCGGCGCCGTTGCAGCTGGGGCAGGCGCCCTCGGAGTTGGCGCTGAATAGCGCCGGCTTCACGCCGTTGGTCTTCGCGAACGCCTTGCGGATCGGGTCGAGCAGCCCGGTGTAGGTCGCCGGGTTGCTCCGTCGCGAGCCACGGATCGCGCCCTGGCCGATCGCCACCACTCCGTCCCGCCCGGACAGCGACCCGTGCATCAGCGAGCTCTTGCCGGAGCCGGCGACGCCGGTGACCACGACCAGCACCCCGAGTGGGATGTCGACATTGACATCGCGCAGGTTGTGCGCCCTCGCGCCGCGGATCGCAAGCCGGCCGGTGGGCGTGCGCACCGCCTCCTTGAGGACGACCCGGTCGTCGAGATGACGGCCGGTGAGGGTGCCGCTGGCCCGCAGCCCCTCGACGGTGCCCTCGAAACAGACGGTGCCACCCGCCGTACCGGCGCCGGGACCGAGGTCGACGACGTGGTCGGCGATCACGATCGTCTCCGGCTCGTGCTCCACCACGAGCACCGTGTTGCCCTTGTCCCGCAGCCGCACCAGCAGCTCATTCATCCGCGCGACATCATGGGGGTGCAGCCCGATAGTGGGCTCGTCGAAGACATAGGTGACGTCGGTGAGCGAGGACCCGAGGTGGCGAATCATCTTGGTGCGCTGCGCCTCGCCGCCCGAGAGCGTGCCCGACGACCGCTCGAGCGAGAGGTAGCCCAGCCCGATCCCCACGAACGAGTCGAGGGTCTGCGCCAGCGTGGCGAGCAGCGGCGCCACCGACGGCTCGTCGAGGCCGCAGACCCACTCGGCCAGGTCGCTGATCTGCATTGCGCAGACGTCGGCGATGTTGATCCCCTTGATCCTGGAGGACCGGGCCGCCTCGGACAGGCGGGTGCCGCCGCACTCCGGACAGATGGTGAACGTCACCGCCCGCTCCACGAACGCCCGGATGTGCGGCTGCAACGCCTCGACGTCCTTGGACAGGAACGACTTCTGGACCTTGGGGATCAGCCCCTCGTAGGTGAGGTTCACGCCCTCGACCTTCACCTTGGTCGGCTCACGGTACAGAAAGTCCTGCATTTCCTTCTTGGTGAACTCGCGGATCGGCTTGTCCGGGTCGAGGAAGCCCGACTCGGCGTAGATCCGCACTGTCCACCAGCTGTCCGACTTCCAGCCGGGGATGGTGAACGCGCCCTCGGCGAGCGACTTGGAGTCGTCGTAGAGCTGAGTGAGGTCGATATCGGAGACCGAGCCCCGGCCCTCGCAGCGCGGACACATGCCCCCGGTGATACTGAAGCTGCGACGCTCCTGCACGGTCCGTCCGGCGCGCTCCAGGGTGACCGCACCCGCCCCACTGATCGAGGCGACATTGAAGGAGAACGCCTGGAGCGAGCCGACATACGGCTGCCCGAGCCGGCTGAACAGGATGCGCAGCATCGCGCCTGTGTCAGTGGCGGTGCCAACCGTGGAACGGGGGTCGGCACCCAGCCGCTCCTGATCGACGATGATCGCGGTCGTCAGCCCGTCAAGCACGTCGACCTCGGGCCGCGCCAGCGTCGGCATGAAACCCTGCACGAAGGCACTGTAAGTCTCGTTGATCATCCGCTGCGACTCCGCGGCGATCGTGCCGAACACCAGCGAGCTCTTGCCCGAGCCCGAAACGCCGGTGAACACCGTCAACCGGCGCTTCGGGATCTCGACGCTGACATCGCAGAGATTGTTCACCCGCGCGCCCTGCACCCGGATCAGATCGTGACTGTCAGCAACGTGCACCGCAGGCAACCGCGGATCCGCCCTGGTGACCATACTCACCGTGTCTCCATCCGTGAGGCGGGGGCCACCCTCGCGGCCTGGCGTCGGCATCGCCTGGCTCGACCAGCTTCGAGCAGTACGTCTGGTTCTCCTTCGCTCGGCCCGTGGAGCCTAAAGTGGTCGCCACCGGAAGTCCATCGGGAGTGGAGTTGACGGCAGGTCAGCTGCGCGGTGACGGTGTGCGCCGTGAACGAGACACCACCGACCTGCCCGGCGCCGAAAACGTCGCTGACGTCTCGTTCACGGCACCCGACGGACTTCCGGCGCCGGACCACTGAGGGCCCCAACGGCGTGGCCGGCGCACACCGGACGCGCTCGCCTCGATGATCCAGACCCGCGTGCGGTCGGAAGCTAGCGCGAACCGGTTTTGCGGGCCGCTGGTCGACGTATCATGACATCCGGGTAGGGGGTTGGTCTCCGTCCCGGAGCGTCTTCCAGAACTTGATTGCATGAGGTGACATGCGCCCACCGGACGGCTCTGACGACAACGGTCACGTCACCGATGAGCGCGACGTCCTCCACCCCGCCGCGCTGGTCGCTACCGAACTGGAGCTACGGCTCGTCGCGATCGAGACCGCGCTGCAGAAACTCATCCAGTGCCGCGTCGGCGAGGATGACCGGGCGCTGGCCAGGGAGCGGGTGATAGACCGTCAGCACGAGGAGATCGAGCGGCTCCGCTCGATCGAGCGGGCCGGTCAGCTGCGCCCGGTGATCACCGACCTGTGCCGGTTACGCAACGGGCTGCTGCGCCAAGCCGGCACGGTGCCCGCCGAGATGACCGGGCCGCAGGTCGCGAACCTGCTCGAGTCGTTCGCCGCGACGGTGGCGGAGACGCTGGAGCGCTGCGGCGTCACCATGCTCCCCGCTGAGGCGGGGGACGCCTTCACGCCGAGCCGCCACCAGGTCGCCGCAGTCGAGGAGAGCCACGACCCGCAGCGGGACGCCACTGTGGCCGAGGTGGTCCAGCACGGCTACGCGGAGATCGACGGCGGGAAGGTCGTGCTGCCCGCCCGGATCAGGCTGCATCGTTATACAACGAAGGAGCAGACCGATGGCTGAGGGCGCCGGCCGAGTCTTCGGCATCGATCTGGGCACCACCTACTCGGCGATCGCCTACATCGACGAGACCGGGCGCCCGACGGTGTGCCGCAACGACACCAACTCCGAGATCACCCCCTCGGTCGTGCAGTTCGAGACGCCGACGAACGTCGTGGTCGGTGAGTCGGCCAAGCAGTCGGCGTTCATCGACGCCGACAGCGTGGTGAGCCTGATCAAGCGGCAGATGGGTGAGGACCGGGAGTACGAGTTCCACGGCGAGGTGCACACCCCGGAGTCGATCTCGGCGCTGATCCTGCGCCGGCTGGCCGCCGACGCGGCGCACTACACAGGAGGCCCCGTCGAGCGGGTGGTGATCTCCGTCCCGGCTTATTTCGGGGCGCGGCAGAAGGAGGCCACCAACAAGGCCGGCTTGATCGCCGGGCTCGACGTCGTCGGGATCCTGCCCGAGCCGGTGGCTGCCGCCGTGCACTACGACCTGACCAGGGACGCGACCGACAAGACAGTACTGGTCTACGACCTGGGCGGCGGCACGTTCGACACCAGCGTGATCCGGGTGGGCCCGAGCGAGATCACCGTCGTCTGCACCGACGGGGACACCAACCTGGGCGGCGCCGATTGGGATGCGCGACTCCGTGATCATCTTCTGTGCTCCTTCGTCGTGCAGGCCGCGCCCGCGGAGTCACCCGAGGACGACGCGGAGTTCCTCCAGGAGGTCGCGAACAAGGCCGAGGAGCTGAAAAAGCACCTGTCGGCCCAGGAGAGCCGGCCGGTGCAGCTGCGCTTCGCCGGTGCCGCAGCACGCATCGAGGTCACCCGGGCCGAGTTCGAGACGATGACCGCGGACCTGCTGGACCGCACCGTCGAGATCGTCCGGCGCACGCTCGACACCCTGGCGCAGCGCGCACCGGGCGCGACGATCGATGAGGTGCTGCTGGTCGGCGGGTCCACCCGGATGCCGATGGTGGCGGCCCGGCTGGCCGAGGAGTTCGGCTGGACACCCAAGCTCCACGACCCGGAGCTGGCGGTGGCCAAGGGCGCGGCGATCTTCGCGCTGTCCCGGGTGGTCTACCGGATGCAGCAGGAGGCCATGGAGAGCGCCGGCAGCGACGCCGAGGCACAGCGGGAGGCCGCCAAGGTCGTCACCGAGGTCGCCCGCCAGTACGGCATGTCGGAGCAGCTGGTCTCCCAGCTCTCCGGCAAGAAGACCCAGAGCGTGCTACCCAAGGCGTTCGGGGTCCGGTTGGTGGATACCGACAACCCGGCCCGGGAGTACGTCAAGCATCTGGCGTTCGCCAACGACCCGCTGCCCACCGGTGAGCGCACCTTCGTCGCCAAGACCATCCGCCACGACCAGACCGAGGTCCTCATCGAGCTCTACGAGCAGGCCGGCACGGTGCTGAGCGAGGAGCTGGCGGCGAACAATCCGATCACCGAGGGCAGCGGTCTGATCACCGGCGTCCCGCGCCAACCCGTCGGGCAGTTCGCCTCGATCGACATCGTGATGTCCATCGACTCCGACGGGCTGCTGGCGCTGCGGGCCACCGAGCGCAGCACCGGCAACGACCTGGTCATCAAGGTCGCGGTGGGGTTGTCCGCGGAGCGGCTCGGGATCGCTATCGACGCCGTCTCCAAGATCTCGATCTCGAGCTGACGCAGATGGCCGGCTTCGATCCGCGGGCTTACACCGACCAGGTGCTCAAGCCGCTGCGCAGGCGGCTGCCGCACCTGCCCGACGATCTGCTCACCCGCTACGCGGTCGAGACCAGCATGGATCCCGCCGCGCTGCGCGAGCGGATCGCCGCGGTGATCCGGCTGTGGAACAAGGCCGCGATCAAGGCGGGGCCGACCGGCCTGGTGTGCCAGCAGCTGCTCCGCGAGCACGCCGAGCTGGAGCGCAGCGCGGACCTGCACAATCCGCGGTGGTGGCAGAGCTGGGTGAGCACCCACCACCAGCAGCTCGACTCGGCCATCGCAGAACTGGCCGGGTTGCTGGCCGCCAGCCACGGCGGGCTCGGTGTGATCACCCGCAACCAGCTGCGAGCGGCCGCCGCCGCCCATCCCGCCCTCGGAGACGCTGAGATCGAGGTGGCCGGCAAGGCCGCGGACCTGCGGATCGTCGAGCCCGTCGAGCTGCCCACCGAATCCGGGATGCGCGGCAGCCTGGAGAGCCTGAACACCAAGCTGCTCGCCGCGGGCGTCGACAGCATCCCGCGGCTGCTGTTCCCTGACCTGTCCACCTTCGGACTGCTCGATGGGTCCACGGCGACCAGCTTCACGATGGCCGGCTTCGCGGTGACCAGCGCGTCGCTGTCCCAGCGCGTCGCCGAGCAGCGCGCCGCGGAGCTGGACACGCTGCCGGACAGCCCGGCGACCCGCGCGCAGCGGGAGGCCGTCGGCATCCTGGTCAGCGAGGTGAAGGCCGGTGCCGACCTCACCACGCTCGCCCTGTTCCACCTGTTACAGGAGGTGCGGGACAAGCATGCCGAGGGCGCCCAGCCCCGCACCCTGTTCACCCTGCTGACCCGCCGCGGGCTGCGAGAGGCCGACGCCGGCCGGGTCGTGGTGAGCGTGCTGGCCGAGTCCGCCCTGCGGCCGGCGAACGGGCGCGACCCCCGCGCCGCCGTCACCGGCCTGCTGGCCGGCGGGCGACTCCTCGCCGCCCAGCAGCTCGCGACCACCCTGCCCGGCCGGGCGGGTGAGCAGGCCCGCGAGGCCGTCCGGCGCCAGCGCGAGCAGGTGGAGGACCTGCGTAGGGACGCCCGGCAGGAGCTGAGAGCCGGCCGCGACGAGCGGGCCCGCGCGCAGCTGCGCGAGGCACTCCGGTTGGCCGGCGACCTGCCCGAGCTGCTCAGCGAGCTCGCCACGGTGCCGGCCGCGCCCGTGACCGCCCTCACCGCGAACCCGGAGGGCACCGGCGTCCACCTCGCCTGGCGCCCAGCCCCCGACCACGACGCGGCGACCACGTTCCGGGTGACCCGCCGGGACGGCCGCGACCCGGTCGACGTCGAGGACGGCTGCCAGATCCCGATCACCTCCGGGTACTCGACCAACGACCAGGCGCCCCCGGTCGGGCGGCGAGTGCACTACGCGGTGTTCGCGCGCACCTCGGGCGGGCGGTGGTCCCTGCCGGCTTACGCCGATGCCGAGGTCGTCCCACCGGTCACCGAGGTGGTGATCGAGGGCGGGTGCAACACCGTCACGGCACGCTGGCGGACCCACCCCGACGTCGCCGCCGTCGAGGTGCACCGCACCGCAGGACTGCCCGAGGGCAGGGGCGAGCCGGTGACCGTCGACCGCCACCGCGGGTTCTGCGACGAGACCGCTCTCGACGGCGTCGCGTACTTCTACACACTGACCGCCTGCTACCCGCACCCTGACGGCGGCACGCTGCGTTCCATGCCCGTCGTCGTACGCGGTGCGACCCGCCCGCAGGCCCGGCCGGTCACCGCGCTGAGGGCCACCCCCGCCGCCGGTGCGGGCCGCGCGGTGCGGCTGTCCTGGTCGCAGCCCCCCGGCAGCGAGATCGTCATCCGGTGCTGTGCCCAGCCGAGCCCTTGGGAATACGGCCAGGTCGTGGCGCTGGGAGAGCTGGCAGGCTACGGCGTCGAACTCGACGGCACGCGCACCGCGAAAGGTGAGTCGATGACCCTCGTCGCGCCGGTGCCCCCCGGCCGCTCCTACTGCGTGCCGTTCACCCTGGGCGTGGACGGCGCGGTCCGCGGGCAGGACGCCGTGGTGGACCTGGCCGATCCGGTGCGCCGGCTGCGGGCCCAGCGCTTCGGCGACGATGTCCGCCTCACCTGGTGCTGGCCCGAGCAGGCCAGCGCCGGTGATGTGCATTGGGCCGGTGGCCGGCGCCGGATCACCCTCGCGCAGTACCGCGACGAGGGCGGCTGCCTGCTGCGCGGTGTCCCCGAAGTGTCCCGGGTCGAGGTGGCTGCGGTGCTGCTCGGCGAGGGCGGCGAGTGCCGCTCCGCCGCCACGTCGGTGCTCGTCGAGCAGCGCTTGGCGCAGCTGAGCTACCAGCTGCGCCGCCGCGGCCACCGCCTCACCGGCGGGGTGAGGTGCGTGGTGACCCTCTCCGCTGAGCTGCCCGTGGCCGATGTCACGATCGTCATCGTGGCCGCGACCGGACACGTCATGCCGGGCTCGCCCGAGGTGGGCGTGGAGCTGCTGCGGCGCCGCGTTGCGATCGACCCCGCGACGCCGGTGGTGCTGGAGACCCCCGTGCCGCGCTTGCCCAAGCCGTACTGGCTGCGCTGCTTCCTCGCCGAGCCCGCCGCCGTCGCGCTCACCGATCCACCGGTGAGCCAGCTGAAGGTGTCCTGAGATGGCACAAGTCGCCTGCCCGTACTGCTATCACCGCATCGACCAGGGCAAACTGGCCTACCAGTGCCTGGGACGGGGCCTGCCGGGCGGCCCGAGATGCGCGAAACGGGAAGACGAGTTCCGCCAGCAGCTGACCAACGTCCGGATGGCGGCCTACCCGACCTTCGAGTCGGCCTCCCGGTGGCTACCCGGCAGCCCCAGCACGTCAGCGTGCCCGCATTGCGGCGGCCTCACCGGCCGGCGCGCCTGCCCGACCTGCCACACCCCGCTGTCGTCGATCTTCGCGGCGAGCCGCAGCCCGCTCGTCGGGATGGTCGGCGGTAAGGGCGCCGGTAAGACGGTCTACCTGTCGGTGCTCTACCACGAGCTGCGCACCACGGTGCGGCGCCGGTTCCTGGCCGACATCCAGCTCAGCGGGGACCAGCAGGGCGCTACCGGGTCGGCACGGCAATGGCTGGAGAACTACGTCGAGCAGCTCTTCACCCACGGGAGGCTGTTCGAGCAGACCCCGGAGTCGATCAACGGGCAGCGCGCGCCGATCGTCCTCGAGTGGCGTCAGCCCAGGCGCCGGCTGGGCCGGCAAACCTTCGGCACCACGGTGCTGTCCTTCTACGACGCCGCCGGTGAGGACCTCACCAGCCAGGACCGGGTGCACACCCAGGCCTATCTGGGGGTGGCGGACGGGTTGGTGCTGCTGCTCGACCCGTGGCAGCTGCCCGGGGCGATGGACCGCATCGAGGTGCCCGCCTCGGTCGTGCGGGAGGCCGAGCCGCCGCTGCAGGTGCTCAACCGGATCACCGAGCTGCTGCGGGTCGCCCACCAGGTCAAGGCGAGCAAGCGGGTCACGGTGCCGCTGGCGGTCGTGTTCGCGAAGATGGACGCCTTCTTCCCGGTGCTCGGCGGCAACCACCCGCTGCTGGTCAGGCCGCCGGTGCGGTCCGGCTACGACGAGGTGGCCGGCCAGCGCACGCACGAGCACGTGCGGGTCCTGCTGCACGACTACAACGCCGACGACATCGACGCCCACCTGATGCACAACTACACGAGCTTCCGCTACTTCGCGGTGTCAGCCCTGGGTGCGGCTCCCGATTACGCGGCGAAGGCCGTCGACGCGGGCGGGGTGGCGCCCTTCTGCGTCGAGGAGCCACTGCTGTGGCTGCTCAACGGCTTCGGCGTGGTCGACCGGAGCCGGGCGTGAGCGGCGGGTTCGGCTCGCTCTACTACACCGACTGCCGGCCGGGGCAAGGCCTCGCGGGCGGCGCCGGTTTCCAGTTCCAGGCCGCCTCCCCCGGGATCTCCCCGGAGGCGTTGCAACTCGTGCAGCGCAGCGCGCTGTACGAGCCGCCGGTGCGCTGGATGCGGGAGCGCCGCCCGGCCGCCGGCTACCCGCGGTCGCTGGCGCACACCGTCGAGAGCGGGCTGTTCAGCACCGCGGCGGGGTGCTACCTCGGCCAGGAGGTGAACGGCACCCGGGAGGGCAACCAGTTCACCCACGCCGTCGTCACTCGTGACCCCGCCGACTACGGGTTGGTGCGGCCCGCTCAGCTGTGGTGCGCACCATGGTGGGCCGCCGGACCCGCCCCAGTGACCGCGCTCGACACGCTGGCGGCGCACCCGGCACCGGGACCGCTCGACGTCGAGACCGTCCGCGACCGGGTGCGGGCCGCCGCAGGCAGCGAAGCTCGGCTCACCGCGCTGCTCTCGGCGATCCACCACCTCACCGACCCCGGCCGCCGGCGCACCGTGGTGCTCGTGACCGGCGACCCCGAGGTGGCCGCCTGCTGGATCGCTGCGGCGACCCTGCTGCTGCCCGCACCGGATGCGCTGCGGGTCAGTTTCAAGATCTTCGTGGCGGACGGCCAGTACGGCCGGCACGACATCATCGCGCTGCATCCGGACTGGGCCGGGCGGTGGGCGGACACCGCAGCCGGTAGCGGGCTCGCCGTGTTCGACCTGGACAGCGGCGACCACACCACCGTGGAGACCACCGCCGCCGCATGCTTCTGGGCTCCCCGCCTGCTGGCCGAGGATCCATACGACGTGGTGGACGCGGTCGAGCTCGCGGGCCAGTTCGCCCAAGCCCGCGATGCCGGCACCGGCGAGCCGACCAGCGCAGACCGCCTCGCCGCGGTCATCGTGGCCACCGGTGAGCGGCTCACCGCGCCGGAGCCTGCCGCGCAGGCCGCTGACTGGTTGCTCTCCGCCCCCGAGGACAACCTGCGGATCGCCCGCGACCCGGTGCTCGCGGCGGTACTCGCAGCGGCCCCGGGCGCATCCGTGCTGCGCGCCCTGGCCGGTGCCGCCGCGGCAGGCGGATGGGTGTCCGGGCAGCAGGAGATCCGCCGCGGGCTGCTCACCGCCGAGATCGGTGAGGCGCTGCGGGCCTGCGATGGGGTGGCTGCGCTGCGGATGCTCACCGCGTCCGCGCCGCTCGACTGGCTGGCCGTGAACCCGGAGCCGGGCTGCGTCGAGATCGAGCGGGCGCTGCGCGCGGCGCGTCCGGACCAGGTGCCCCTGTTGCTCACCGTCGCCTGCCGGCACGCTGTGACACCCCTCACCGCGAACTTCCGCCACGCCGCGGCCGGGTTCGCCGCGTGGTGGGTCACCCAACGCGATCCCGGCCTCGCGCCCGACCGGTGGCCGGCTCCGCCCGAGGCGTTGGACTGGGTGCGTGACGTGTTGCGGGACTGGTTGGCCGGTCCGCGGCATGCCTACGCGGTAGAGGCGATCCGGGTCCGCTGGTGGCGCCCGCTGTGGCGGGAGGCCTGCGATCCCGGTGACGAGCTGGATCGGCAGCTGATGTCAGTGGCCTACCAGTACCTGGCGGGCGCCGAGCGGGATCAGCTGATGCGCGATGTGCAGGAGTGGGCGTTCGCGCGGATGGTCGGCGAGACGCATCCGAGCACGGTGGCCTGGGGGATCGTTTTCGACAGGCGGACACCCGAGGTCGCGGAGGCCCTCACCTTCCTCGCGGGTGTGGTGGACCGCGGCTGGAGCATCTCACCCGAGGTCGGGGCCGGGATCTGCGCAGCGCTCGAGCTCGCCGAGGAGCACTCGCCGGACGGTCTCCGGGCGATCGAGCAGCTCCGCAGCCAGGGCCACCCGGTGCCGCCGTCGGTGGGGCGGCGCTCCTCGAGCGAGGACGCGGTGGTGCCCGTCGGACCCAAGTCCCGCCGGTGGAGCCTGCGCCGCCGGCCCAGCACGGGCCCGGACCAGCCGCCCGGGACTTCAGGCGGGTGAGTGGTGCCGGTATTCATCGTCGCGGTGGTCGCGCTCGCCCTCTACGGCGGGCTGTGTTACTACGCCTTCGTCTACGTGGTCGGCCCCGCGTGGCCCGCTGTGGTCGTCGTCGGGGGCGGGCTCGGTGTGCTGCTGGTGACCGTGGTGCTGGCCGGGGTGCTGCTCGGCGTCACCGGCCTGGCGGCCCCGCCGGTCACGCCGTTGGAGTTCCGCACCCGGCTGCCGCGCCTGAGGTCGAACTTCGAGCGTGACAGCGCGTGGCCGGGCTACCTGTTCGGGCAGAGCCGAACCGACCTGCGGGTGGCGCTGCGGCACACCACACGCGGGTTGGTGTGGATCTGGGTGTTGCTGATCGAGTCCGTGGCTGCGGTGCCTGCGGTGCTGGTGTTCTGGCCGCTGCTGCTGTTGCCGCTGCTGGGGACCCTCGCGCTGACGGCGGGTGTGGTCGTGGGCGCCGTCACCGCCTACGGCATGGTCGCGGTGGTACTGATCCTGGCCTGGTTCGGCTGGCTGTTCAGCGTCGGCCTGTTGCGCGGGGTGGACCTGGGTGTGCGCGTGCTCCGCGGCGCCAAGGCCACCTGCCACTACTCCGGCTGCAACTTCCGCAACCGGCTGCCTGCCTACCGCTGCGGGTGCGGCCAGACCCACCACGACATCCGGGCCGGCCGGCTCGGTGTGTTCGCCCGCCGGTGTGAGTGCGGTGCGCTGCTGCCGACCACCGTCCTGCGGGCCGCCGCCGGGCTGGTGCCGGTGTGCCAGAAGTGCAACCGGGAGCTGCGCGCCGGGGCGGCCGTGCTCACCGACGTGCTGATCCCGGTGTTCGGACCCGCCTCGGCCGGTAAGACCCGGCTGGTGCGCGCCAGCATGGTCGCGCTGGCCGCGCATCTGGCGGCGGCCGGCGGGTCGCTGCGCCCGGTCGGACCGGAGAGCGAGGACACTTTCTCCGACGCCATCACCGTGGTGAGCACCGGGATGCAGACCACCAAGACCGAGGCCGACCGGCCGCCGGTGGGCATCACTGTCGCGCTCACCGCGGTGCGCCGTAAGGCGCTGCTGCACTTGTTCGACGCGGCCGGGGAGTTCTACAGCGACCGCGAGCAGAGCAGCGAGTTGCCCTTCCTCGATGACGCGCAAGGCCTGGTGTTCGTGCTCGACCCGTTCTCGATACCCGCCGTCGCCGGCGAGCTCACCGGGACGCTGGCTGGGCGGCTGGAAGCGGCGCAGCCGGCCAGGATGCACCCGGAGCAGTCCTACCCGATCACTGCGCAACTGCTGCGCGACCAGGGCGTCGATCTGGCGCGCAAGCCGCTGGCCGTCGCCGTGGTGAAGGCCGATCTGCTGCTCGCCCTTCCCCCGGGTGCGGGCCTGCGGGCCGGCGGGGGATCGAGCGTGGTCGAGGCCTGGCTGCGGGCCAACGGGCTCGGCAACCTGCTCGATGGTGCCGCGCGTGATTTCGGCGCGGTCCGTTACTTCCTCGTGTCGTCGCTGACCGCGCAGACCGACGAGCAGGGCTGGGCCCTGCCCACCTCGCCCGCGCAGCCACTGCTGTGGCTGCTGGGCCGGGCGGGGGTGGGTGTCCCGGCGCAGATCTCGACGGTCGCGTCGTGAGCGCCCCCCTGCCCCCGCACTACCGGTCGTTCCGGATCGTGCTGGTCCTGGTCCTGGTGGTAGCCCTCGCCGGCGTCGCGTGGTGGATCGCGCAGCCGGGAATGCTGGACGGGATCTTTCGATTCCTGGGGGAGTAGCCCAGACCGGCGGCGCTCAGGGCTTGCGACCGACCGCTCCGACGATGCAGTGCTGCACGGGATCGAGAGGCTTGATCCTCGGGCCATCGGGCCACCAGTCGGCGCACCGGACCAGACCCGGGTCGATCAGGTCGAGGCCCGGGAGCATCGCCTCGATCTCGGAACGGGTGCGGAACCATCCGCTGCCGATCGCGCTGTGCAGGAAGACCCGTTCCATCTTCCGGGCGAGCTCGCTCAACTCGGGAGTGGTCTGCGGATCGAAGAAGTGGGTGATCGCCACGTAGGAGCCTGACGGCAGGGCATCAATGTATTCAGCCATGATGCTCTGCGGGGAGCGCTCACCATCGTAGTAGTGCAGCGTCCCGAGTTGAAACAGCGCGATAGGTTCGGAGAAGTCGAGGTACTGGCGAATGATCTCGTTGCCGAGGATCTGGCTCGGTTTGAAGATGTCGGCATCACTGAAGTGAGTATGGTCATTCTCTTCGAGCAACGCCCGGCCGTGCGCCAGGACGACCGGGTCGTTGTCGACGTACACGATGCGGGCTTCCGGTTGGATCCGCTGAGCGACCTGGTGGGTGTTCTCCGCCGTGGGCAGCCCCGATCCGCAGTCGAGAAACTGGGTGATACCGGTCTGGCTGGCGATGAAACGGGTTACCCGGATCAGGAAATCACGGTTATCCGTGCCCAGCCGGACGGCCCCCGGGGCGACTTGCTGAACTCGCCGTAACACCTCTCGATCGACTTCGTAATTGTCCTTGCCATTCAGAAATGCGTCGTAGACCCGAGCGATGCTCGCCCTTGACGTGTCGATGTAAGCTGGTACGACCTCGTCCGACAGTGGGGCGTCGGTGCCTTGCATCGAGAACCTCGCAGCGTTGCAGTGCGGACCTGGTCCTGACCGAGCCTAGGAGAGCGCAACTGCACGGTAAACCAGAGGCCAGTTGACGGGGAGCAACCGCGCGGTACGTTCGCCAGATCGCGATGAAGATACCGGAGGTATGCCGTGGCCGCAGTTGATACCCCTGACCCGTCGAGTGGCTCTGCCGATCGTGGTAGCCCGACCGCCCGCCGGATCATGTTGGGCGCCCGGTTGCGCCGGCTGCGGGAGGCTGCCGAGATCACCCGCGCGGAGGCCGGGTTCGCCATCCGCAGCTCCGAGTCGAAGATCAGCCGGATCGAGCTCGGCCGGGTCGGCTTCAAGGCACGCGACGTGACCGACCTGCTCACGATGTACGGCGTGACGGATCCCGAGAAGCGCGAGGCGTTTCTGGAGATGGTGACCCGCTCGAACGAGCCCGGCTGGTGGCATCGCTACACGGATCTGGTGGCTGACTGGTTCCAGGACTATCTCGGGTTGGAGGAGTCGACCATCCGGATCCAGACCTGGGAGCAGCAGTTCGTTCCTGGTTTGCTGCAAACCGGGGACTACGCGAAGGCGCTGGTGATGTACGGCTGGTCCCCGTTGGGCCGGCAGAGCGTGGAACGCCAGGTCACGGTGCGACTGCGGCGCCAGACACTGCTGACCCGACCGGACCCGCCCAAGGTGTGGGCGGTGATCGACGAGTCCGTGCTGCACCGGCCGATCGGAGGTCGGCAGGTGATGCTGGCCCAGGTGGAGCATCTCCTCCAGCTGAGCAAGCGGCCCAACGTCACCCTGCAGGTGGTGCCCTACCAGTTCAGCGGCTACGCCGCCGAAGGCTCGTTCACCATGCTCCGCTTCGCCGAGCCGGAACTGCCTGACGTGGTGTACCTGGAGCACCTCAGCGGGGCGCTCTACCTGGACAAGAGGACCGACACCGAGCTGTACGGCCGGGTCTTCGACCGGCTCACCGTGGATGCGCACACGCCCGATCACACCCGGCAACTGCTCGCCAAGACCCGCGCCGAGATCTGACCGGCAGGAGTTTTCCGCCCGCCCGCCGAGGCCGTCACGAGTGTCCTTTTTGTGTGACTCCCGGACATTGACATCGGCCGGAGTGCCCGTTAACTTCGCCCATGTGCACGTGCAGGTGCACTCGAACCGAAGGGTGGGAGGTCCCTTGTCACAGCCAATCCGCAACGGCATGTCCGCCTCAGATCTTGCCGGGGTGACATGGCGCAAGAGCCGGCACAGCGGTCAGCTGGGTAACTGCGTGGAGACCGCTGCGCTGGACGGCGGCGCGGTGGCGATGCGCAACTCGCGTGATCCACGTGGCCCAGCGTTGATCTTCAGCCGTGATGAGATGGTTGCTTTCCTGGCTGGCGCCAAGGCCGGCGAGTTCGACGGCTACGCCAGCTGAATTGGTCTGGAACGAGCCGAGCCGGCGCCGGAGACCTGGCGCCTGCTCGACGGCAGGAGTGCCCCCTACCGTCGAGCCACATGTAGTCCGTTCGGGGAGCGCGCGTACTGAGCTCGTTGGCTGGGCTGCCTACGAGAGGTGGGGCTGGCCGGTGTCCAGGCACCGCGACCTCATCCAGCTGGCCCTGGACAGCGGCGCGGCGGTCATCGCGATCCCGATATCGTTGTGCATCGAGGTAGCCCGGATCCTCACCGAACGGCACTGTTGCCCGGCGGTGCTGGCCCATCCGTACACTCCCGAGCACCGCATGGTTCTCGCGGGGGAGAAATTCGGCGCCCCGCTGCCTTGGCCCTCGGGTGTGTATCAGGTCAATGGCTCTTTGATGCTGCCACCCACGATGACCCTCGATGGGCCGATCACCTGGGTACAACCGCCGAGCAAGGACTCCTTGCGGTTGTCCCGGGAGATCGACGTGTTCGGGGCCGTGCGCATCGCCCTCAGCGAGTAGCTGTGGCGCTGGTCAGGATGGCCCGCCACTGGGCTGTGGGACAGGCCAGCACCGGGCTGGCAGCACCGAGCTTGCTGTCCCGGACGCCGACCCAGCCGGTCAGCTCAGTGGTGATCTCGACACATTCCTGACCGTCCGGAAACGAGTAGCTCGACTTTCGCCACTGAGTGCAGTTGCGAAGGCTGGTCTGCGCGACTTCGTTGTTCACGACATCTCCTCCAACAACGTGACGGGGGCTCGACCAACATACGTCCACATCACCTGGCCCGGTGAGAGTCCACCGCCGAAATCCCCCGTAGGGCGCAACCCCGCCGCCGTTGCCCACCCGGCAAGAAGCCCCAGCGCAGGGTCGGGGGTCTCTGCGCTGAGGCTTCTCGAACGTTGTTTCGTCGTCCGATCCCGCAGCGTTACACGCGATCCCAACCAGCGGGCAAGCTGTGCAGTGATGACGACACCCCGAGCGCAGCCGCCCGAGCCGGTAGCGCCGATGCTGGCCTCGGCCGGTGTGCCACCGTCCGGTCCGGACTGGGCATTCGAGTTCAAGTGGGACGGCGTGCGGGCCCTCGCCGCGGTCGCCGGCGACCGGTGGCTGCTCTACAGCCGCAACCGCAACGACATCACCGGCGGGTACCCCGAGCTGGCCGCGCTCAGCGAGGTGGCCGCGGGCGCTCCGGTGCTGCTCGACGGGGAGATCGTGGCACTGGATGCGGCGGGGCGGCCTGATTTCGAGTTGCTGCAGCAACGGATGCACATCCGCGCCCCGAGCCCGGAACTGGTCGCGCAGATCCCGATCTGCTACTACGTGTTCGATCTACTCGACTTCGACGGGCACCGGCTGCTGGACAGAGCTACCAGCTGCGCCGGGGGCTGCTCGCTGACCTGGATCTCGGTAACCGATCGCCGTGGATCCGGGTACCGCCGCACCACACCGATGTGAGCGGGGCGGCGCTGCTGGAGGTGGCCCGCCTGCACGGCCTCGAAGGCGTGGTCGGCAAGCGGTTGCGCTCGCGTTATGCGCCCGGTCGCCGCTCACCGGCATGGGTCAAGACCGCGCTGTTCCACACCCAGGACGTCATCGTGGGCGGGTGGACGGCGGGGCTGGGTCGCCGGGCCGGCACGTTCGGTGCGTTACTGCTCGGCGCCCACGACGACCAGGGCCGCCTGCGCTATCTCGGCGACGTCGGTACCGGGTTCACTGAGCAGATGCTGAGCGACCTGCTGGACCGGCTCGCCGAGCTGGAGCAGCCGGCCAGCCCCTTCGATGAGCTGGTGCCCCCGGAACACGCTCGCCGGGCGCGGTGGGTGCGCCCGGCGCTGGTCGGGGAGGTCGAGTACCGGAGCGTGACCCTGGACCGGCGGCTGCGCCACACGGCCTGGCGCGGCTTGCGCGCCGACCTCGACCCGGCGCAGGTGATGTTCCGGTGACGACCTCCCATGGTGGAGATACATGCGGGGCGGGTGCCTGATGACCGACCGGCTGCGTGAGTATCGCGCCAAGCGGGACTTCTCGGTCACCGCGGAGCCGGCCGGCTCCGCTAGCCTGGTCGGATCGCAGGCCGCGGGCCGGTTCGTGGTGCAACGCCATCGGGCCCGGCGCCGGCATTACGACCTGCGGCTGGAGTTGGACGGGGTGCTGGTCAGCTGGGCGGTGCCCAAGGGACCGACGCTGGACCCCAAGGCCCGCCAACTGGCCGTGCACGTCGAGGATCACCCGCTGGAGTACTTCGACTTCGAAGGCGTCATCCCGAAGGGCGAGTACGGCGCGGGCGATGTGATCGTCTGGGACTGGGGGACGTGGCAGCCCTCGGGAACCGACGACCCGGCGCGGGCGATTGGGCGTGGCGAGCTGCATTTCGACCTGCACGGCGAGAAGCTGGCCGGCCGGTTCGTGCTGGTCCGCTCCGGTGCGGCCCAGCCCAAGGGTGAGCAATGGCTGTTGATCCACAAGAACGACTCCCACGCCTCGCCAGGGTGGAACCCGGAGGAGCACCCCCGGTCGGTGAAGAGCGGGCGGACCAACGACGAGGTCGCCGCGGCTCCGGAGTGGATGTGGCGCGCTGAGTTGCCGGCGAGCCAGGCAGCCGTCTCCCTGGTCCAGCCACCACAACCGGTATGGGACCCGCCCAGCGCCGAGGAGCTCGCCGCGCTGGACGCGCTCGGGTCCAAGGGCTGGTGGGTCATCGGAGGCCGCGAGATCGCCCTGACCAACCTGGATAAGGTGCTCTTCCCCGCGCGGGCCGCCGAGCCCCCGGTCACCAAGCGGGACCTCATCCGCTACCACGCCCTGATCGCCCCGTGCATGCTCCGCTACCTCGCCGATCGCCCGGTGAACGCGAACCGCTTCCCCAACGGCGTCGACCGGCCAGGCTTCTGGCACAAGGCGGTGCCCAGCCACGCGCCGGACTGGCTGACCCGCTGGCACAATCCCGAAGCCAGCCCAGACAAGACGCAGTACTACGCCGTCCTCGACAGCGTCGCCGCGCTGGTCTGGATGGCGAACTACGGGGCGGTGGAGCTGCACCCCTGGACCTCCAGCCTTTCCGATGTGCACCAGCCCACCTGGGCGCTCATCGACATCGACCCCGGCCCGGCCACCAGCTTCGACGACGTCCTGGTCCTCGCGCGGCTCTACCGGGTGGCGCTCGATCATCTCAACGTCGCGGCGATGCCGAAGGTCACCGGCCAGCGCGGCATCCAGATCTGGGTTCCCGTCCGCCCCGGCTACTCCTTCGACGACACCCGAACCTGGGTCGAGAAGCTCTCCCGCGCCGTCGGCCACACCGTCCCGGAGCTGATCAGCTGGGAATGGCACAAAGACCGCCGGGACGGGCTCGCCCGCCTCGACTACACCCAGAACACCCTCAACAAGACCCTGGTCGCCCCCTTCAGCGCCCGACCCGCCGCCGGTGCACCGGTGTCGGTCCCCATCGGCTGGGACGAACTCCAGGACCCCGACCTCTTCCCGGACCGCTGGACGATTCACACCGTGATCGACAGGGTGCGTGAGGTGGGCGATCCGCTCGCCCCGCTCGTCGGCCAAGAACAAGAGCTGCCGACGCTGTAGCAACTTTCCGGCGGCTGAGCGCGATCAATCAGCGTGAGACACGATGAGCCCATGCCGGTGCGGGCGTTCATCTCCTATGCCCACGAGTCGCAGGCCCACGTCGAGACCGTGCGGGATCTGTGGGTGTTTCTGCGGGCGAACGGGATCGACGCGACGCTGGATCGGGTCGCGGCGCAACAGCGTCAGGACTGGACGCTGTGGATGATGGACCAGATTCGAGACGCCGACCACATCCTGGTGATCGCGTCGCCGGCCTACAAATCCCGGGCTCAGGGCCAGGCTGAGCCGGACGAGGGTCGGGGTGTCCAGTTCGAGGCGCGACTCATCCGTGCTGCGTTCTACCGCGACCAGCGGGCCCTGCACCGGTTCTTGCCGGTGGTGCTGCCCGGCGGTTCGCCCGATGACCTGCCCGATTTCCTGACCCCGGCAATCGCAACGGTCTACTCCGTCCGGGACTTCACTGTCACCGGGACCGAGGAGCTGCTGCGGTTGTTGACCGGTCAGCCAGCGGAGGTGGCGCCCCCGCTGGGGCAGGTGCCCGTCCTGGGCAGCCGCGACCACACCGCGCCGGCGTTAGCTGCGCCGTCGGCGTTGCGGCACGAGGTCATGGTGCGGGTCGGGCTGGCCGCGGCCGGGCGGTTGAGCACGCAGACATCGTTGGCGGGGACGCTGCTGGGTGAGCATGCCGCGCCGGTTCCGTGGCAGCTGCCCTACTGTTGGGACAATCTCGATGCCCCTTCGGCGCCGCAACGGCAGGCCACGCTCGGGCAGGCGTTGTGGCGGGCCATGTTCGACGAACCGACGACGCGGCGCCTGCTCGATCTCATCGTCTACACACCCGTGGGAACCGTGGTCGACGTGGTGGTGCACCTCGCCGACGAGGTCGCCGCACTGCCGGTGGAGCTGCTGCGCCTGCCCGACGGTCAGCTGGCGGCGACGGTGGCGAACGTGCGGTTCACCCGACGCCTGGCCGAGGTGGACCGGCCCGCGACGGCGGCGTTGCCGGGTCCGTTGAAGATCCTCGCGGCGGTGGCCGCCCCGGAGGAGACCGCCACGAAGAACGTCCCGCTGGATGTCGAGGCGGAGATGCAGGCGCTGCTCGACGCGGTCACCGACCTCGATGTCGACGGGCAGGCGCAGGTCCGGATCCTGGAAGTCGCGTCGCTGGCCGAGATCGGCGCGGCGCTGGCGGTGGACCAGTACCACGTCCTGCACCTGTCAGCCCACGGATCACCGACCGGTGTCGAGCTGGAGGACGAGGACGGCAACCCCGAATCCGCCACCGCCGACCAGCTGATCGCGGCACTGCGGGCTGCACAGCACCCGCTCCCGCTGGTCGTGCTCGCCAGTTGCGCCGGCGCCGCGGCCGGAGCCGACGGTCTGGCCGCCACCCTGATCCGGCATGGCGCCGACCGGGTCGTGGCCATGCAAGCCACCGTCACCGATGACTTCGCCACCGAGCTGGCCCACGTCCTCTACCGCACCCTGGCCCAGCATGCGGATGCCACCGTGAGTGCGGCGCTCGCGGTGGCCCGCCGCACCGTCGAGGAGCAGCGGCTTGCCGCGGCGCGCCGAGGCGGGCCCCCGGCGCGCCCGGAATGCGCCGTTCCGACGTTGCTGGCAGCCGGTACGGATCCCCCGCTGCGCGACCCGCATCTCCCGGCTGTGACGCTGCGCAAGCCGACCCAAGCACCGAGCCGGGTCGGGGTGCGGGAGTTGCCGATCGGTGACCTGATCGGTCGTCGCACGTCGCTGCGCACCACCATCGCGGCGCTGCGTGGCACCCGCAAGGACCGGGAGAAGGTCGGCGCGTGGTCGGGCGTCGCCCTGACCGGAGTCGGCGGGATCGGTAAGACCGCACTCGCCGGACGTGCCCGGTCCAGAATGCGCGCGGACGGGTGGCTGGTCGCCGAGCACGTCGGCTCATGGAACCCACCCAGTCTGATCAACGCGGTCGTCGACGCCCTCGCCGACACCCCGCACGCCCAGCTTGCGGAGGCGCTGCGCGGAGGGAATATCGACGACACCCAGAAGCTCGGCGCGGTCCTGGCCCTGTTGCGTCAAGAGCGGTTACTGGTGCTGTTCGACGACTTCGAGCAGAACCTGACAGCCGATGCCCGCGGGTTCCTCGACCCGGGTTTCGCAGAGATCTTCCAGACGATGCTGGAGGCCGCCCAGATCGGGCGGCTGCTGGTGACGTGCCGGTACCCCATCCCGGACGCGGAGACGTTGCTGCGGGTGGAGGTGCCGGCGCTGTCACCCAGTGAGCTGCGGCGGCTGTTTCTGCGCCTTCCCGCGCTGCGTGCTCTCGGGATCGAGGATCGGCGGCTGGTCACCCGCACCATCGGCGGACACCCGCGGCTGATCGAGTTCGTCGACGTGCTGCTCCGCAAGAGCGGCGCTGGCAGTTTCCTGCACGTTACGCAGAAGCTGCGCGCGCTGGCCCGCGCCGAGCAGCTCGACGTCACTTCAGCCCGCAGCGTCGAGGACAGCGTCACCCAGGCGGTCCTGCTGGGCAGCCGCGACATCGTCCTCGACGTCCTCGTCGAGGAGCTCACCACGGAGCAGCGGGAGCTGCTGCTGCAGGCGGCCGTGTCGAACGCGCCGTTCTCGACCGACGATCTCGCGCTCGCCCGCCACGGCCGCGACGTCACCGCGGAGCAGAGCAGATCGACCCCCGGGGACGTCGAGCGGCTCCGTGACCTGACACTGCTCTCCACCGCGACGGGAGGTGACCTGATCGTTCACCCGTGGATCGGCAACGCCCTACGCAGACATCAAGCAGATGAGGAACTGGTGGCACGGCACCGGCGCGCCGCCGACATGCGTCTCAACAGACTCAACACCGGCCGGGGCGGATTCGACGACCTCGTTGAACTCATCCGCCACCTCGCCAGCTGCCAGAACTACGACGACGCTGTTCAGATTGCCTTCGAGTCCTGCGATCTCCTCGCGGGAGAGGTCGCGATCTCCGCGCTGCTTGCCGAAGCCGTGCCTCTCATCCCCACTGATCACCCTGACTTCCTCCCCGTTGCCGACCGGGAATGCGAAGCGCTGCTGCTAATCGGGCTGGTCAGCGCCACGGTCGAGCGCCGAAAGAAACTATTGGCGGTCGCTGAGAGCCGAGCCGCCACCGACCCCGGCAACGCCCGATACCAGCGCGACCTAAGCATCAGCCACAACCGGCTGGGGGACCTCGCGGTGGCGATCGGGGACCGCGCCGGCGCCGAGGAGCACTACCGGGCCTGTCTGGCCATCGCCGAGCGGCTCGCCACCACCGACCCCGGCAACGCCGAATACCAGCGCGACCTGAGCGTCAGTCACAACCGGCTGGGGGACCTCGCGGTGGCGGCCGGGGATCGCACCGGCGCCGAGGAGCACTACCGGGCCTGTCTGGCCATCGCCGAGCGGCTCACCGACACCGACCCCGGCAATGCCGAATACCAGCGCGACCTGGGCGTCAGCCACGACCGGCTGGGGGGCCTCGCGGTGGCGGTCGGGGGTCGCGCTGGCGCCGAGGAGCACTACCGGGCCTGTCTGGCCATCGCCGAGCGGCTCGCCACCACCGACCCCGGCAACGCCGAATACCAGCGCGACCTGAGCGTCAGCCACAGCAAACTTGGGGACCTCGCGGTGGTGGTCGGAGACAGCACCCGCGCCGAGGAGCACTACCGAGCCGGTCTGGCCATCCGTGAGCGGCTCGCCGCCACCGACCCCGGCAACGCCCAATACCAGCGCGACCTGAGCGTCAGCCACGACTGGCTGGGGGGCCTCGCGGTGGCGGTCGGGGGTCGCGCTGGCGCCGAGGAGCACTACCGGGCCGGTCTGGCCATCGCCGAGCGGCTCGCCACCACCGACCCCGGCAACGCCGAATACCAGCGCGACCTGAGTATCATTCACAACCGGCTGGGGGACCTCGCGGTGGCGGCCGGGGATCGCATCGGCGCTGAGGAGCACTATCGGGCCGGTCTGGCCATCGCCGAGCGGCTCGCCGCCACCGACCCCGGCAACGCCCAATACCAGCGCGACCTGAGCATCAGCCACGAGAATCTCAGGCGATTGACTGCGGTCGATGAGAACGACGGCCCTTAGGTCCCGGACCTTGGCCACTGATCGCTGACGGTGTCGTTCGCGGCCTGTGTGAGGCCGGCTGAAGCCCGTTCCAACGTGCATGCCGCTGGGCGGCCGATCCTCAGTCAGTTCCAGCACCACGCCAAGGCGCCCTCCACATGATCGAGGACGTTGCCTAAGATCGAAGGTCGGTGGTGGTCACACTGGTTGCCGCGCGGTCCGACGTATCGCTCATAGCTCTTTCTTGGTGGTTGAACGCTGAGCGAGGTGCCGGTATTGCTCGTGGAATTCGCGGACGCAGGCTAGTTTTGGATATCGACTCACCAATGCTCTATCAAGATCGCGGGTGTAGGTCATCATGCCGGATGTGACTATCCGCGCCGACGTCAATGCCTGACTCCCCAGGGACACGGCGTCGTCGGGCGTACCCAATCCCACCAGTGACGTGGCCAGGATAAGCTGCGCGAAAGATTGTCGTTGTTCTCTGCTCTCAGGTGGCGCTGACTCGATCGCCGCCAGGGCTGCTTCCCCATGTGTCCGGGCTTTGTCGAAATCACCTAGCCAAGCGTAAGCGGATGCTGGGTAAGCAGTCATGGCGTAAGAAGCAATGATGCCCGTGTCCTTAGTGAATCGGCTGGGTGCTCTGGCTGGCAGTCGCTCCCGCAGCTGCTGGGCTTCAGCGAAGAGTGTCGCGCAGGGTTCCCGCTGGCCCAATCTGGCATGGGCGCGAGCTGCGTGGGCGCGGAGTGAAACAGCCAGTGGATGACTGGTCGAAACTTTGACGACACCTTGCATGGCGGCCTTTACTGCGCTCTCGGGATACTCCGATAACATGGCGATCGAGGCCATGGTGTTGGCCGCCCACCCGCACAGCTCACCGTGTCCTGCCTGATCGGCGTAGGCGTAGCAGTCGAGCGCGTATGCCTGCGCGGTACGGGGATTACCGAGATCGTAGGCCAGCCATGCCAATAGTTCGGACAAGCATGCGGCATGGACGTAGAGCGCTTGGAGCTCTCTGAGCGTATGGCGACCCCGGATCAGCTCATCGACTCGCGAGCGATAGACACGGGCTACCACGAACTGCTCAGCGGGCGGGTCCTTCAGGTAGGCTCGGTTGAGATCGCTCACCACTGATTCCAGGTGTTCCAGTGTGCCTGCTCCGACGGCTGACAATCCAGTCAGTTGGGTGAATTCCAGTGCTTCAGTGGCAGCGTCGGACAGCGTCTTGCTCAGCAATTCGGGAGTGAGGGCGAGCGCAAGGCCCAATTGGATGGTTTCTCGCCGCTGCATGTTGTCACCTTCCACGGGCACAGCCGGTAATCCTGCGGCCGAACCCGCAGCTGCGGTGAGCTGCTGGGCGGTGGTGTGCCCTCGTGCTCGTCGTTTGGTCTGCTGTTGGGCGAGGTGGGCGGTTTTGGCGTGGATCAGTTCGTCGTAGCGGGCGATCAGTGCGCCGTTCGCGCCGAGGAGTCGATCCGCTGTCTCCCAGAAGTCGCTTGCCGGGAGTTGGGAGCCGGCTTCGGCGTGGGTCACTGTCGTGCGATGACACGGCACGGCCCGCGCGATGTCGGCCTGGAAAAGACCGGCCGCGTCGCGCAGCGCCGTGAGGTAGCGGCCGAGCGTGCGTTGCTGTTCGACGAGGTGTTTTGGTGGGCGTGCCACGCGCCTGCTGCTCCCTGTCTTTGGTGACCACTCGATCGTGATCAGTCACGGTTGGACAGCCAGAGTGTCAACTGTTCGGTGATCTTGTTGAGTGTGTCATCGGTGGCAGTGCTGATCAATTCACCGAACCGCTGAGTGGACACCGCCCGCACCGCTTCGCACATCGCCCAGCTGGCTCGGTTCAGGCCTCCATCGTCGGTGACGGCGATATGGTGTGGGAATCCGCGATCACGAGTGGTCAACGGTACGACGATGGCCTGCCGGATCGGTAAGGCGTTGAACCGATCGCGGGAGACCACGATGCAGGGCCGGGTGCCGCGTTGCTCGTTGGCTACCGTGGGGTCCAGCGCCACCGGCCAGATCTGACCACGCGCCACCTTCACCGACTGTACTCCGGCCACTCCTGCGCCGCTGTGGCGTCAGGCTCGTCAGCGGTCACCTCAGCCAGCTCACCGAGGTAATCCCGCCACCCTTCCGGGTCGTCACGCTGCAACCGCTCGTATGCGCACTCAATGTCGGTCCAGCGCTGCTCTGCTTCGAGCCGTCGGGACTCGGTGTCCAGTAGCGCGCCCATTGTGACGCCCCGGGCCCGTGCGATGCAGGCCAGCCGGTCCCGCACCGCACGGTCAACCTTGATCGTCGTGGTGTGCATACCACAAAGTATACCGTTGCGGGATACCGTTTGGTCGATCTCTGCGCAGCTTCCCACCTTGTTGGCTCTGGCGAGTCTGGGTTGCGACGCCGGTGCCGGTATCGCGGGCGCGGTCGGTGGCCCAGGCGATGGCTGCTGGGGAGAGGTCCACGGCGTGCACCGTGAATCCCGCCGAGGCGAGATACAGGGCGTTGCGGCCGGGGCCACGCACCCGGGTCTGGTTGAGGTGGTGACCGGGGGCGGCGCCGCTCATAGCTCTGCCTTGGTGGTTGAACGCTGAGCGATGTGCCGGTATTGCTCGTGGAATTCGCGGACGCAGGCCAGTTTCGGATATCGACTCACCAATGCCCTATCAAGATCATGGGCGTGAGTCACCAGAGGCGGGGTCATACGTGTTGACGTCAATGCCTGACTCCCGACAATCACTGCGCCATCAGGTGTGCCTAGTCCCACCAGTGCTGTGGCCAGGTCAAATCGAACTTGAGCCTGCGCGTATGGTGATCTACTTTCAGGCGGCGCTGACTCGATCGCTGCCAGGGCCGCTTCACCGTGTGTGCGGGCTGTGTCGAAATTTCCCAGCCAGAGGTAGGCGGAGGCCGGGAAGGCGGTCATGGCGTAGGAAGCATGGATGCCTGTGTCTATGGTGAACCGGCGGGGTGCCCTGGCTGGCAGTCGCTCCCGCAGCTGCTGGGCTTCAGCGAAGAGTGTCGCGCAGGGTTCGCGCTGGCCTGAGCGCGCGTAGGCGCGGGCTGCGTGAGCGCGAAGCTGAACAGCTAGTGGGTGGTTGGTCGAGACCTTGGCAGCTCCTTGCAGCGCAGCGGCTA
>JBOHFF010000121.1:0-4931 GCA_050699515.1 Pseudonocardiaceae bacterium
ACGTGACAGCCGACCCAACCCGAGCCACCAAGCTGCTCGGCTACCAGGCACGAGTGGATTTCACCGAGGGCATCACCCGCTTCGCCACCGACCCATTGCGCGAGCCGGTCACCACGTCGTGAGCAGCGCCACCGACCAGGCCCTATCCACCAGGCTCGAACCGGGTAGCGACCACACTCTCAGCGAGCGCTGAAAGCTGTGGCTGCGTGCCGGCGACCTTCGGCGGCATCCGCCAGATACCCGTAGATGCCGTCCTCGAGCAGCTCACGACCGGCGCGGGTCAGCGCCGCCTGCAGCCGCGCGATGGTGTCGGCCAGGTCGGGGTTTCCGCGGAGGTAGTTCTCCGCCCGCGCGGTGAGCACCGGCCCGGCGCCGGTCCGCGCCCCATCGACGGCCGCGGTTACCCGCTCGGCGGTGCGTTTGGGCTCGTAGATCGCATGATCGTTGAAGTCCTCGATCGAGCAGCCCGCCAGCCCCATCCCGACGGCGTCGGCGACCGTGGCGAACACCGCATCGGGATCCTCGGCGAAGCCGTCCTCCAGATCGGCGGAGACCGGGACGTCCACCGCGGCGACGATGGTCGCGGCGTGCTCGAGGGCCTCGCCGGGCTCGAGGGCACCATCGAGCCGGCCCAGCGTCGCCGCGTGGCCGCCGCTGGTCGTCACCAACGCCTGGAAACCCAGCGAGGCGAGCAGCTTGGCCGTTCCCGCGTCCCACGGATTGGGCATGAGCAACGGCCGACCCGGCACGTGAAACGCACGGTCCAGTCCGTCACCAACCACCTTTCGCGCAGCTCCGTCAAATTTCGCTGATAGCAGTGCCGCTGTTCATCCCAGGAAGCCGCACAACAGTCACCTGGAGCGTAGCGGCGCGGTGCCGCCACGTCATACCCCGCAGCAGTAAGACGATGTCCTCTTAGATGATGACACCGCCGAGTACTAGGCGGAAGACGGCCAGGACGCAAGCCAGGATGGCGATGTTGCGGCCGTTGGTCCGTTTACTGAAAAGCCCGAAAATGAGGCCGACGACGCCGACCATAAGCGCGATCCACGCAAAGATTGCGCCGATGACCGGTATTATTCCCGTCAGAAGCACGATAAGAATGGCGAGGATCCCGAGGATGATAGCAACCACGTTCATAGCCCCATTATGCGCCGCGCTGCCGCAGGCCGCACCTCTACAGGCCAGCGTCCGGCAGTCTCAACCCTCATGCAGGCCGGGTCTCTCGAGATGGAGCAAGATCCCTGACAAAACACCGTCGATCTGACCCCACGCGACCCGGTCACAAACCGCACCCTCGGCGCCGATCATGTCGCCCACACGCCGCCACCGCAACGCACGAGGCACCCGAGTGGTCGGCTCCGGAAGTCCGTAGATGCCGTGAACTAGACGTCAGCGACGTTGTTTCGCGACCAAAATGTCGCTGACGTCTAGTTCACGGCGTGTACCGTCGCTGGGCAGCTGATCTTGCCGTCACGTCAACTCCCGACGGACCTCCGGTAGCGAGCACTGAGTTTCCGCCACCGGCGAAAGGCCAGCTGAGGCCAACTCTGGCACTCCACGAGGTCGACGACGCAGTGTGATAGTCAGGTGACGCCCAGTGACATCTCGACACTAAACTGACGCCTTACTGCATCAATGCTAAGATCTGCTTAAATCTGATCAAGGCGGCCCACGCCGCTGCGCTACGGGGATGAACCATGATAAGCGGGCAAGGGACACGCCGCCGATCAGGCAACCGACGTTCAGCAGCGACAACAGGTGGACCGGGGCGCGCTGGCACTCGCCACAGCGCCACATCGCCTGGAACCGTATCCGCTACCTCGACCTCCTTCGCCCGGTTTCTGTGGATCTTCACCACCCTCGGACTCATCGTCGTGGTCGTTGTCATCGGCTTCCTGATCGGCATTGTCCGAGCGCTCGAATCCATTGATGACGGCCTGTTCACGGCGTCGAACTCGGTGACGAGCGCCACGGGGAATGTCGAGGCCCTGCCGGATTACATCCGGGGAATCAACGCCGCGCTGAGTGACATCGATGCCGCCTTGAAGCCGATCCCGGGTCAGGTGGCCGACATCTCTGATTCGTTGCAGTCGATCCGGAACTCTGCGGGAGGGACTGACACCTCGTTGCAGGACACCTCTCAGTCTTTGATCGACACGTCGGGATCGCTAGAGAACACGTCGACCACATTGGGGCCACCCAGTCCGTAGGAGACATCTCCCCCACGCATCGATCGCGGAGCACAACGCGTTTCTCCACGCGGTGAACGTTCACCACGAACCCCGCGCCGAGCACGCGGTACCGGATCGTGCGGTTGCCTGTCAGCTGACCGTGTCAGGGAGCCCGCGCGATGGTGATGTCGATCGGGTGCGCCACCACCCCGGGACATTCGGGCAGCTCCACCTCGGCCAGGTAGGCCATCACCTGTTCGCGAACCTCCGCCGTCATCGCGGCGGTGCGCGCGCCGACGAGGAAGTCGAGCACCGGCTCCCCCGCACCGTGCGGGTCGATGTGCACATCGCCCAGGTCCAGCCCCGCCATCATCGTCTCCGACTGCATCTCCAGACCCCGGGACTCCAGCTCCGCGGTGACGTCCTCGGCGCACCACAGTCGATGGCCGGCTCCGGGGCTGAGCACTTCGGTGAGCACACACAGTGGCTCACGGGGCGCCGTGGCGGACACCAGCAAGCCACCGGGGCGCAGCATCGCCAGCGCCCGGTCCAGGGTGGCCCCAAGGTCGGCCATGTAATACAACGAGTGCACGAAGTGCACGAGATCGGCTGGTGCGGCGGCCTCGTGGTCGGCGAACGCACCGGCAACGGTGGTGACGGCCAGCGAATCGGCATCCAGCGCACCGAGCCGGGCCGCGAACCCGGCGGCCGACGCCGCATGCGGCTCGACGCCGGTGTAGTCCACCTCGCGCCCGTCCGCGGCCAGCGCGGCGGCCAGCGGGGCATCAATGCTGCCGTCCCCGACGCCTACCCCGAGCACTTGCAGCGGCCCGGTCCCGAGCAGCGGCGGCAGCTCCCGGGGTAGCCATGCCTGCAGGCCGGCCCGCTGGTCGCTCGCAGCCTCGTAGGCCGCATGGGTACGCGCATAATGCGCGCCGGACAGCTCCGGCAGAGCCGGCGAACCGGTCACCGCATGCCGCAACCGGTGTAACGAGATGGACGGGATCGACGTGGACGGACTCAGAGTAGGCACCGGACCGAACCTACCTGGTGCTACGCGTTCGTTACAGCGAAGTCAAGCATCTGTGGTTGGGTACAGGAATGGCCCCTTCTGAGACCGCGCAGCGCAGTCTCGAGCACTGGAGTGAGGCGGGGCGGGCCGAGATGCAGGCCTTCTACACGCTCGCCACCGAGGACTACCAGCGCTTGGCCGCCGCCCGCGACTGGGCCGCCGACCTGCGGGACCACTCCACCAACGGCCGCGTGCGGCTGCTCGACGTGGCCTGCGGCAGCGGCAAGTTCCCCACCGCGCTGCTGGCCGCCGGGCTGCCCGCCGCGGCGGAGGACCTCACCGTGGCGGTGGACCTGCTCGATCCCGCCGCGTTCAGCATCGCCGAGGCCCGCGCCGTGCTGGCGGCGCCGTTCGAGGCCGCCGCCGAGCACGAGGTGGCGATCCAGGACTTCGACGGACGAGCCCGCTACGACGTCGGGTGGGCCATCCACGCCCTGTACGCACTGCCCCCCGCCCAGCTCGTCGACGGGGTGGCCCGGATGATCGCCGCGCTGCGCCCCGGCGGGTTCGGCGCCGTCGCCCAGGCCTGCGCCACCAGCCACTACCTCACCTTCTACGACGCCTACCAGGCCACCTACGCCCCCGACGTCATGCCCTACACCACCGCAGAGGCGGTGGCGGCAGCCTTGACGGCCGCGGGCACGGACCTCACCATCCAGCGGTTGCACTACCGCACCGGCTCAGCAGACCGCGGAGTGATCGAGGGTTTCCTGCAGCGCTGCGCGTTCGACGACACGGTGTCCCTGACCCAGATGGAGTCCAACGGACCGCTGGCCGACTACCTGGCGGACTGCCGGGCACCCGACAACAGCTACCTCTTCGAACACGAGGCGCACCTGATGACCTGGGAGAACACGTGAGGAACCCGCACCTGTCAGCGGCCACAGCGGCCGGCGCGGCATCGGACGTGGACCTGGCGTGGGACCGCGGCAACGACCAGTGGTGGGACTGGTACATGTCGCTGGCCGACGAGCCGGCACCGAGCGGTCCACTGATGACGCTGCCCCCGTTCGATCCCGGTCCGCTGCCCAGCGAGGACGCGGTGGCCGCCGAGCTCACCGAGCCCTACCCCCTGACGCCGGCCCAGCTGCGGCACTTCGCCGACGAGTCGTTCGTCAAGCTGCCCGCGGTGCTCACCCCGGGCGCGGTGGCCCGGCTGCGGGCCCGGCTGCGGGAGATGCTCGACGCGGAGGTCGACCCTTCGGTGGGCTTCCAGAGCCTGGAAATGATGTGGCTGACCGATCCGCTGCTGCGCTGCGCGGTACTCTCACCCCGCATCGGCGGCATCACCGCAGCCCTGCTGGGCATCGAGCGGGTCCGGCTCTACCACGACAACGCGCTGTCCAAACAACCCGGCGCCGGGCGAACCCCCTGGCACTACGACGCGCACCACTTCCCGCTGGACTCCCCCGACGTACTCACCGCGTGGATCCCGCTACAACCCACCCCCCGGGAGATGGGACCACTGGCCTTCGCCCGAGGCGCCGACACCTGGCGACTGGTAACCGACGTCGAGTTCGACAAGCACGGCACGTCCTACGACCGGCGGGTGTCAGAGATCTTCCGCGACCGCGGCGTCGTCGTCGAGGACGGCCCGTTCGCCGCGGGCGAGATCAGCTTCCACTCGGCGAACTGCTTCCACACCGCCGGCGCGAACCACACCACGACCGCGCGGATGGTACTGG
>JBOHFF010000122.1:0-54646 GCA_050699515.1 Pseudonocardiaceae bacterium
CAGATAGCGCGTGTAGAGCAGCCGGCCGACCGCCTCACCCACGTCGACGAGCTTGCCGGTGGCCATCGAACGGCCGTAACACATGGCGCACACCCCACTGGCGGCCTCACACGTGAGCACCGAGCGAACCTTGACCCGCTCGACGCCCGCCGAGATGAGCGTCTCGATCGCGACCTCACCCACGTCCGCGCCCCGGGGAAGGACCACCGAGCCGGAGCGGTCCAGCACGTCGTCCGCGGTGCGGCGGGAGATCAGGCTAGTTCCGACGTAGCGGTGCCGTACCGGCGTGTTCTCCGATCCGGCTTCGATCACCGGCATCTGGATACCCCGCTCGGTGCCGCAGTCATGCTCACGCACGATGACGTCCTGCGACACATCCACCAAGCGCCGGGTCAGGTACCCGGAGTCGGCGGTCCGCAACGCCGTGTCGGCCAGCCCCTTGCGGGCGCCGTGCGTGGCGATGAAGTACTCCAGCACGGACAGGCCCTCGCGGAAGTTGTGCTTGATCGGCCGCGGGATGTACTCGCCCTTGGGGTTGGAGACCAGGCCCCGCATTCCGGCCAGGGACCGGACCTGCGTCATGTTCCCGGCCGCCCCGGAGGACACGATGGTGAACACCGGGTTGTCCTCGGGGAAGTTGGCCTCCATCGCCTTGGCGACCTCGTCGGTGGCCTGCGACCAGATCTTCACCAGCTCGCCGTTGCGCTCGTCGTGCGAGAGCACACCGCGCTGGTAGCGCTTCTCCACCTGGTCGGCCCGGGCCTCGTACTGATCGAGGATCTCTTGCTTGGCGGCGGGCACCACCACATCGGAGCTGGACAGTGTCACCCCTGAGCGGGTGGCCCAGTGGAAACCGGCGTCCTTGAGCTTGTCCAGCGTCTGGGCGACGGCCACCATCGGGTAGCGCTCAGCGAGATCGTTGACGATCGCCGCCTGGCGCTTCTTGGGCAGCATGTCGTTGACGTAGGGGTAGTCCTCGGGCAGCAGCTCGTTGAACAGCACCCGACCCACGGTGGTCTCCGCGATCCACGGTGCTCCCGTTTCCCATCCCTGGGTCTCCCGCAGCCGGGCCTGCTCATCGGCCGGCGGGACTACATTCCGCAACCGAATCCGGATCTTGGCCTGCAAGGCGATCGTGCCGCGATCCAGCGCCATCAGCGCCTCGGCGGGCGAGGAGAACGAGCGACCCTCGCCCGTGTCGCCCTCGCGGAGCTTGGTGAGGTGGTACAAACCGGTGACCATGTCCAATCGGGGCATGGCCAGCGGACGACCCGAGGCGGGCGAGAGGATGTTGTTGCTGGAGAGCATCAGCACCCGGGCCTCGGCCTGCGCCTCGGCGGACAGCGGCAGGTGCACCGCCATCTGGTCACCGTCGAAGTCGGCGTTGAACGCCTCGCAGACCAGCGGGTGCAGCTGGATCGCCTTGCCCTCGACCAGCTGGGGCTCGAAAGCCTGGATACCCAGCCGGTGCAGGGTCGGCGCCCGGTTGAGCAGCACCGGGTGCTCGGTGATGACCTCTTCGAGGACATCCCACACCTGCGGGCGCTGGCGCTCCACCATCCGCTTGGCCGACTTGATGTTCTGCGCATGGTTGAGGTCCACCAGGCGCTTCATCACGAACGGCTTGAACAGCTCCAGCGCCATCTGCTTGGGCAGGCCGCACTGGTGCAGTTTGAGCTGCGGGCCGACCACGATCACCGAGCGGCCGGAGTAGTCGACCCGCTTGCCGAGCAGGTTCTGCCGGAACCGGCCCTGCTTGCCCTTGAGCAAGTCGGACAGCGACTTCAGCGGGCGGTTTCCGGGACCGGTCACCGGGCGGCCGCGGCGACCGTTGTCGAACAGGGCGTCGACGGCCTCCTGCAGCATCCGCTTCTCATTGTTGACGATGATCTCGGGCGCACCGAGGTCGATGAGTCGCTTGAGCCGGTTGTTCCGGTTGATCACCCGGCGGTAGAGGTCGTTGAGGTCGGAGGTGGCGAACCGGCCACCGTCGAGCTGCACCATGGGCCGCAGATCCGGGGGAATCACCGGCACGCAGTCCAGCACCATACCCATCGGATTGTTACGAGTGATCTGGAACGCAGCGACAACCTTCAGGCGCTTGAGCGCCCGCAGTTTCTTCTGACCTTTACCGGTGCGGATGGTCTCGCGCAGATTCTCCGACTCGGCGTCGATGTCGAAGTTCTCCATCAGTTTCTGGATCGCCTCGGCACCCATAGCGCCGACGAAGTAGTCACCGTAGCGGTCGTAGAGCTCCCGGTAGAGCAGCTCATCCACGATGAGCTGGCCGACCTCCAGCTTGGTGAAGGTCTCCCAGATCTCATCGAGCCGGTCGACCTCACGCTGGGCGCGGTCGCGGAGCTGGCGCATCTCACGCTCTCCGCCCTCTTTGACCTTGCGCCGCACATCACTCTTGGCGCCTTCGGCCTCCAGCTCGGCGAGGTCGGCTTCCAGTTTCTGCGCGCGTGCCTCGATGTCGGCGTCGCGACGATCCTCGAGCCGCTTGCGCTGGACACCGATCTCACTCTCCAGGGTGGAGAGATCGTTGTGCCGTTCCTCGGTGTTCACCGCGGTAATGGCGTAGGCAGCAAAATAGATGATCTTCTCGAGATCCTTGGGAGCCAGGTCGAGCAAGTAACCCAGCCGACTCGGGACGCCCTTGAAGTACCAGATATGGGTCACCGGAGCGGCCAGCTCGATATGCCCCATCCGCTCGCGGCGCACCTTGGCCCGAGTGACCTCGACGCCGCAACGCTCGCAGATGATGCCCTTGAAGCGGACCCGCTTGTATTTGCCGCAGTAACACTCCCAGTCCCGGGTGGGACCGAAGATTTTCTCGCAGAAAAGACCGTCCTTCTCCGGCTTGAGCGTGCGGTAGTTGATGGTCTCCGGTTTCTTGACCTCACCGAAGGACCACTGACGGATGTCCTCTGCGGTGGCGAGACCGATGCGGAGCTCGTCGAAGAAGTTGACGTCGAGCACGTCTGGTTCCTTCTCCCCTGTGTTGTTCAAACCCGGTGTTGTACAAATCTAATGGTTGTTCGTTGCTGTCTGGAGCGGCCGGCACGAGGGTGGGCGGGAGGTCCACCCCCGCGCCGGTCACGGTCTTGGCGAGCCGTTACTGCACGACGTCATCCACCGAAGGGGACTCGTTACGGGACAGGTTGATGCCGAGGTTGGCCGCCGCCCGCTCCAGGTCCTCATCGTCAGAATCTCGCATCTCGATCGCCGCACCATCACTGGAGAGCACCTCGACATTGAGGCACAGCGACTGCAGCTCTTTGAGCAACACCTTGAACGATTCGGGAATTCCCGGCTCGGGAATGTTCTCGCCCTTGACGATGGCTTCGTACACCTTCACCCGGCCGAGCACATCGTCGGACTTGATCGTCAGCAGTTCCTGCAGGGTGTACGCCGCCCCATAGGCCTGCATCGCCCAACATTCCATCTCACCGAATCGCTGGCCACCGAACTGCGCCTTTCCACCCAGCGGCTGCTGTGTGATCATCGAGTAGGGACCGGTCGACCGAGCGTGGATCTTGTCATCGACCAGGTGCAGCAACTTGATGATGTACATGTAGCCGACTGCGACCGGATAGGGATAAGGCTCACCGGTACGACCGTCGAACAGTTGAGCCTTGCCGTCCGGGCCGACCATCTGATGGCCATCCCGGTTGGGCAGCGTCGAGCTGAGCAGCCCGGTGATCTCCTCTTCCTGCGCACCGTCGAACACCGGCGTGGCGACCACGGTGCCAGGCTCGGCCTGGTGGAGATCCTCGGGTAGCCGGGACGCCCAGTCCGGATCACCGTCGATCTGCCATCCGCTCTTGGCGATCCAGCCGAGGTGGGTCTCCAGGATCTGCCCGATGTTCATCCGGCGGGGCACACCGTGGGTGTTGAGGATGATATCCACCGGCGTTCCGTCCGGCAGGAACGGCATGTCCTCCACCGGCAGGATCTTGCCGATGACGCCCTTGTTGCCGTGTCGGCCGGCGAGCTTGTCACCGTCCTGGATCTTGCGCTTCTGCGCGACGTAGACGCGGACCAGCTCGTTGACGCCGGGCGAGAGCTCGTCGTCGTCCTCGCGGGAGAACACCCGGATGCCGATGACCTTGCCGGTCTCACCGTGGGGCACCTTGAGGCTGGTGTCGCGGACCTCGCGGGCCTTCTCACCGAAAATCGCGCGCAGCAGCCGCTCCTCGGGGGTCAGCTCGGTCTCGCCCTTGGGGGTGACCTTGCCGACCAGGATGTCGCCGGCCTGCACCTCGGCACCGATCCGGATGATGCCTCTTTCGTCCAGATCCGCGAGCACTTCCTCGGAGACGTTCGGGATATCCCGGGTGATCTCCTCGGCACCGAGCTTGGTATCCCGGGCATCGATCTCGTGCTCGTCGATGTGGATCGAGGTGAGCACATCGTCCTGCACCAGCCGCTGGCTCAGGATGATCGCGTCCTCGTAGTTGTGGCCCTCCCACGGCATGATCGCCACGAGCAGGTTCTTGCCCAGGGCCATCTCGCCGGAGTCGGTGCACGGCCCGTCGGCGACCACCTGGCCGACCTCCACCCGGTCACCCTCGGCCACGATGGGCCGCTGGTTGGTGCAGGTGCCTTGGTTGGAGCGGTGGAACTTGTGCATCCGGTAGGTCTGCCGGGTGCCGTCGTCGGCCATCACGGTGACGTAGTCGGCGCACAGCTCCTCGACCACGCCGGCCTTGTCGGCCACTACGACATCACCGGCATCGACCGCGGCCCGCAGCTCCATGCCGGTGCCCACCAAGGGAGACTCACTGCGCAGCAGCGGCACTGCCTGGCGCTGCATGTTGGCGCCCATCAGCGCCCGGTTGGCGTCGTCGTGCTCCACGAACGGGATCATCGCGGTGGCCACCGAGACCATCTGCCGCGGCGAGACGTCCATGTAGTCCACGCCGAACGGATCGATGTAGTCCACCTCGACGCCCTTGCGCCGGACCAGCACCCGGTCCTCGGCGAAGTGGCCGTCCTCAGCCAGCACCGCGTTGGCCTGGGCGATGACGTGCCGGTCCTCCTCGTCGGCGGTCAGATAATCGATCTGCTCGGTGACCAGACCGTCGACGACCTTGCGGTAAGGGGTCTCGATGAAGCCGAACGGGTTGACCCGCGCATACGAGGACAGCGACCCGATCAATCCGATGTTCGGACCCTCCGGGGTCTCGATCGGGCACATCCGGCCGTAGTGCGAGGAGTGCACGTCCCGGACCTCGAAGCCGGCCCGCTCCCGGGACAGACCACCCGGACCCAGCGCGGACAGGCGCCGCTTGTGGGTCAACCCGGCCAGCGGGTTGGTCTGGTCCATGAACTGGGACAGCTGGGAGGTGCCGAAGAACTCCTTGATCGCCGCCACCACCGGGCGGATGTTGATCAGAGTCTGCGGCGTGATGGCCTCGACGTCCTGAGTGGTCATCCGTTCCCGGACGACCCGTTCCATCCGGGACAGGCCGACCCGGATCTGGTTCTGGATCAGTTCGCCCACGGTGCGCAACCGGCGGTTGCCGAAGTGGTCGATGTCATCGGTCTCCACCGGCACCATGTCATCGGGCCCACCTGCCGCAGCAGGCATCGTCGTCTCACCGGCGTGCAGCCGGACGAGGTAGTCGATGGTGGTGACGATGTCGTCCTCGGTGAGCACCCCGCTGCGGTAGGGCAGGCTCAGGCCCAGCTTCTTGTTGGCCTTGTAGCGGCCGACCTTGGCCAGGTCGTAGCGCTTGACCTTGAAGAAGAGGTTCTCCAGCAGGGCCTGGGCGCTCTCCTTGGTGGGTGGCTCACCCGGGCGCAGCTTGCGGTAGATGTCCAGCAGCGCCTCGTCGGGGCCGCCGGTGTGGTCCTTCTCCAGGGTGGCCAGCAGCGTCTCGGAATGCGCGAAACGCGCCGCGATCCGATCGGTGGTCCAGCCCAGGGCCTTGAGCAGCACGGTCACCGGCTGGCGGCGCTTGCGGTCGATCCGCACCCCCACCGTGTCGCGCTTGTCGACGTCGAACTCCAGCCAGGCACCCCGACTGGGAATGATCTTGACGCTGTAGACGTCCTTGTCGGTGGTCTTGTCCACGGCATGGTCGAAGTACACGCCGGGGGAACGGACCAGCTGCGACACCACGACCCGCTCGGTTCCGTTGATGATGAAGGTGCCCTTGTTGGTCATCATCGGGAAGTCACCCATGAACACCGTCTGAGACTTGATCTCGCCGGTGTTGTTGTTGGTGAACTCGGCGGTGACGAACAGCGGTGCCGCGTAGGTCATGTCCTTGTCCCGGCACTCCTCGACAGAGGCCTTGACCTCATCGAAGCGCGGGTCGGAGAAGGACAGCGACATCGAGCCGGAGAAGTCCTCGATCGGGGAGATCTCCTCGAGCACCTCGGCGAGGCCACCGATGGGTTGCTCGTCGCCGGCCTCGATGCGACGCTGGTACCAGTCGTCGGCACCGATGAGCCATTGGAACGATTGGAGCTGCAGATCCAGCAGGTCGGGCACCTGAAGCGGCTCGCGGATCTTCGCGAATGACGGCCGCGCCGGAGCTCCCGGGAGCCGGGATACAGGGTGGTTCGCAGCAGAGGTCTTGGTCGGGCGGGAGACTGCCAAGATTGCGTCCTTCCGAACACTAGCGCTGCCGAGCGCAGGATCGCGGGTCCGTAGTCGGGGTCATCCCGGAACTACGCTGACCACGCTCCCGGCGCGGTGTTGGTGCAGTTGCTGATGTAGTTGTGAGATGTTGTCGGTACTATCGACGCAGCCCGATGCGCCCTGCGCACAGGTGATCCTGGGTGTCCCACGGATCCTGAGTTTTCAAGATCACCGTTTTCAAGATCACCCTAGGGTTTCCAAGATTTCTGTGCAGAGAGCGAGAAATGGGCAGCGCAAAGAGGCAGTCTAGCCGCTAGGACGGCGACTGTCCAGCGCCGATCAGAAGTCGGCGAAAGCGTGGTCCTAGAGTGACCTGCAAGACGCGCCCCGTCAAGAGGACATCGTCCGATCAGTGGTCGGATGTGCACGATCAGCGGCGAATCCCGATCGGCCGGGCTGGTCAGAACGGCTTCACGTCGGCGATTCTCCAGGCCCCGTCGACCCGTTGCGCGGTGACACTGAGCCTACCCGCGGCGGCGAGTGACTGGGCCTGCCCGCGGCGGTCGGCCTGCTGGTCGATGAACACCACCACGATCGCCCGGTCGCCGTCGAGCACCTTGACGGCCAGCGCCGGCACGGTCGCCACCACGACCGCCTGCTGCCCGGGCGCCAACTCCCGCACCCGAGCGAACTGCTGGTGATAGTCCCGGGCGAACGTGCCGGTGATCACGGCGGTGGCGGCCCGCTCATTGTCATCCAGCCGGGCGAAATCATAGGAGAAGACGCGTTCCACCGCATCCCGTACCTGCCCGGTGAGCTGAGCGGTGGCGCCGACGTCGAGCAGCGCTGCGTTGCTGCGCGCCGTGGCGCCGAGCAGCCGGCTCGCCTCGCTGCGGAACCAGGCCGCCAGACCCAGCGCGAGCACCAGCACAACGGCCAACCCCACCAGCGCCGCGGTCCACCGCCGGGCGGTCGGTCTCCTCATCTCGCGGCCTGCTATCTCGGCGCGGAGGGGGTGGCCCCCGGGCACTCGCCGGGTACCGGGTTCGCCGAGCCGACCGGCGCCAGCTTGTCGACCTTCCAGACGGTCTGGTCGCGACGCATCTCCAGCTGGATGCGCCGGCGCACGCAGCCGGCCTCCCCGCCCGCCCGGACCGACGTGACGTCCACCCCGACGAGCACCCGTGCGGTACCGGCCCGCTCATCGAGCAAGGCGACGGCGCCGTCGAGGACCCGCGCGGTGGTGGTCGTCCCCGAGCCGGTGATGACCCGCGCGTAGGTGGCTCGGTTGGCCCGCACTTCCTCCAGCAGCGACCCGGTGGCCGACTGCTCCCACAGCGCCAACCCGTCGGACACCCGCCGGTGATCGAGGGTATTGAGGTTGATCGTCGCCTGCTGGGCGTCCTGGAGCACGGTGTCCCTGGCCAGGGCCGACGCGAGCGACTCGTCGTGGGCGGCCTGATACCACGACACGCCGGAGGCGCCGGCAGCGATCAGAGCGAGCGCGGCGGGCACCGCGATCACGAGGGTAGCCGTCCGTGGTGACCAGTGGATGCGCAGGACTCAGCCCTCCAGGATCGACGTGAGGTCGGCGATCGGCCGCACCGATGGGCCGGCCGATGGCCTGCCCGGGGATGCCACCCGCCCGGATCCCCCCGGCGGGACCTGGGCGGGTGTCCCGGCACGCGGCACGTTCTGCGCGCCGCGAACGTCCGTGGGGCTGCCCGGCGGCTCGGCGCAGAACGCATCGCCGTTGGCCGGGATCGGCGCGGTGTCGGTCCCGGAGCGCCGGATGGTGCCCTCGTAACCCCGCACGCAGGCGTACGGGTCGAAGAAGTTCAGCGCCAACCCGAGGTGGACGAAACCATCATCGGGCACCACCGAGGAGTCGGTGCCACCGGTGACCACCGGGTACACCGACAGCAGATGGCGCAGCGCATCCTGCCGGGGCCCCGTGACCCGGGACACCGTGAGCAGGTCGGCGAGCAGCCGGCCGATCTGGCTGCCGCTCTCGGCGAGCAAGGCACTGGTCTGGTCCGCGAACTGCGGCGCCGTCCTGATCAGCCGGCGCAGGTCCGGGTCCGAGGAACGCAACTGCGCGGCGAGCAATGCGAGGTCCTGGCTGAACGAGACGATCGCGCTGGATTGCTCGTTCTGGGTCTGCAACACCACCCGCCCGTCCCTGATCAGGGTGAGGGTCTGGGGCAGCGCGGCGATCGCGTCGCGGGTGAACGCGTCAGTGCTCTGCAGCAACCGCCCGAGCTCCGGGCCGGTACCGGTGAAAGCGGTGCCCAACTCGTCCACGACGGTGCGCAGCGACTCCAGCGGCACCGAGCGGATGAAGTCGTCCAAGTTGGCGATGAGGTCCCCGATCTCGACCGGCGTGCGGGCCCGGGACGCCGGGATCACCGACCCGGCGGCCAGCATCGGGCCCAGCTCGCGCCGTGGCCGCAGGTCGAGGAACTGCTCACCGATCACGGACAGGTTGCTCACCTCGGCGTCGAGGTCAGCGGGGATGGGTGGGGTGTCCGGCTCGATCTCCAGCTGGACGTCGACGCCCTGGCTGGTCAGCCGTAACGCGGCGACCCGGCCCACGCGCACTCCGCGGTAGGTGACCTCCGCCCCGGCGAAGATCCCACCGGAATCGGTGAGCTGCACGGTCACCGGGTAAGGACCACCACCCAGCAGCGCTCCGGCACCGAGGTAGCGGATACTGACATAACCCACCCCGAGCACGGTGACGATGACGAACGCCAGCAGCTGGAGGCGGACTCTCGGGCTGATCATGCCGGTCCTGCCCGCCACGGGGCCCGCAGCAGCGGCGCGAGCAGCGCGTTCATCCCACCCGGGTCCGCACCGGGGCCGCCCGAGGCGGACGGCGGTGCTGGCAGCACCCCGGAGAGCCCCTCGAGCAGCGACCCCAGCGGGGGGCGACCCGGAGCGAGCAGCTCTCCGAGCGGCGGGGGCACCCCCATCAGGGGCTGCCCCGAGGAGGAGAAGTTGTCCAGCACGGTGCCGAGGTTCAGATCAGCCCTGATGTAGAGGTTGGCGTAGTCACCCTGGAAGGCCTCCCGGACCGCGCCGTCGGTGAACGGGTAGGTGGCGATGAGCTCCAATGCGTTGGGCAGGTCCCGGCCGGCCGCGGCGAGCTGGCGCAAGGTGGGGCGCAGCAGCTGCAGGTCGGCGATCAGGTCGTCGCGGCTGCCCTCAATGGTGCCGGTGGCGACCACCGAGAGCCGGTCCAGCGCCGCCAGCGTGCCGGTGAGCTGGGCACGCTGGTCGGCCAACACCTGCAGGCCCGCCGGCAACCCGTCCACCGCGGTGGCGATCTGCCCGCGCTGGCCGGCCAGGGTGGCCGACAGCCGATTCAACGCATCGAGCGCCCGGTTGATCTCCGCCTTGCGTGCGTCCAGGCCGGACACCAGGGTGTTCAGGTCCGCCAGCAGCGCCCGCAGCTGCGGCTCGTGACCGGACAGGGCCGCGTTCAGCTCGGTGGCGATGGTCCGGATCTGGTCGACACCACCCCCGTTGAGCAGCAACGACAGCGCTCCCAGCACCTCCTCGACGCCGGTGGCGGCGCTGGTGCGCGGCAACGGGATCAGCCCACCGTCGGCCAGCCTGCCCCGTGGCGGCTCGGCAGTGGGCACGGCGAGCTCTACGAATTTCTCCCCCAGCAGGCTCGTGGTGCGCACCCGCGCGAGCGCGTTGGCGGGTAGCTCGACGGTCCGGTTCAGCTCCAGGGTGACCAGCGCATGCCAGCCTTCCGGGGCGAGCCGGATCGTCCGGACCGTTCCGACCGACACGTCGTTGACCTTCACCAGTGACTGCGGCACCAGCTCCAACACGTCGGAGAACTCCGCGGTGACCTGGTAGGGGTTGCCCCCGGTGTCCGCCCCGCCGGGCAGCGGCACGTTCTGCAGCCCGCCCTGGAGCACCCCACAACCCGCCAGCGCGCCCAGGATCGACGCGCTGAGCAGCACCGCCGGCACCCGGCTCATCGGCCACCCCCGGCAACGCCGCCCTCAGGAACGCTAGGCAGCGCGAGCAGCGGCAACGGCGGCGGCTCGCCGGCCTGCAGCGCGCTGATCACCTGGGCTGCCGAGGGCAGCGGCACCGCGCCGGTGAGCGGGGGCTCCAGCGCGCGGCAGGTCTGCGCCAGGGTGGCGGGCACCGGCCGCGGGGTGCCCCGCCGCAGCAGCTCACAGACCAGCAGGATCGGCGGGGCGCGCAGCTCCTCGATGTTCAGGCGGGTGTCCAGGGTGCCGGAGGAGGAGTTGTAGGCGTTGTTGAGGTTGCTCAGCGCGGTGGGCGCGAGGTCGATGATCTGGCCCAGCGCCTCCCGCTGCCGCACCAGCACCGCGGTCACCTCGGTGAGCGCCTCCACGTTCGAGCGCAGCACGGCCCGGTTGTCCTGCACGAACGCGGCCACCTCACCCAGTGCGAGGGACAGCTCCCGCAGCGCCGCGCCGAGGTCGGCGCGCTCACCGGCCAGGAAGCTCGACACCTCGGCGAGTTGGCTGGTGAACTCCCGGACCTGCGCGTCGTTGGCGGCCAGCGTGGACACGAAGGACTGCAGCTGGGTGACCGTGTCGAACAGGTCCTTGCGGGATCCGGCCAGCGTCTCCGACAGCGCAGCCACGTTACCGATCGTGTCGTTGACCGCCTGCCCGTTGCCCCGCAGGTTGGCCGCCCCGACGTCGAGCAGGTCGGACAGTGCCCCCTTTCCTTGGGCCCCCTTTCCCTGGGCTCCGTTGCGGTTTGCCCCGGTGGGCCCGAGCATGGTGGCGAGGTCGTTGGCAGCGCGGGTCAGGTCGTCCACCCCGAGCGGGACGGCGGTGCGCTCCACCGGGATGACACCCCCGTCGGGCAACGTCGGACCCCCGGTGTAGGCGGGGGTGAGTTGGATGCTGCGGCCGGCGACCAGGCTGGGCGAGATCACCACGGCCGAGGCGGCGGCCGGCACGTCCACCCCCGCGTCGATCGCCAGCACGACCTCGACCAGCCGGCCCTGGGGCGCCACCGAGCTGACCCGGCCGACCGGCACGCCCAGGACCAGGACCTCGTTGTCCGGGAACACCCCGACCGCGGAGCTGAGGTAGGCGGTGATGGTGCGCCCGGGGCGCGGCATCAGCCACCACAGCCCGGTGGCCACCAGGCTGGTCGCGACCAGTATGGCGAGCACGCAGCCGATCGCGATCAGGCGTCCGGTCCGGCGGCGCATGCTCAGCACCCCCGCTCGTTGATGGTCAGCGGGCCCAGCGCGGTCGGTGGCGGCAGCAACCCGCAGACGTAGTTGTCGAACCAGCGCCCGTTGCCCAGGGTGTTGGTGAACAGCCGGATGAACACCGGCGCCAGCGCCAGCCCGCGGTCCAGGTTGTCCTGGTTTCGCTGCAGCACGGCGGCTACCGCCTCGAGCTGCTCCAGCGCCGGGCGCAGCTGGGCGCTGTTGTCCGCCACCAGGCCACGCAGCTGGACTGAGAGAGCCTGCACGCTGCTCAGCAACGCGCTGATCGCCTCCCGGCGGCGGCGGACCTCGGCCAGCAGTAGGTTCCCGTCGGTGAGCAGTCGCTCGAACTCGGCGTTGCGGCCGGCCAGCACCCCGGACAGGGTGTCCGTGCCGGCCAGCAGGTGCCGGATCTGCTGGTCCCGGCCGGCGATCGTCGCCGAGAGCCGGGACAGCCCGTCCAGGGTGCCTTTGACCTGCTCGGGGGTGCCGCGGAAGGTGTCGGCCAGCGTCCGCAAGCTCTGCTCGAGCGCCCCGGTGTCGATCTGCTCGAGGGTCCCGGACAGCCCGCTCAGCGCCTCGACGACGTCGTAGGGCGAGGCCGTGCGCTGCGGCGGGATGGGCGTGCCGGGCTCGAGCGCGCGCTGCCCGCGGGGGTCCAGGCTCACCGACTTCGCGCCCAGCAGGCTCTTGATCTCGATGGAGGCGTTGGTCTGGTCTCCCAGCCAGGCGTCTCTGATCCGCAGGGACACCCGGACCCGGTCGCCGGCCAGCTCGACGGCGCTGACCCGGCCGACCTCGACCCCGGCGATATACACCGGATCGCGGGCCGTCAACCCGGCGGCGTCGCGGAACTCCGCGATGTAGGTGGTGCCGCCACCGATGATCGGCAGGCGATCCGCGTGGTACGCGGCGGTGGCCAGTAAAACCAGGATGACCATGCCGGCGACGCCGAGGGCGATCGGGTGGCGCGGCGGTGACGTCATGGTCTGCACCTCGCGGCGGGCGGCGGCGTGGTCAGCGGGACGACCAGGGGTGCGTTCGCCGCGTCGGGCAGGGGGACGGTGACAGTACCTTCGAGCCCGCAGAGGTAGAAGTTGAACCACGAGCCGTAGCTGCCGGCCCGGCTGAGCTTGGTGAGTTTCTCCGGTAGGAACCGCAGCACCCCGTCGATCACCTGCGCGCTGCCGGCCAGGTTGGACGACAGCGCGCCCAGCGCGGCGATGTCCTCGCGCAGCGGTGGCCGGGCTTCTCCGAGCAGGCCAGCGGTGGCGGCGGCGAGTTGGTCGATCGAGACGATCGCCTGCCCGATCGGTTCCCGGTCCGCGGCCAGGCCGGAGACCAGCCGCTGCAGTTGCAGGATCAGCGCGGAGAGCTGCTCGTCGCGGGCGTTGACGGTGTCCAGCACGGTGTTCAGATTCGTGACCAGCTCGCTGATCACCTGGTCCCGGTCGGCGAGGTCGCGGGTCAGCGACGAGGTGCTGGCGAGCAGGCTGGCCACGGTGCCGCCCTGGCCCTGCAGCACCTGCACGATCTCCCAGGACAGCCGGTTGAGCGCTGCGGGGTCCAGGCCCGCTAGCAGCGGCTTGAACCCGTTGAACAGCACGGTGAGATTCAGCGGTGGCGTGGTGTGCTCGATCGGGATCAACCCGCCGGGTGGCAGGGTCTGCCCGACCGGGCCGGGACCCCGGGCCAGGGCGAGGTAGCGCTGCCCGATGAGGTTGCGGTAGAGCACCGAGGCGGTCACCGACGCCGGCAGCCGTTGACCGGCGTCCACGCTGAAACCCACCTGCGCGGTGCGCCGGTCGACCAGCTCGATGGAGTCCACCGTGCCCACCCGAACCCCGGCGATGCGCACGTCATCACCCACCAGCAGGCCGCTGACGTCACTGAACCGGGCCAGGTAGCTTGTCGTGCCGGTCCACGTGACGTTGGCGATGGTCAGCGCGACCAGGCCGGTGGCCAGCGCGGTCACGGTGCTGAACACGACCAGCTTGGTCAGTGGCGCGAGCGCTCCTCTCACCGCAGCGTCACCTCCGTGCCCCGCAGCAGCGGGCCGAGCAGGAAACTGGTCCAGTCGGGATGGTGCTCACTGCCCACCGAGGCGAGCAGTGCGGCGAGGAACTGCTGCTCAGCAGGCGAGTTCGGCAATCCCATGGCGGCGGTTTGTGGTGGGGTGGTGGTAGGCCCCACGCCGGGTGAGGGATCCGAACGGCCGACCGGCGGCGACGTCGAGCCGTCCTGGATCGGGCCGCCCGGGTACTCCGGGAACTTGATCCCATCCCGCACCGGGTAGCAGCGCGGGCCACGGTCCTCGTCGTAGCGCGGCTCGTCCACCCCGGGCAGGTACTTGCCGCGGTTGTTGGTGACCTCCAGGTAGACGTGCAACCCCGGCGCCCCGGTACCCACTCCGAAGGCCCGGTCGAACTGGGGCACCAGAGCGGCGATCGCGTGCAGCAGGCAGGGGTACTCGGGGGCGTAGCGGGCCAGCGACTCCAGGGTGGGCCTACTCTCGGCGGCCAGGGCGATCAGATTCTCCCGGTTGTCACGCAGGAAACCGCCGAGATCCCCGGAGACCCGGGTGAGCGAGGAGAAGAGCTCCGCCAGGTTCTCGCGCTGCTGCGCCACCGTGCGGGTGGTGGTGGACAGATCCATCAACGCGGCGAGCAGGTCCGGTGCCGCCTGGGTGTAGGTGTCGGCGGCATCAGCGATGCGGGTGATGTCCTCCTGGAGTTGCGGCAGTGCCGGGTTCAGCCCGCTGACCAGTTGCTGGGTCCGGACCAGGGTGTCGCCGAGTCGCTGACCGCGACCACGCAGCGCGCCGGCGATCGCGCCGAGCGCGCCGGCCAGGTCCTGCGGCGCGACGGCCTGCAGCAGTGGCAGCAGGCCATCCAGGGCCGCGTCCAGCTCACGGGCGGCCTGGCTGCGGTCCTGACCGATGACATCACCCGCCGACAGTGGGCGTCCGGAGGGGCGCTGCGGCAGCACCAGCGAGACGTACTTCTCCCCGAACAGTGTCTTGGGTAGCAGCCGGGCGCTGACGTTGTCCGGGATCAGGGGCACCATCTCGGGATCGAGCCGCAGGGCGACGGTGGCGAGGCCACCCGAGGAGCTCAAGCCCGTCACCTCACCGACGATCAACCCGCGGACCTTGACGTCGGCATGCGCATCGAGCTGCAGGCCGGTGTTCTCGACGCGCAGCGTCACCGGGACGCCGCGGGAAAAGGCACCCGAGTACGTCGCGATGGACAGCGCGATCAGGCAGATGACCACGACCAGGAAGGCCACCCCTTGCAGCCTGCGCCGCACCACCACCGGGATCATCCGGCCACCCGGACCGAGGTGGTGGTACCGAAGATCGCCAAGGTGAGGAAGAAGTCGGTGATGGCGACGATCACGATGCAGGCCCGCACCGCGCGTCCCACCGCGATGCCCACCCCGGCTGGCCCGCCGCTGGCCCGGTAACCGTAGTGGCAACACACCAGGATGATCACGAAGGCGAACACCAGTACCTTGACGTAGGACCACAACACGTCGCTGACCGGCAGGAACAGCGTGAAGTAGTGGTCGTAGGTCCCCCCGGGCAGCTGGTTGATCGCGGTGACGTTGAGCCGGGCCGCGGCGTAGGAGGCCACCAGCCCGATGGTGTACATCGGGATGATCGCGATGAAACCGGCGATCACCCGGGTGGTGATCAGGTACGGCACGCTGGGCACGCTCATCGCCTCCAGCGCGTCGATCTCCTCGGAGATGCGCATCGCGCCGAGCTCGGCGGTGTAGCCCGCGCCGAGCGTGCAGAGCAGGGCCTGCGAGGCGACCAGCGGGGCGATGTCACGGGTGGTGAAGTAGGCGGTGACGAAACCGGTGAGCGCCTGGGTGCCCAGGGAATCCAGCGCCCGGAAGCCTTGCAGACCCACCAGGCTGCCGACGAACAGCGACAGCGCGGCGGTCACTCCTGCGGTGCCGAGGATGACGATCAAGGCGCCCGAGCCGAAGCTGACCTCGGCCAGCAGCCGGGCGATCTCCTTGCGGTAGCGTCGCAGCGCGCGCGGGATCCAGCCGATCGCCCGGCCGTAGAGCGAGAGCTGGTCACCGAAGTCATCCAGCTTCGCCAGGGGGACCTGGACGACGCGCTGGAGGTCACTCATCGAGGTCATCGCGCTCAGCCCCCCTTCGGCGGCACGAGCTGCAGGTAGATCGCGGTGACCACGAGGTTGATCAGGAACACCGCCACGAAGGAGATCACCACCGACTGGTTGACCGCCTCCCCCACTCCCTTGGGCCCTGGTGGTGGGTTGAGCCCCCGGTAGGCCGCGACGATGCCCGCGACCAGCCCGAACAGCGCCGCTTTGAGCTCGCTGACCCAGATGTCGGAGACCTGCGCGAAGGTGGCGAAGCTGGCGATGTAGGCGCCGGGGGTGCCGCCCTGGACCACGACGTTGAAGTAGTAGCCGCCGGCCACGCCCACGACGGTGGCCAGCCCGTTGAGCACGAGGGCGACCAGGATCATCGCCAGCACCCGGGGCACCACCAGCCGCTGCACTGGTGAGATGCCGAGCACCTCCAGCGCGTCGATCTCCTCGCGGATGGTGCGGGCCCCGAGGTCGGCGCACACGGCCGCACCACCGGCACCGGCGATGAGCAGGGCGGTGACGATCGGCGCGGCCTGCTGGACGATCGCGAGCACGCTGCCCGCCCCGGTCTGGGACTGGGCGCCGAACTGCCGGGCCAGCTCAGCGAGCAGCAGCGCGATGGTCGCGCCGAACGGGATGGTGAACAGGGCGGTGGGCAGCGCGCAGACCCTGGTGATGAACCAGGCTTGCTCGATGAGCTCCCGCACCGGGAAGGGACGGTGGAACAGCCGCCGCGTCACCTCCAGGCCCAGCGCGAACAGTCGACCGGTCTGGACCAGCGCGCCGAGACCCGGGAATCCGGCGCTCACGGGCTGTCGATCTCCCCGCGGCTACTTCCCTCCGGGTCCTGCTGCAGGTACTGGTAGCGGCGCCGGTCAGCGCCGGTGAGGCTGAGCCGGATGGCGTCCTGGGCGGCGCCGGGCAGGGTGTGCAGCATGCCCATGACGCGATCCAGCCGGCGTGCGCTGGCCTGGCGCTCGGGCAGCCCAGGTGAGGGGGTCAGCTGGGGTCTGAGTTCGGGTGGCCCGGCCGGCTCGCCCCCGACTTCGGCCAGCTCGCGCTGTGCCTGGGCGGCGTCCTTCTCCTCCGACATCCCGATCGGGCCCTGCCTGCGCCCGTTGAGGAACTGCGCGATCGCGGGTTCCTCGCTGGTCAGCAGCACCTCGCGGGGCCCGAAGGCGGCCAGCCGCCGCTGGTAGAGCATGCCGATGTTGTCCGGCAGGGTTGCCGCGGTGTTGATGTCATGAGTGACGATCAGAAAGGTGGCGTCGGTCTGCGCGTTGAGATCCACGATCAACTGGTTCAGGTAGGCGGTACGGACCGGGTCCAGCCCGGAGTCCGGCTCGTCGAACAACACGATCTCCGGGTCGAGCACCAGCGCCCGGGCCAGGCCGGCGCGCTTGCGCATGCCTCCGGAGATCTGCCCGGGCAACTTGCGCTCGTCGCCGGTCAGGCCGACCATCTCCATCTTCTCGCCGACGATGGCGCGGATCGCTTTCTCGGACTTGCGGGTGTGCTCGCGCAGCGGGAAGGCGACGTTGTCATACAGGTTCATCGACCCGAACAACGCGCCGTCCTGGAACAGCACCCCGAAGCGCTTGCGGATCTCATAGAGCCGTCGTTCGCTGCATCGCACCAGATCCGTGCCATGAATGACGATCGAGCCGCGCTCGGGTTTGAGCAACCCGATCAGGCTCTTGAGGAACACCGACTTGCCGGTACCCGAGGGGCCCAGCAACACGCTGATCTCCCCCGCCGGCAGGGTGAGCGTCACGTCGGACCAGATGACGGCGGAGCCGAACGACTTGCTCAGGCCTTGCACCGCCACCTCGACGCCCGCACTCATCTGCCCTCCCGGACACCACTCAGAACGACTCCGCGTCGGCGATCTTCCAGCTACCGTCGACCCGTTGCGCGGTGATGGAGAGCCTGCCGGTGGCCAGCAGGGGTTTGTCGTTACCCACCTGCTGGGCCTGCTGGTCGAGGAACACCAGCACGATCGCCCGGTCGCCGTCGATACTCTTCACGGCCAGCGCCGGCACCGTCGCCACGACCACCGCCTGCTGGCCGGGCGCCAACTCCCGGACCCGAGCGAACTGCTGCCGGAAAACCTCGACGAACGGGCCGGTGACGACCTGGGTGGCGGCTCGCTCGTTGTCCTCCAACCGGGTGAAGTCATAGGAGTAGACCCGTCGTACCGCCTCGCTGACCTGCGTGGAGACCTCGGTGGTGGCGGCGGCGTCGACCAGCGCGTCGTTGCTCGCCGCCGCGGATCCGGACAGCTGGTTCGCCTCGTTGCGGAACCAGGCCCCGAGGACCACCGCGATCGCCACCGCGGCGACCAACGCCACCAGGGTCGCCACCCCGATCAGACGTCGGGACAGCGGTGCCGCTTCCTCGGTGTCAGCGGGTTGTGGTGGTGCGGAGACGGTCATAGCCTGCTTGCTCCCTATGCCGGGGACTCTGCTGCCAGGGCTGTCTGAGCTGCCGGGGCTTATCTGGGGGATGGCGACGGAGGGCACGGACCCAGCTCCGAGTAGGTCTCGCCGACCGGATCCACGGCGCCCACCTTCCAACCGGCACCGACCCGGATCATCTCCAGGCGGATGCGCCGGTGCACGCAGCCCGGATTGCTTTGCTCGAGTTGCGAGGTGACGTCCACACCCGCGAACACCAGCGCGGTGCCGGCGCGCCCGTCGAGGGAGGCGACCGCGGCGTCCAGCAGCTTCGCGGAGCTGACCGTGGCCGACTCGGTGATCGCCTTGGCGTAGGACTCGCGGTTGGTCCGCAGCTGATCGAGCAGGGAGCCGGTCGCGGACTGCTCCCACAGCGTCAACCCGTCCTGCACCTGCCGGTAGTCGAGGGTGTTGAGGGTGAGCACGGCCCGCTGGGCATCGCGCAGCACCGCGTCCCGCTCCAAACCCACGGCGAGAGACTCATCGTGCGCGGCCCGGTACCAGGACAGGCCGAACCAGCCCGCCCCGGCCAGGGAGACCACGGTGAGCACCGCCACGGCGAGGATGGCGACCCGCAGGGGACCGCCCTGGAGGCTGCGCTGCATCAACGAGCGCTGCGAGGTGGTCGGCTCGGTGGTGATACTGGTCATGGTCATCCAGGGTAGAACGGTAGGAGTGATACGGGCTGCCGGTGCCGGCTCAGTCCGCGGGATGGCGCTCGTGCGCGCCGAGGAGGTGGTCCGTGATCACGACACATGACCAGGGGCATCGGGCGGTCGCGGCGGGACGGTCTGTGTACTGGCAGGGTTGGCTGCCCCAGAGCCCGGCGCGGGCGGTCATCGTCGTGGTGCACGGCATCCATGAGCACTCGGCGCGCTACACGCACGTCGGCGAGGCGCTGGCTGCGGCGGGCTTCGCCGTCTACGCCGCCGACCACCGCGGGCACGGACGATCCGGTGGACGACGAGCCAATATCGAACGGATGACGCTGGTCCTGGCGGACCTGAGGTCCTTCGTGCGCTTCGCCGCCGCTCGGCATCCCGGGCTTGCGATATTCATGGTGGGCCACTCGCTCGGCGGCCTGATCGCGCTGCACTGTGCGATTGACCTCGAAGCGATTGACCTCGAAGCGATTGACCTCGAAGCCGGCGAGTCCGGCGCGGCGAGGCCGGGCAGCACGCTGGACGGGTTGGTGCTGTCCGGGCCGGCGGTGACGACGACAGCCGGCTCGGCACTGGCCAGACGCCTGGCGGGGGTGCTCTCGGCGCTGGTGCCCAACCTGGGTGTGGCCGCTCTCGAGGCCACCGAGAAGATCAGTCGGGACCCCGACGTGGTGCGCGCCTACCGGCAGGATCCGCTGGTGTACCGCGGCCGGATCAAGGCTCGGACCGGGGCCGAGGTGCTGGCTGCGATGCAGCGGCTGCCCGCTCGGCTGCCCCTGCTGTCCATCCCGCTGCTGATCCTGCACGGCACCGCCGACCGGATATGCCCAGTGGCCGGCTCCACGATGCTGCACGAGCTCGTGTCCTCGCCGGACAAGACGCTGCGCCGCTACCCGGGCCTCTACCACGAAGTGTTCAACGAGCCTGAGCGCGAGGCGATCCTCACCGACCTCATCTCCTGGTTCAACGATCACCTACCCGGCCGTCCAGCGCATTCAGCGGGCTGAGCGGGGTCCTCGCGCTGCGATCAACCCCGCTGCGCCCGCTGAATGCGTAGGGTCGGATCAGGTGAGGCTGACCTTGGCGCCGGCTTCCTCCAGCTTTGCCTTGGCGGCTTCGGCCTGGTCTTTGGGGACCGCCTCGAGGATGGGTTTGGGGGCGGACTCGACCAGGTCCTTGGCTTCCTTGAGGCCCAGGCCGGAGACGACCTCCCGGACCACCTTGATGACCTGGATCTTCTTCTCCCCGATCGCCTCGAGGACGACGTTGAACTCGTCCTTCTCCTCGACCGCCGGGGCCTCGGCGGCGCCGGCCGCCGGACCCGCCGCCACCGCGATCGGTGCCGCAGCGGTGACGTCGAAGGTCTCCTCGAACTTCTTCACGAACTCGCTCAGCTCGAGCAGCGTCATGTCCTTGAACGCGTCAAGCAGCTCGTCAGTGCTCATCCTCGCCATGATGGCGGCTCTCTTTCTGTGCTCTGTGTGTCGTCATGTGTGTCGCCGGTGCCCGGCGATCGATCAGTCCTCGGTCGGCTGCTGATCGTGCTGGCTGTCCCCCTGCTGCTTGTCCCCCTGCTGCTTGTCCCGCAGTGCCGCGGCCAACCGGGCGACCTGGGAGGCCGGCTCGGCGAACAGCCTGGCGGCCTTGGAGAGGTTGGCCTTCATCGCGCCGGCCAGCTTGGCCAGCAGCACCTCGCGGGACTCCAGATCCGCGATCCGGGCGACCTCGGCGACGGTCAGCGCGCGACCGTCCAGGTAGCCACCCTTGATCACCAGTGCGCTGTTCTCCCTGGCGAAATCACGCAGCGCCTTTGCGGCGAGCACCGGCTCACCGCGAACGAACGCGATCGCGGTCGGACCGACGAACAGCTCGTCGAGACCCTCCACACCGGCCTCGCGCGCGGCTCGCGACACCAGCGTGTTCTTGGCGACCCGGTAGGTGGTGTCGGTCCCCAGGCTGCGGCGCAGGTTGGTCAGTTGCGTCATGGACAGGCCGCGGTACTCGGTCACGACGGTGGCCGTGGCGCCGCGGAATTCCTCCGCGATATCGGCAACGGCATCGACCTTGTCCGGTCTAGCCATGGATCGCCTCCTTGGTCGGGGTGTTACGCCTGCTGACCTCAACGGCATGCTCAGCGCATCCGTGACCCGGACCCGACGATGACGAACGCCCCCGCGCAGCAGGCGCGGGCGCTTCACCACAGCGCGCGACGGCGCAACGTGGCGGCACAACCACATCCTCCTGCGCGGGCCGCCCGCTGTCGCGGGACCTTCGTGGCGTGCCCTCGGCGCGCCAGACCAGCGGTCTTCGGTGGAACCGCAGCCAGCCTAGGTCAACCCCACCGCCGTAACCAAACCGACCCCGTCACGGCCTGCTCGCCTACTGAGCTGATTACGCCACGACGCGTCTCGCGATCTCAGCGTCGATCGGACTCATCGCGCCGCTGGGCGGCGTGCCAGGATCCCACCAATGGAAATCCGACACCTCATCATTCACGACCAACTGCGGTTCATCCTCGAGCGCGGTCTGATAAATCGCCGCGTACTCTCGCCGGGTGGGTCGCCGTAGTGCGAACTCAGCGACGGCCGCAAAGTCGAGGTCTGTTGCCGGGATGCCGGTCTCCTCAGATAACTCGCGCACGGCAGCCTGGCGAGCACTCTCACCACGCTCGAGCATCCCGCCGGGAAGCTCCCACTGCCGACGCCAGCGGTCGAACACCGTCAGCACGCGACCGAGGTGCGTGACCACGATCAACGACGCCGCCAGGGGTATCCGGGAGTCCAGGCCCGCCAGCTCAGTCTCAACAGCGAGACGGAAACGGACCAGAGCATTGCCGGCAGGATCATGCAGGGGAAGCGCCACCATGACGTCCATAGTGCTTCCCGTGGCGCATGCCGAGCCTCGACGACCGGATTCGCGTTCGCTTCATCGGCGACTGACGATCTGTCATGCTGGTCGCATGACAGTACAGATCGCTGTGAAGCTCGATGACGGCCTGGCAGAGCAGGTGCGAGCCGCGGCGGCGGACGCAGGTACGAACCTGTCCGAGTGGGTTCGCGGAGCTCTGCAGCACCAGGCCTTAGTGGCCAAGTCGATGCGGGCTCGAGCCGAGGAAGACGCCCGCGATGCCGTCTACACCGAGGAACAGGAAGCCGCGCTGATGGCAGCTCGCCGTCGCCGGGCGATCGCCACACTTGACGAGCAGTGAGCCCACCCGATGGTCGGATCCGGTACGGCCAGGTGTGGGTCTCTCGCGACGAGGTGATGGGTGCGATGAACTACCTCGTCGTGTCCTCGGATGCCTACAACGCGGCGTTCGGGGATCGGCGGGTCATCGCTGTTGAGGTGGACTCCCTCGCCGTCTACGAGGGCACGTACCGCGAGCCGATCGTCGATGCAGGCACAGCGATGCTCGACCGGTTGGTCTGGGTCGCGCGGACCGCGTTGCACGAGCAGGTGGCTGCGCTTCATCCGGACCGTCACGCTGCGGTAGCGACACAGATCCGGGAGCTGATCGGAAACTGAGCCCTGGCCCCGGCACTGAAGCAGAGCGCGTTGATTCTCGCTGTCCCCGGACAGAGTGAACCTCGACCCCGAGATCCCGCAGTGGATAACGGCCACCGACACCGCGTCGACACGGCAGGTGACATCGAGCCACATTCACAATCGGAAAGGATGGGCCGCGGTGAGCACTCCGTGTCGCTGGGCGCGCTCCCCCCAGGACCAGCGCAGTCATCTGCTCGCCCCGCGCGGGACCGATCAGAGCGGTGCCCAGGTCGCCGTCTGCGGGCACCGCTTGCCCTGGCCGGTGGACGCCGACACCGAGCCCAGCGGGAGCCGGTGCCCGACCTGTGATCGACAGGCCAGCTGGCCAGTACCCGCCCCGCAGTTCGGCAACTCGCCGACCTCCAGCGGTCCATCGGCTGAGCACGCTGTGGCCAGCCATGCGGACAGCACCCCGCACGCTCAGCAGCCCGAGCCCTTACGCTGGGCGCGCAACTCCGAGGATGGCCTCATGCATCTGCTGACGCCTGATGAGGTCGTGGCTGCCACCATCGTGGACGAGGCCCTGGCGATCTGCGGGTGCACGATCCCAGCCAGCGGTCTCACACTCACCATGGGATCGCTGGGAGAGCTGTGCATGGCCTGCGTCATCGGTCAGATCACCGAGACGTCCGGCACCGGTTGGGTAGCTCCCGGCCCCTGATCGTCGACTGGCCGCCGGTGCGAGCGATGGCCCCCGACAACCGCTCCCCGGCGGCCGGTCGGCCCAGCCAGGCCTATGCGGACGTCACGGCCTCGTCGGCGAGCAGGTTGCGGGTGCGGTTGGGGTCAACCGGGATGCCGGGGCCCATGGTCGTGGAGAAGCTGACCTTCCTCAGGTAGCGCCCCTTGGCGGCCGAGGGCTTGCCTCGGAGCACCTCCTCGAGCGCCGCGGCGTAGTTCTCCACCAGCTTGTCGGCATCGAAGGAGACCTTGCCTATGACCAGGTGCAGGTTGGCCTGCTTGTCCACCCGAAAATTGATCTTACCGCCTTTGATGTCCGTGATGGCCTTGGCGACGTCGGGGGTGACGGTCCCGGTCTTCGGGTTGGGCATCAGGCCGCGGGGGCCGAGGATCCGGGCGATCCGGCCGACCTTGGCCATCTGGTCCGGCGCCGCGATGGCGGCGTCGAAGTCCAGCCAGCCGCCCTGGATGCGCGCGATGAGGTCCTCGGAGCCGACCGCATCAGCGCCCGCGGCTTCGGCCTCGGCGGCCCGGTCACCAGTGGCGAAGACGATGACGCGGACCGTCTTGCCGGTGCCGTGCGGCAGGTTGACCGTGCCGCGAACCATCTGGTCGGCCTTGCGGGGATCGACGCCCAGCCGCATGGCCACTTCGACGGTGGCATCCATCGTCGTCGGGGAGGTCTCCTTGGCCAGCGCCGCTGCCTCCAGCGGGCTGTAGAGCCGGTTGCGGTCAACCTTCTCCGTGGCCTGGCGATAAGCCTTACTGCGCTTCATGACACTGTCCTCTCAAGGATCAGTTCGTGGTCCGGACCAGCGCCTGGCCCTCCCACACCTACTGGCTGTCAGCCTGTATCTCGCCCCCACCCTCCCGAGCAGGAGCGCAGACGGGTCAGTCGACCACCGTGATACCCATCGATCTTGCGGTGCCGGCGATGATTTTGATGGCGGCGTCGATGTCGTTGGCGTTGAGGTCTTCGCGTTTGCGCTCGGCGATGGCCCTCACCTGCTCGCGACCGATCTTGGCGACCTTGATCTTGTGTGGCTCGGCCGAGCCCTTGGCGACTCCCGCTGCTTTGAGCAGCAGCACCGACGCCGGCGGGGTCTTGAGCACGAAGTCGAACGAGCGGTCCTCGTAGATCGAGATCACCGCAGGCACCACCTCGCCGCGACTGTTCTGCGTCGCAGCGTTGTAGGCCTTGCAGAACTCCATGATGTTCAGACCGTGCGGGCCCAGCGCCTGCCCGACCGAAGCCGGGTTCGCGGTGCCCGCCTCCAGTGCGAGCTTCACGGTGGCCGCAAGCTTCTTCCGTCTCTTGGGGGGCATGGTTCCTTCCTCAGGCTGGTGAAATAACGCCGGCGGCGTCGGGTCAGATCTTGGCCACCTGGTTGAACGAGAGCTCGACCGGAGTCTCCCGACCGAAGATCGACACCAGCACCTTGAGCTTCTGCGCGTCGACGTTGACCTCGTTGATCGTCGCCGGCAAAGTGGCGAACGGACCGTCCATGACAGTGACGGACTCGCCCACCTCGAAGTCGACCTCGATCATGGGCTTGGCACCGCCGGCACTGCCGGCGTGCTTGCCGGCGCCCACCGGCACCTTCGACTGCGCCACCCGCGGGGCGAGGAACTTCAGCACCTCGTCCAGGGTCAGAGGGGAGGGCCGAGAGGTGGCGCCGACGAAACCGGTGACCCCCGGCGTATTGCGCACCGCACTCCACGAGGCGTCATTGAGGTCCATTCGGACCAGGATGTAACCCGGTAGTACCTTGCGCTGAACCTGCTTGCGCTGCCCGTTTTTGATCTCGGTGACTTCCTCGGTGGGCACTTCCACCTGGAAGATGTAGTCCTCGACGTCCAGCGTCTGGATCCGAGTCTCCAGGTTGGCCTTCACCTTGTTCTCGTAACCGGCGTAGGAGTGCACCACGTACCACTCGCCAGGAGCGCTGGCCAGCGCGGACCGAAGCTCATCGACGGGATCCACCGACTCCGAGGACGGCGCCTCGGCCACCTCCAGATCCGCCACATCCCGAGCGGTCTTGCTGACCTGCTCCTCAACGTGTGGTGTCTCAACGTCGGCGGTATCGGTCTGCGTGGTATCGGTCTGCGTGGTACCGGTCTGGGGTGCGTCCTCATCGAACAGCCCCGTCGGCTCCTGCCCGTCGTCGGCCGAAGTCTCTCGGGGGGAAGTCACAGTCCATCTCGCTTTCTGTACTTGCGTCATACCGTGCTGGTCCTCAACCGGCGCTCGGCATCAGCCGAAGACACTCAGCACGACCTTGCCCAGCCCCATGTCCATCAAGGACACGAACGCCACCATGAAGCTGACGAAGACCAGTACGACCGCGGTGTAGACCACCAGTTCCCGGCGGCTCGGCCAGATCACCTTGGTGAGCTCGGAGACGACTTCGCGGAGGAATCGCATCAGCCGAGCCGGTGCCGCGACCTTGGTATCCGCTGCGCCACGGGCCCTGGTTGGCTGGTCCTTGCCCGCGGTTCCGGAGCGTTGTTCCTGGGCCGGTCGGCTGGTGGATCGCTCCCGGCGCGCGGCAGCCGACCGTGGAGCGTCAGCCTGCTCCAACTGATCGTCCGTCTCGCGGGCGCGATCGTCGCTCACGCTGGTAATCCTCCGCTCCGCCAGGTCAGGACCGCTTCACATCGAACATGGGCTATATCTAACGCAGGGGCGACAGGACTTGAACCTGCAACCTGCGGTTTTGGAGACCGCTGCTCTGCCAGTTGAGCTACACCCCTATTAACCACAAGCTTCCACCGGGCACGAAAGATCAGCTGGCAAGCCAGCCCCATAGAGTGTAGGCCACTGAGCCCCGCACCCTCCAACTACCCTACCCAGCCCGACTTGGAGACATACCGGGCTGAAACCCGCCCCAGGGATGAGCTTGCCGGAGGGAGGTGGGCACCCCGCTCCGGAAAACATCCCGGAGCGGGGTGCCATACTGGTGGTGAGGATGCGCCGGGTAGCTCTCCTCACCACGACTGCTCAGCAGATCAACAGGCTCAGTCCACTGAGGCAATCCCTACTGGCGGTGCTCTTTTCTCCGCCACCGGGGGCTTCTGCTGTCTCCATACTCTGCGGACCGAGCAGTGTCATATGAATACACCTCCTTCGTCAGATAGATGGTGTCGCGGACCCGGCTTGGGCCGAGTCCGACGGTGGGGGGCCAGGAACGGCAGGTGCACCGGCGCTCGGCGCAAAGGGCGCTGCAGCAGCGAGTAACGTCGCTTGTCCCAAGCAACCACACCCAGAAGATCGTAAGATACTACTGAAGTATGACATTGCTGTTATTTACACTCTTTCGAGACCACTCGACCGAGTGAACAATAGGTAACTTGTCGAATTTCTGCATCCGGAGCGGCGAACACCACCCGTCTGGGCTAGCTCGACTGGGTCTCGGCCCAGGAGGCCCGGCTGGTACAGGCGCATTCAGGCCAAGGCGAGGATGGCGGTGGCCTGGCCGAGGACGGTCTGGGCGGCACAACGGGCGGTGATGGCGACGACGACGGTGCCGTCGTCGCGTCGCTTCGTCACCTTGCCGGAGAGCTCGACGAGCGCGCCGTCGGCGTCGTCGGGCACGACGACCGGGCGGGTGAAGCGCACCGCGCATTCCACGACTGCGCCCGGATCCCCGGCCCAAGTGGTCACCAGCCGGTTGGCCAGCGCCATGGTGAGCATCCCGTGCGCAATGACATCCGGCAGGCCGGCGTCCCGGGCGACCCGGTCGCTCCAGTGAATCGGATTGAAGTCACCGCTAGCCCCGGCGTAGCGGACCAGGTCGGCCCGCCTCACTCGGACCTGCAACCCGGGCAGCTCATCGCCGACCTGCGCGTTGTGGCGCCGGGTCACCCGTCCTCCCCCCGGATGACCAGCATGGTCCGCGCAGTGGTCACCGGAGCGCCGGCATGGTCGGTGATCTCACACCGCACCGTGAGCATGTCGTTGCCCCCCATGGTGCGGATGCCCTCCACGTGCAGCGCCACGGTCAGCTCATCACCGGCCGCGATCGGCCGGTGATGAATGAAGGACTGGCTTCCGTGCACCATCCGGCGGTAGTCCAGACCGAGCTCGGGGTCACCGACCAGCTCTTGCTGCGCCCGTAGGACGAGAATCATCGCGAACGTGGGCGGGGCGAGCACATCGGAATACCCGCGCGCGCGAGCAGCACCGGGATCCCGGTAGAGCACATCATCGTCCCCGATGGCCTCGGCGAACTCGCGGATCTTCTCACGCCCCACCTGGTAGGCCCCAGCCAGGAGATAACACCGCCCGACGAAGGAAGGGGCCAGCGCCATCAGTGCGGGTCAGCGGGTCTCGCGGTGCGCCCGATGAGTGTTGCAGTTCGGGCAGTACTTGCGCATGGTGAGCCGGTCAGGATCGTTGCGGCGGTTCTTCTTGGTGATGTAGTTGCGGTGCTTGCACTCCTCGCAAGCCAAGGTGATCTTGGGCCGGATGTCGGTGGCGCGTGCCACGGTGCCTCTCTCTCGCCGAAACTGTTCAGTGGTGCAGTCGGGGCGCCCGACGTGCCGAACCAGTGGTAGCGGTGGCCGGACTCGAACCGGCGACACAGCGATTATGAGCCGCTTGCTCTTCCGACTGAGCTACACCGCCTCTGGGGGCGACCCCTCCCACGCTTGACCGAGCCCCAATACGGAATCGAACCGTAGACCTTCTCCTTACCATGGAGACGCTCTGCCGTCTGAGCTATTGGGGCAGCACCCGAGAGCGACGACTATGTTACACCGGACGACGATGTTACACCGACCGACTGTAACACCGACCGTGTCGAGCGCGGCCCTGCGGTCATCGATCTCCGCGGCTACCGGACCAGAGTGAGCACGGTCCCATCGTGGACACCGACGCCAAGGATGGTCCGAGCAGTCAACCAGGCGTCGAACCGATCCGGTCCGAGCGGGCGGGAGATCAGGTAGCCCTGTGCGACGTCACAGCCCATCTCCACCAGCTGATCACGGGTGGCGTCCTGCTCGACGCCCTCCGCGACGACGGTCAATCCCAGCGAGTGGCCGAGCTCGACGATGGCCCGGACGACCGCGAGGTCGCCGAGGTCACTGGCCAGTCCCAGCACGAAGCTCTTATCGATCTTCACTTCGTCGACCGGCAGGCGCCGCAGGTAAGCCAGCGAGGAGTACCCGGTGCCGAAGTCGTCCACGGCGATGCGGACACCCAGACCGTGCAGGCCGCGCAGCACCGGCAGCGCGCGCTCCGGATCGCTCATCACCGCCGACTCGGTGAGCTCCAGGCCCAGCAGCGCCGCGGGCACCCGGTGGCGCCGCAGCGCGGCGCTGACCCGGTACGGGAACCCGGCGTCGGCCAGGTTGCGCACCGACAAATTGACCGAGACAGCCAGCGACATGCCACGATCCAGCCAGCTGCGGCACTGCGCCAGCGCACGGTCGAGTACGTAGTCGGTGAGCGGGTCGATCAGACCGGTGGTCTCGACGAGGGTGACGAACTCCGCCGGATCGACCATGCCGAACTCGGGATGCTCCCAGCGGATCAGCACCTCGACCCCGATTACCTGGCGGGTGGACAGCGCCAACTGGGGCTGGAAGTGCACGTCGACCTGCCCGCTGTCCAGCGCGTGGCGGAACTGGGTGACCAGCTGGAATCGGCGCAGCAGGACCTGCCCCATGGTGGGTTGGTAGCTGCGGACAGTCTGGTCGGCACCACGTGCGGCGCGCAATGCCACGTCGGCGCGTTGCAGCAGCATGTCCGCGTCCCGGGTGGGCTCGATCCCGGTCAGCGCCACGCCGACCACCGCGCTGCATTCCACGGCGAGCTTGTCGACGGGATAGGGCTTGCTCAGCGCCGCCTGTACCTGCTCAGCCACGCGCAGCGCCTGCTGCGGATCGACGTCGGTGAGCAGGGCCGCGAAGGTATCCCCCTCGAGCCGGGCGGCGAGCGACTGGTCCTCCAGAGTGCGGCACAGTCGCTCACCCGCGCCCAGGACGACCTGATCCCCCCACGTCTGGCCCAGCGCATCGTTCACCCCGGAGAGCAACCCGAGCTCGATGACGATCACAGCGCACGGTGTGGAGTCCCGGCGCAGCACCTCGGTCGCCGCCTCCCGGAAACCGAGTCGATTACGCAGGTCTGTCAAATTGTCGTGGTAGGCGTCGTGCCGGAGCTGGGCGAGGAGCCGGCAATTGTCCAGCGCGGTGGCGAGATGGCTGGCCAAGGTTTCGACCAACCGCACGTCGGCGGCTCCGAAGCCGCGCAGCCGGCTATGCCGGTCATGCACCTCGAAAACGCCCAGGAGTTGGTCGGCGCCCCGCAGCGGAGCCACCAGCACCTCGGAGGCCTCGCGCAACACCAGCGCGGCGGCGACGGCCGGATCCGGATCGCTGCCCACCAAGCGCAGTACCTGCCCCGTCCGGGCCGGTGGGTCGGCACCCAGCACAGCGGTGACGTCGTGCTGGGTCAGTGGACGGGGCAGCGCCGCGCCGGCGACCACCGTGTGCGGCCCGTCTCCGCCGCGCACTCGCCGCAACACGACTCGGGTGGCATTGAGCTGCACGCGGGCCAATTCCATGGCCTCGGACCAGGCACCCTCATCCAGCTCGGGCAGCTCCGGTTGATCATCGCCACCTCGCCCGACCCCGGTCACCCGCAGGCTGAGGTCGTTGAGCACGCCAAGGTCACGATGGTCGCGGAGCAGCCCATAGTAGACGCTGTACGCCGCTGCCACCGACACCGCCAGCACACCGACCAGCACCGCACCCCAGGGCACCATCTGCACCATGGCTGCGGCGGTGACTCCCAGCGCGGCGTTGAGCAGGCCGGTGAGGTAGAGGTGCACCACCGGACGCACGCCCTCATCGGGACGCCGATGGTCCAGTAGCACGAGGAAGACCCAGGCCAGCAACGAGGTGATGGCGTGCGCGATGACGAACCCGGCGAGCACCCCGATCCATCGCGGAAGCGACGGCCACATCGCCCCGAAAACCAGGCGGCACAACAGGTAGGTGATCGCGACGGTGAGGGTCGCATAGGAAGCGTTGAACAGCAGCTTGGCCCAGGTGTCGCGGCGCAGCAGCCGAGCGATGACCACGACACCGACATAGGCTGCCATAACGGCTGGGCCCGGCAGGTACATCAAGCCGATGACCAGCGGGATCTCCGTAGGTGTGATCCGTACGGAGTCCCGACGGACCTCGACCTCGATCGCCAGGGCTCGGGCGATCCCGAATCCCGCCACCAACCCGAGACCGCCGAGCAACGTGCCGGAATTCACCGTATACGGAGCCGCGGTCAGCACAGCGACCGCGGCCACCCCGGCGGCAAGCGTCAGGGCGGCGACGAAGGCGCTCGGCGCAATGGCTCGCCCACACGACAGCCAAGCGCCCCAGGGGCGCCGTCTTGCATGCACACGAGCCTCCAGCGGTGGACGTCCTCTCCTGCCTGCTACCACCGATGTGCACATGTCTTCAGTGGAGTGGGCGGGATTGGCAGCAGTGGAACTCAGCCGATCTCGACGCCGTCGAGGGCGGGTGCGATAGTGCGAACGGGAATCATCTTCACCTCCAACCACTCGTGATCTCAGATCCATTAGTAACCCAGAGTGAGAACTTGATTAACTCACTCGGGCGTATGGTAGCGGCATTCGTGTTGCTCTGCCAGTTTGGGTAATTCGATCCTCGACCAGCGGTCGCTGGCAGTCGACGAGCGGAAACGTCCTCGCTCGACTGTCACCACTTGCTCTCTGAATGTAGCGAGAATGTCACACTAAAGGACTATCCGCCGCTCACCGCAACGAGCCAGGCACGCACAGCCGGGGCGAGGGGTTGGCCCAGGCCGAGTGCAGTGTCAGCGGCCAGGATCATCTCGCTCAACAAGTCAACATATCGATCGAACAAGGCAGAATATGTTGGTCGCGCTAGGCGATGACGCCCTGGTGGCGCTGGTCGGGTCGTGATAGGCCATCGGTACGCAGCGGATCACCGCCTGCGCCGCGAGAAGTAGGGGGATGTGCGAATGGGGATCAGTGAGCAGAGCTGCTGCGCCCGGTGTCAAGCGGTGCTGCGCCGTGGGGGCGGATCACGAGGGCACGCGTGGTGCGACCCGTGCCGGCGAGCCGGGCTGGACCCCCGCCGGGACCTGCCCGCCGGGTTCTACTCCCAGGACGTGATCGTCACCGCGCTGGCCGACTACGACTGGGGCACGGTGTTCCGCCGGGTGCGGATGGCCACGCAGTGGTCCCAGCAGAGCCTGGGGGAACTCGTCGGACTCGACCAACCCCGGATCTCCCTGATCGAGCGCGGGGCGCGTCGGCTGCGCGACGTGGCACTCGTCGCCCAGATCGCCACCGCCTTGTGCATCCCTCCCACCCTGCTCGGCTTCGGGACTACGGTGAGCACTGCGGGGGGTGATGAGCAGAAGTTGGTGAGATGGATGGACCGCAGAGACTTCGTCCAGCAGGTCGCGACCCTGGCCTTGGGCGCGACCGGGATCGCCGCTCTGGACATCGACCGGCTGACTGCTCTGTTACCTCACGTGGACCCGACCAGCACCCGTCACGTCGGGGCCTCCGACGTGACGGTGATCGAGCAGGCCACTGACGCCTTCGTCCGGCAAGACTTCGCCACCGGAGCCGGACCGATCCGCGACCTCGCCGTCGCGCAACTGCGCGCGGTACTCCCGCTGCTGGGTGCCCAGATGGATGCCGAGGTGCGGCCCCGGATGTACCTGGCCACTGCGCGCCTGGCGATGCAGGCGGGCTGGATGAGCTACCAGGTCAATCAGCACGAGGCCGCCCGGCGCCTGTGGATGATGGGTCTGGATATCGCCCGCGCCACCGACGCCCCCCAGGCCAGCGACCTTACCGCTTTTTTGCTGTATGACATGGCGATCCAGGCGGTGGCACTCGGCCGGCCTGGCGAGGCACTGAGCCTGGTCCACCTCAGCCACGCCGCCGCGCCGGGCGCGCATCCGGTCTCGGCATCCACGATGGGCTGCCTGGCGGGTATCCAGGCCAAGGCTCACGCCGCCCAGAACGACGCAGCAGCCTGCGACCGCGCACTCGGCCAGTTCGCTGAGGAGATCAGCAGGATTGACCCGACGACACGCCCGCCCTGGGGTGCATGGATCGGTGGAGCTGTCTCAAGCTTTCAGGGAGATGCCCACTACACGCTGGCGCTCACCGAGCGAGACCCACGCGCTGCCGGGCGGGCGGTGCTGCTACTGCGCGACGCGGTGGACGGTTTCGACTCCGACTACTCCCGGCTCCGGGCGACCGATATCGCGGATCTGGCCGGGGCGCACGCGATCGCCGGGGACACCGACACCGCGGTCACCGTCGGCCACCAGGCCGTCGACGCCATCACCGCGCTGCACTCACCCCGGGCCTACGACCGGCTCCACGTGCTGAACACCGCATTGAAGCCCTTACAGAACAGTCCCGGTGTCGCCGAGCTGCGCGAACGCCTGAGCACCACCGAGATCTGACACCGCGAAAAGATAAACGCGATGAGCAAACACGAGAAGAAAGACGACAAGGACAAGTACGAAAAGAATGGGCACAAACCTGGGATATTCCCCTCCAAGAATCCCGGCGGAAAACACGAAAAACCGAATAAAGACGACAAAGACGGTAAAGGTACGAAAAAATGACCACCACGGCGCCGTCGTCGTGGGTCGAGCTGGTGGAGGACCTGGCCACAGAGGGGGTGCTGAGCGAACCGTGGCGGACGGCGTTTCTGGCGGTTCCCCGCGAGGTGTTCATTCCCGAGGTGATCTGGCGTGATGCCGGGGACTACATGGCGCCGTTGCACCGCTCGGAGGACCCGCAGGAGTGGCTGCGGCGGGCGTACGGGGCCCGCTACGTGGTGACCCAGGTTGATGACGGCGCTCCGGTCGGCCCCGAGGGGCAGGGCCGGATGGCGACCAGTTCGGCATCTCGCCCGGACATCGTCGCCTTGATGTTGGCGGCCGGGCAGCTCGAGCCCGGGATGCGGGTACTGGAGATCGGCACCGGCACCGGCTACACCGCCGCACTGCTGGCGCACTATCTCGGCGGCCACAACGTGACGACCATCGAGATCGACCCCGTCTTAGCGGCACAGGCCAGGACCGCGCTGAGCAGCGCCGGCTACGGCGAGGTGGCGGTGATCACCGGTGACGGGGCACTCGGCCACCTCACGGGGGCGCCATTTGATCGGGTGCTGTCCACTGTCGCGGCACACCGGGTGCCGTATGCGTGGGTGGCGCAGACCCGACCCGGGGGGCTGGTGGTCACCCCGTGGGGCAGCGCCTACGAGCCGGTCGGGCTGCTGTCGCTAACCGTCGGTGCCGACGGCACCGCTGCCGGGGGCCTGGTCAACACCACCATCTCCTTCATGGAGTTACGCGATCAGCGGTTCGCCAGGCCCGAGATCACCGAGGTGGTGCGCGGCGCCGACACCCCCGAGGTCAGCGGCACCGACCTGCACGCTGCCGACATCGGCAACGGCGATGACGCACCCTTCGCGATCGCGCTGCACGTACCCGACTGCCACAAGGAGTACGTCCCCGCCACTGACGATGACGACCACTGGTGCGTGTGGTTCCTAGATGCGGGCACCCGATCCTGGGCGCGGTTCGACTACCAGCCGCAAACCCAGCGCTGGCCCGTGCACCAGTTCGGACCACGCCGGCTGTGGGACGAGATCAGCGCCGCCTACCATCAGTGGGAAAGCGCCGGTCAGCCCCTGGCCACTGACTGGCGGTTCACCGTCACCCCCCGCGAGCAACGCGTGGAGCTGCCTTAGCCCCTTGGACGCTGGCTCAGGGGCTCGGATTCACCACCATCGCGCTCCCGCCACCACGCCGGACGGGTTCCGCCGCGGCGAGGACCTTTCCGCCGCCGAGAAACTCCAGACCCGTCGCCGCGCCGATCTCCGGATTCGTGGTGAATTGCTGACCGCGATCCTTCAGCGCCGTCTCGTACCGGTTGAGGAATTCCAGCTCGGCTTCCGTAGCCGCGGTGTTGCGTTGGCTGGCTCGGGGTGCCGCGATGGCCTCGGCCAAGCTCATACCGAGGTCCAGACGATTCAGCAGGATCTGCAACACAGTGGTGATGATCGTCGCGCCACCCGGTGACCCGAGCGCCAGCAACGGCTGGTCGTCCCGCAGGATGATGGTCGGGGCGAGGGAGCTGCGAGGTCGCTTGCCCGGGCCAGGCAGGTTCGGCTCCGGTGCAGAGCCTGGGGTGGGAGCGAAGGTGAAGTCGGTCAGCTCGTTGTTCAGCAGGAAACCGCGGCCCGGCACCACGATCCCGCTGCCGCCGGTCTGCTCGATAGTCAGCGTGTAGGCCACCACGTTGCCCCATTGGTCACTGGTCACCAGACTCGTGGTGCTCGGGCCCTCGGAGGGCTGCCCACCCGGCGATCCGCTGGGCAGCGGGCAACCGTGGTAGTCGCCGTCCGGGTTGCCCGGCAGAACCGGACCGGCCGCGGCTCGCCGCGGGTCGACCAGGCAGGCCCGTTCCGCGGCGAACTCAGGCGAGAGCAATTGGGCCAGCGGCACCGGGAGCTGATCCGGGTCACCCACGTAGCGGTTGCGATCGGCGAATGCCAGCCGACTCGATTCCAGGTAGTTCTGCAGCACCGTCACCGGGTCGGCTGCGGCCGGGCCCAGGTGGGAAAAGATGTTCAGCGCCTCACCGACTGTCGACCCACCGGATGACGGCGGCCCCATGCTGTAGACGTCCAAGCCCTTGTACCGGACCAGGGTCGGATCCCGCGGAATCACCTGGTAACCGCTCAGATCGGCGATGCTCAGCAGCCCCGGACGGGCATTGTAGCGATCACCGTCGATCAGCGGCGGGTGCGCAACCGTGTCCACGATCTCGCGAGCGAGCGGGCTGCGGTAGAACCAGTCCACGCCCTGAGTGGCGATCTCCCGGTAAGTCCGAGCCAGATCGGGATTGCGTGCTGTGCTGCCGACCACCGGCGGCCGGCCATCAGGCAGGAACAACGCTGCCGTGGAGCTGAAGTGCGCGAAACGAGCCGCGTTGTCGGCGGTCTGCTGGGCGAAGGTCGCATCCACCGCGAAGCCGCGGTCGGCGACGTCGATCGCGGGCGCCAGCAGCTCCGCCAGGCTGCGCGTGCCCCACCGGCTCAACGCCTGCGCCCAGGTGGCCGGCGTCCCGGGGACACCGACGGACAAGCCGCTGGTCACGGCGTCACTCAAGGGTAACGGCCGCCCGGTGGCCGGATCGATGAACGCGGTGGGCCGCATCGCCGCCGGCGCGGTCTCCCGACCGTCCAGGGTGAACACCCGATTGGTGGCAGCCTGAAAGAAAACGAAAAATCCCCCGCCGCCGATACCGGCGGAGTACGGCTCGGTGACCCCCAGGGTGGCGGCCGCCGCGACCGCTGCGTCGACCGCGTTGCCGCCCGCGCGGAGCACCTCGATGCCGGCCCGGCTCGCGTCGGCGTCGACCGTGGCCACCGCGCCACCGAGGCCGACAACCACCGCACCGCCTGCCGGCGGCGCCGCCACCGCCGGGAGCACCGGGGTCAGGGCCGCGACGACAGCTGCGATCGCGGTCACGGTGATAGCACGAAGGGCCCTCACGATGGCTCGACCGGACTCCCGCATCGTCGAATCCAGTTTCGGCGGACCCATCGAGTATGAAGTCGGGGCCGCCCACCGCACAAGAGCACCTGCACCCCACCGCATTCAGCGGGCTCAACGGGGTGCATCACCGCAGGCTCGGACTCGGCTTGCCCAGATCAGATCTCGACGATCGCCCGCCTCTTTTGGTTGCGGCTGATGTTGCGCTCGAGCAGCGCGATGGAGGCGGTGACACCAACGTCACCGGCGTTGACCTCGGGCAGCCGACCGTCGTTGGTCCGCAGCTCCAGCAGCGCGTTGTCGATCGCGGTCTGCGCGGCGAACAGGCACGGCGTGCTGTAGATCGCCGCGTTGACGCCGAAATCCTCCAGCTCGGTCAACGACAGCCGGGGCGACTTACCGCCCGCGATCTGATTGAACAGCAACGGCTTGTCGCCGATGACACCGCGGACCTTGCGAATCCAATTCACGCTGCGAACCCCGTCAACCAGCAGCACGTCAGCGTCGGTAGCAGCCAGCGCCTCGGCCCTGCACAGGATCTCAGACTCCTCGGTCGCGTCGGTGCGGGCCACGACCAGCAGGTCATCGCGGGTCTGGAGCACCAGGTTCAGCTTTTCCAGGTACTCATCCAGGGGCAGGATCCGCTTGCCGTCGACGTGCCCACAGCGGCGGGGCCGCTTCTGGTCCTCGAGGATCACTCCGGAGGCGCCGATTCGCTCCAGGTGTTCCACCACATGGCAGGCGACCTCGGGGTCGCCGTAGCCGTCATCGATGTCGACCAGCAGGTGCTGGCTCGGGAAGGCCCCACGTAACCGCTGCACGAAGTTGACCATGTCCGGCCAGGCGATGAAGCCGATGTCAGGCAGGCCGTAGTAAGAGGCGGCGAAACCAAATCCGGAGACGAACATGCCGCTGTAGTGCTGCGCAGCCAGTGACGCGGAGAACATGTCGAACACACCGATCAGAGGTGTAATCTGGCTGGAAGACACATCGAGACGCAGCTTCTCGCCAGCGCGCATCGACTCTCCTTCTGAACCGACAGGCGAGTACCGGACACGTCAAACCGTACCAGCGCGGGATCATTCACCGGGCATGACCACGGAAATTTTCATCCAATTCTCATCGGCGCACAACCATCCGCAAAGACATTTGCAAAGCCAGACCGTGAACAGATTTTCACGCTTCTCAAAATAACGACGTAGCGTCATCAGGTAAAGAGTTAGGATCCCCGGCCTCCCGCGAGCAGCACACCCCCTGATGATCATGTGCGCCGAACCCGCCCTGTACGCAGCAATCTATGTAACACAGACGTAACAATCAAGGCCATTGAGTGACATCATTCGGTCGACAATCGACGACGTGCGCTACACATCACCCTTCGTTACACCGGTGGTTCACTCGGTCGGGGCGCATGAGCTCCAGATCGCCTACGCAACGCAGCAACTACGGCCACGGCAGGTGCAGCGCAAATCCTCGAGCCCCTACTGCTGTCCGTCGCGACCTGGCTGACCGGACATGTCGGAGGACGACCATGACCCGCGCCCTGATCCAGCACGCCACCCTCGGACCGGTCGCCGCAGATCCGTACCCGTGGCCCTACGACGGCACCGTGGCGACCGAGCGAGTCGCCCTTCTCTGCATCGACTGGCAGGTCGACTTCTGCGGCCCTGGTGGCTACGTCGACCGGATGGGTTACGACATCGAGCTGACCCGGGCCGGCCTGCCGGGTGCCGCGCTGATGCTGGCCCATGCCCGGGACACCGGCATGCTGGTGATCCACACCCGGGAGGGCCACTGTCCCGACCTGTCCGATCTGCCGGCCAACAAACGGTGGCGCTCAGCACGGATCGGCGCCGAGATCGGCGGCCCCGGGCCGCAGGGCCGGATCCTGGTTCGCGGCGAGCCGGGGTGGGAGATCGTGCCCGAGGTAGCGCCGCTGCCGGGCGAGGTCCTGATCGACAAGCCGGGCAAGGGCGCGTTCTACGCCACCCAGCTGGACCTGGTGCTGCGCACCAAGCACATCACGCACCTCATGCTGACCGGGATCACCACCGACGTCTGCGTGCACACCACCATGCGGGAGGCCAACGACCGGGGCTACGAATGCCTGATCCTCTCCGACTGCACCGGAGCGACCGAGCTGGCCAACCACACTGCGGCGCTGCGGATGGTGACCATGCAAGGCGGGGTCTTCGGCTGCGTCACCACCTCCGAGGCGGTCATCGCCGGCACCACCAACTCCAGGGGAGATCGCCATGCCGGCTGATCGGCGCACCGTGCCGGCCTCTCCTGGCCCGTTCTGCTTCGACCCAGCATGCACCGCCCTGGTGCTCATCGACATGCAGCGGGACTTCGTCGAGCCCGGAGGCTTCGGCGAGACGCTGGGCAACGACGTGAACCTGCTGCGTGCGGTGATCCCGCCGCTGCAGCAGGTGCTGGCAGCGACCCGGGCGGCCGGGATGACCGTCATCCACACCAGGGAAGGGCACCGGCCGGACCTGACCGACTGCCCCCCAGCCAAGCGCAACCGCGGTAACCCGACGTTGCGGATCGGCGACGTGGGCCCCAAGGGCCGGATCCTGATCCGCGGTGAGCACGGCCACGACATCATCGACGAGCTCATCCCGCAGACCGGCGAAGTCGTGATCGACAAGCCGGGCAAGGGCTCGTTCTACGGCACCAACCTGCACGAGCTGCTCCAGATCAGGGGCATCACCAGCCTGATCGTCACTGGCGTCACCACCGAGGTGTGCGTGCACACCACGGTCCGGGAGGCCAACGACCGCGGCTATGAGTGCCTGGTGCTCGCCGACTGCGTCGGCTCCTACTTCCCCGAGTTCCAGCAGGCCGGGCTGGCGATGATCACCGCTCAGGGCGGCATCTTCGGCTGGGTCGCCCCATCGGAGACCTACCTCGACGCGCTGTGCCCGGCCGCGGTCGCGGCCACCGGTGACGAACGGAGTTGATCGCTGATGAGCATCCGAGCCAGGAACCGTGAGACCACCACCGGGCGGCTGCCCTGGTGGGTCGGCGGTGACCTCAACGCGGCGTTCGGTCTCGGATTCAACGTGCTGGTGAACGTCTTGGTGCTGAGCACGCTGTGCATCGGCGTCGTGCAGATCCCGCAAGGTGACGTATTCGGGATCATCCTGCCCGCGCTGGGCATCCAGCTACTGATCGGCAACGGGTACTACACCTACCTGGCCCGCCGGCTGGCCCGCCGCGAGAACCGCAGCGACGTTTGCGCCATGCCCTACGGCCCGAGCGTGCCGCACATGTTCATCGTCACCTTCGTGATCATGTTGCCGATCTTCCTGACCACCCGGGATCCGCTCCGGGCCTGGGCAGCCGGCCTGGCCTGGTCATTCATCATCGGGCTGATCGTGCTGATCGGCGCGTTCGTGGGCCCCTATATCCGCCGGTTCACCCCCCGCGCGGCGCTGCTGGGAACGCTGGCCGGTATCTCGATCGCCTTCATCTCGATGCGCCCGGCCGCGCAGATGTGGCAGGCCCTATGGATCGCTCTACCAGTGTTCGCGATCATCGTGATCGGCTTTTTCACCGGCCGTAAGCTGCCCGGCAACATCCCGATCGGGCTGGCCGCGCTGCTGGTCGGCACCGCGATCGGCTGGATCGGCGGTTATATGTCCGCCCCCGACGTCGTCGCCGCAGCCAGGGACGTCGCCATCGGCCTGCCCACCCTCAACATCCCGCTGCTGGTCAGCGGCCTCTCAGCGGTGGCGCCGCTGCTGGCCACCGCGATCCCGCTGGGCATCTACAACTTCTGCGAGGGCATGACCAACGTGGAGAGCGCGGCGGTCGCGGGGGACAGTTACAACCTGCGCAGCGTGCTACTCGCCGATGGCACCGGTGCGGTGGTCGGCGCCGCGCTGGGTAGCCCGTTCCCGCCCGCGGTCTACATCGGGCACCCGGGTTGGAAAGAGGCAGGCGGCCGGACCACCTACTCGCTGGCCTCCGGAGCAGTGATCGCGCTGATGTGCTTCCTGGGACTGTTCGGGCTGCTCAGCGCACTGATCCCGCTACCGGCCATCGTGCCGATCCTGCTCTATATCGGGCTGCTGATCGGCGCCCAGGCGTTCGTGTCGGTGCCCAAGGCGCACGCGGTGGCCGTGGTGCTGGCGGTGATCCCCAACGTCGCGGCCTGGGCCACCGGCCAGATCGACAACGTGCTCACCGCAGCAGGCACCAGCGCGACCGAGGTCGGTACCGAGGCGCTGGCCAGCGCCGGAGTGGTCTACGACGGCCTGAAAAACCTCGGCGGTGGGGCGATCCTGGCCGGCATGGTGCTCGGCGCCATCGCCGCGTTCGTGATCGACAAGCGCTACTACTGGGCGGCCGGGTACTGCGCGGCCGGGGCGGTGCTGTCGTTCATCGGGCTGATCCACGGCGAGCAGGTCGCCTGGGCAGCCAACCCCGGTGTCGCGCTCGGCTACCTGCTCGCCGCCGTGGTCTGCCTGGCGTTCTCCCCCGGTAGCACCCCAACACCCGCCCCGATCTCCGACCGGGAGAAGATCGTCGCGGACCCGGCTCGGGTCAGTTCCGTACCGAATCAACACCCCGGTGAATGACCGGTGCCATTGTCAGCGGATCACCATGCCCGAAGCTGAGCTGGGCACTCCACCCACGAAGGGCAACGGCGCGAGGCTCCCACCCTGCTGCACTTCGAACGCCCCCACGGTCTGGGATCCGACATTGAGCACGTAGAGGGTGCGGCCATCACCGCTGATCGCCATGTCCGAAGGAAAGCTGTTGTCGCCGGTGACCCCGGTGCGGCCACCATCGAGCGGAACCAGACTGCCGTCGTACTCGATCCGGAAGCCGGAGATCGTGCCACTGCCGGTGTTCGCGGAGTAGGCGAACTCACCATTCGGGGTGATCGCGATCCAGCAGGCGGCCGCACCGTTCGTCGGGACGCTCTCACTGATCACGATCGACCTACCAGACGGGTCGAGCCGGTAGGATGACACGGTGCTGTTGGCTGCCTCGGAGACGATGAGCCGGCTCTGCGGGTCGAAGGCGAAGCCGAAGGGCACCGGGCCCGCGGACTTGACACTCTCCGGCTGTCCGGGAAGGCCATCGGGGCCAATCTGGTAGGTGGTCAGGAGACTGGTATTACGCTCCGTCACGATCAGGAATTGCCCGTCCGGCGTGAAGGACACCTGAGCGGGGTTGACATTTTTGTCGCTCAGCGGCCGCCGCGAGTCGGTCAGCCGGGACAGCTGACCATCCGGCTCGATGGCGTAGCCGGTGATGCCACCGATGCCGAAGCTGTCCACGACGTAGAGCTGGGTGCCGTGCACTCCGATGCTGAGCGGGTTTGGTCCCCCAGCGGGCACTGTGCCCACGAGCCGCAGCCCGGACTCGACGATGGCGAAGGACGAGATGGTGTTGCTGCCCGCGTTGACCGCGAACAGGAACTGCCCATCAGCACTGAGCGCCACTGAGCCCTGCGAGTCGGCACCCAGGCCGTTACCGAAGCCGTCACAACGGAACCGCCCGCTGGGCAGGAGTGTCCCATCCGCTGATCGGGTGAAGACAGCGATCTCGTTCTCGTCAGTGGAGTTGGTCTGAATGTAGAGCCGTTCTGCTACGGGGCTACTCATCGTGGATCCCTTCTGTTGCTCGCTAGCGGACGACCGTAAGAGCAGGGAGGACCGTCCGCTGATACCTCAACCCCTCTTCGTTCCTCGTCATGGAGACAGGTAGGGGTTGTAGGACCCGCAATCGCCCGGGATGTCTGCATGACGGGGTCGGTCACCTGCAAGATAAAGGGTATGGATGCTGGGCTCGGGGAGCTTGCGGCGGTGCATGGGGTCGCGACCTGGTACCGGGATGCGCAGCGGCGGCGGGTCGACGTCGATCCCGACGTGGTGCGCCGGGTGCTGGGGTTGCTGGGGGTCAGCGCAGACACCTCGACGCAGGTCCGGGACGCGCTGGCCGCGGCCCGAGTGCCCAGGCCGCCGGGTACCGTGGTGCTTCGCCAAGGCCAGCGTCGAGAGATCAGCGAGCCCGGCGTGCTCACTGATGAACAGGGCACCGAGACGCCCGTCGACGGCGCCCTACCAGCCGATCTTGCGCCCGGCTGGTACTCCCTGACCAACGACCAGCAGCGCAGCACCGTGCTGGTGGCGCCAGCGGCGCTGCCAGAGCCACCCCGCACCTTCGGCTGGCAGCTGCAGCTCTACGCGCTGCACTCGGCCGGTTCGTGGGGCATCGGGGACCTCGCCGACCTCCGCGAGTTCATCACCTGGACGGCCACCGCGCACGGCAGCGGAGCCGTGCTCGTCAACCCGCTGCACGCGGTGACGCCGACCAGTCCGGTGCAGGCCTCGCCGTACAGCCCCTCCAGCCGCCGCTTCGTCAACCCGCTCTACCTGTGCATCCCCGACATCGCCGGCTACCGCCGCGGGGACCCCGCGTTGCGAGCCGCGGTCGACGCCCAGTGGGCCGGCGCGCCGGGTGAGCGGATCGACTACGAGGCCGTCTGGCGAGCCAAACACGCCGCCCTGGAGCTGCTCTGGCAGGCCGAGGGCACCCCGCACCCGGTGATGTCAGCCGGATTGCGCGAGTTCGCGACATTCTGCGCGCTCGCGCAGCAGCACGGCCCGCGCTGGTCACGCTGGCCCGCGCCGTTGCGGCACCCAGCGAGCGCCGGCGCCGACCCGCAACAGGTGGCCTTCCATGCCTGGGTGCAGCAGCAGTGCGCCGAGCAGCTGGCCGCCACCCGGGACGCCGCCCGCGGGATGGCCATCGGGGTGGTGCACGACCTAGCCGTCGGGGTGGACCCGGAGGGCGCCGATGCCTGGGCGCTGCAGGACGTGCTCGCTACCGGGGTGAGTGTGGGGGCCCCGCCGGACACGTTCAACCAGCAGGGGCAGGACTGGGGACTGCCACCGTGGCGCCCGGACCGGCTGGCGACCACCGGGTACGCCGGCTACCGGGACATGTTGCGTGCCGTGCTCGCGCATGCAGACGGGCTGCGCATCGACCATGTCGCCGGTCTGTGGCGGCTGTGGTGGGTCCCGCCGGGGGCCTCCCCCGACCAGGGCACCTATGTGCACTACGACGCCCAGGTGATGCTCGCGGCGCTGGCATTGGAAGCGCACCGGGCCGGTGCGGTGGTGATCGGTGAAGACCTGGGCACGGTGGAGCCGGAGGTGACCGAGGCGCTGGCGGCGCAGCGGATGCTGGGTTGCGCGGTGCTCTGGTTCGCTCGCGATGAGGACGCCCCGAGCGCGCCGCTGCTCGCTGCGCAGCACTGGCCGAAGCGTGCCGCCGCCAGCATCTCCACCCACGACCTGCCCACTGCACTCGGCTTTCTGCGTGGTGAGCACGTGCGGGCACGGGGCGAGTTGGGGCTGCTGAACGACGAGACCGCGGAGTGGGCCCAGGCCGCGGCCGAGCGAGCCGAGCTCGTGGCCCTGCTGCGCGCCGAGGGCCTGCTCAGCACGGACGCCGAGGAGGACATCGTGGCCGCGATGCACGCGCTGCTGGCCCGCACCCCCTGCCGGCTGCTGCTGGTTTCCCCCTACGACGTGGTGGGCGAGACCCGTCAGCCGAACCTGCCCGGCACCGTCGAGGAATACCCGAACTGGCGGCTCCCACTGCCGGTGACCCTGGAGGAGCTGCGACGCGATCCCCGAGTCGAGCGGGTCGTGGCCGCGCTGCGCCTGAGAAGATGAGGGAGCCAGTGCCGCTACGCTGATCAGCCTCACCTGAGGAGCGCACGGTGGCCAGGATCTACGTCTCGTCGACCTACCGGGATCTGAGCGAGCATCGCGAAGCGGTCTACCAAGCGCTGCGCAAGTCCGGGCATGACGTGGTCGCGATGGAGGACTACGTCGCGACTGATCAGCGGCCACTGGAGCGTGCCCTGGCCGACGTGGCCGCGTGCGAGATCTACCTCGGCATTCTGGCCTGGCGATACGGTTACGTGCCGGAACAGAACAACCCAGCACGTCAGTCGATCACCGCGCTGGAATACCGCGAAGCGCGCCGGCTAGGTATCCCGTGCCTGGTATTCCTGCTCGACCAGGAGGCGCCATGGCCGACGAGCATGGTCGACCGTGGGGACGATGCCACGCGGATCGAGGCGTTCCGCGCCGAGCTGCTGAGCGAGCACACGGTCAGCCTCTTCCACACGGTCGACGATCTGGTCATCGCTACAGTCAGCGCGGTAGGCCGGCTGCTCACAGGCCCGGATCCGGCCGAGTCATCGCCAGCGCACCCGAAGCCGGCTGGTGCCCGCGTGCTGATGCTGTCTTCCGATGGCGATTACAGGCTTTCTCGCGAGTTGATTGAGCACTTCAGCGGCCTGCTGCGGGACGGTGTCGTGGCGGACCTAGACCTCTTGCCGGTGGACATCCCTTTCCCTGACGGTGAATGGGAGAGCGCGATCGCCAAGGCCGATCTCGTGCTGCTGATGGTCAGCGGCGAGCTGGCGAGCACCGGCTTCCTCGGCACACCGCAGTTCGACCGGCTCTTGCAGCTGCATCGCGCACGGCGTCCGCAGCTGCTACCCGTGGTGCTGCGGCCGGTGTCGTTGAGCTCGCTGCACCCCGGTCTGAGCCGGATCCCGCCGCTGCCCGGCCGCGAGCGCTCGGTGGTCGAGTCATCCAGCCGGGAGGCGTCGTTCGTCGAGGTGATCGAAGGGGTCCGGCTGGCTTGCCGGGAGATCGCCGCCGCGCGGGCCCAGCCCAGCCGTCCCGCGCAGCGGTCAGCGCGGACGCACCACCGCCTGGTGGAGGTCTTCAAGGACTCTGGCGTTCCCTCGGTGACCTTCGTCGAGCCGGACGACTTCTACCGGCTGAGGCTGGCGCTCGAGCAGCCCGGCCGGGGTGTGGTGATCGAAGGCCCGTCGGGCGTCGGCAAGACGACCGCTCTGGAGCATGCGCTCGATCAGCTCGACCACGGGCCTCGGGAGAGGCCCACAGTGCTGCGGTGCCGGGACAGCGCGGACGTGGCGCGCATCCGCGAGCTACGGACCTCGCACCGCGGCCCGGTCGCGATCGATGACTTCCACCGTCTCGACCCGGAGCTGCGGCGTGACCTCACCGACTATCTCAAGGTGCTCGCGGACACCGAGCCGGCTGACCGCAAGCTGGTCATCGTCGGGATCCCGGGCACCGGGCAGCGGCTGGTGGAGATCGCTTTCGACATCGCCACCCGGATCGAGATCATCTCATTGGGCACCGTGAGCGACGACAAGGTGCTGGAGATGATCGGCAAAGGCGAGGCGGCGCTGAACGTCGACCTGATCGGTAAAGCCGAGATCGTCCGGGCGTCGGCGGGCAGCTTGAACGTCGCCCAGGTGCTCTGCAGGCACGCGGTAGCGCTGGCCGGTGTCCGGGAGACCCAGACGATCACGACCTCGGTCGAGTCCCGCCTGGCTAAGGCGATCCACCAGGCGATGACCGTGATGAGGCTGAAGTTCGGCGAGGTGGTGCGTTCCTTCGCCGCGCTGGGCGGTCCGCACGACCGGCTGAGCATCGAGCTGCTGTGCGAGCTCGGCGAGGCCAAGGACGGCATGTTGCGGCTGCGGCAGCTGCGCGACCGGCGTCCCGAGCTCGCGGCGGCGATCCACCGTTTCATCGACCGGCGCCCGATTGACGACCTCCGCGAGCAGCACGCCAATCTCGACTGGCAACTCCTTTACGACGCGGAGTTGGCGACCCTGGTGATCGACGACCCGCAACTCACCTTCTACCTGCGCCAGCTCAACCTCGAGCAGCTCGCGCTGGATGCCGGTAAACGCACGCTCACCCACCGCACCCGGATCTTCGTCAGCTACAGCCACCGCGACCGGACCTGGTGCGAGCAGCTGCGCGTGCACCTGCGGCCGATCGAACGGGATGGCTTGGTCGACTTGTGGGAAGACACCCGGATCGCCGCCGGCGAGATCTGGCGGAACGATATCGACGCCGCGCTGGACAGCGCAGCCGTAGCTGTGCTCCTGATCAGCCCACACTTCCTGGCGTCCGACTTCATCATGGACAACGAGCTGCCACCGTTGCTGAGGGCGGCGGAAAACCAGGGCTGCACGATCCTGCCCCTGTTGGTGCGGCCAAGCCTGTTCACCGAGCGGCCCGAGCTAAACCGCTTTCAGACCGTAAACCCGGATGCGGTCCCGCTGACTGACATGACCGAAGTCGAGCGTGACAAGGTGCTTGTCGCGCTCGCCAAACGGATCTCCGCCCTCGTCGCGCAACCGTCTCGCGAGCAGGGGCCAACGTAGCGCGACCGGCACTATGGAACCATTGGTGGACGAGGGGCTTTTCACATCGCCAGGAGGGTGCCATGAGCGATGACTCTCTCGAGGAGATCCGGCAGACGCCGCAGGGATGGGCTCTGGAGCAGGAGATGGAGATAGCGGCGGAGGTCTACGGTCCCGAGCCGAAGGGACTCCGCACACCGATGTCCGAATTGAGCGATGAGGAGCTCCTCGAGCGGTACAAGTCGCTGATGGGGTTCGACCTGAGATGGGAAACCTGACTACCGCGATCTACCGCGACGGAGGATGTGACCCCGGCTGGCAACGGGGGCAGTAATAGGTGTGCCGCGCGTAGACGCCGTCTCCCTGTGCCGCACAGATCACCCGCTCACCACAGCGGCGGCACGGTTGCCCGCTCCGTTCGTACACCCAGTGCTGTTTCCCGCGCGCCAGCTCCCCGGTAGTGGACTGCTCGGGGCGCTCGGCGTTGGCCAGGAGCAGCCGCCGAGCCAGAGCCACTACCGCGTCGGGATCAACGTCACGGACCAAGAGGCAGGGTGATACGCCCAGCAGGACGCAGATCTCCGTCTTGTACAGGTTGCCGACCCCGATCAGTACCGGATTAGTACACATTACCTAACGTGTGAAAACCTTCTGGTGCTTACTGCGGTCTGAGCCCGGCGCTCACGTTAGCTGTCGTGGCTGGAACGGTTGCTGGCGCCGCACCAACGGACACGGACGGCAGGTGGCCAGTAGCCGTCGGCGGAATAAGACAGACTTCCACGCGTGGCGCAAGACGACGAGCAGACAGATCATCCAGATCAGCCGGACCTGGTGCGGGCAAAGCCGGAGGACGCCGACGAGCCGGTCTGGGTCGGCGTCGCCGAGGACGCAGGTCTGGCCTCGACCGTCGAGCCAGGCACCCCAGCGATGCGCCCGGCGGGGGAGGACCTCGACCTCAGCATCGGTTGGGACCGGTTTGAGAAGCTCGTTTTGGCCGTATCGAGGAGCGCGCTGGGCCTGCGGGGTGTCAAGGTGCGGCGCTACGGCGTTCAGGGACAGGCACAGCACGGCATCGACCTGGCCGGTCGAGAACCCGACGGCCGGTACACGGTCATCCAGTGCAAGGACTACGAGTCGTTCACCGCTGCAGACCTCCGTGGCGCCGTCGAGACGTTCGCACAGGGCAGGCGCCCCTTCGGGGCATATCGATTCATCGTCGCCACGTCCGCCTCGACGCAGGCTACCCAGCTCGCCGATGAATTAGCCACGCTCCAAAATGATCATTCCGAGTTCGATCTCGATCTGTGGGGCAGCGAACAGATCAACGACCACCTCCGCTACTTGGCGGATGTCGTTGCCCGGTTCTGGACGCGTGAGACTGCCGAGGTCTTTTGCACCGGAGCCCCGCTGCCCGGGGTGCCGGCGGCGCCCCCGGATCGGCAGGAACAAGCCGAACGCATTCTGTTGGGTCCCCTCAATACCCCGGATGTCACACCTCTCCTGCGGGATGCTGAGTGCAAGCGCGCCGAGAATCCCGGCGGCGCGGCCCAGCTCTACGGGATCCTGGCCGAGCGCCTGCATGATGCTGGGTTCCGGGGTCATGCCCTCGTGCTGCGTCGACGTCAGCTGGACGCTCTCCAAGAGGCGCGACTGATCGACGACGCGATCGCCCTCGCCGGGGAGCTCGCCGTAGCAGCCCTGCACCACGGCGACCGCGACGAGGCTCGCGAACTCGCCCACCGGATGCAGGAGCTCGACGGGGGAGCCGAGCCGCAGTCTCCCGCAGCGCACGCCCGCAGCGCACGCCCGCAGGCACCAGGTGAGCAGGAGATGGACACGTCGGACCTGGTGGTGCGGCTGCGACTGTTGCGCGCCGAGTACGATCAGCATGAGCGCCGGGAATTGCTGAAAGCCGCGAGACGTCACGTGGTGCCGGGTATCCAAGGGGCGTTGATCAGCGCGAGGGAGGCGCGACGGTGCTGCCTTGAGGGGCGCGCCGAGGAAGCGCTCGAGGCGTGGCGGGATGCGGTCCACGACGCCATCCACGCCGGGTTCAGCGATGACGCCGCGAACTGGCTGTACGCGATTCGATCTCTGAACGCCAGTACGGGCCGTGGACCCCAAACATCGATAACGAACACCGGCTCGCGCAGGCGCTTCGCGCCACCGCTTCCGGTCATCTTTTGGATCGGGTGCGCGAGCCGAGCGAGGCGGCGATGGCTGCAGTCGTCCGCGGCAAGCCGATCGAGGCCACGTTGTGGGCGCGGCGCTGGCTCATCGACGGTGTTGTGACCGGCAGCTGGGCTCAGGAATCCGACGCTGCCAAGTTCCTCGGCGACATCTACCGAAACAACCGGGAGCCCGCTCTCGCCGCCGTGTTCTACCAGCGTGCCGGACAGGTGGACAAGGTGACCGAGCTTGCCGGCGAAGTTGGTGACTTCTTGCTGCCGGTCGGCGTGTTGGCGGACGAGCCGTGGTGGGTGCTGCGCACGCGAGCCGCCCAAGCCTCAGCGCAGGCCGACCTGCTCGACGACAAGACAGCCGCCATGTCGCTTGAACAGTTGACCGATCTCGCGGTGCGAGGACGAGCAGGGGAACTGGTCGACTCACCGATGCACGCCCTGACGCTGTGCGCCACCGAGAGCGCCTGCGACCTGGCGGCCCGGGGCACGGCTGAGCAGGCGGCCGCCGTTCTCCAGCTGCTCGCCCCCGACGTCGCGAGAGAGCCGAATCGCTACTTCCCCACTGATGACCAGCACGTCGAAGCGTGCGCGCAGATCGCGTTCACCCACCCCGAGCTCGCCGTCGCGGCTCTCACCCGACTTCTCGACTTGGCTCACTACGATGTCCAGTCTGCGCAGGAGATCCTCGTTCGAGACGAGGTATTCGCTCTTCTATCAGGTCAGGTCGGCGACCTGCCCCCTGAGTCGGCGGCGGCCTTGTCCGAAGCCGATCGGTTTTCGCTGCGGGGCCGGGTGGTCGAACTGGCCGAACAGGGGCGTTACCTGGCTGATGTCGTGTTGAGTGATTTGGACCCGGAACACCCGCTCGTTCGCGAGCGCGCACAGGAGGCTCGGTCGTGCATCCTGGAGCGTCCCGATCCAGATCCGACGCGCGTCAGCTTCGGCACCTCGATGGTGCGCGACGCTTATCTCGCCCGCACGTTGCCGCGAGACCAGACGCGAGCATGCTTGAACAAGTTCATGACGGTCGCCGCTGACGCCCGCGAGGCAGCGTCTAACCGGCAGGACGCTCTGACGGCCGCTCGCAATTTTGTGCGGGAACAAGAGACGGCCGTGAAGGCCGAGACGTTCGCGCTCGCCAAGGGCTTCGTGACCGGAGATCATGACGGCAGCCACCTGGACGACGAGCTCACCGGCGAGCCGCACCCCCTGAGCGCGTTAAAGGTCAACATGGGCTCCTCATCACTGCGAGGGCACGGACTCCGTCTTGCGCACGCATCGGCGGCCACCGCCGATCAGCAGGTGTGGGTACGCGACCAGGCCGTGAGCCTGCTCCGTAGCAGCGACCGCCAGGACGTCCACTTCGCCGCCTCGGTCCTCACCGGACTCCCCGAGGAAATCAGGCGAGTGATCGACGCTAACCTTCTCGCGGCACACCAGCAGCCTGTTGTCCGACAGGCGAGCGCGCTGCTGTGCCTAAGCGAGCCCGAGCGGTATCGGGAGCTCCTGCTTCGGCTCGCCGCCGACCACGACTTCCGTGTTCGGCGGACACTCGCACACGCCGTCGCCCGAGTCACCGACCCCACCCGGGCGGCGGTTACAGCCGTGCTCGAAGTGCTCACCCATGATCCCCGGCACAGCGTCAGATCCGCACTCACGGCGTGATGAGCTGCGGACCGCACCTTCAGCTCTCCGACCGGCACCCCGACCACGCCCGGCTCGCTCCCGGTGGCGTCTTACGACTTTGCGGCACGCCCTGGCATAGCACGAGACTGAGTAAAGGAGGTCGAGAAGGTGAGCGAGATCGTATGCGCAGCGCGCATAGCAACACGCCGTCTGGCGCGCTAGCCAGTCAGGACTTTAAGTACGTCCGAAAAAGAGCTGGTGAGACTGTCGAGCACGGCCTGTCCTTTCGCCGCGCTGGCGACGGAGGGCCTACCGACGATCCCCCTCGTCGCGTAGGCCCGTATTCCTGTGATCAGAAGGTGAGGGCGTTGCGGTGCGTCGTGGTCGTTCTGCGAGTACGTCGAACGAACGAGATGAGGGTGTGAATGCAGGAGAATCGATGTCTCCCACTCACCGCCGTGCATGTCCTCGGTGGTGGTAGTCTCCATCTCGGCGCGCTCGCGCGCGATTCGAAAATCTTCCCGACCCGGAAATAAGGCTACTTTACGCTCAGTGACGTTCGCTTCTTGCGCAATATTGGACAGTACATAATTACCACCGTGACCATTGACGAGCACCAGGTACCTGATTCCCGACCTGGCCAGCGACGACTGGACATCATCGATGATGGCGATCAGTGTTCGAGAACTGATGCTGACGGTTCCCTGGAAGCCTTCGTGCTCGTGCGAGCATGAGATTGTTACCGGCGGAAGGAGAAGTGCATTATATGTTGTCGCTAGCCGGTTTGCGATAACGCACGCAATGATGGTGTCCGTTGCTAACGGCAGATGGTCGCCGTGCTGCTCGAAACTTCCTACCGGAAGCATGGCGACCGTGGCGCCACGCTCAGCCTCATCGGTCGACGTTGCAGCGGTGATCAACATATTCTTCCTTCACGACTTCAGCGACCGTATACTCCTGTCAAATCGTCGAGCCTCGTCCCCAGCGCCTTGCGCTATCAGTATACCTGGGATCCGGCCGAGTTGATCTAAGGTTCGGAATGATTTAGTGTCACGCGCTATCCCCAGCGACCGGTCGGCAACGATTAGCGCGTTCTCGATCTGACCACTGCTCGCATGCGCGATTGAAAGGCGAGCCAGACAGAGTCCCAAGTCGCGACGGAACTCGGGTTTCCACTCCGCAAGGCTGCGCTGCAGTGTGCCGATAGTTTTATCTGCTTGCCCCAGCTCGATCCAGCAGTGCGCAGCTTCCATTTCGACATATTCGGGCGTACAGTATTGCGCCAGGTCTTTCTCTGAATCGACGCTTCGCCCGGCGAATTTGAACGCCAGTTCGAGAGAGCTGGCACAATCGTCTGCCTGGCCGAGCTGCGCAAATCCATGCGCCCGTTGGCGCAGTGCGACAGCGCGATAACGTGGAGGAAGACGGGTCGCCTTGTCCAACGCGGCGTCCGCGAGCTTCAACGCCAACTCAGGCCGCTTCGCATCAGTGGCGATGTTGCTACGCCGCATCAAGATATATGAGACAAGCATCTCGTCGCCCATTTCTTGCGCAAAATCGAGAGCTACGCTTGACATCTGCATCGCACTGTTCAGCGCGCCCGTGTCCTGATAAATCCATCCAGCAAATTCCGCATAGCGCGCCGCTACATACAGAAGCAGTTCGCGATCTTTGCCACAGGCATTCGATAGAAGATCCTCGACGAATCGCAGTTGCTGTGGCGCTATTTTTACAAGAGATTGTGGACCAGTCAAATTGTCCACGTTCGCGTACAGATCGAGCGTCCCCAGTAATGAATCAGCGAGCGCCGACTCTGTGCGCAAACTGGTAGCAGCGACGAGCGGACCATCGGGCAGGGCGAATACATCACCGGAACGCTTGGGAGCCTCTTGATCTGCTGGCAGCTCGAACCATAGGAGGTCGGCCGGCATCTTGAGCGAGCGCGCGTAATGGATGAGCTTGTCGAGCGTGTCCACCCGGTTCCGCCCGGATTCGATTCGACTCAGCTGGGACTGAGTCACCGTGCCGAGCCATCGACTCAAGGTCTCCTGCGGAAGCGCCTTATGTCCATGCGCCGGATGGTACCTATACGCTCGGACAACTGTTCCCATGTCACGGGACGCAAATGCGTCTCGCATCTGGTCTGTGTACCAGAAGTCCGCCCCGAGGTCAGGGGCATGGTCGGACCCGATTCCGCTCAGTTGGCGACAGGGCGCACACATGCTCGCCCGACTGTCACGAGTCAAGCGACTGCCGCACCTCATGCAGTACCGAGCAGCGGACGTCATGCCTAACCTTCCGTCACCGACCGTTGCCGTCGGATGCGTCGAGCCATCGTAGCCCCCTCATCGAGACCAGTATGCGCGGGGCGCATAAAAGTCATGCGCTGAAGGGGTATCTACCCACACATGTCCGCCCATAGGCTTCATGCGTGGCCACGACGCCGGGCACCGCGCAGCCCGAGCCGTCCCCGGATAGAACGTAGACAGAATGAGGTTTCGACAGGATGAACGATAATGTTCTCGACATCCACCGTCGCGCACTTTCCGATTACAGAATCGCCCTCGGACTGGAACTGCGCTCGCGACGAACGACCATGGAATACTCGTTCGAAAAACCGGCGTCCCTCAGTCATATTCCAGCGGAACACTACGTTCCTACGAGAGAGGCACATCTCTTCCTCAACTCGTTAGAATAGTTGATATCGGAAACGCCTACAGTACCACCTTGTTCGACATTCTAGAATCAACAGCGGAATACATCTATCGCGCGAGCGGTGACCCAGCACCCAATCGCGCTAGTATCTCAGTTGCCGAAACCACCCTCCGCGCGATCGTCTTGTACTGCGGCGTTACACCCGCACAGTTGCGGATGATGCAAGTTCACCCAAGCCGCCACGAAACCATCTCAGATGATCTCTTTAGAGAATACCCGTAGACATCTCGTCTACGTCCATCACCTCGGACCACCGACTGACCGTCCGATTAAGCGAGCGACTCCCGACACTCAGCTCCAGGCGGTCAGTCGGTTTCCAACCAAGCTCCGCGAGATAAGAAAGGTGATCCATGCCCCCTGAATTGAATCCTTGCGGTCAGCCGATTCCAACTCCGGCACCACCGTGGTGGGCGCAGTGCCCAATGGATCGGCACTTGCACCTGTTGGCCTCGGCTGAGCCTGCCGGTGGGCGCAGAGAAGCACCATGACTAAACTACCCGTGTGCACCGAGGACCCGTGGATTGATTCCTATCTGAGGTTCCGCCAGGCGTTCCTGGACGGCGCGACCGTTGGGGAACTGACCGATTTCGCGGACGAGCTCAAGCGTGGCCTGCCAAGTCCGACACCCCCACCGCCCGCAGCAATGTTCATCCACGCGGACATCGTCATCACCTGCGGCGCGGAGAACGTGTCCACGCCGTTGGTCACCGCGCTCTGGGTACCCGACACGCCGCGCCATGATGGCTGGTGACCGCCGGGGGACGCACGTGCCGTCAACCCCATGCCGTCAACCCATGCCGTCATTGACGCTGCGCCGCGACCCATCCCTATTGTTATTAATCAAGGGAATCCATGAACCACAAAGGTGGCTTCACGCGCTGCACGGCAACGATTGGGTGGGTATTTCTTGCTTGTCACAGGCGGGACGGATTCACCATTCGACAAAAAGAGGCAACCAGGTGACATGCATGCCGAGCAGTCAGCGGCTGGGCGATCACGGAATGACCGAGATAGTGGAACCATCCCGGTCTCACCGGCCGGACGGACGGGACGCCCGGTGATTCGGGGACCGGATTCCATATTAACAAACGCGAAAGGCATCCCCCCGGATGAGGAACGACAACGCCAGTCAGAGGCAGGAACCATGGCAGCACGACACCGATTCGATCTCACTGAGAGTCCCGACCAACCAATACTTCCTCATGACAACGAGCTCGCTGGTCCTGCCCTGAGCAAGCCCCGGACGGCCTCTCCCGCGAAGCAACCGAGCCTGCCTGTCCGTTCACCCGGCACGCATGTGCATCCCCTACTGCGCCGCCCGCTGGTAACCGGTGACACCGGGAGCAGTCGATTACATCTACCCGGAGTGCCAGTAAGCGTGTTGGCGCGGCCTGTTCACTTACTCCCTGAAGGTGAAGCGTTCCGGCGGAGCTACCCGAGCACCTCGGTAGCTGTTTGCGGGGAGCCACTGACCAGCGGAGCCGACGGTGCGGAGGACCCCCATTACTGCCCGGAGTGCGTGCGCGCGGCACTGCGGTGGTGTGCGCAGCCTAGGGCCGATGAGTGCGGATCTCCTAGGAGGTCACGGCGATGACTGCGGAGACCTCGCACCGATTCGCCCTGACCGGTCAGGACCCCGAAGGGCGTAACCGCACAATCGTCTTGTGGCAGGAGGCTGATCTAGTAGACGGGAAGGTGGTGCGCCGGGTCGTACTCACGCTGGATGCCACGATGAATACCGCGACGATCCTCTCCCGTCCTGACGCTGTCGAGGTCGCGCAAGCGATCCTAGCGGCGGCTCGATGACCAGCCAGGGCACGTCCCCGGTGAGCGGTTTCCACGACGGCACGTGCCCAATCTCGATGCCCACCCCTGCCGCCGCGGCCGCACCGCGGTAGCCGACGTCGTTGCTCAGCGTGTTCACGCCCAGGCCGCCGGCCAGACCGAGGGCATAGGTCACCAGCCGTTGGCGGGGAGCTAGCCCCACCCGGCCCTCGGA
>JBOHFF010000123.1:0-18719 GCA_050699515.1 Pseudonocardiaceae bacterium
CACTAAGTTAGGGCCGCCGAACCGTTCATGATCACCGTTTTGGTGCCGAATTCGACACATTTTGTCACTTTCGACACCAAAACGGTGATCATGAGCCACTCTGTCATCCTTAGCTAAGTGGCATTGAGGCCAGGCCGGCGGGCGGATCATCAGACAGGTCGATGGTGACAGTTGGGTGTGACATGGTCGGTCTCCTCGTGTCGGGATGATTTCTCAGGCACCGGTGAAGCTGAACGCCGCCCAGCTCGCCGGCTCGCTGTACGGCCGCTCGGCCGCCGCCGCCAATTCCTCAGCGGTATAACCAAACAGGGGTAGGTAGTCCGCGCCGAAGGTCGCGGCCAGCTGAGAGTTGGTGGCGCGTCGCAGCCAACTCTGCGCGTTCGCGAGCGCCACCGCAGGTGGCTGTCCCGCCCGCCAAAGATCATGGAACCACAGCGTGAGGTAGTAGCCTGCCTGATCCTGGACTTGCCACTGCGACGCCAGCACCCCGGCGACGCCGGTCTGCAGCAGACCGCTGGGAAAGCCGCTGCTTGAGCAGCCCGCGCACCAGCGCAAGCGCCTCGTCCAACCCCTCGGGAGCGTCAGCCAGCAGCGCCCGCTGGCTCAGCCCCAGGCAAGGTTGGCCTCCGCAGCGGGCTTGTGCCGCTGTTCCAAAGACCCGGCCAGGCGTAGCCGGCAGCGGCTGCGGTAGCTGGATCTGCTCGCCAGCTGATCCCCGGTGGATCCCACGGCGCAGCAGCCGGGTAGCCGTCGGCATACCAGCTGACGTTATCGGCCCCCCACTCCATTGTTGCTTCTCCTCGGACGGCCCGTGGCCGTCGCGTAACGTCTCTGACTTCGTTGGGTAGCCCTCCAGCGTTAGCCGGTGTGGTACCTACCGACCCCCAACCGCGTCTGGACCCCCTCGGCGGCACCAACAGTGGCGCAGGTACCTGTCGGTGTATACAGCGAGGGCGGTTAATGCCGACGACCTCAGCAAGGACCTGCGCACGTTGACGAGTGTATTTATAGAGACACTGCAAAATCGCCGTCAGAACAGTGAGATTTGTCTACTTGACTATCGGTCACACGTCTCGCCGAAAACTGCCGATTCCGGCAGCCCGTGGTTGATTCCCCACTTAGGAGGGAAGAATAGTTCAATAGACTCGGGCGTGATAGAGAATCTCGTCTTGATGCGCTTTCGTGTGCTCGTCAACTCGGGCGCCGCTTCCCGACAATACTTGTCAGTCTCGCAGAACAACCCTTGACAATCGATCGCATGGAGGGATCGGCCCCAGAGACCGTTGAACGGAAGATCCAGAGACTCGAACGCAGCATCCTGATGATCGACCATCCAGTGGATGATGTCAGTGGGAGTGTAATCACCGAGATCTTCAAAGACCTTGCTGATTCCTCGCAGCGCACCCGGTCCAGCCTTCGTGAACTCATTTTCCGAAAAATTGATGAGATCAGAATAGTTCAAGTCGATCGCGACCTGGTATGACATGAAATCACCCATGAGAGGGTAGCCGTGTAGTAGTTCGAAAATCTGATGAAGTGACGATGCGTCCAAGATTCGCTCACTGAGCGCGTCTTGCAGGAACATGTGCCGGAACAGTTCGACGTGATTGAGATGCTTGAGGGGCCGCCCGTAAGCGTTGTTCGCACAGAGGATGAAAGCACCCGTATAGAGCCCTCCATTCTGGAGCCTGGCGTGGTCCAGGGCTTTGCGGAAACCCTCGTCGATCAGGTCGCTGAGGGTCGGGTAGTGACCCAGAAAATCACGGACCGCTGTCCACGTATCAATCTTGCTGAAAGTGCGAAATGCAACTATTTGAAAGATGCGATCCTCGGGACTGCACGGCTCCCGGTCGTAACAAACGTCTCGGATCATATACTGCGAGACCCGGTCAGCCGCTCGGAATACATTGCAGAACTTGTACTCTTGCAGGATGGGATCCGCAGTCCATGGCGATGGCGCACCAGCCACACGACGCTCGAAGATGGCCTGCCGTTCTGAGGCGAAGCGCCAATAAATGTCATAGATTCGAGACCGAGGAGTCGGGGGACGCTTCATCCGCTTTCTCTCTTCTATCCGCCCTAGCGCCCAGGGGTCGCCAGGGCAGGCGGGAGCGACCAGCCGGTCGCAGGATCGATGAGCCTCGCGACTGGCGGGGCGCTGGGTGCGGCGCGAGGTCAGTCGAGGAGGTGGTCGAAGTCTCCGTTCTTGGCGCCGGCGATGAAGGCGGCCAGCTCGTGTTGGGTGAAGATGAGGGTGCGGGCCTTGCGCTCGGCCGGTGGGAGCTTGTCGTCCTGGAAGCCGATCAGGCCGTCCGCCAGGGTGAAGGACAGGCAACCACCGCTGGCATTGCTGGAGGTCGATTTCAGGTAGCGGCCGTTGACCACGGCGTCGTACTGCGCATCATCGAGCGAGAGGTACGGGTTAGGTGTGCGGGCCACTGGGTCACAACTCCTCCATGACGGTGCGGATCAGGTCCTGGGACTCCCGGGCCGGCAGAGCCTGGGCCAGAGCCGCGTGGAAGGTGTACGTGCACTGCCGCACGGGGTGTCGATCCTCGTAGATGCGCTGCGCCGTGTCGCTCTCCACATACACCACGTCGCCGTCGAGGTCATCCGGGAACTCGAAGATGACGAAGTTGTCGGAGCCGGGCAACGCTCCAGCGCTGAAGGGCAGGATGTGGATCGTCACCGGGTGCTCCTGAGTTACTTCGATCAAGTGTCGTAGCTGTTCACGCATGACATCTCGGCCGCCCACCAGGGTACGGATGACACCCTCGGTCATCACAGCCACCAGACCCTGGAAGCCGTCCTCGCCCAGCCGCTGCTGGCGCCGGAGCCGCAGCTCGGCCATCCGGTCCACGTTGATCGGCGCGACGAAGGCCCGGCCGTTGCCGATCACTGCTTCGGCATAGTCGCGGGTCTGCAGCAACCCCTGCACGAACACGTTGTCATAGCTGCGCGCGGTGGTGGCGTCCTCGCCGATCTCGACGAGCATCTCCACGGCCTCGGTAACGATGTCCGAGTACTCCTGCCACCAGCCCCGTTCGTCGGCCCGCAGTCGCAGCGCGTCGAGCTTCTGGGCCGGCTCGACGCCGACGTCGAGCACCGTGACGATCCGGTCCAGGTGCTCGGAGTGGATCCGGGCGATGCCGGACTCCACCCGCGACAGATGCGCGGGAGAGATGCAGCGCTGGCGGGGCTGGTCGGCGTTCATCCGCTCGACCAGCTTCTCCTGGCTGAGCTGGGCGTCGTCGCGGAGTCGCCGGATCTGCTTGCCCAACCGGCGGGACCGGATCGTCTTGCGCTGTGCCACCGAACCTCCAGATCAACAAGATCGTGAAACTTGCATCGATATTTCAAGTATGATACCGTCGAGTTCTCAGCAAGTGACAAGAGTATTCCCCTGCTGGAGCGCTCGATGAGCCCGACACTCCAGCAACTCACCTAGAGACAACGGTGGTCCCGGCCTGACCTCCCCCCGCATCGGCCGGGGCCACCGTCCCCACCGAGAGCGGTGATCGCGTGACGGAGCTGCCACCGGTGGTGGAGGAGTTGCTGCTCGACGTCGTCGCGGACGGTTTCACGGTGTACTGCTGCGGTCCCCGCACCGCACCCACCGCGCTGGCCGCCTCCTACGAATGGGCGGACTACGTCGATCATCTCACCATCTGGAGCTGGGAACTGGCGGCCGCGGCGCGAGTACCCAAGCTGGGCCGGGTGGACGTGTTCGCCGCCGACGTCGCCGTCTGGGCTTACGAAGGTCCCGCGGAACACACCGTGCGGGCCCTGCTCAACCTGGTGCACCCGCGGCACCCGGACGCCCCGACCAGCCTCCACCCAGCGCCGCGCTCCCTGCACGTGCCCAGACATCGGCAGCGCCCGTTGTCGATCAAGCTGCCGTCGGTGGATCAGGCCGGAGCGCGCGCGGCCCGGTTGGCTGGCATGACCGCTGCAGCGACAAGCAGCCTGGCTCCGTCGCGATAACCAGACGTAATGTGCGAGCAGGAACTCACAGCAGTCGCCAGCTACAGGAAGCCGAGGGACAAACTGCTGATCAAGATACCAAACAGGTATCATCGGTGGTATGGCGATGACGCTTCGGCTCACGGATGAGGAAGCACAGGCCCTGCGCGTTCAGGCCGACATCGAGCAACGCTCCATGCAAGAGGTTGCCAGGGCAGCGGTTCGCGAGTACGTGCAGCGGCGCTCCGCGGCCGCCCAGGTCGACGAAGCACTGCACGTATTGATCCCGCGTTACGCCGGCCTGCTCGACCGGCTGGGCAACGCGTGACCCGGTACCTCACTCTTGAACTGCTGCTGCGGGTCGCCGAGCAGGCCTGTGGCACACCGGTGCAGGTCCGCGACTACGGATTGCTCGAATCCGCGCTCGCCCGCCCCGCGGCGACCGTCTTCGGCGTTGACGCCTACCCCACTATGCACGGCAAAGCAGCAGCCCTGCTGCACTCGCTCACCAGCAATCGTGCCCTCGTCGACGGCAACAAGCGGCTGGCGTGGGCGGCCGCGGCCGTGTTCCTGCGGATCAACGGTCACGACCTCGACGCGCCTGAGGATGGCGCGTTCGATCTGATGATCGCCGTAGCCGATGGGTCGCTGACCGACGTGGAGAAGATCGCCGAGTGGTTATCAGGTTGGAGTGCAACTCACCGGACGTAGTGTGAAGTCACAACGGTCCCCGGCTACGTTGCCGTGAACCCTGGACACCGGCGGGGAGGTGGACGGCATGATCGCAGCGCGAGTGGTGATCGGCCTGGGGTTGACCGTGCTGACGCTCATCCTGGTCGCCCGGCGGGTGGCGTGGCTCTACGCGCTGATCTCCTCCGGGCAGCCGGCGCACGACCGCACCGCAGACCTAGGTGCGCGATTCAAGACCCAGCTGGTCGAGGTGTTCGGGCAGCGGCGACTGCTGAAGTGGACGATCCCCGGGCTCGCGCACTTGTTCACCTTCTGGGGCTTCGTCGTCCTGCTCACCGTCTACATCGAGGCCTACGGGGCCCTGTTCAGCGAGCGCTTCGCCATCCCGCTGATCGGGCACGCCCCGGTGCTGGGCTTCATCCAAGACGTCATCGCGCTCGCCGTGCTGATCTCAATCATCACGTTCGCGATCATGCGGGTCCGGCAGGACCCGGAACGCCGGCAGCGGGCGTCGCGTTTCTACGGCTCGCACACCGGCGGCGCCTGGCTCATCCTGTTCATGATCTTCAACGTGATCTGGACACTGTTCCTGTTCCGCGGAACCGAGGTGAACAACGGCACCTTCCCCTACCGCTCCGGCGCGTTCGCCTCGGAGGCGGCCGCGAAACTGCTCGCGCCGCTCGGCACGGGAGCCAACCGGGTTCTGGAGACGGTCGGGCTGCTGCTGCACATCGGCGTCATGCTGGCCTTTTTGATCATCGTGCTGTACTCCAAGCACCTGCACATCTTCATCGCGCCGATCAACGTCGCCGCCAAGCGGATGCCCAAGGCACTCGGCCCGCTGCTGCCGATGGAATCGGGCGGCAAAAAGATCGACTTCGAGGATCCCGACGAGGACGACGTCTTCGGTCGCGGCAAGATCGAGGACTTCACCTGGAAGGGCATGCTGGACTTCGCGACCTGCACCGAGTGCGGCCGCTGCCAGAGCCAGTGCCCGGCGTGGAACACCGGCAAGCCGCTGTCCCCCAAGCTCGTGATCATGGATCTGCGCGATCACCTGTTCGCCAAGGCGCCCTACCTGCTCAGCGAGGAGCCAGTACCCGAAGATGTCGACGTGCTGGCGCTGGCCGGGAGCAACGGGCACGTGCCCGAGTCCGGCTTCGGCCGGGTCAGCGGATCGGGACCTGAGCAGGCGGCGCGCCCGCTGGTGGGCACCGCCGAGACCGGCGGGGTGATCGACCCCGACGTGCTGTGGTCGTGCACCACCTGCGGGGCCTGCGTGGAGCAGTGCCCGGTGGACATCGAGCACGTCGACCACATCGTGGACATGCGCCGCTACCAGGTGATGATCGAGTCAGAGTTCCCCACCGAGTTGGGCACGCTGTTCCGCAACCTGGAGAACAAGGGCAACCCGTGGGGGCAGAACCAGGCCGCCCGAATGGACTGGGCCAAGGGACTGGACTTCGAGGTCCCGCAGCTCACCGAGGAGACGCTGCCCGACGAGGTGGAGTACCTGTTCTGGATCGGCTGCGCCGGCGCCTTCGACGACAACGCGCGGCGGACCGTGCGGGCCACCGCCGAGCTGCTGCACCGCGCCGGTGTCGGCTACGTCGTCCTCGGCGACGGCGAGACCTGCACGGGTGATCCGGCCCGCCGGTCGGGCAACGAGTTCCTGTTCCAGATGCTCGCGGCGCAGAACGTCGAGGTGCTCAACACCGCCTTCGACGGCCGCCCACGCGGCCGTCGCAAGATCGTGACGACCTGCCCGCACTGCTTCAACACCCTGGGCCGGGAGTACCCGCAGCTCGACGGCCACTACGAGGTCGTACACCACACCCAGCTGCTCAACCAGCTGGTGCGCGAGGGCCGACTTTCGCCGGGCGCGCCCGGGGACGGGCCCACGGTGACCTACCACGACCCGTGCTACCTGGGCCGGCACAACGAGGTGTACTCACCGCCACGTGAGCTGATCGGTGCCGCCGGCGCGGCGCTCACCGAGATGCCGCGGCACGCCGAGCGGTCGATGTGCTGCGGCGCCGGGGGTGGGCGGATGTGGATGGAGGAACGCATCGGCAAGCGGGTCAACCTGGACCGGGTCGACGAGGCGATCGCCACCGGGACCTCGGCGATCGCCACCGGGTGCCCGTTCTGCCGGACGATGCTCACCGACGGCCTCACCACCCGCGAGTCCGAGAACACCGCTGGTGAGACGGCCCAGGTGCTCGACGTCGCCCAGCTCCTGCTCTCCAGCGTCAAACGGGCCGAGCCGGAACCTTCCTCCGGCTCCGACTAACGGCTCATACAGGGGGAGACCGCTAGTCGGTTTCGGGTGGCGGCTCGGCGTCGCGGTGCAGGGCGAGCAGGCTGTCGCGGAGCTGGTCAGGCTGCACGCCGGCGGCGGTCACGACCTGCATCCCGACACCTTCGCCCGCGGCGAGCAGGCCCAGCAGCAGGTGCTCGGTCCCGATGTAGTTGTGGCCGAGCTCGAGTGCGCAGCGCAGGCCCAGCTCCAGGACCTTCTTGGTCTGCGCGGTGAACGGTATGTGCCCGTCGCGCGTCTTCTCGCCCAGGCCGGTGATCTCCTCGACTCCGGCGCGGGCCGACTCCAGGGTGATGCCGGCCTGCTGGAGGGCCTGCGAGGCGATGCCCTCACCTTCGGCCAGCAGGCCCAGCAGCAGGTGCTCGGTGCCCAGGTGATCATGATTCAAGCGCCGGGCCTCCTCCTGGGCCAGCACCACCGCCCGCCGCGCCCGGGAGGTGAACCGCTTGAACATGTTCCCCACGACAGACTCCACACCGGTGACGAACTTGCCGAACAGCGAGCGCACCACGGAGTGCCGCTGCTGGGCGGCCTGCTTGCTGACACCCAGCGCGGTACCGATCTGCGACCACGAGCAACCGGCCGTCCGCGCCTCCTGGACGAAGTGGTCGAGCAACTTCTCCCCCAGCTCGGCCAGCTCCTGCTGCTGGCGCGCCGCGCCGGCCAGCAGCGTGAGCGGCTCGGGGGTCAACGCTTGGGACCGGGTCTGGGTGATGAGCTCCTCGAGTGTCATGCGTCAACTATCACTTGACGCGCTCATCGTCGTCAAGTACTTCTTGACGACGATATGGTGAGAAGTAAGAACAGGTGTACTCTTACCACATGCGGATCACCAGCAAAGGTCAGATCACTATTCCCCAGCAGGTGCGTCGAGAACTCGGCCTGGAACCAGGAGACGAGGTGAACGTCGTCGTGCAGGACGGTGTCGCGCGAATCGTGCCGGCAGGTGAGCCCCGGACGCGGGGACAGCGGGTGGTGGAGGCGCTGCTGGGAAAGGGTGACGTGGACCTCACCACCGACGAGATCATGGCTATGACCCGTGGCGACTGAGCAGCGACCGGCGACGCTGATCGATTCGAACGTACTGCTCGACGTCTTCACCCAGGACCCCACGTGGTCCCCATGGTCTCGCACCCAGCTCGCCGAGGCGCTCGACCGAGGTCCAGTGGTGATCAACCAGATCGTCTACGGCGAGGTCGCTCACCGGTTCTCCACGATCGAGGCGCTCGATGAGGTACTGACTCCGGATCGGTTCGTGCGGGGCAACCTACCGTGGGCCGCGGGCTTTCTCGCCGCCATGAGCTACCGAGATTACCGGCGCCGCGGCGGCCGGCGCGCTTCGCTCTTGCCTGTTTTCTTCATCGGCGCGCACGCCGCCGTCCTCGGGTTGCCACTGCTCACCCGAGACGCGGCCCGCTTCAGAACCTACTTCCCCACCGTGGCGCTCATCGCACCGTCCTGACTCATCGCCGGGTGTCGATACGCTGGAAGTTGAGGTGGGCGCGCGACGGTGTGGGCCCCCGCTGGCCCTGATATCGCGAGCCCACCGCGGCGCTGCCGTACGGGTGCTCAGCGGGGCTGGAGAGCCGGAACAGGCACAGCTGACCGATCTTCATCCCTGGCCACAGCGTGATCGGCAAGTTGGCGACGTTGGAGAGCTCCAGCGTGATGTGCCCGGTGAAACCGGGGTCGATGAAGCCTGCCGTGGAGTGCGTGAGCAAGCCGAGCCGGCCGAGGCTGGACTTGCCTTCGAGGCGACCTGCTAGATCATCGGGCAGGGTGATCTGCTCGAACGTCGAGCCGAGTACGAACTCACCGGGGTGGAGCACGAACGGCTCGTCACCGTCGGGCTCCTCGAGCGAGGTCAGCTCATCCTGCTGCAGCGCCGGATCGATGTGGGTGTAACGGGTGTTGTCGAAAACCCGGAAGAAGCGGTCCAGTCGCACGTCGATACTGGAGGGCTGGACCAGCTTCTCGTCGAACGGCTCGACACCCAGGCGCCCGGCATCGATCTCGGTCCGCAGGTCACGGTCGGACAGCAGCACCACGTCACCCTAGCCGAGCGCACCGGCATCGAGCGGGTACCTCGGGTTGCCGCCACTGCCCGTGCTAAACTCTGCGCTCACGCGGGTGTAGTTCAATGGTAGAATGAGAGCTTCCCAAGCTCTAGGCGCGGGTTCGATTCCCGTCACCCGCTCTCTTGCGAAAGCCCAGATTAGAGGGATTATCCTCCAGCCGTCAGTGAGCCAGTTCTGGTCGAGCATACGGGTCAGCATGGGATAAGAGCACACCTGACCGCTTCGCCAGCTCGTAGCCCCAGTGCTGCTCGATCGGGTTACCGAGGAGGACCATCGCGACCTGAACCCGAGCATGCATCTTCCGCATGGCGCCTTACCCCACATAGACCTTTACGAGTGGATGCTGGGCTTGTAGGTACGAGCATAGTATTTGGGCTCTACTGCTCTACATGTGGGTGGCGGGGGTGTGGTATGGGAGCTTCAGGTTGACCGGTCCGCAGGCGAGCATGACGGTAGCCAGTGTGGCCTCGACGTTGTGGAAGCCGTAGGCGCGACGGATGATCGGCGGAGCGTCTGTGTGGAGCGTCGAGGGAGGCTGGTGGGCACCCACACGCCTACGGACGTGACCATATGCTCGTCGCCAGCACCCTGAACAACCTCTCCAGGACGCTGTGCGCCCTAAGGATCCTCTGTTCGGTACAATCCTTGGATGCCTGGAAGCGCGCCTATCTCCGCTTACGTCCTTATTACTGTGCCCGCCAAGCAGTCCGGCGACATAGTTGAAATCTTGATGGATCGGTACTCGGACTTCGTAACCGAGGCTGCCGCTGTCTATGGGGAAGCCGACGTTATAGCAAAGGTGGAGACACCATCGGTGGAGAGTTTGCATGATTTAGTGATGAAAAGCATCCAAAATCTGCCCAATGTAAAGGTTACGCGAACGTTCATCATCATTCCACAGCTACATAAAACTCGATAGCCATGGTCTCTGCATATGTAATAATTGGCGCCATCGCGGGGGCACTAATCTCCGCTGTTGCATCAGCAGCGTTGGTGTACTATCAGCGCCGCAACGACTGGCGGAACGAACATCGACAGCGGGCCTTCGAGAATCATCTCCCGAGCTATGAGTCAATCTTTGTTAGTGCGCGCTCAGTACAAGATGCGCTCCACAATTATCTGAAGATTGAGCAGCACAGGTCGATCGATCATGATCCCTTTCTTGAGATGTTAGTCGAAATTCTCAAGGATGCATGTTATCGATACTGTGTCGCGGTCGACTGGCGGCACAACTCGGCTATGGCGTATCTGAATTTGAGACTCGAAAAGCAATGTTTGATCGCTCGCAATTTACTGTTAGATTGGCTTTCTCGATCCCGATTTACTGACGGTACGCTCGTCCACGTCGTCAGGAGCGGTACCGCCATGCGAATTGATTCGAGTCGAGTGCGTAAGCTGCCCCTTGGTTCCTACGATGAACTCCGAGTTGAGACTCGAACGATCGTCATCCCTCATCCGAAGGATCGCCGACAAGCCAAGAAGATCAATAGGTCCCTTGGAAGAGTAATCGCCGAATTGAAGGAGGTCATGGCTTATTGAGATCGAATGCTCTCGACGGTGTTTGCCAGGATGCCGCGCAATAGCGCACCACCGGACGCAGTCCTTATAAATTATGCGAACGCACCACAAATCAGCGTTCACACCGAAGAGCACAATCGGATCGGAGACCGACCCCGTGGCTCCGGCGGGCCTCGCTCCGGGATGGTCCCAGGACTGGACACGAAGGTGACGGGTCACCAAGGGGCGCGGGTATCCCGTCACGCCGCCGGTGGCGAGTTGCGCGGCGGTGTATTCGGCTTTCCATCGTTGTCGTTCGGCGATGGCGTGGAGGAGTAGGAGGGTCGAGGTGGTATTTCGGGGTCGGTGGGTGCGGGGCGTTCCCATTGGTAGAGCCGTCGTGGGGGCCGTGAGCGGGTTGGATACCGGCCATTTCGAGGAGTTGCCGAACGAATTCACCGCGCTCGGCCCGGTGGTCATTGAGGGTCCTGCTTGATACCCAGACCGCAGGCGTGCAGCCACTCGGGCAGCTTCGAGGAGTACACAGCCCAGCGCAGCACCGCCTTGATGGCCAGCCAGACAGCGAGGAACACCGCCGCTGCAGCGGCGAGCGCCTCCGCGATCGTGATCAGCGCCTTACCGAATTTGGCGAGCACCACACGAGGACGCCCAGAGCGCCACCACCTGCCATCACCACGGCGACCGTGTTCACGTCCATCACCGACCACCCCCGATCGAGGAGAGGGTGAGCGCGTCGACGGGCACGAGCCAGGGAAACTGATAAGGGACCGCGGAACCCTTTCGGGTATCCGGGGATAGCGCGGTGACGGCGCTGTGTTCTATGCTTTTCATTGTTCACTCCGGGAGCTGGTGTGGACAGCGCAGAACCGGACAAGGTTGATAGCCGAGAATCCGCTTCTGCGCGTACGTCGGTCTTTTTTCTCATGAGGGCGTGCGGTATGACCGCACCACCCCTGGTGCGTTTAAATTTATTCCTGTGTTGTTGTGTTAGGCCGAAGTTTCGTGATCTTGGACGGTTGGATCCGTGGTTGAGCTGCGGGTTTGTGTCTGGGTTGGTTGGGGTTCTGTCTATGTGAGGGTGAGTGGGATGGGGGTGTTGAGGAGTTCGAAGGCGCGGTGTTGGGTGGGGGTGGGCAGGGTGATCTTGTCGAAGGTGCTGCCGCCGTAGGTGATGGTGTTGCGGGTGAGGGTGGCGAGGTGGTCGATCAGGCCGCGGAAGCTGTGGAGTGGGTTGCCCTCGGGGTCAGTGTGGCGGGCGGCCTTGTGATCGGGTCGCGGGGGCAACCGGATTGTCCCGCTGGGGTGGGTGCTGGTCGGGGTAGGTCAGTGGTGCCAGGGTGCGGCGTAGGTGCCAGGTCAGGTACTGGGCGAGCATGCAGATCAGCACGTGGGCGCGGACCCGGTCACCGAGGTAGTGGTGGATGGGACGCAGGTCCAGATCGTCGGTTTTGATGTTGCGGAAGTCGCGTTCGAGCTGGGCGAGTCCTTGTAGGCGACCACGATGGAGGGGGCGTCGAGTTTCTCGGTGGGCACGCTGGTGCGGATGACGTAGAGGCCATCCAGGGCGGCTTCGGTGGCGATGCTGGCCTGGTCACGCTGGTAGGTCAGGGTGGTGTCGGTGATCTGGTAGGTGAGGTGTTTGCCCATCTTGTACTTGTTGATCACTTTGCCGACCGCCTGCACTCGGGTGGTGATCGTGGCCAGGAGGGCCTCGATGGCGGTGAGCATGCTGTGGCGTGTGGTGGCGCGCAGTTCGGCCAGGGCCGGGTTGCGGCAGGCGATCAATCGCTCGCCGGGGTAGTCGGGGTGGGTGATCTCGGCCAGGTCCTGGGTGTCGAACAGGCTCATCTGCAGTGGCCCGTCCTCGGCGGCGGGGGCCTTGATCGCGGGGGCGCGCAGGCAGGTGATCCACGACAGCCCACCCAGGTCCTTGATCGCATCAATCCGCGCTGAGGTGATCATGCCCCGGTCGCCGACCAGGGTCAGCTGCCTCAGACCGAAGCGCTCGCGGACGATGTCGACCGCGTCGATGAACGCCGCCGGGTCGGCGGTGTTGCCGGGCAACACCGCCGATCGCCACCGGACGCCCCTGCGGGCCGGTGAACAGCCCGTACTCGATCTGGGCCTTGCCTTTTTTTGCCGTCTCGAGAGTAGCCGCGGGCGGCCAGCTCACAGTGGCTGCCCTCCACCCACGACGAGGACAGGTCGACCATCGCCCTGCCACCCTCACCCAGGTGCCGACCGGCCAACTCGGCCTCGATCGCGTCCTGGCGACCCAGCAACCAGTCCATCGCCCGGTACACCTCATCACGCGACGCCCCGGCCACCCCCAGATCAGGTCCCAGGGTGACGTCGTCCCACCAGGCCAGGGTGGACAGTTTCGGTTTGGGGCGTACCACCCGCGAGACGATCAACGCATAGGCCAGGTCCCGTTCCCGGCACGCCGGACCAGCACGGCCGGCAAGTCCAACCGGCGGGCCTGGGCACACACCAGCGCGACATGCCCATGCCCTCGCGACCAGGTCACCTCCCACGCCGCCTCGGCATCCACCAGCGTCTTACCCTTGAGCACCGCCTCGAGCGCGTCGACCGCCGCCACCGGCAGCGCCGAGAGATTCGCCAGGGTCTGCTTGCCGACCGTGCCATCAGGCTTGCGGAACGACCGGCGCAACAGGTGCGACACATACTCCCGGGTCTCCCCGGACGCCACCGTGTGCCGACTCCGAACCCTGTCTACATGCACCCCACCCACGGCTCGCCGACCCTGCCACAACCCGCAATGATCCATCCAGTCGACACGTCGATTATCCTGTCTACAATTCCGGCGGCTCGAACGCCCTCCGTGCAGGTCAACCCGGCAATCCCAGCCACAAGATCACGAAACTTCGGGTTAGTGCGGGTTGCGGCGGTCACCGCAGATCGGCTCAGGACCGACCGGCAGCGCTCCTGCGGCGTCAAACACCCTTTTCAGTGATAGCGCGTTTCCCACCCTCGGTCACTGCTCTGGTATCAGAACTCTGATCCGGGCCTCGATTCTCCTCGCGTGGGCTCGTTCCCGAGCCACCCAATACAGGGCCTCGCCCTCATGCCCGGGGTCAGTCTTCGCGATCTGCTCATACACCGCCGCCGACTGCTGGTGATACGACAGCCACACCGTTAACGACGCCTTCCGGCACGGTCGGATACATACCAACTCCTCATGTGCCTGCATCAACGTTCGCGGCGGACCAGACTTCGCGGTCTTCGTCACCGTCATCGTTTCGTCACCTCACGTGTCACCGACTGACTGCTGTGCGGGGATCTGGGTCTTGATCTCCTTCGCGTAGTGGCGTTCCCCCTCAGCCATGAACAACGCCTCGTGATGATGACCCCGATCAATCTCAGCGACCTCGGCGTACAACGCCGCTGAGCGCTGGTGAAACGCCAGCCACTCCGTCAACGGTGCCTTCTGACGCGGCCGAATATGCGCCACCGCCTCATGAGCCTCCGGCAGCGTGCGAGGCTCGTGTGTTCCTTCCTGTGGTGTCATGATTCACTCCCGCCACCGAGGGCCTGACCCGGGTCAAGATCGGCCGCGATCCGCGTGCACTCACGGGCCAGCTCGCGGCAAAACCGGGCCAAGACCAGGGCGCCCCCGCTGACCGTGGGCATGTCGATCACAATCCGTCCGGGGTCCATCGACAGCACGAGCGAGACCCATCCGGGACCGATCTGGCGTGCCCCGGCGGCCGCGTCCCGACCGGGTGAGCAGGTCACGGTGAATGCCACGATCTCCGCCTGCCCCTCATGCCGCCGCGGATCGGACATCAGCAGGCATCGCAGAACCGGATTTCGCGTGGGTGCCGTTGCCTTTTCGCTGCTCGTCCACCGCATGCATGCCGGTTGCCCGGACCACCCACGTGATCCACTTCGCCTGTCCCGACACCTCGGCCCGTGGCTGGACGGTCAGCTCGTCCAGTACCACCGGGCGAAACGGCAGGCCATTCATGGCGGCCGGTGGGATCGGCTGCACCCGCGCGGCGATCTCCACCGTGATCGACTTATCGCGGTCTTTCTCCGCGGAGGGATCAGCGATCGTGACCTTGAAGATCGGTAGTCCGCTGGCCTCATCGATCCGGGGGCGAACCGGGCGGTTGCGCGCCTTGTCCTCCTGGGACTGGTACTCGGTCACCGCAGTGACCTCCCCGACGACGTATGCGCCCTGGGGGAACAACTCATCGAACTCGATCGGGAACCGCTTGCCGTAGGGAACGGCCATCCTTGTCTCCTCACACCGCACTCGGTTACTGGCTTGAGCCAGTAGTGGCTTGAGCCAGTTAATCACAGCTGGCGTTACCCGTCAAGCAACTGGCTTAAACCAGTTGTAGACTGAGTGGCATGAACCTGGACACAGCGGAGGAAGAACGGCTACCGAGTCGTCGGATCGCCGACGCGGTACGCGGCTTGATCACCTCGGGGGAACTGGCACCCGGGGACAAGCTGCCCTCCGAACGCGAACTCGCCCGGCGCTTCAGCACCGCCCGCAACACCGCTCGCGAAGCCATCCGCCTGCTCACCGAGGAAGGCCTGGTCACGGCGCAGCACGGGCGCGGTGTGTTCGTCCGGGAGAAGCAGCGCATGTTCCGCTGGGGCAGTGAGCGGTACTCCCGGCGCATCTACCGGGAGACCGGACTGACGCCGTTCCGGGTGGAGATGGCACGCCAGGGTAAGACGGCTCGTGTTGAGGTGACCTCGATCGAGCAGGTCACCCCGCCCTTCGATGTGGCGGAACGCCTGATGGCCTCGCCCGAGGAGCCCTCAGTCCTACGTCGGTGCAACACCTACTACGCCGACGACGAACCACTCCAAGTGGTCACGACCTACATCCGTTGGGCAGACGCCCAGGGCACCTCTCTGCTGCAACCCAAGACCGGACCCGGCGGCATCTATGGTCGACTCGAAGAACGCGGCCACCTCATGACCACCGGGCAAGATGAAATCCTGGCCCGGATGGCCAGCCACGAGGAGGCCAAGACACTCCACCTGCCACCCGGCGTGCCCGTCCTCGAAGTCCTGCACACCAGCCTCAACCAAGACGATCAGCCGTTCGAGGTTTCCCGGTTCGTGCACCGCGCCGACCGCGCGGGCCTCGTCTACCACTTCCCCGTCGAAGCCTGAGGACCCAGCCTCAGGCGCTCATACTGCTGGAGCTCACAGCGCGATCCCCAGCACGAAGGCGAAGCGATCCCTGAACTCCACTCGCTCACCCGGATAACAGCGCCGGATCTCCTCAACCCCCGCAGCGACTTCCTCGTCGTCGAACGTTGACAACAACGACAGATAACGATCACGAACCATGGTCATATACCGCTCAGTGGGGAACATCAACGGGAAATCGTCGTAGGACAGCTCCACCGCAAGACCCGCATCACCCATCACCGCGGCAATCGCCTCGGGATCAGGCTGCAGCTCACGGAACCGGTCATGCGCCGCCTGAAACAGCGGATACTCGATACTCCTCGGCAACATCACGACCAGGAGGCGACCGCCAGGAGCCAGCAACCTCGCCAACCCTGCGATGACCGTCCTAGGGTCGGTGACGTGATGGATCGCTTCCTTGACCAGGATCGCCTCGAACCGATCCACCGGTAACGGCGCCGACCCGGAAACCAGATCCTCCGCAGACGCCTGCACAGCCACCAAGCGCGGATCATCCGGGAGCTGCTCCAACATGCCCGCTGACGGATCGACACACACCACGAACTCGGTGTGTTCCGCCAACCGACGCGCGTACAACCCGGTCCCGCAACCCACATCAAGGACCCGATCACCGTGGTCCACCCGCAGACGAGCGAGGATGCACCCGCTCATCCACTCCAAGAAGTCTGGGCTATAAGCCCAGTTCTGGTCATACACCGGTGCCAAGCGGTCGTAGTGAGCCTGCGTCTGTTCACGCACTCGACGACGCCTCCCTCCGCGCTCCTAGCCCATACCCAGCACACACGGTATTACGACGTTCCATCACCGCCCGTTTGATCACACAGAGTCACACGATGTTACGCGCCGCCTGTTGCCGAATTCCCCTCTATGAGATCAAGCGCGCCGCCGACGGCGGCGCGTGCATGCAGGAGCGTGGCCACGTTGTCGACCCGGACCACGACACTGCGCGCGGCCTGGCGGCCGTGCTCGGTCGCGGCCGGGTCGGCTGGCCAACGCCCGGCCCGGGGCCGCCCAAAGCCCACCGGTTCCCAGCGCTGGAGCTTGGTGCGATCTACCCCCTCACTCAAATCGGCCGAATTGTCTCTCCGTCGCACCTGTGGTCAAGGGCGAACCTGCGCGGGGACCCCTACCCGCCTCCGGCGGCCCCGCACAGAACCGTCGCTACGCGACCGCTACGCGGCTCTTGACCGCAGGCACTCCTCAAGAGCTCGGCCTCGTATCGGGTGAGGGGGTGGCCTGGCGATCGGGTCACTACCCGGCATACGCCCAGGTCGGGTGGCTGTGAGAGGAAGTCGTGATGGATCACGACTAGCAGGCCCACTCGGAGCAGATTCCCAGCAGCGGGTGACGGGCTGGGGGGTGCACCACACACCGGCCCCCGGGACTGTAGGCATCCCCCATCCATCGCTGCGAGTGATGAGGGTTGATCTTCATCAGCGAGCAGAAGCGAAAACGGCGCGACGAGTTCGCACTGGTCAACTCACATGGACGCGCAGCCGCAAGGTCAGTGGCAAGCAGCGACGCTCCGCACGCAACCCGGCGCGCGGACGATCAGCGTTCGCGCCAACGGTGGGCAGGGCAAGTAATGTTACTTACCGTCACCGGATGCCACCGTCTCGCCTTTCCGGTTGCCCTCAACCAAGAGAGCCATCATGACCATAGCCGCATTCGTCTTCTCCGCCATAGCTCTGGCAATCTCGATTGCAGGATTCGTCTTCGCTCGGCTTGAGTACCGACGCTCGGGGCCAGTCGTCTCCGTCGGCGCCGTCCGGGGCCACTTCCTTGTGGTGCACGACGAGATAATCGTGCGAGAGAAGGACGGCATCAGCACGTATGTTCCATTTACGAATCCGCCCCATTTCAACCCAATACTGAGGGGCTTTGCCGTCTATGGCGTCGTCGTCCGCAACGCAGGGCGATCAGCGATTACAGTACGTCAGGTTGCCATGCGGCAGGAGATCGCCCTCGATGCTGCACCGTGGCCACATGGACCGCAAACCACCACTCAGACTTCGCGTCCCATGTGGGTTTGTCACGGGTTCGCCACTTCCCCACCGGCTTGAGGCTGGACAAGCAGAATACTGGTGCCTATCCGTTGCCCAACTGGTTGATTACGGCCGAGCGATAACGTGCGAATTCGAGGTCATGCTGGATAATGGATCGATGCTCCGAGCCGAACCATTTTCATTCTCCACCAACGAGGCCGAATCACTCAAAACCCAAATAATGAGTATGATGACCAAGTCTCCCGAAGCAACCGACGGGCGGTCCCGATCGGTCGCAGAGCAGTAAAGGGTGGCACCGAGCGACGGCCTCCAGCCACCTTGCCCGTGGACTGTCGTGACCCATGCGCGTCATCAAATCGCGAAGACCCGCTCCGGGTGCCGCCAAAATGTTGCCGGTATGACGCAATTCGTGAAATCGTAGATTAGGCGCCCCAATACCGGCTACCACCTTCGACCATTTCACCAGTGGGTTGAAATTACCACGACGCATGGGGCCACCACGCAGCATGGTGAACACCAGTGCATCTGATACGGGGCCTACAAAATTTCGCAGATGCGCGATCACATCCAGCCTGATCGCCATGGGCACCCGTCACCGTCCGGGCGCCCGCCCGCGATTTAGGCGGCGTACGGACGAGTCCACATCCGACGACATCGATGAACTGTGAGTTGACCCGGACCCAACTCCCATCAGGGGCAACACACACCGTCATAGTGCCGTGACCTCGCCCCAACACAGAGAGCAGAACGCCGTAATGAGAATCAATGCCCGATACTTGCGGTTCAGCTCCGCGAGCGCGAGCACCTGAGCGACACTCAGCCTGGATCCACCGACCGACTTTCAGTGATCATTTTAGAATCGTGTTCGGTGTTGTGGATCATGTTGTTTGGTTGTGAGCATACGAATACTGCTGGTCTGCCCAGCTTTTCCACTGCGGTCGCTCC
>JBOHFF010000124.1:0-101240 GCA_050699515.1 Pseudonocardiaceae bacterium
AAGCAGCATCGTGACGGGCTTTCGCGTTCCGCGAACCAGGACACCGTGGCGCCACACGCGGAGGATTCGACAGACCTGCCTGGCAGAACCGGTCCACCGGACAGGGTGAGCCTGCCCGACCTAGCCGAAGCGGCCGGACCGTTGGTGCCCGTACCCGCATGAGTTGCCCGTACCCGCATGAGTAACGAGAGGGCCCGGGCGGCGGTCGGCCGCGCTGCCCGGCCCCGGCGGCGACCTCTACGATCGGGCCGTGGCGGAGTTCATCTACACCATGAAGCAGGTGCGCAAAGCGCACGGCGACAAGGTCATCCTCGACGGTGTCACCCTGGCGTTCATCCCCGGAGCGAAGATCGGAGTAGTCGGGCCCAACGGAGCTGGCAAGTCCAGCGTGCTCAAGATCATGGCTGGGCTCGACCAACCGAACAACGGGGAGGCGTTCCTGGCACCGGGCGCCACCGTGGGCATCCTGGAGCAAGAGCCTGCGCTGAACGAGGACAAGTCCGTGCTGGGCAACGTCGAGGAGGGCTTGGGCGAGATCAAGGTCAAACTCGACCGGTTCAACGAGATCGCCGAGAAGATGGCTACCGACTACTCCGATGAGCTGATGGAGGAGATGGGGCGGCTTCAAGAGGAGCTCGACCACGCCGACGCGTGGGATCTGGACTCGCAGCTGGAGCAGGCCATGGACGCCCTCCGTTGCCCCCCGCCTGACGAGGCGGTCGGTCACCTCTCCGGCGGAGAGCGGCGCCGGGTCGCGCTGTGCCGGCTGCTGCTGTCCAAACCTGATCTGCTGCTGCTCGACGAGCCCACCAACCATCTGGACGCGGAGAGCGTGCTGTGGCTGGAGCAGTTCCTGGCGGGCTACCAGGGTGCGGTCCTGGCGGTCACCCACGACCGGTATTTCCTGGACAACGTCGCCCAGTGGATCCTGGAGCTCGATCGTGGCCGGGCCTACCCCTACGAGGGCAACTACTCCACGTACCTGGAGAAGAAGGCCGATCGCCTCGCAGTCCAGGGTCGCAAGGACCAGAAGCTGCAGAAACGCCTGCGCGACGAGCTCGCTTGGGTGCGATCAGGGGCAAAAGCCAGGCAAGCCAAATCCCGAGCCCGGCTGCAGCGTTATGAGGAGATGGCAGTCGAAGCCGAGCGCAGTCGCAAGCTTGACTTCGAGGAGATCCAGATCCCAGCGGGACCGCGGCTGGGCAACGCGGTGGTGGAGGTGTCGCACCTGGATAAGGGCTACGACCACCGCTTGTTGATCAAGGATTTGTCCTTCACGCTGCCCCGCAACGGCATCGTAGGGGTCATCGGTCCCAACGGCGTTGGCAAGACCACTCTGTTCAAGACCATCATCGGTCTGGAGAAGCCGGATTCCGGCTCGGTCCGGGTTGGTGAGACGGTGAAGCTGTCCTACGTCGATCAGGAGCGGGCGGGAATCGATCCGAACAAGACGGTCTTCGAGGTGATCTCCGACGGGCTGGACTACATCCAGGTCGGTAACACCGAGATGCCGTCCCGGGCTTATGTCGGCGCCTTCGGCTTCAAGGGTCCGGACCAGCAGAAACCGGCTGGAGTGCTCTCCGGCGGTGAACGTAACCGGCTCAACCTGGCGCTCACCCTCAAGCAGGGAGGCAACCTCATCCTGCTCGATGAGCCTACCAACGACCTCGATGTGGAGACGTTGGGTTCACTGGAGAACGCACTGGAGCAGTTCCCCGGCTGCGCGGTGGTGATCTCGCACGACCGTTGGTTCCTGGACCGGGTGGTGACCCACATTCTCAGTTGGGAGGGCACGGAGGAGAATCCCGCTTCCTGGTTCTGGTTCGAGGGGAACTTCGAGGCCTATGAGCAGCACAAGATCGAGCGACTTGGAGCCGAGGCCGCGCGACCGCACCGCGTGACGTACCGCAGATTGACCCGGGGCTGATCGGGTATGGGGTGGTCGATGATCGGGAACTGCGATGGGGGTGGGAGGTGAGTAGGACGGCGCGTGAGGTTCGACCTGGAATGGCAGCCAATGGGGGCGAGGCCGCATCGCTGGTGGAATCGGCCATGCTGCTGCGCTGGCGAGCGCCCGAGCTGTCGCTCTTGCTGGCCGATCGGGCGGTGAGTGTTGCGCAGGACGACAAGATGACCGGCCTACGGGCAGATCACCTCGCGGTGTTCGCGCTGAACCGTCTCGGCCGGCATGGGGAAGCGGCTCATCGTCTCTTTCCGGCGATCCGAGACGCTGACACTCCGCAAGGGCTGCGGCATGAGCTGCATGTGGAGCTCGCTCACTGCGCGGCCGCGCTGGGTGAGCCCTCCACCGCGCTCGGCGCGGTGCGTGCGGTGCTGGCCGCCGGTGACGACGTTGCTCCGGTGCTGCGAGGCCGGGCACTCGTGGCCGTCGCCGAGGCGGCTGGTGCGCTGGGTCGGGATGACCTTGTCGCAGCTGCGCTGGAGGAGGCTGACGAGCTTTACCGCGAGGACCAAGGTCTCGATCATGACACCGCGCTGCTGCTGCGAGCCGCTCTCCGGGCAACCGCCGCAGCGCGCCACCGCGCCCGAGGCGCGGCCGAAGAGGCCGAGACGAAGGCTCGGGAAGGCCGCCAGCTGCTGGCTGGTCTGGTCGACCCTGATCACGACAGCGGTGAGGTCAGTGCTCGGTTGATGCTCGAGCTGACGCTCACCCTGCTCGATCGTGGTGCGGGCGAGGCCGCGACGCAGGAAGTGCGGCCGTTGTTACGACGTCAGGTGCGCGCCGCCGCGGCCGGTGCGGTTGGCAGGTTGCGGCTGGCCCTGGCTACCAAGGTGCACCTCGTTGACGGTCGCCATGAGCCGGCGCTGACCCTGCTGGCCGATGCGGTGGAAGGAGCCCAGCGCTACGGGGTGGACGCGGTCCTCGCTGAGTGCCTGGAAGGTCTCTCCTACGTGCACGAGGCCAGGCACGAGTTCGCGGACGCTCTGCATTGCATGCGCGCTGCCCGGGCGGCGGAAGGTCGCCATCACGGCGAAGTGGCGGCCGCGCGATCCATCATGCTGGAGAACTGTGGGTTCGCACGCCGCGAGGAGTCCCGCCAGGTTGGCCAGATCGCCGAACTGCTGGCCAACGCCGGGGCAGGGGGGAGTACCGGGCTCGATACAGACACCGGGTCGCTGCCTGCCGAGATGATGGTCGCAACGGCGGACCATCAGAATGCCGGGTCGGAGATCCCACAGGTGCAGGTCGCTGAGGAGGAGATCGCCCAAGCAGAGATCGCTGATGAGGAGATCGCTGTGGAAGAGATCGCCGAGGTAGGCGTTGCTGAGACCGAGGTCGCGGTAGCCGAGGTACCGGTCGATTCTCCGGCAGTGACGCCGCAGAACATCGCAGTGACGCCGCAGGACGCCGAGGAACAGGATGCGGTATCGCAGGATGCCGCCTCGTCGGGCGGACTTGACTCCTGGCAATCCAGGGCACGGCACCGTCACGGTGGGGCCGGCAGCGTGGTGTCTGTGAGTGACTTGCTTCCCGCGTCGGCCTTGTCGCTGGGACGCTCTGGCCGGCGACGGGCTGAGGAATCCACTGGGGATCTTGCTGACGGCAGATCTGCGGTCGAGTTGCACGGGGATCCAAGCGAGGGCACCGAAGAGGGTCGAGAGAGTTCTTCGGGCATGCTGGAAGGCGACACCACCGGCAGTGTCCCGACGGAGGGCCCCGAGCGCATCCCGGTGACCCGGCGGGAATTCCCGGCGTTCGGACCGCCTCCGGCTCCAACGCCACGGGCGTTGGAATGGGAGCCTTCGGATGAGGATTCGGCAGAGAATGCCGAGGCGCCCCGGATGGGCCTCGGTGATCTGCTGGCCGAGGCGCTTGCCGCATACCAGGAAAGCCGTGATGTCCACGCTGACGCCCGCTCGACAGCGACGCTCCGCGATGACGGCTCGTCCGCAGCTGAGGCCGAGACCATCCGAGACCTGCCTCGCTACCGTGGGCCAGCAACGCGATGGACAGCTGGCCTGGCGCTGGCTCCGAACCCGAGTGACGACAGGGAAACCGCGGAGGCGATCACCAATCCATTGCTGCGGTTGCCGGATCTCACTGCTGAACCGCGGTGGGTTCCGCCCGAGACGGGTCGTCGGTCCGCCGCCGGGGATTAGAGCAGGTCGAGAGGTGGGGCCAGGGTAGTGGGGGCAGGGTAGTTGGCGGTGTTCGTGACGGACGTGGCAGTACGTTGGTCGGACATGGATGTCTACGGGCACGTCAACAATGCCCGCGTGGTCACCCTGCTAGAGGAGGCGCGCACTCAGCTTTTGTTCGGTGAGGGCACCCGACGTGGTGCCCAGGCGCTGGCCAACGGTGTAGTCGTGGTTGAACTGATGGTCCGCTACCGGCAGCCGCTGGTGTACTCGTCCAGTCCGGTGCGGGTGCGGTTGTGGGTCAGCGAGCTGCGGGCCGCCTCATTCGCGCTGGACTATGTCGTGGCGGGTACCGACGGGCATGCGGTCACCGCCAGCACGCAGCTCGCTGCCTACGACACCGCAACGCAGCGGCCACGCCGGCTGATACCCGCCGAGCGGGAGTTCCTTGCCGCGTTTCGAGACGGTGGCGACGGTGGCTGAGCTGTACCTGCCAGACCCTGTCGAGCGGGACGACCTAGGCGTGTTCGTGACCCGCGCAGTCCGTTTGGACAGCGCAGCGATCGTGCGGCTGAGAGCCGGTAGCGGTCGGTTGCACGCGTGGGTGGACACCCCGTTCGATGCGCTGGTGACTCGTTCCGTGCACGGTGTAGTGCGGCCCGGCGACCTCACCATCAAAGGAACGGAGCTGCTCGCCTCGGTGGCGATGGCCGGAGACACGGTGGTCGACCCTGGCCGGGCACAGGACGCGCTGTGGCGCTGCTCGCTTCCGCCGCAGCGCGGCTGGCGCGAGGTGGATCAAGTACCTGCTGAGGTCCTCGCCGACCTCGCCGATCAGGGGTTGTCCCTGGCCAGGGACAACCCCGGCCCGTATGGCTCGCCGCCTGCCGCGCTGCTGGACCAGAAGGTGATCACTGTGAGTGGGGCCGGTCTCGATGTCGGGGTGCCGCTGCGCTGCCTGATGGCCTTGTCGAGCATGGGCTTCGTGGGGAGCCACGCCGCTGCTGAGACCGTCCGGGTGTGGGCCACCGACGCGTGGCTACGACTGGATGCCCGCTACGGTGCCGTGCTGCGGCGTCGGCATGCACTCCTCCCGCTGCTCGTGTGAGGTGGTTGTAGGCGATGAGGAGCCAACGATGGTCAGATCAGCCAGACGGCGGTGTCGGGAGGTAGCGCGTCCCCGCTGGGCGGAAGCGGAGCGCTGGAGAGCAGGACCTGTCCCGGTGGTAGGGACACCGCAGTACCGGAGGTGTTCAGGCCGCAGACCAGCCCACTACCCTTACGGCGGAACGCCAGACATCCGGGTGGCGCGCCATACCATTCCAACTCCGAGCCAGTGAACGCCTGGTGTCCTTTGCGTAGCTCCACCGCCTGCCGGCACAGCGACAGCGTCGAGTTGGGGTCCTCCAGCTGCGCTTCCACCGCATAGCCAGCCCAGTCACCCGGCATCGGGAGCCAGGTGCCGGGTGTCCGGCTGAACCCGTAGGGCGAGGTGATGCCTTCCCACGGCAGCGGCACGGGGCAGTCCCCGCCCCCCTGAGCGGTGAATCCGGAGCGCCGCCACACCGGATCCTGTAGTGCCCAATCGGGCAGCTCAACGTTCGGTAGGCCCAGCTCGTCGCCGTTGTACAGGTAGACCGGGCCGGGCAGCGCGAGCTGTACCAGCATCATCGCCCGGGCCCGGGCCATCCCCACCTCACCACCGCCGTAGCGGGTCACCGGACGTACCGCGTCATGGGTGGAGATCGTCCAGGTCGCCGGTGCCGGGCTGCCCTGCACCGCGATCAGGGTGTGCTCGATGGCATCGCGCACACCCGCGGCGTCGAAAGCCGCCTCCAGCAGCCGGAAGTTGAACCCCATGTGGAGCTCGTCGGGGCGGAGGTAGCGGGCGAAGGCAGCGTCGTCGCTCACCCAGATCTCACCGATCGCCACCCGTGCCGGGTACTCGTCGAGCACCTTCCGGATCATCCGGTGGATGTCGTGCACCCCGTCTGCGTTGAAGCGGGGATCGGCAACGTCGGTATCGAGCAGCCCGGTGCCAGCCGCGATCGGGTGCGTCATCTCCGGCAGCCCAATGGGTTTGGCCATCCCATGGGCCACATCGATCCGGAACCCATCGACCCCCCGGTCCAGCCAGAACCGCATGGTCTGCTCGAGATCAGCGGTCACCTCCGGGTTCTCCCAGTTCAGATCCGGCTGCTCGGGTGCGAACAGATGCAGGTACCACTGGCTGGCCTCGCCTGCCGATGTGCGCAGCCGAGTCCACGCGGGCCCGCCGAAGGTGCTGGTCCAGTTGTTCGGCGGCTGCGACCCGCCGAGGCCGGCGCCGTCCCGGAAGATGTAGCGTCCGCGTGCGGGACTGCCCGGTGGCGCCGCTACCGCCGCCTGGAACCACTCGTGCCGGTCGGAGGTGTGGTTGGGCACCAGATCGATGATGATTCGCAACCCGCGGTGGTGGGCGTCGGTGAGCAGCCGGTCGAAGGTGTCCAGGTCACCGAAGAGCGGGTCGATGTCGCGCGGATCGCTCACGTCATAGCCGTGATCGACCATCGGGGAGCGGAAGAAGGGTGTGAGCCACAGCGCATCCACCCCGAGCAGCTCCAGGTAACCCAGGCGGCTGCGCACACCTTCCAGATCACCTACACCGTCACTGTTCGCATCGGCGAAGGAACGGACGTAGACCTGGTAGAACACGGCATCACGCCACCAGGCCTCGTCCTCCGAGGCCAAGCGGCGGTCGTCGGCGCGTCGCACGACGCTCATCCTGCCAGTGTCGTCCCCGCGATCGTTGGCAATCAGGTCAGCGAGTTCAGCAGACTGTTCGCGGCCATCTCCAAGTAGTTCCACAGCACGGTGCGGTGCGCCTCGTCGAGCTCGGCCTCATCCACCGCGATGCGCATACAACGTAGCCAGGCGTCGCGCTCGGTCGGCCCGATACGGAACGGGACGTGCCGCATCCGCAGCCGCGGATGCCCCCGTGCCTGCGAGTAGGTGTGCGGTCCACCCCAGTACTGCATGAGGAACAGCCGCAGGTGCTCCTCGGCGGGACCCAGATCCTCCCCCGGGTAGAGCGGGCGGAGCACGTCATCCTTCGCCACCAGCTCATAGAAGCGCCCGACGATCCGGCGAAACGTCTGCTCGCCGCCGACGGCCTCGTAGAAGCTCTCCGGTGCAGCCACCTGTTCATCCTGCCTTGCCGGCTGCCTGTTAGGGGAGGAGGTGTCCGGGTGGCGGGGCGATTTGGCTGCTGACTGGGGACGGCGGTGGGATCCCGGCGTCGGCGAAGGCTGCCTTGATGCCCGCCAAAAGTGCGCGCTGGACAGCCCACTGCCGGCCGGCCTGCACCTTGGTGGTGATCCGCAGCGTCACACCTTCCGAGCTGATCGACTCGACGCCGAGCACCTCGGGTGGTTCCAGCACGTCGGCGGCCAGCGCGCTGCCGTCGGCGGTGAGCTCGTTGGCGGTTCGGCCGGCGAGCTCGGCGGATGCCGGGATATCTGCGCTATGCCCGATCGGCAGGTCGACGACGGCCACCGCGTAGCCCTGGCTGGCGTTGCCGACCCGCAGTACTTCGCCGTTGCGGACATACCACACGGTGCCCTTGGTGTCCCGCAAGGTGGTCACCCGCAGACCCACCGCCTCCACGGTGCCGGTGGCCTCGCCGAGATCGACCACGTCGCCGACCCCGTACTGGTCCTCAACCAGCATGAACATCCCTGACAGGAAGTCTTTGACCAGGTTCTGCGCGCCGAAGCCCAGCGCAAGACCCAGGATGCCGGCCGAGGCGATGATCGGCCCGAGATTGATCCCCAGCTCACCCACCACCAGGGTGCACGCCACCCCGAAGACCACCAGCGTGGTACCCGAGCGCAGCACCGAGCCGATCGTGCGGGCTCGCTGCGATCGCCGTGTCGAGAGCAGCCCGCTTCCCCGCCAGGATTCCGGGGTCCGCTCCCGCAGCGGCCGCAGCAGCCCAGGGGGAGCTCCCTCCGCCGTCACCTGGCTCAACCTGTTGATTGCCCGGTGCGCCATCAGCCGGATCGCGATCGCGAGCAGGACGATCAACAGGATGCGCAGCCCGGTCCCCACCACGGTGTCGGCGTAGCGCGATATCAGGTCGTTGTGCGTGAGCTGGTAGATGCGCGCGCACCAGGAGCCCTCGTCGCGGGAGCAGTCGGGCTGGGCTGCCAGTTGGGCATTCATCTGGTGGGCACCTCACTCCTCACCCGCCGGACTGTAGCCGTGGTCACCAACCGGCCACCGCCCGTGGCCGGTTCAGCCGATGGTCACCGACACGCGTGACTCTCCGACACGTGCATGATGACCGCCTTCTATGGTGGACTAGTCCCGCGCATTGTCGGAGGTGGTCGCGTGCACGACCGACAACCCAGCCCGGAGGGTCACCCAGCGGGGGCGGACCGGCGGACCGCCTCGCGCTCAGGAACCTCAACCGGGCTTCTCGAACCTACTGTCCTCGTCACGGACCGAGCTGTTGTCGCGGACCGGGCTGTTGTCGACCGAACCGGGCCCTCGGCCGCACCGGGCTGGGGACGTCGACGGGTGTTGCTACTCAATGCCAGCTTCGAGCCGCTGACCGCGCTGCCGTTACGCCGGGCCATCGTCCTGGTGGTGTGCGGCAAGGCTGATGTGGTGCACGACGACGCTGCAGGCCTGGTGCTGCACTCCGCGGCGGCCAGCGTCCTGGCTCCCTCGGTGATCAAACTGTGCACTTTCGTGCGGGTGCCCTACCGGGCTCGGGTCCCGATGACCAGGGCGGCCTTGATGCACCGGGATCGTTATCGCTGCGGTTACTGCGGAGCTCGCGCCGAGACCATCGATCATGTGGTGCCGCGCAGCCGCGGCGGCGAGCACTGCTGGGAGAACTGCGTGGCCTGCTGCTCAGGCTGTAACCATCGCAAAGCCGACCGGTTGCTCAGCGAGCTGGGGTGGAAGCTGCGGGTGGCGCCGCGCGCCCCGCGCGGGCAACACTGGCGACTGCTGGCCACGGTGCCCGACGCCGACCCGCTCTGGTTGCCCTACCTCGGCGAGGTCGCCTGAGCTGGGGTCTCTCCCCGTAGGGTGGGTCCGTGGCGGACCTGCACGAGTTGACTGCCGTGCAACAGGCTGCGGCAGTACGCCGACGCGAGGTGCGCCCGAGCGAGCTCGTCGAGCACTACCTACGCCGGGTGCAGGAGAGAGACAGCCAGCTGGGTGCGTTCGTCACGGTCACCGCCGACCGGGCGATGGATGCCGCCCGAGCAGCCGATCTGCTGGTGACCCGGACCGATCCGGCCGCGCTGCCCGCGCTGTTCGGCGTCCCGGTCGCGATCAAGGACCTCATTGCGACCGCCGGCGTGCGCACCACCTTCGGCTCTGCGGTCTACGGGCAGTACCTGCCGTCTGTCGATGACGACGTGGTCCGGTTCCTCGCCGCCGCCGGGATGATCAGCCTGGGTAAGACGAGCACCCCGGAGTTCGGACTGTGCTGTTACACCGAGCCGGCCGACCTGCCGCCGGCGGTGACACCGTGGGACACCGGCCGGCTGGCCGGTGGCTCCTCCGGCGGGGCGGCCGCGGCGGTGGCCGCCGGTTTGGTGGCGTTCGCGCAGGGCTCCGACGGTGGGGGCTCGATTCGCGGGCCGGCGGCGGCCTGCGGAGTGGTGGGTCTCAAGCCCAGTCGTGGACGGGTGTCCCGCGGCCCCGCGGCAGGTGATGTGACTTTGCTCTCAGTGATAGGGCCGCTGACCCGCACGGTCGAGGACGCTGCGGCGTTGCTGGACGCCATGGCGGTGCCCTGCCCCGCCGAACCGGTGATCGCGCTGCCGCTGCCGGCCGGGCGACGCTTCCTCGACTATGTCCATCGGGAGCCTGGACGGTTGCGCATCGGGCGCTACGCCGATTCCCCGTTGCCGGGAGCTGAGCTGGCACCAGAGTGCCGTCGGGCCTGGGAAGAAACCACCGCCCTACTGGCCGGGCTGGGACATGAGGTGGTGGACACCACCGCGCCGTTCGACCCCGAGGTGCTGCTGCCGCCCTTTGAGCGGCTCTGGGCGGTGGGCGCGATGTCAGTGCCGGTATCCGAGAAAGCGCAGGATGCGCTACAGCCGTTCACCCGATGGATGCGCGCGCGGGGAGCTGCGGTCAGCGGACCCGAGCTGTTGCACGCGATGGGCCAGGTCCAGCGTGCGGGCCGGGCGGCGATCATCGCGCACGCGGAGTTCGACGCAGTCCTCACCCCCATGCTGGCTCAGCTTCCCCAACAGATCGGATGGTTCAGCTCGGCGCCTCCTGCGGAGGATTTCGAACGGCAGAAGCGATTCATCCCGTATGCTGCGCTGTACAACGTGACGGGTCAGCCCGCTGTCTCGTTGCCGATGCACTGGACGGGGGATGGGCTCCCGGTGGGGATCCAGTTGGTGGGCAGGCCGGGTGGGGAAGCCCCGCTTCTGGCGCTGGCAGGTCAACTCGAGCGGGCGCACCCGTGGGCACACCGCCGACCGCCTACCTGGTGAGGTGGCGGTGGGTCGCGGTCAGCTACCGTGATCTCGTGACATCGTGGGAGATCGTCCTCGTGTTGGTGGGTGCGCCGCTGGCCATCATGGTATTGCTGGGGCTGCTGACGATGCGGAGCGCGTTCGCACGGCCGCGCCGCTACCGCTGCGGCGATGCGTGGAACTATCCCGCGGTGTTGTGGACGGCGCATCCTGATGCGTTGCGTGACGGCGGCGCTGCCCACCATGGCCGCGAGGGGTCAGGGGGAGCCCGTGGAGGTGCCCGTGGCAACTGGTAATGAGCAACACGCGGACCCCGTGCGGCGCGATCACTCTCAGACTGACAGCTACCAGACGGAGCTCGCGCCGGGGGAAGCTCTCGTCGGCACCGGACGGATCTCCGCCGCACGGCAGATCAGGCCGGTGCTGCGCACGCTGCCCTTCAGCCGTTCGCAGCTCGCCACCCTCGACGACATGCTGGTACGGGCCAGCCGCACGGCGAGCGTGCACTTCGGGATCTACCTCGGCGACCTGGGCACCGACACCCGGTCCCGGGCGGAGGAGCTGCACGGCTCGATGGGTGCGTGGGCCGATGACGCGGTGTTGGTGGCCGTCTCACCCGGCCAACGGGTGGTCGAGGTGGTCACCGGGTGCAAAGCCGCGAACCGGCTCCCCGACCGTGGGTGCAAGCTGGCTGTGGAGAGTATGGTCTCCTCGTTCAAGGATGGCGACCTCGCGGGTGGTCTGAGTTCCGGCCTGCGGATGCTGGCAAGTCACACCGAGTCGTAGCTCAGTCTGGGTCGCTGTCGGCGGCCCGCGCGGCTAGCGCCCGGACTACCCCCGCACGACCCTCGGAGACCAGTCGACGCAGCGCGGGTGGGTGTCCACCGGCCTCGAGCCAGGCACCCGCAGCGTCCACGCAGCGTGACTCGACGACCCATGCGGGGAACAGCCCGACCACGCATGACTGCGCGCGCTCGGAGGTCCGCCGGGCCCACACCTCGGCGATCTCGGTGAAGTACCGGTCCAGGTAGGGCGCCAGCAGCTGCTTCTGCGCAGGATGGTTGAAACCCCCGATGATCGCCTCGGTGATGGCGTTGGGCAGCTCGTCGTCGCACATCGCCTGGTGCCAGGCGCGTTCCTTGACCGCCGGGGCGGGGAGCAGTGCGCGGGCCCGCTCGGCTTGCCGGCGCCCGGTCGCGGTGGGATCGCGGTGCTGCTCGGCGTCGATCTCCTCCTCGCCCAGCACGCCGTGCGCGGTGAGCGCCTGGAGCAACCGCCAGCGCAGGTCGGTGTCCACCGCCAGCGCCTCGGGCACCCCGTCCCCGGCCAGCCAGCCGGCCAGCACGTCCAGCTCCGGTTTGCCCAGTAGCGCTGCGGTCAGGGCGTTGACCAGGGCGAGCTGATGGTCGGAGCCGGGCTCAGCGGTGTTGACCAGTCTCATCAATGTGCTGGTGAACCTGGGCCAGCCTTCCTCGCCGGCCCAGGTCGGGTCGGCGTAGGAGGACAGCGCGACCTGGGCCTGCGCCAGCAACCGTTGCACGACGCCCACCTCGGTCTCAGCGGGCAACCCGCTCAGCACCACCGCGACGAAGTCCCTGGCTTTGAACTCGGCTTCGCGGGTCATCTCCCAGGCCGCCGACCAGCACAGTGAGCGCGGTAGCGGATCGGTGATGTCACCGATCCGATCGACCAGCGTCGCCAGTGAGGTCTCGTCGAGTCGCATCGCGCAGTAGGTGAGGTCGTCGTCGTTGACCAGCACGAGTTGACCTGCCGGTACTCCGACCAGCTCGGGTACCTCGGTGCGCTCGCCGCTGACGTCGAGCTCCACCCGGTGGGTGCGCGAGAGCGCGCCCGGCCCGCCGGCCGTGGGGGAGTCGTAGACACCGATCGCCAGGCGGTGGGTGCGCAGCTCCCCGGCGCCGGGGCGGGCGCCGCTTTGGAGTACCGCGAACGACGCGAACGCACCGTCACCGTCGAGGGTGAACTCCGGCCGCAGGGTGTTGAGCCCGGTGGTCTCCAGCCACTGGGCGCTCCATCCGGACAGGTCACGACCGGAGGCTTGCTCCAGTGCCGCCAGCAGGTCGGTGAGAGTGGCGTTGCCCCAGGCGTGCCGGGTGAAGTAGATACGCAGACCCGCGAGGAACTCCTCCAGCCCGACGTAAGCGACGAGCTGGCGCAGCACGCTGGCACCCTTGGCGTAGGTGATGCCGTCGAAGTTCACCTCGACGGCCTGCACGTCGGGGATCTCACAGGCGATCGGATGCGTCGAGGGCAGCTGATCCTGCCGGTAGGCCCAGGACTTCTCCACGGTGGCGAAGGTGGTCCACGCCGCGGTGTACTCGGTGGCCTGCGCCTGGCACAGGACTGAGGCCCAGGTTGCGAAGGACTCGTTGAGCCACAGGTCGTCCCACCACCGCATGGTCACCAGGTCGCCGAACCACATGTGCGCCATCTCGTGCAGCACCGTCTCGCAGCGCCGCTCGTAGAGGTAGCGGGTGACCCGGCTGCGGAAGACGTAATCCTCCAGGAAGGTCACGCACCCGGCGTTCTCCATCGCTCCGGCGTTGAACTCGGGCACGAAGCACTGGTCGTACTTCTCGAACGGGTAGCGGATCCCGAAGGCGTCGTGGTAGAAGCCGAATCCCTGTTTGGTCTCGGTGAACAGGCGCTCGGCGTCCATGTGTCCGGCCAGCGAGGAACGGCAGTAGATGCCCAGCGGAATCGTCCCGTCGGCGTCGGTGTACTCGTCGGTCCAGCACGTGTAGGGACCGGCGACCAGCGCGACGATGTAGGGGCTGATCCGGGCGCTGTCGGCAAAGACATGGCGGATCGCGCCGCTCTCGAGCTGCTCGGTGCTTTGGCAGGGCGCGTTGGAGATCACCACCCAGCCGGCGGGGGCGACAACCCGGATACGGTGCACGGCTTTGAGGTCCGGTTGGTCGAAGCAGGCGTACATCCGCTTCGCGTCGGCCGTCTCGAACTGGCTGTAGAGGTACACGCCGCCGTCGACGGGATCGGTGAAGCGGTGCAGTCCCTCACCGGTGTTCATGTACCGGCTGTCGGCCTCGATGACGACCTCGTTGTCGGCGGCCAAGGCCGGCAGCGCGATCCCGCTCGCCTCGTCGTAACCGGCGACGTCCAGGACGGACCCGTTGAGCGTCGCGGCGCCGAGACGGGCGGCCACCAGATCGATCCAGCTGGACACTCCGGGGGTACGGCAGCCGAAGTGAACTGTGGTGGTGCTGCGGAACGTGCCTTCGCTCGGTCTGCCGGCACCGTCGGTGAGATCAAGCTCGACGGTGTAGGAGTCCACGTCGAGCAGCGCGGCACGCTCGACGGCTCGTTCCTGGGTGAGGTTGGGGACGGCCACAGATCACCTCGAATGTCGGATCGGGAGTCCTTGGCATCCAATCATGGGTGTGGGTCTGCCTGCAGGTCAGTTACCGCCGAGGATGAGGTGATCACCCGGACGGGTTGTCACGGCTTGGGTGGGCCAAGCCGGCTCAGGGCGGCTCGAGTGCTCGCCGGGGTGAAGGGCGAGGCGGTCAGGGTGCTCGCTGCGGCTCGCTCGCCGGCCAGCACGGCTCGGCACAGATCGGCCAGGGCGGTCAGCTCGCCGCGTTGTGCGGTGACGAACTCGGCGTCGACCGGGTCGCCGTGCCCGGGGACCACGATGCGCGGGCCCAGCCGGAGAAGCTCGGTCACCGCGGTGGGCCAGTCCAGCGGGTAGGCGTCGGTGAAGTCGGGATCGGCGCCCTGCTCGACGAGATCACCGGCGAAGAGCACGCCGGTATCGGGCGACCACACCGCGATGTCGTGGTCGGTGTGGCCCAACCCGGGATGGATCAGCAGCACTCGTCGGTCACCGAGGTCTAGCTCCATCTGCCCGGTGACGACTCGATCCGGCACCACGGGACGAACTGGCTTCGGCTCCTTCGGCACCGGCTGTGCCCGGTACCAGGACAGTGCCTCGGTGTGCTGCACCGCGCCACCCCTGGCCAGATCATCCCGGCATCGCGGATGCGCCCACACCGTGGCCGGCATGAACGCGGCCGTGCCCAGGCAGTGGTCGAAGTGCGCGTGGGTGAGCACCACGGTGCACGGTCGCCGGGTGAGCGCACGCACCGCGGCGTGGAGCTCGGCGCCCTGACCCGGGTCGCTGCGGGTGTCCACAACCACGCATCCCCGGTTCCCGATTACCACACCGACCGAGAGGTCCAGCTCAGCGTATCGCCGTGCTAGCACACCATCGGCCAGCTCGATCCATCGTCCTGCCACGCGGTCAGTACTAGCACCTGCCGCTACCGGTCGCGTTCTGATCGGCGCTACACACGCCGACGTGCGCCCTCCGCACCCGGTGGTGCGCGATATGGCAATGTTGCACGCTGTGCGCGTATACCTTGGTTCCGATCACGCTGGCTTCGAGCTCAAGGTGTTCCTGGTACAGCACCTGACCAGTCGGGGGCACGACGTGATCGACGTCGGCCCCGCCGCCTTCGACCCCGATGACGACTACCCGCCGTTGTGCATCGAGACCGCCCGCCGGGTGATCGCCGACCCGGGCAGCCTGGGTGTGGTGATCGGCGGATCAGGCAACGGGGAGCAGATCTCCGCGAACAAGGTCCCGGGCTGCCGGGCCGCGCTGGTCTGGAGCACCGAGACGGCCCGGCTCGCCCGGGAGCACAATGACGCCCAGGTGGTGGGGATTGGCGCTCGGATGCACTCCGCCACCCAGGCGGCGGAGATCGTCGAGATGTTTCTCGCGACTCCGTTCTCCGGTGGTGCGCGCCATGCCCGCCGGATCAGGCAGATCACGGATTTCGAGTCCACCGGGGAATTCCCTCCGGTATCCGCAGGCTGAGCCTCCGATGCCGGAGGGTCACACGACGCACCGGCTGGCAGGTGCGCACCAGCGGTATTACGGCGGGTCGCCGGTCGCGGTGTCCAGCCCGCAGGGTCGCTTCGCGGCGGCCGCGGCGGTGCTCGACGGTCGGGTACTGCAGCGTGCCGAGGCGCACGGCAAGCATCTGTTCCACGTCTACGGCCCTGATCTGCTGGTGCACGTGCACCTGGGTCTCTACGGCTCCTTCACCGAGGCGACGTTGCCCGTGCAGCCGCCGCAGGGACAGGTGCGCATGCGGCTGATCGGCGCCACGCACTGGACCGATCTGCGTGGTCCGGCAGCCTGCGAGTTGCTCACCGAGGCCGAGGCGGACGTGGTGCGCGCCCGGCTGGGCCCGGATCCGCTGCGTCGCGACGCCGACCCGGACCGGTCTTGGGCGCGTATCTCCCGTTCCCGAGCTCCGCTGGCCACGTTGCTGATGGATCAGGCGGTGCTCTCCGGCGTCGGCAATGTCTACCGAGCTGAGGTGTTGTTCCGCCACCAGTTGGATCCGTTGCAGCCGGGGTGCGAGCTGGGTGCTGATCAGTGGGCGACGTTGTGGTCGGATCTCGTCGGGTTGATGCGTGAGGGGGTGCGTCGCGGCCGGATCGACACCGTCCGGCCGGAGCACGACCCGGTTGCGATGGGACGGGCTCCGCGGCAGGACCGCCATGGCGGCGAGGTTTATGTCTACCGCCGCGCCGGGGCGCCCTGCCTGGTGTGTGGCACGGCGGTCGCCACCGCGCGGCACGTCGGCCGCAACCTCTACTGGTGTCCCGAGTGCCAGCGGCGGCCGGCAGTCTAGAAATCGCCGAAGTCAGCGCCCCCACCCCAGTCGCTTCCACCAGAATCCGCACCGCCGTAATCGCCACTGGCGGCGTAGTCAGCGTTGCTGAAGTCGGCGTCGCTGCCGCCGCCTGACTCCCCGGCGCCTGCCAAGGCATCGTCGTGGTCGGCGCCATAACCCTGTTCCCATGCCCCCGCGGACGCGATCCCGCCCATTCCCGAGAACAGTGAGCCGAACAGCAGAGCTGAGCCCAGTCCCCAGGCGCCACCTATCAGTGCCGGCTTCCACCAGGGCTCGCTGTACCAGCCCTGGGGCACCGGCCGTCCCGCTATCCGACCGCCCGGGTAGTAGTGCGGCGTGTGGTCGCTCGGGTTCGGGGAGGCCGCGTAGTCGTGGCCCTCGACGTTCACTTCGCGGTCCTCGGTGACCGAGCCTGCGCCGCCCTGGCCCGGCACCGGCGGCAGGTCGGGACCCGGATCCATGCTCATCGCGACGCGAGCAGCGCGCACGTAGTAGAGACCTTCCAACGCCGTCTGGGTCACCAGGCGGCTCTGCGCCGCGGTTCGCGCGGACTCCAGTTGGGAGCCCGCGGCCGTGTATCGCTCGCTGGCGTCAGCCAACGCTTGCTTGGACGGCTCGTCGGTGCCCACCAGGTTGAGCACCTGCCCGCCGAGCCGCTCCACCCAGCGGCGCGCCTCGGCTTTCGAGTCATCAAGATCACGCTGCTGGCTGGCCTGCCGGGACTTGAAGTAGTACGCGGCGCCACCACCGATCAGCAGCACGATAATCACCACCGAGAGCAGCGTGCCCACGACGACCTCCTTCTCGAACCGCACCGGACAGTGCCGACATTACCCCCGTCCGGCAGGGCTCTCCGATTGCTCGGGCGGGTGGCGTGAGGCAACCGTTGATCGCGCGCAGGGGACCGTTCGCCGTCTCGTCTACCACGGGTGGATGATCAGGTGTTGACAGCGGGTCAGCCGGTCACGACCCTCGCCTGGACAAGGGAAGGACCGCAATGATGTCAGCGACACCAATCTTCGAGCAGTTGTGCCGGGAAATCCTCGAAGCCAGTAGGGTTTGGCCGGACAACGGTGCACAACCGACGATCGTCAGCCAGCCGAGGGGCCCGGCGCACTCCCTTGAGGAGCCCAACGGCGTTCTGGGGTACGAGCGAGACAGCCACCTGCCACGTGTGCTCGCCGGATGGGCCAGCCCGACCGGTTAGCCCCAGGACGTCCAAGTCGGGGGCCGTGCGGTCGCTGCGAACGCACGGCCCCCGCCCCCCTTGGAATGGCGCTTCGACGATTACTCCCGGAAGCGCCGCCACGCTGTGAGGTCCACCGCGGTAACATCATCTACAGTCGCTCTCAACGTGTCGATGCCGCAACCCTCCGTCAAGATTTCCTGATAGCTCCTGCCTGGCGTGTTGTCTATGGGAGGATCTTTCATGCGCTCGCCACTCATCACCCTGGGAGCCGTCCTGCTGACGGCCTCAGCACTGGCCGTCGCCGGCTGCGGGACCGGAATCGGCCCGTCTGACACGCAGAACACCTCCTACACGATCACTGAGCCGGTCACCTCCCTCAAGGTCGAAAATCCGGTCGGAAACACCCGGATCGAGGGCACCGACGCCAGTACGGTCTCCGTCACCGAACAACTCAGCTATACCGGCGACCCGCCACAGACCAGCCATTCAGTCACCGGCAGCCTGCTCACTCTGAGCTACCGCTGCCCATCCGGGGCCGCCGCCATCGGCCAGAGCTGCAGCGTGTCCTATGTGGTCAAGGTGCCCCGACAAACCGCGGTAGAGATCGACGGCCAGGTCGGCTCGGCCACGCTGAGTGGGCTGGCCGGTCGGCTGACCCTCACGTCCAGTACCGGCAATATCGACGCTACCGGGCTCACCAGTGACGCGGTGACCGCCAGGGCCAGCGCTGGCGGGATCACACTGGGGTTCACCGCGCCACCTGCCACCGTGGATGCGCAGACCCAAGTCGGCTCAGTGATGGTGCGGCTGCCTGCGAGTGCAGCCTATGCGGTCGATGCCGGCACCCAGGTCGGGAGTGCCGAGGTGACGGTCCAGCAGGATGCCGGCTCCGGGCACCGCATTACGGTTGATTCCCAGGTCGGTTCGGTGACCGTCACGAACGGCTGACCGCAGCCAGACCGCGGGGCAGGGGCAAGCGTGAATCTGCTTGCGACAACGGGTGAATCCGGTGGAGTAGGTTCGTGTGTGGCGGGTTGTGACGATAGAAACGCGGTGCAAGGTGTCGTTGCGCCGCGGACGCGGCGAGGGGGGAGGTGTTCACTCATGGCGTTAGTCCCTGAGGATCGCGAGTACACCAACGACCACGAATGGGCACAGCAGCGCGAGGATGTCGTCGTCGTCGGCCTCACCGACCACGCCCAACGGCAGCTCGGGGACATCGTCTTCGTCGAGCTGCCCAGCGTCGGTGACCGCATCGAGGCAGGCGAGCCCTTCGGGACGGTGGAGTCGGTCAAAGCAGTGAGCGAGGTCTACGCGCCGGTCACCGGTGAGATCACCAAGATCAATGAAGGGCTCACCGAGTCACCGGACTACATCAACGATGACCCGTACGGCGATGGATGGCTGATCGAGATCCAGCTGGCGAACGCCACCCAACCAGGGGGACTGCTCACCCCGGCCGAGTACAGCGCCTATATCCAAGAAGCGACGGAGAGCTAACCCCATCCGTCCCGTGTCGCCGCATGTGTCGTGTGCGGGGATTCCCCGGCTTGGGGTCAGTAGCGTGGGTCGCGCTCCGGGGGGTAGAGGTCCGCTCGCGGTCCGTACGGATCTCGGCCTGGAACCACCACCGAGCGGTTCCGTCGGTATATGACGAGGCTGACGATCAGCCCGAGAACGCCGACCGCGGTGAGAATCCACCCGACCAGCGGCAGGTCGATCCCGCGCACGTTGAGGCTTACCGCGAGGGCCAGGATCAGGCCCAGGGCGATCAGGACGATGCTCGATCCGATTCTCATAGTGACCCGAGTACCCATCGCGGCGACCGCACACACCTCCGTGCGCTAGGCCACAGGCGCGCACGTCCCCGCCGCTTAGGCCCTGCGCGTCGTGCTGCCTCTCGTCCTGGAGGTCGTAGCGAAAAGTCAGACGGGTGGCCTGCTACTCAAGGACGCGACAAGGCCCCGATCCGACCGATGAGATAGCTCCGCAGCTCGTCCTCCAGCGCGCGCATTCTCCGCGATCTTCTCGATCTTGCCGGCGGCTCGTCCCGCAGAGGCCGCCGCCCGACCCGCTGAGCCTCCGAACAGACCGTGGAAGATACGGTCGACCAGCAGTTGGGTGCCGGCACTGCCCAGAATCTCGGCCGGGCTGCGGCCGGGCTGGCCGTCCGCGCTGCGTTTCATCTCCTCCGCCAGCTCGTCCAGCACGATGCCGGTGATCACCAACGCGATGCTGCCGGAAAAGCCAAGTCCGAACGCGCCGATCTTGAGTAGCATCGGCGTCACTTGCAGGATCCACTTCGTCTGATCGAAGACCTGCTCGGCGACAGCGGTCACCAGGGGGTCGTGGGAAATGAAGTCACCGGTGGTGATCACGTAGGTCCATTGAGGGCGACCGGGCAGGTGAAACCACAGCAGGCCCAGCCCGATGTCGTCGATCTCAAAGATGCCGTATTTCTGGCCCGGTACCGCATCCGCGCCCAATCGGCCAAGCGACGCGCGACCCCCGTGGTGCGTGGTCCGCGCCTGCCGCACCAGTTCGGGGTCCAGCAAGTGGGTAGCGACTGGTCCAGAAAAGTGCGGTTGGAGAATCGGAGCCTGTCCGGGCTCAGCCCGGGCGGTCCGAAGGGATCAACGGTGCTCGGGACTGGGTTGTCGCGCTGAAGCGAGGCCGGCTCCTGCGCCGCCAGCTTCTCCGCGCTGCCGCACGCGCAGTCGGGGTGCGCGGGTCCGCAGCGCGAAACGGTCGGCATCCCGGCGGTCGACCCTGTCCTTAATGGCACGCTAATGGCACACGCGGGGGTGTTAGCCCGCCGCAAGACAGACGGGCGGAAGCGGGTATCCCGTCGCGTCGGCGAGCCGGGGTTCCTTCCATGATCCGGCGCAAGACACCCCACCGGCGTTGTCTGTCAAGCGGCGTTGGTTTGTGTCGGGTGCGCTACGACTAGCGGCGACAGTGGGTTATCCCGCGAACCGTTCGTCCGAAGCGACTTGCGCGAAGAGGCATCCAACGATGCCCGGAAGTGCACCCACGCACTCCTTGGGGAGTTGGTCACTCCTTGCGACGATCGTCGCGTGGATCGAGGCGAGCGCTGCCGGGGTGACGACCACAGTGTCGCGTCACCGAGGGGCCAGCGTCGTCTGGATGCCGAGGCTCACGACCCCGAGGTCGGTCGAGCGGCCACGGCGATCAAGATGCCTGGCCCGAGATCCGGGGCCGGCAGCAGTCGCCACCAGGACGTATCGCGCCGCGCCGCGCTGCTCAGCCTGCAACGAACGGCCGGCAACCAAGCAGCGGTCAATCTGGTTCAACGGCTCCAGGTCGAGGATGCGCGCGACGAGCGAAACGAGCCGGACGCCGATGGCGGCATTTCGGCGTCCGGCGGCGGGGCGCCGACAGCCAGCGGTGCGCAGGGGGGCGATTTGGGTGCCACTGGTGGCGCTGCCTTGGGAGGCGCCGCGGCACCGACGGGCGACGGAGCCCTGTCCGCGAAAGGGGCCGACGGTGGTCCGCCCGGCACACCCTTGACTGGCCGCCGGGCGGCGACACAGGCGGGGCAACGTCACCTGCACCAGGTGCGAGCCCAACAGCTGGAGCAGGAGGCCGACGATCTCGGCGCTAGGGCAGCGCAGGGTGAGACGGTGGGTCGGGTCGCGGCTGCATCTTCGTCCGGCGGCGGTGATCTCGTGCAGATGACCGCAGACACCACTGGGAGCGTGGGTGAAGGTTCGGTGTCTTTGGCCGGGGACACTGAAATCCTAGCCCCCACAGTTCAGCGCAATGTGGCGACAGGGTCCATCCAGGCGAGCGCGGCGCAAGGACCCATCCAGCGACAGGCGAAGAAGAAGAGCCCCCGCGTGCCCTACCAGGTCCACGTGAAGCAGCCGATGACCCAGGAGGAGTTCAGGGTCGCGGCGATGCGCCAGATCTTCGGCGAGGTGCTGAAGAACGTCGAGTGGCGAAACTCCAAGAACTCGTACGTCCCCGAGAACAGCCCGTACACGGTTCAGGTCGACATCCAGCTCTTGAAACAGCAGCGGGGCCAGGCGAGCAAGGATCGTGGCATCAGCATGGGACAGGATGGCGGTGTTATTGGCGCAGAGGAACGCGCTGAGACGTTTCAGGCCGGGCCGGAATCCGACGAGAAGTCCGCGCTGATGAAGGAGATCGACCGCAGGTACTTCGAGGCGGTCGGGGACAAGACGGAGACGAAGATCAGGACGGGCGAGGAGGGCAAGTCCGAGCTCTGGCGCATGATCCGTGACGAAGCGCTGTTCCAGCACGAGTACATCACGAAGCTCCCCCCCAAGGTCAAGGAGCTGATCAAGTCCAGCACCAAGGGCAAGGATCTGACGCCCGCGGACTACGACAAGCTCTTCGCCATCGCAAAGAAGATCGAGAAGATGCCTGCTGGGCAGGCCAGCGACTACGCCAGCAAGGTCACGGGCACGACGACGGACCTGAATGTGTTCGAGGCGTCGGTCGACAAGTACACCGCCGAGATGGCCGAGCGCGGCCAGCAGGCAGACGAACGCGAGAAGATCCAGACCAAGCTAATCGGACTGGAGGAAATCTACAAAAAGTACACCCAGTATAAGGGCCTGTTGACAGGTAGTACAATGGGCCCAACCGGCGGGATTGGCGGCCGCGGCACCGGTGGCGGAATTCTCATGGCGAGCCAGGCCGAGAAGCTCCGCAAGGAGCTCGAGACCCAGCTCCAGGCGCATGGGTTCGCGGGGATCACCGAGTTCGAAGCTTTCATCAAAAAGTTCGTGCAGGCGTTCGAGCAGGAGGCGGCGAACATCGTCAAGGATCTCCTCGGGAAGTACGCCGGGAAGCTCTACCGGGAGTCGGAACGCTACAAGGATCCGACCGAGGTCGCGGCCCTGCATCAGAAGCTGGGCGGCGTCCGGACCCAATTCGGGGAGTTCGAGGCGAACGCGAAGATCTGGAACGAGTACGTGAAAGCCAGTGAGCAATCACGCGTTCCTGGGCAGGGCCACCTGCGCCCCAAGACCACTTTTAGCGAGGCCGAGGCAGCGCGCAAGAAGGCAGAGGAGGCCAAGGCGGCCGCTGAATCTCAGGTCAAAGGCATGTCGGGCGATCACCCGATCTTCCAGGAGGAGGGCCTGCCGCTCAGCAAGCGCATCGACAAGGCAGCGCTCGCCAAAGCGAGCGAGAACGAGCTGGGAGGGCTGCTGCAGGGGCATATCCAGAACCGGATGAAGGACGTCGCCGAGGCGCGCGCCGAAATCGAGGGGAAGTCCGAGCTAATCTACAAGATGCCCAAGCTCATGCCCCAGTTCTACGCCCAGCAGGGCATCCAGCCGGGCTCCATCCATGATCTGATCATCCAGGACAAGATGAAGGAGGATGCGATCCTCAAGCTGGTGAAGGGGATCGCGCTGGCGGTCGTTGCAGTCGCGCTCGCGGTCGTCACATTCGGCGCCGCGACGCCCGCAATTATCGCGGCCGGTGCCTCGATTGCCGGTGCCGGCCTGGGTGTGTACATGGCGCTCGAGGAGTATCAGGAGTATACCCAGCAGAAGGATCTGGCGGACGTCGGACTCTCCGACGATCCCTCGATGGCGTGGGTTATCCTCGCGGTCGTCGGCGCGGGCCTCGACATGGCGGCCGCGGTTAAAGCGGTCAAGGCGCTGGGACCCGCGGCCAAGGCGCTTAACGCGGGTGGGGACCTCGCCGAGTTCACCAAGGCCGTGAGAGGGCTGGAGGAGGCAAAAGAGATCGAGGCCAAGGCCGCGCGCGCCGCCGAGAAGGCGGCCGAGGCCCGGAAGGGCTTTGCGGCCGCAAAGGGCGAGGCCTTCAAAGCCATGGGGAAGGCGTACTCCTTCCCCGGCCCGCTCCTCGACCCCGAGGTGTACATGGCCGTCGTCAAGATGGCGAGACAGGCGATCAGGGCCAAGCTTTACGACGCGCAGAAGTTCATCGAAGACCTCAAGCTAGCGCGGGTGAAGGCCGGGCTCGGTGACCTTGCGCCTGAGGAGCTCGCGAAGGCCAAGCAGGCCTGGGAAGAGGCGAAGGTCCTCGAGGCCGCGGACAAGGCGCGCTATGAGAAGCTGCTCCAGCAGATCCCCGACGCGATCAAGCTCGATGCCCTCATCGCCAAGGCCGGCGACGCGGCCAAGCTCGAGCGGCTGCTGCAGGTTTTCCCGGAGACAGAGCTCGAAACCATCTTCGCCCAGCTCAAGGACAGCGGGCGCCTGGTTATCATGCTGGACCACGTCGGAGCCGAGACCGGTGCCGGCATGATCCGGCAGTGGATGGCCAAGGGGAAGTTCGCCGAGATGAACCAGTTCATGGAACGCCTGGCTGGTGGCGTGGGCAAGGAGCTCGGCGAGACGGCGGCCCTCGGCGGGAAGTCACTCATCATCGATTCGAACACGGCCATCGCATTGATAAAGGACGCGGATCCCACCCTGCGCGGCACCATGCAAGCTGGTGAAAAGGCGCGCGTCGCGTACATCAAGTCTCTCCCCGCCGACACGGAGCTGCGGGTCGGAAACGTGACAGTCGGCGAGATCCAGGGCGGCGTCCTCAACGTAAAGGGCGTCCCGATCGACGTGGCGCGGGAATCGGCCGAGTATCAAAAGGTGCTCAACGCCCTGGTGACGGGGAATGTGGGCAAGGGCAAGGGCTTCGCCGATCGAGGACTGATCGCCGACGCATTCTTCACCAAGGCCGAGCCGGGTGTGGTCCCGAGGTTCCTCACCTCTGACTCCGACGCCGTGAAAAAACTCGCTCGAATGGCAACGCCGCCGATAGACGTCGTTAAAAAAGGTGGTTTCGAGGGGCTCATAAAGGAGTACGGAACGTCGGGTTTCAACGTCATCATTGAGAACCGTACCCTCACCGTCATACCGGTGCTCTAGGAGGCGCACATGTTCGATGTATTCGTGGCTCCGCTCCGGTGTCCTGGTTGTGACACGGTGGTACCGGACGCCGAGATCAAGACCCACATCCGGGACGGTTCGGCCGACGGCTCTGCACTCGGTGTGGGTTTTGAGCTCGATTCGGTCGACTTGACCATCGAAAGCATCGTGGACGCTGGCTATGCAGTCATAAATCCTCCTGATGCCGATGGGCCGATCCGGCTACTCGACGTCTGGATCTGCTCGCAATGCAAGACCGAACAGTGGGCGATGGTGGAGATCGCCGACCGAAAAATCCGCAGCGTCGAAGCGGTGAAATTGGACCGCGCGACCTTGGAATCCGCGAACTTCATATCCGACGTCGACGCGGACTTGCTCGCGGAGGCGCTGAGGGGTGAGGAGCCAGCCACGGACGCGAGCAGCGTGGAGATCCTGCGACAACGACTCCCCATGGGATAGACTCGTTCGCCACGAGTTCTTTGCATTTCGCAAAGATTATTATGTCGCTGAACTTCGGTGGCCGAGGCTTCATCAACGGACTAAGCGACCTGGTGGAGTACCACGCGACAGATTCCACAGCGCAGGATGCGACGAGCGCCTTCTCGCTTTCCTGCCCAGTGCTTTCAGCCTGAGGTCGATTTCGAGGCGAGAACAGTAGACTCTTGATGAGGACCTGATGGATGACCTGGTCGGCGGCGCAGCTGGCCTCCGCAGCGTGGACGGGGAGGTACGGGTCTGGGATCCAGCCACCGGCGCAGCACCTACGTCCTTGCGCGTCGCGAGCGGCTTGTTCGCCTCCTATTGACATCGGCCACGATCGCCGGCACCGAGAACGCCTCGGTGAGTAAGCGGGGACACATACAGTGCGGGGACACATACAGTAGCGTGCCAGGCACGTGTGTCGAGACGTGTGCGGGTGTAGGTGAGGTCGCTTACGCATAATGCCAGGATTGACCGCCGCTGGGGTACTGCTCGACCGGGATGACGTTGGCGCTGCCGGCCATTCGGTCGGTGTAGAGCACTCCGGCGAGATGATCAATTTCGTGGGCAACGAGTCGAGCAACACCACGTTCGAACACTGTGATGTGGGTGCTGCCGTCCGGGTGCTGATGCTCGACGTGGAGGCATAGCGATCGGGACGCTTTGCCGCGCACGTCGAAGAAACTCAGGCACCCCTCATACTGCTCGTCGTGGTCGTCGGAGTGGTCGATGATCTGCGGGTTCAACAGGGTGATGGTCTCGCCGCTTGGTGTGCGGATGACGGCGGCGGAGCGGTCGATGCCGATTTGGGGGGCGGCTATGCCTAGGCCCTTGCCGAAGACGTGGGCTTGGGCAATACGTTCGAGGGCTGAGTGCAGCTCGGCTACGACGCGTCGGGCGTCTTCGGCTTCCTCGGGGAGTGTGAAGGGGCGGGCGGGCTGGTGTAGGAGCGGATCGTCAATCTGAACGATGCTTACCTGGTCTGCGTCAACTCGCCTTGCCGTAGCTGCCAGTGCCTGTCATGACAAACATTGCATGAAGAACTTGACGAAAGGAAACAACGTGCTGAAGCGCTCGCCGCAATGGTGGTGGTCTTTCTTTCTTTTTTTTCTCTCTCTGGTTGGCGATCAAGGCCGCGCTGTGGGCGCTGCGTCAGACGCTTACGTACTGGCGGACCAGCCTGACCGTGGTGGCGCTGCTGGCCTGGCACTGGTGGGGCTGGGCATCGCTAGTTACCACCGCCGGTGTGGTCGCGGGGCGCTCATCGGGAGCGACTACGCGGGAGCTGATGCACCGGATGGGTCACGGTTCGATGCGTGCAGCGTTGATCTACCAGCACGCGACTAATGCCCGTGACCGCAGCATCGCGGACGCGATGAGCGCACTGGTCGAATCCGGTCGGACAGAGGCACTGGAGAGCGGCGACAACGGTGCGGACCAGGCCGACGAAGACGGCGACGACGGTGCGGCCGGGGCGATGGTCCCAGTAGCTTAATGGCACGTTAATGGCACGAACACCGACGGCGGCTCTTCCCATGATCGGGACGGGGCGCCGTCTTGGTTGGTGAGGACTGTGGAGCGGGCGACCGGGATCGAACCGGCATGGCCAGCTTGGAAGGCTGGGGCTCTACCATTGAGCTACGCCCGCGTGCCCCGCGGTGGCGAGGCTGTTCAAGCCTACCTGCTGCCCGCTCGTTCGCTGGAGAGCGGTGCCGACACGGGGATTCCTCTGGTCGCGTAGTCTGCGTTCGACACTAGGATGCGTCCCGGAGATCGTGTGGAGGTCTGGGACAGCCCTGGTGTCGCCGAGTTCGATACCAGGGCATCGAAGGTCACGCACCTGATCAGGTGCGTTGATCCGGGTGACGCGCCCTGGTCGGTAGTAACGGGGTGTGGCGCAGCTTGGTAGCGCACTCGCTTTGGGAGCGAGGGGCCGTGGGTTCGAATCCCGCCACCCCGACCAGGCAGGGCTTATTGGAACCATCGGCCTTGTTAGTTGGCGGGTCGTTGAGGGCGATGGTCTCCCACGGGAGGCTGTCGCCCTCAACGCCGTGTTGGGTCTGCCAGGGGCCGTAGCGGGTGTTGACGCGACTAGTGTCGTCTGCCGTGGTCGTGCTGGGCGCTGAGGTATCGGTCAGTGCGCGTGCGGCGTCTAGGACGGTGGCGAAGGGGTCGGCCGGGTCTGCGTGGGTGACGGAGACTGCGCCATCTGGGTCGGCGTCGAGGTAGAGCTTCGGGGAGATCGTTTTTGTCAGTAGGGTCTTGGTTTCGTCTGGTTCCCGGTCGTAGGTCGCGCGGATATCGGTGAGCAGGTTCAGCGCGGTGAGGAAGATCTGCCGGCCGGTGTCGTGGGCTTGCCCCATGTCGTCAAGCTGCTGGCGGGTGGCCTTGGTGTTCTTCTTGACCTGCTGCATTTCGGCGTTGAGCTTCGTTTGGTCCCAGTCGGTATGGCCGATGAGGGCGAAGAGGGCGTTTTCCCGAGTTTCTAACTAGGCTAGCGTCTTGACAAGTTGGGCGCGGACGTGTTCGGAGAGTGCTTGTTCGGCTGCGATAGCCTGCTCGACTTCGGCAGCGAGCGCTACGCGGGTGGCATCATTGAGGGTGACGGTGGCGTAGTGGTTGCTGACAGGCTGCTCGATGCCGTCTCGTCCGTCGAGCCGGAGGTAGGGCATGTCGCAGGTGTGTTTCATGCGGCCCATGCAGAATATGTATTCGTAGGTGCCACCGTTGCCGGTGTTGTTGGCAAGGATGAACCGCTTTTTGCATCGTGCGCACCACAGTAGGCCCTTGAGGTGATGGTGGTGGACGCGGCGGGAGCCTGTCAGAATTTCCGTGTAAGCAACGGATGACTGATACCGTTATTCTATCACAGAGGAAGTCTCACTGGGAAGAGGACTGCCAATGTGTTGAGGGCCATTGTCCAGCCCTGTGTTCCTGTCCCGGACTCGCCTCCTCTCTTACTTGAGATATTCCGCAGCCCGAGGTAAAGTAGTTTCATCGCCGCCTCATCCGACGGGAAGTGCCCCCGGTTCTTGGTGATCTTGCGGAGTTGGAAGTTGATGGACTCGATCGCGTTCGTGGTGTACACAATCAGCCGCAACTCCGGTGGATAATCCAGGAACGGGATGAACTCGTTCCACGCCCGGCGCCACACGTCGACCGCCCCCGGGTATTGCGCGCCGAAGTCCGCCTCGAAACCGGTGAAAGCGAGTTCGGCGGCCTCCAGTGTTGGCGCGGTGTAAATTGCTCGCATGCCGGCGGCGACTTTCTTGCGATCGGCGTAGGACACGAATTTCATGGCGTTTCTGATGACGTGGACCACGCAGGTCTGCACGACCGTGTCCGGGAACGCGGTGGTGATCGCCTCCGGCAGTCCGGACAGCCCGTCACAGCAGCAGATCAAGATGTCGCGCAGTCCCCGGTTACGCAGCTCGGTCAGCACTGACAGCCAGAACTTCGCGCCCTCCGCCTCAGCGATCCAGATGCCCAGGGCGTGCTTGCGGCCCTCCACGTCGATCCCGATGACCAGGTACGCGACCTTGACCGTCACCGCCCCCTTGTCCCGGACCCTGATCCGCAGCCCGTCCACATAGACGATCGGATACACCTCATCGACCGGCCGGTTGCGCCACAGCGCGATCTCCTCGGCCACCACATCAGTCACGTTCGAGATCAATTCCCGGGAGGCGTTCACTCCGTAGACCTCCCGCAGATGCGCCTCGATATCCCGGGTCGTCATCCCCCGGGAATACAACGACAAGACCATGTCCTCGATCTGGCCGAGCCGCCGGGCGTGCTTGGGTACGATCTTGGGCTCGAACACGCCGTTCCGGTCCCGGGGCACGTTAATCGTGACCGGCCCGTTCACCGTCGAGATCGTCTTGGCGGAATAACCGTTACGGGAATTCCCCGAGCCCGCGCCCGCCGGATCACCACGCTCATAGCCAAGCTCATGAGTCATCTCCATGGCCAGCGCCCGCTCGATCACCACCTTGTTCATCCGGTTCAACAAACCATCCACACCCTCAAGTGGTGTACCCGCCGCCTGCGCATTAACCAGCAACGCATCAATCATCGACGGATCGAACATCTCCGCCAACCGGCGGGACGCCTCAACCTCACGATCATCAACACTGGTGTCCTGGCTCACAGATGGTTCCCTTCCCGGCCGAGTGGTGATCACTCCGGCCGATCTTGGTCCATCCGTGGCTTACACAGTTGTAATGACATGCCCCGCGGCGGCGGGTTCGCTGTGTCCGGTGGCGGCGAGAACTTTCTGTACCTTCTCGTAGAGTTCTGCGGATGGCACAACATCGGCCCCGGTCGGCCGAGGAATTTCTGGTCCTACGCCGCACTCTTGCCACAAGCACCAACACCACACTCGTTGACAAACTCGACGAAGACCTACCCGCACTCATCGAAACCCACCCCGACCAAGGCGAGATCGTCCTACGCGCTCTAACAAACAGTAGCGACATCGACGAGCGAGACATCGCAGCCGCTCACGTGGAGTACCTCTTCAACACTCGACCAGCCGCAGCGCAAGACATCTGGACCAAACTCGCCCATGACCCCGAGCCCACCGTGCGCAACCAAGCCCGAGAATGCGCCAGCGAAATTCTGCCGCACCTCCTATTCTCCAGCACCGACCCCAACATCAAACGCCATGCCCTCGCCACCATCGACGCAATCACCACCCCCCACTGACGCTAGGCGATGAGCATCTGTCCCCGACGCCGCCCGTATCTTCGGCGACCACGCTAGTTCGGGGCTACTGTGGTTTTGGTGGCATCGTCTCGTGCCCGCTGAAGTGCGTGTATCACCTCATCGGCTTTGCCGGGCGTCATAATCGCCTCCCAGGTAAACGGGGGCGAGATCGACATCCACACTGTGCCTTGCACCACCGTGACGATCACGGTCGCCTCCGCACCTTGCATGGCCGTGACCGAGACTCTGCGTGGCGTACCCATGCGGGGAAATGGAGACCGCTCAGGTCGCATGTGTCCGTTCTCGTTCAACGGTCAACACCGTTCCGGAGAACCGGGGCTGTAGCCGGGCTGGGTGGCGTTGATGGTCACGCGCCCCGGGGGTTCGTGTTTAGCGTGCTCGATCATCGCGCTGGTGCCTGGCGTGGCTGCTGTTGGAGAAAGAAACTAAGCGCCGCGTGGACGGTGCAAAGGGACCGTTTCGGCCAGGGCCGCCACCATGTGTGGGGCCTCGCCCAGCAGATCGCACAGCGGCCGTGCCGGTCGATGCGGTGCCGGTCATGCAATAGCAGCGTTGCTCCCACCACCTTGATGAGACGCTCCACGGTCGCCCGGTCCGATACAACCTCACCGGTCAACAGCTCGTCCCGCAGCTCCGACAGCACTCGCCCGTATGCCTGGTACAGGGTCGTGTGCACATTCGGGCTCACCGTGCACCCCCGGACCTGTCGGATATGACGAGCACGTGTGCGCCGGTTTCGGTTTCGATCAGAGTGCGCGTGGCCCGGCACAGGCCGAACCGTGAGAAATGCTCAGGCGAGGGAATCACCGCGGCATGGATGTGGGGGCGGTGCAGCGCCTCTACTAGTGCGCGAAACGCTGCCCCCTCGCGGGAGGACGCGCCGGGGTGTTCGATGTAGGTGTCGACCAGGGCCAAGCCTGACCGGTGCGCGAACGCGCGCATCTCGGCGATGAGCTGATCAGCGAGGCCCGGCGGGTCGCACGCGCGTAGCCGCAGGTTTCCGACCAGCAGAGGCCGCAACCGCGGCCCAGTGCATGGCGCAAGGGCTGGCCCGGCGGCGTCTCCGGGACACGTCGCCGAACCAGCCCAGCTCAGATGGCAATTCACAATGTCGCCAGGTCACGGGTCGCGCTCATTGCGCCGCCAAGTTGTGTTCAGCTTGCACAGCCCGATCGCACGGCCACGTCGAGCCACAGACCACGTAACGCCCCTGATCGCTTATATGCTGCGTTAGCACACGGATGGCGGTCGCCCGCATGGGTGTCAGCACGTCTAGCTCGGCGACGGGTGGACGGGGGAGACTATCGACACGCGTGCCTTCATGATTGAACATAACCAGGTAAGTGCTGGTCATCGCGGTTGCCTCTCCGTTGCTGGGCGCTGCGTCGGGTCGTAATGTGCACACAACCGGCTGTAGCGTTCTTCGACCAGCGCACGGTTGACACCTGTTTGTCGCATCTGTGCCACATGGGTGGGTCTGACCTGGGCAAATAGCAGACTTAGAGAGGTGAGGACATGGCAACGAAACGGCAGGGCTTCGCCCGGCGCCGTAAGGCCGTGGGTCACACGCAGGAGTCGTTCGCCGAATGCCTGGGCGTGGAACGCACCACCGTCGCTCGGTGGGAAGCCGGAGATGCTGAACCCCAGCCGTGGATACGCCCCAAGATTGCCCGCACCCTTCAGATCTCAGTTGACCAATTGGACCGCTTGATCACTGAAGTCAATGAGTCCGACGGTGCCCCGGACGAGCACCTGACCTACGCGCTGGAGCACCCGTCAAGGGTTGACTTGATCGCTGTGGCGCGGCTACGTGAGCGGGTGCAAGTCCTCGATGCGTGCTACGACCGCGCCCCTTCCACGTCCCTGCTGGCCGATACCGGGCAATGCCTGGGCCAAGTCACCTTCTTGGGGGCACACGCGCCCACCCACCGTGTCCGTCGCGAGTTGTACGAGGTAGAGGCCGAAGCCGCCACGCTCATGGGTCAACTCGTTTGGGACGCCTCACAACGCCGCGACCACGCCACGGCCCGCCACTACTTTGGCCAAGCCATCACAGCCGCCCGACAACTCCGAGCACCCGTAGCCGAAGGCCTGGCGCTGTTGCGGACCAGTTTCGTCGCAATGTACGGCGAGAAAGATCCGAAGGCCGGCTTGGCGCTAACGACGCAAACAGCTACGACCACCGAAACAACTAGCGATGTCCTCACCGGACTTGCCGTACTACATGCCGCCGAGGCCCACGCCATGCTCGGCCATCAGCAAGAGTGCGAGCAGGCGCTAGGGCAAGCCGAAGCCTTCTTCGAACGCATCGATTCCAGCGACCCTGCCATCGAATTGTTCTCGCCCACGCAATATGGCCGCCTCGCCGGGTCCTGCTACCTGTTTTTAAACAAAGCTAAGCGGGCGCAGCCTATCCTCGAACACACCGTACAGACGCTACGAGATAGATCGAAGTCGCAGGCTATCGCCCTAGGAAATCTCACTTTGGCCCACATCCGTCAGCACCAGCTCGATGAAGCCGCGGCGTTTCTGCATAAGGCCATCGATATCGTCGAGATAACGTGGGGCGGCGGTGGTCTCAACGTGGTGTTCGGCGCCGCCGGCGAGCTTCGCCCCTGGCGGCAGGTGCCCGTGGTCCAAGATGTGTACGACCGGCTACTCACACTCATGGCCGCCTCGTAAGGAGTATCGTGCCCAACTTCGATGATCAGGCCAAAGACGTGATCCGTGAACGAGTGTGGACGCTGCTAGAACGAAACAACGCTGTACCGCCTGGGGTGCACGGGCGCATTCCCGCGTTCTTCGGCGCCGAGCACGCCGCACAACGCCTCGCCACACTGCCAGTATGGCAGGAAGCCGCCGTCATCAAAGCGGTACCGGACAAGGCGCAACTTCCCGTGCGAGCGCAGGCCCTACGAGAACGCAAACTCGTCTACATGGCCGTGCCTAAACTTGCTGCCGACAAACCGTTTTACCTTCTTGATCCAGCCACACTCACTGTGCCACCGGAGCAAGCAGCGTCCAGCGAAGTCGCCGCGCACATAACGCAGACGGTAAGCGTCGAGCAAATGCGGCCCGTTGACCTCATCATCTGCGGCAGCGTCGCCGTCAACCGCCATGGTGTACGACTAGGAAAAGGGGCCGGCTACTCCGATATTGAGATGGCTCTGTTGCAGGAAGCCGGCCTCATCAGACCAGAAACCACTGTCGTTACGACCGTGCACCCGCTGCAAGTCCTCGACGAACCCCTACCCGAAACAAACCACGATTTCAGCGTCGATCTCATCGTTACACCAGACGAGACTATCACCTGCAAACCGCAACGACGACCCAGAGGAATCCTCTGGGACCACCTAACCGCCGACAAGATCGCCGCCATTCCAGCACTCGCAGCCCGCGTACCAAAGACATGACCAATCCTCACCAGCACTCGCCCGCCAGCAACCCGCAACGCCAGCCATCCCGAGCGGGGGAGAGTTAAGCCGCCCACCTGCCTAGCCGTCGTACCCGACCAATAGAGATCGATCATGGTTTAGACCTCTTCGCGGGAGAAGCGATCACGCAACCGCTATGAGCGGACCTTGCTCTGCGGGACACCATCGGCGCCAGCAACATCGTCTTGGCCGGCACCTGACAAGATCACTGAGACCTTGCGGAGCTGTTCTAGCAGGTCAGAGCGGTTCCAATAGTGTCTTAGGAGGTCGACCAGATGATTCACGTCGGAACCCCGCCTCACGTCATGTGGAGCGGGGTTTCTGCTGTCCAGGGGCAGTACCCCGCGTGGCCGTTCGACCCACAGGCGTCGTGTCAGGTTGGCTCGTTCGGCTTCGTCGCTCAAGTCTTCGGTGCTGTCTGTCCGTCGCCGGTAGTAGGTTGTGTGCTCCTGGGGCGAGGCTGAAGCCGTCTGGGTCGGGCTCAGCCGTTGCGTGCTCGTTCAGTGCCAGGCGGGCTTCCATGGTCAGCAGCTCGTGGTAGGTATCGGTGAGTTCGCTGCCGACGATTTCATGATCCATAATCCAGAGCTTGTCGAAGATGGTTTGGGTGAGCATGAGCTTGATGGGGTCGGGGGCTTCGGTGAATAGCCGGTGCGGGTCAGTGAGGATGCTCAATGCGTCATCAAGGCATGACGCCGAAATCCGGTGTGGGTGACCTCCGCCCCATGCTTGGCTGCAACCTTGGCCGTTGTGGGGTTACGTCTTGGTGAGGCCGAAAGTTGCATCAATGTCGTGCGGGTTGGTATCGAAAGCGTTGGTTATCCGAACCCATGCGTTGTAAAGGGCGCAGGTATAGACTGCCTCGGCGATCTGGGCCTCGCTCCACCCGGCATCCCGCAGCTCATGAATTTGAATGTCCGGGACTTCGCCTGGCTGTAGCGTCATGGCTTCGACGAAGCGCAGCAGGAGGTGCTCCGACTGGCTGACCGGGGCGCCATCGAGATCTCTTCGATAAAGAGCCTCAGCGATCAGATTGCGCTGCTGCGCCTCTTCCTGTTGTTCACTTTCGGGCAAGGGTGCAGTGCGCAGTGCTCCTACTTGTAGGAAAACCTTGTGGTGGTAGGCACAGTACCGGCAGCTGGTCAGGGCGGATACATAGAGCGCGATCATCTCATGTTGAGTGGAAGTGAGCGCTCCGGGTGTTATCGTCATCAACGTCGCGTCGGACAGGGCCCGCATAAAATCGGGGCGATGGCTCAGAGCCTTGAATACCTCCGCTGCCTGCTCCTTGGGGGGCCAACTAGCGCGGATCTCCGCGTATGCGTCGGCTAATTCCCCTGTTGCCTCCGACTCTTCAATCCAGCCTATTCTCGCCATGTTTGGAACCTTAGAGCGGTTCACGCTTTGACACAACCAGATATCCAGAGTTTGTCCTGTCTCATGGGATTTCTGGAAGGCTCACAGGCGCGACACGCCACTCCCAGATCTCTCCTAGATCACCGAACTCGGTGGAATCCGTTGGCACGTGTCGGATGCCGGCAGGCGCAATCCCGGGGTGTCTCGGGGTCGAAGCGTTCGTAGCAGTGCTGGACCTCGGTGAAGAAGGGTTCGGTTCCGCCAGCAACGTGGTGGGTCGAGATCAGGGCCAAGGTGCCGTCAGGCCGGAGGGCGTCAGCGGCCTTGGTCATCCGTACATCGGGGTCGATCCAATGGAAGGCTGTCGCGGACAGCACGAGGTCGAACCTGCCGTTGGGCAGCGGCCAGTCCTCGAAGGCCGACACCGCCACCTGCACTGTGGGGAATCCCAGCGAGGTGTTGCCGCGCGATGGCGGCCAGGTCGGCGCTCAACTCGACTGCGACGATCGCGCATCCGAGCTGGACCAAAGGAAGGAAGCGTGGCTTGTCCAGTGCCGCAGCCGATCTCCAGAACTTGGGATTGAGGGCCGAGTGGGGTGAGGCCCGCGAGCTCCTCAAACAGTTCGGATGGGTACCCAGGGCGGCAGCGGTCGTAGCGGTCGGAAGGTTGCCCGCAGTGTCTTCCGATCAAGCTCGATCACGCTCACAGGCTACTGCCGCAGGCTGGTGAGCCCAGGCGGTCGAACACTCAGGTGTAGCGGCGTGTTCCTGGCTACGTGACGCTTGCGTGCCCAAATGGCCGTCCGCTGCTACCGCCTGCGAGGCTTCCCCGGAACGTCCTCCGACGTGAGCTTGACCTCGGTGCTCTTCTCAGCCGCCGAGTATGCGTGCCGTAGACCGCAGGGGGCCACATCGGTGAGCCGTACCGTGTTCCCGGCGCACACCATGCCGGTGCAGGAGCCGCTTGACGCTACGCGGGCTGACACCGAACTTCTCAGCTACCTGCTTGGCGGCGGTACCCGAGCAGTAGAGATCGATCATGGCCTGAAGATCTTGCGGAGAGAAGCGATCACGCAGCCGCCGCGAGCGGACCACATCCTCTGTGGCCACCTTCGCATTTATGGTGCCGTCTTGGCCGCCATCCGCCAAGATCACTGCGGCCTTGCGGAGCTGTTCCAGCAGGTCAGGACGGTTCGAATAACGTCTTAGGAGGTCGACAGTCCAGATCCGCAGGTCAGGAGTCCATACTCGCAGGCACCTGATCTGTAGACACACATGGGCCGACCCGAACAGCTTGCGACGTAAAGCGACACAGCACCGGCGCCCTGAGCTACCGGATCGGAGTGCTCGCCTAGACTCGGTGACACTTGGAGCCGGCGGCCGTGGCTGCGCCGGCGTGTGCCCACCCTTTCCCTAGGAGTAGTCCGTGAAGAGCACCGTCGAACAGCTCAGCCCGACGCGGGTGAAGATCAACGTCGAGGTACCGTTCGACGAGTTGAAACCTGACTTCGACCGCGCTTACAAGAAGATCGCCCAGCAGGTCAACATCCCGGGAGTCCGGCCGGGCAAGGCGCCGGCCCGAATCCTCGACCAGCGCCTGGGGCGCGGCGCGGTGCTCGAGGAAGTGATCAACGGTGTGGTGCCGGCCAAGTACCACGAGATCATCACCGCGCGCGAGGTCCACCCGCTCGGCCGTCCGGAATACGAGGTCACGAAGATCGAGGACGGGGATCATGTCGCGTTCACCGCTGAGGTCGACGTCCGTCCGGAGATCGAGATGCCGGCGTTCGGTGAGCTCGCGGTGTCCGTCGACGATGTCGAGGTGACCGATGCCGAGGTGGAGGAGCAGCTCGAGGGGCTGCGTTCCCGCTTCGGCACCCTGTCCGCGGTCGAGCGTCCCGCGCAGGACAAGGACTTCGTGACACTCGACCTGTCGGCGACCGTCGAGGGCGAAGAGGTCGCGGAGCTGGCGACTGCCGACCTGTCGTACCAGATCGGCTCCGGTGAGCTCATCGAGGGAATCGATGATGCGCTGGTCGGGGCCGGTCAGGGTGAGGAACGCACCTTCACCACCACCCTGGCGGTCGGGGAGCGCGCCGGGCAACAGGTCGAGGTGACGGTAAAGGTCCAGGCGGTGAAGGAACGGGAGTTGCCCGCGGCGGACGACGAGTTCGCCCAGCTCGCCAGCGAGTTCGACACCCTCGAGGAGCTCCGCGGCGATCTGCGCACCCGGCTGGGCCGCGTCAAGTCGATGCAGCAGGGTGCGCAGGCCAGGGACGAGGTGCTCAAGGCGCTGCTGGCCGCCACCGAGGTCCCGCTCCCGGAGGGGATCGTCGAGGGCGAGTACGAGTCGCGCAAGCACGACGCCCTGCACGCCTTCGACCACGACGAGGAGCGCCTCAACCGCTGGCTGGAGCAGCAGGGGCACAACCCGGAGGAGTTCGACACCGACCTGCGCAAGGCCGCGCGGGAGACAATAAAGATCAACTTGTTGCTCGACACGATCGCCGACGACGAGGAGCTCTCGGTCAGCGATAACGAGCTCAGGGAGCGCATCGTGTATCAAGCGCAGCGCCGCGGCGTGAGCCCTAACGAGTACGCCATGAAGGCTCACGAGTCCGGTGAGCTCGGCGTTATCTATGCTGACGTCCGGCGCGGCAAAGCGCTGGTCACTGTGGTGCGCCAGGCGATCGTCACCGACGCCTCCGGGAACTCTGTCGACATCGACGCTCTGATCGAGGCCGTCGCGCAGGGGTAGGCGCTCCCGCCGGATGACCGGAGGCCGGAGACTGGCGTAATGCTCTGAGCGAACCTCGGGCGCGGCCGGAACTACACGGCACTCGCCTTGGTTAGGGTCGGCAGTGTCGGAGTTCGGATCGATCTCCGAGCTGGACTCATTACCCACCGCAGGTGGATCGGATGACAGAAGGTAGGCACACGTGAGCTCGGACCACATCACCTCGGCCGTGCCGCTGCGGGGGACTCCCGTGATGCGGGCCGGCACGGCTGGCCTCAACCTGACCGACTCGGTGTCTGAGCGGTTGTTGCGCGAGCGCATCATCATGCTCAGCTCCCAGGTCGACGACGACATCGCCCGGCAGATCGTCCCTCAGCTCTTGTTGCTGGAGGCGGAGGATCCCACCCAGGACATCAGCCTCTACATCATGTCGCCGGGCGGCTCGGTGACCGCGGGAATGGCCATCTACGACACCATGCAGCTGATCAAACCCGACGTGGCGACCTACGCAATGGGTCTGGCCGCGTCGATGGGACAGTTCTTGCTCTCCGCAGGAACCCGGGGTAAGCGATATGCGCAGCCCCACGCCAGGATCCTCATGCACCAGCCGTCCGCGGGTGTCGGCGGCACCGCCGCCGACATCGCCATCCAGGCCGACATGTTGACCAAGCACAAGCATGAGCTGGCAGAGCTCATCGCTGAGCAGACCGGTCAGCCAATAGATCGGATCATCGCCGACTCCGACCGCGACCGCTGGTTCACCGCGGAGGAGGCTCGCGATTACGGTTTCGTGGACTACGTCCTGACCAGCGATAACCCGACGACCAACGCGAGCCGCTGACGATTTCGAGGAGCACTGATGTACTACCCCTCCAGAGGCGCTATGCCGCTCGATCAGACACTCCACGATCGCGCGCCGCAGTCCCGATATGTTCTGCCCTCGTTCATCGAGCGCACCAGCTACGGGGTCAAGGAGTCCAACCCGTACAACAAGCTGTTCGAAGAGCGCATCATCTTTCTCGGCGAGCAGATCAACAACACCTCGGCCAACGACACCATGGCGCAGCTGCTCGTGCTGGAGTCCACCGACCCGGACCGGCTGATCACCATGTACATCAACTCACCGGGCGGGTCGTTCACCGCGATGACGGCGATCTACGACACGATGCAGTTCGTCCGCCCGGAAATCCAGACGGTATGCCTCGGCCAGGCCGCCTCGGCCGCCGCGGTGTTGCTTGCTGCCGGTACCCCGGGTAAGCGACTCGCCGTCCCCAACGCCCAGATCCTCATCCATCAGCCCGCCACCGAGGGCGTCTACGGTCAGATCTCGGATTTGGAGATCCAGGCTGCCGAGATCCAGCGGATGCGTCGTCTGCTGGAGAGCACCCTGGCACATCACACCGGCCAGACCCTGGAACGGGTCCGAACGGACATCGACCGGGACAAGATCCTGACCTCCGTCGAGGCCAAGGAATACGGGATCATCGACGAGATCACCCAGATCCGGAAGCTCTCCGCAGCACGACCATGACTCTGCGTGGCGCGACACGCCGAGCGAGCGGCACAGCCGCGCCAGCGGAGTCAATATCGGGAAAGCTAGTCCTCCCGCACGGCGGGGTCGGACGAGTAACGTCGAGCACACATGCAGCCAGGCGCGCTGCACATCACGCGCCGGGAAGGACAAGAGGCCAGCGCCCATGGCACGGATCGGTGACGGCGGCGACCTGTTGAAGTGTTCCTTCTGCGGGAAGAGTCAAAAGCAGGTCAAAAAGCTCATCGCCGGGCCCGGCGTGTACATCTGCGACGAGTGCATCGATCTGTGCAACGAGATCATCGAGGAAGAGCTCGTCGACACGGGTGACGTCAAGCTCGACGAGCTGCCCAAGCCCAGCGAGATCCACGACTTCCTCGAGGCCTACGTCATCGGCCAGGACGACGCCAAGCGCACCCTCTCAGTCGCCGTCTACAACCACTACAAGCGTATTCAGGCAGGTGAGAAGGGCCGCGACGACGAGGTCGAGCTGGCTAAGTCGAACATCCTGATGCTCGGTCCGACTGGCTGCGGCAAGACATACCTGGCTCAGACGCTGGCCAAGCTGCTCAACGTGCCGTTCGCGATCGCTGACGCCACCGCGCTCACCGAGGCCGGCTACGTCGGTGAGGACGTCGAGAACATCCTGCTCAAACTGATCCAGGCTGCGGACTACGACGTCAAGCGAGCCGAGACCGGCATCATCTACATCGACGAGGTCGACAAGATTGCCCGCAAGTCGGAGAACCCGTCGATCACGAGGGACGTCTCCGGAGAGGGAGTCCAGCAGGCGCTGCTGAAGATCCTGGAAGGCACCACCGCCAGCGTCCCCCCGCAGGGCGGTCGCAAGCACCCGCACCAGGAGTTCATCCAGATCGACACGACTAATGTCCTGTTCATCGTCGCAGGCGCGTTCGCGGGCCTTGACAAGATCATCGAAGATCGGATCGGCAAGCGCGGATTGGGCTTCGGTGCGGAGCTGCGGTCCAAAGCCGACATCGACACCTCCGACGTGTTCGCCGATGTCATGCCTGTGGATCTGATCAAGTTCGGGCTGATCCCGGAGTTCATCGGGCGACTACCGGTGATCGCCAGCGTGACGAACCTCGACAAGTGCTCGCTGGTTCAGATTCTCACCGAGCCGCGCAACGCGTTGTCGAAGCAGTACTGCAAGCTCTTCGAGATGGACGGCGTGGAGCTGGAGTTCACCGGCACGGCACTCGAGGCGATCGCCGATCAGGCCATCCTCCGCGGCACCGGCGCCCGCGGGCTGCGCGCCATCATGGAGGAGGTGCTGCTGCCGGTGATGTACGACATTCCGAGCCGCACCGACGTGGCGAAGGTAGTCATCACCGAGCAGACCGTGCGGGAGAACGTGAACCCGACAATCGTGACCCGACAGCCCACCCGCCGCGAACGACGCGAAAAGTCCGCCTGACCGAGCGAGGATGCCGTGCTGGCTGCGCTCCGGACCGTCGAGGCCGAGTTGGACCGTCGTTGGCCGGAAAGCCGGATCGAGCCGTCGCTGACCCGGATCGCAGCACTGGTCGACTTGCTCGGCTCGCCGCAACGCCACTACCCGGTGCTGCACATCGCTGGCACGAACGGCAAGACCTCGGTGGCCCGGATGCTGGATGCGCTGTTGTCCCGCGTCGGCCTGCGAGTGGGTCGCTACACCAGCCCGCACCTGCAAGAAGTTACCGAGCGGATCAGCCTTGACGGAGTGTCGATCACGCCGGAGCGCTACATCGAGGCCTATCACGACATCGAGCCCTACGTTGCGCTGGTCGACGCCGGATCACCGGTGCCGATGAGCAAGTTCGAGGTGCTGACCGGGATGGCGTTCGGGGCCTTCGCCGACACACCGGTGGATGCCGCCGTCGTCGAGGTCGGCCTCGGTGGCAGCTGGGACGCCACGAACGTCGCCGACGCCGCCGTGGCCGCAATCACTCCGATTGCCGTGGACCACGTCAACTACCTGGGCAGCGACATCGCCGGGATCGCCGCGGAGAAAGCGGGGATCATCAAGCCCGGTTCCGTGGCGGTGCTCGCAGCGCAGCCGCCCGAGGTGGCCAGGGTCCTCGCGGCCCGCAGCATCGAGGTCGGCGCGACCGTGGCGCGGGAGGGCATCGAGTTCGGCGTGTTGCAGCGCGAGATCGCCGTGGGCGGGCAACAGCTGAAGTTACAGGGTCTCGGTGGGGCCTACGGCGAGATCTTCCTTCCGTTGCACGGGCCGCACCAGGCTCGCAACGCTGTGCTCGCGCTGGCCGCGGCGGAGGCGTTTTTCGGCGCGGGTGGCGATCTGTCGCTGGATGTCGATGCAGTGCGCGACGCATTCGCCAGTGTGACCGCGCCCGGACGCCTGGAGCGGGTCCGCACGGCGCCGTCGGTCTTCCTTGATAGCGCGCATAACCCGCATGGTGCGCAGGCGCTGGCCGCCGCCCTCCGTGCGGAGTTCGCCTTCGGCAGGCTGGTCGCTGTGGTGGGAGTGATGCAGGACAAGGACGCCCGCGGCATCCTCGCGGAGCTGGAGCCGGTCGTCGACGAGGTCGTCCTCACCAGCAGCAGCTCGCCGCGCGCAATGGACGTCGAGGACCTTGCGATGGCGGCCCAAGAGGTTTTCGACGACTCACGGCTGCGGGTCGAGGCTCGATTGCCTGAAGCTATCGAGGTGGCCATCGAGGCAGCGGATCCGGACTCCGACGGTATCTCGGGCGTCGTCGTCACCGGCTCGGTGGCAATGGTCGGTGCGGCGCGCAGCCTGTTCGGCCGAGATCCGCAGTGAGCGGCCGGCCGATCCAGCATGATCCACTACGTGGATTGCGCGGCATCTTCGCCGGCACTCTGGTTCTGGAGGCGATCGTCGTCGGACTCGCCCTCCTCGTCGTCGGTCGGCTCGGCGGCGGGCTGGGCGGACCGGCTGGTTGGTATACCGCTGGCCTGGCGCTGGCAATGGTGCTCGCGGCATGCGTGCAGCACCGCTTCTGGGGTCTCGGGCTAGCTCTCACCTTGCAGGTCGCGATGGTCGCCGGCTGGTTCGCCCACCCCGCGCTGGGCGGGCTGGGTCTGCTGTTCGTGCTGGTCTGGGGTTACTTGCTGTATGTACGGCGGGCGGTGTCGCGGCGAACTGCCAGCACGCACCAGGCGTGACGGTACGTACTTCCCGACCATCGAGCTCAGCGCTCCGATGACCGATCGGTAGGCTTCTCGCGTCCGATCATCGTCATCGCCTCGAGGAGAGAGAACTGCTGTGAGCGAGCGCACCCTGGTCCTGGTCAAGCCCGACGGTGTCAGCCGCGGCCTGGTCGGCGAGGTGATCGCCCGGATCGAACGCAAGGGGCTGACGCTGGCCGCGCTGGAGCTGCGGATGGTCCCGCGCGAGTTGGCCGAGCAGCACTATGCCGAGCACGCGGAGAAGCCCTTCTTCGGCTCGCTGTTGGAGTTCATCACCTCCGCCCCGGTGGTGGCCGCCGTGGTGGAGGGGGAGCGTGCGGTGGCGGCATTCCGTCAGCTGGCCGGCGGTACCGACCCGGTGGACAAGGCCGCGCCGGGTTCGATCCGAGGTGACTTCGCGTTGGAGACTCAGTCGAACCTCGTGCACGGGTCGGACTCGGTCGACTCCGCCAAGCGCGAGATCGCGCTGTGGTTCCCCGAGCTGTAGCCTCAGCGGCGCCACATCGGCGGAAGGCTGGATAACCCCGCGGAATTGTCGGGGGCGCCCGGTAGCGTCGAGGTCGTGTCCGATTCCCTGGTGCAGGCTCGCGGTTTACTCAAACGGTTCGGGGAGTTCGAGGCGGTCCGGGGGATCGACATCGACGTCCGGGCCGGTGATGTGTTCGGCTTCCTCGGCCCCAACGGTGCCGGCAAGTCCTCCACCATGCGCATGATCGGGTGCGTGTCGCCGCGCAGCGCGGGTGAGCTTCAGGTACTCGGGATGGACCCGGATGCCGATGGCCCACAGATCCGCGCCCGGCTGGGAGTGGTGCCCCAGCAGGACAACCTGGACGTCGAGCTCTCGGTGCGGGACAACCTATATGTCTATGGCCGCTACTTCGGCATGTCCCGGGCCGCGGCGCGGGCCAAAGCCGCCGAGCTGCTGGACTTCGTCCAACTCACCGATCGGGCCGCCGACCCCGTCGAGCAACTCTCGGGCGGGATGAGACGGCGGTTGACCATCGCCCGATCACTGGTCAACGACCCGGAGCTGATGCTGCTTGACGAGCCGACCACCGGGCTGGACCCGCAGGCTCGTCACCTGCTCTGGGACCGGCTGTTCCGGCTCAAGCAGCAGGGCGTCACGCTGATCATCACCACACACTACATGGACGAGGCCGAGCAACTGTGCGACCGCCTCGTCGTGATGGACGGCGGGCTGATCGTCGCCGAAGGCTCGCCGCGCGAGCTCATCGCCCGGTACTCCACGCGCGAGGTACTCGAACTGCGGTTCACTCCGGGTGTGCAGCACGGCTGGCGGGAGGAACTGGGCGATCTGGCCGACCGAGTCGAGGAGCTGCCCGACCGGCTGCTGCTCTACGCCTCAGACGGCGAGGCGGCGCTGGCCGCCGCCCATCAGCGCGGAGTGCAGCCGATGTACACCCTGGTCAGACGGTCCACCATGGAGGACGTGTTCCTCCGGCTCACCGGCCGATCGCTGGTGGACTGATGGCCGGCGGACCGACGACCGATCACGCCCCGGTCCGGGTGCTGACCGGGTGCGCAGCCATGGGGCGTGTCGTGGAAGGGTCGTGGATCTGGTATCGCCGTAACTGGCGCGCCACGGCTGTGTCCAGCGTGCTGCAGCCGTTGCTGTTGCTCGTGGCCTTCGGTGTCGGTTTCGGCCGTCTGATCGACACCAGCGATCGGGCGGTCCAGGCCACTGGTGGCGTGCCCTACCTGGTGTACCTTGCGCCCGCGCTGTTGACGGTCAGCGCCGTGCAGACGGCGGCGTTCGAATCCAGCTACCCCATCCTCGCGGCATTCAAATGGCGGCGTACCTACGAGGGCATCACGGCCACTCCGATCACTCCGGGCCAGTTGGCCGGTGGGCAGCTCACCTGGATCGCGCTTCGGTTGACTATGTCCGGAGCCGCCTACCTGCTGGTAGTCACGTTGTTCGGGGTGGCTCGCGGACCCGGCTTGCTGGTCGCACTGGTCTTCGCTGTGTTGTGTGGCATGGCCTTCAGTGCGCCGATGGTGGCTTTCGCGGCGGCCCAGGAGCATGAAGGGGGTGTGTTCACGGCCATCTTCCGGTTCGTGGTGTTGCCCATGACACTGTTCTCCGGGACCTTCTTCCCCATCTCCCAGCTACCCATGGCCGTCCAGCCGCTGGCCTGGATCAGCCCACTGTGGCATGGCACCGAACTGGCCCGCGGCGCCGCACTGGGCACCTGGCAGCCGGTTTCCGCAGCGGGACACCTCGCCTACCTGACGGTGTTGCTGGTGGCGGGCGTGCAGCTGACACGCTGGCAATTCCGGGTGAGGTTGGGCCGGTGAGCGCACTGCGTTATCTGGCGCAGCAGAGCAACGCGCCACGCGCCGGGCTGTTGCTCCGGGTGCTGCCACCAGGACTGTACGCCGGCCGGGCCCGGATGCTCGTTGCACGCTCGGCATTGGCGTCACGAAGTGTCTGGCTCGCCATCGTCTCGGGGTTCTTCGAACCGCTTTTCTACCTGCTGGCGATGGGGCAGGGGCTGGGCAGTCTGATCGGCACTGTGGCGGGGCCAGCTGGGCAGCAGCTGAGCTACGCGGCGTTCATCGCGCCCGGACTGCTCGCCGCGTCGGCGATGAACGGCGCGGTGTACGACGCGACGTTCAGCTTCCTCATCAAGCTGAAGTACGCGAAGCTCTACGACGCGATGCTTGCCACCCCGCTGGGGCCGGTGGACATCGCGCTGGGCGAGATCGGCTGGGCGCTGATCCGGGGTGGGCTGTACTCGGCTGGTTTCCTCGGGGTCATGCTCGCTGCCGGGTTGATCTCCTCACCGTGGGCGTTGCTGGCGTTGCCGGCCGCGTTGTTCGTCGCGTTCGCGTTCGCGTCGATCGGGATTGCGGCCACCACGTTCATGCGTTCCTGGCAGGACTTCGACCTGGTGCAACTGGCGGTGCTGCCGATGTTCCTGTTCTCCGCGACCTTCTTTCCACTGTCGGTGTACCCGCAGGCGGTGCAGTGGCTGGTGCAGGCCTTCCCGCTCTATCACGCTGTGGACCTGATGCGTGGTCTGACCACCGGAGTCGTCGGCTGGTCGATGCTCGGACACGTGGCGTATTTCGCGATGCTGACGGCCCTGGGCATCGTGGTGGCCTCGCGCCGCTTGAAGATCCTCCTCCTGAGGTAGGGGACTAGGCTGGGCGCCATGGCGGTCACATCGGTGTTCGAGCGGCTCGAGCCGCTGCTGCTCCGGGTCTCCAAACCCGTGCAGTACGTCGGAGGCGAGCTCAACGCCACCGTGAAGGACTGGGACACCGCTACGGTGCGCTGGGCGTTGATGTACCCGGACGCCTATGAGGTTGGGCTGCCCAACCAGGGTGTCATGATCCTCTATGAGGTGCTCAACGAGCAGCCCGATGTGCTCGCCGAGCGGACCTACGCGGTGTGGCCGGACCTCGAGAGACTGATGCGCGAGCATGCGGTCCCGCAGTTCACCGTGGACTCCCACCGTCCGGTCGGGGCATTCGACCTTCTCGGAGTGTCCTTCGCCACCGAGCTCGGCTACACCAACCTGCTCACCGCGCTGGATCTCGCCGGGATCCCCCTGCACGCCGACCTGCGCACCGGCGAACATCCCATCGTGATCGCAGGCGGCCACGCTGCGTTCAACCCGGAGCCGATCGCCGAGTTCATCGACGCCGCGGTGCTGGGCGACGGTGAGGAGGCCGTTCTCGAGATCACCGGCGCGGTCCGGGAGTGGAAGGCCCAGGGACGACCCGGCGGGCGCCGAGAACTGCTGCACCGATTGGCTGGGATCGACGGCGTCTACCTGCCGGGCTGCTACGACGTCAGCTACCTACCCGACGGCGGGATCGCCGAGGTGGTCCGCAACACCGAGCGGGCCCCGCACCGGGTGGCCAAACGCACCACGATGGACCTCGACGAGTGGCCCTACCCCAAAAAGCCGCTGGTACCGATCGCGGAGAGTGTGCACGAGCGGATGAGCGTGGAGATCTTCCGCGGCTGCACTCGCGGGTGCCGGTTCTGCCAGGCCGGCATGATCACCCGCCCGGTGCGGGAACGATCGATCCAGGGCATCGGTGAGATGGTCGAGCGAGGCCTTGCGGCCAGCGGGTTCAGCGAGGTTGGATTGCTGTCGCTGTCCAGCGCGGACCACTCCGAGATCCGCGAGATCACCAAGGGCCTGGCCGACCGCTACGAGGGCAGTGGAACGGGCCTGAGCCTGCCCTCGACCCGGGTGGACGCGTTCAATATCGACCTCGCCAACGAGATCTCCCGCAATGGTCGTCGCTCCGGCTTGACCTTCGCTCCGGAGGGCGGCTCCGAACGGATCCGCCGGGTGATCAACAAGATGGTCTCGGAGGAGGACCTCATCCGCACCGTCTCCACCGCTTTCGGCGCCGGCTGGCGCCAGGTGAAGCTGTACTTCATGTGTGGTCTGCCCACCGAGACCGACGAAGACGTGCTGCAGATCGCCCACCTGGCGCACGACGTGATCCGGGCCGGGCGGGACGCCAGCGCAAGCAAGGACATCCGATGCACGATCTCGATCGGCGGCTTCGTGCCCAAGCCGCACACCCCATTCCAGTGGGCGGCCCAGGAGCACCCTGACGTGGTCGACGACCGGCTCAGGAAGCTCCGCGCCGAGATCAACAGCGACCGCCGGATCGGCCGCAACGTCGGGATGCGCTACCACGACGGGAAGCCCTCGCTGATCGAGGGCCTGCTGTCACGTGGTGACCGGCGGGTCGGGCGGGTGATCGAGCGAGTGTGGCGTGATGGTGGCCGTTTCGACGGCTGGAGCGAGCACTTCCGCTACGACCGCTGGGTGCAGGCGTGCGCGGCCGAACTGACCCCGCTGGGCGTGTCGCTGGAGTGGTTCACCACCCGCGAGCGTGGCCGCGAGGAGGTCCTGCCCTGGGATCACCTGGACGCTGGGCTGGATTCCGAGTGGCTTTGGGACGACTGGCAGGACGCGCTGACCGGCCGTGAGCAGGGCGACTGCCGGTGGACCCCGTGCTTCGACTGCGGTGTGTGCCCCTCGATGGGCACCGACATCCAGATCGGCCCCAGCGGTCGGCAGCTCCTACCGATCAGTCCCGCGACGCGCTGACCGCTGCCAGCGCGTCGACCAGGCCATGACCGTAGAAGCCGTTGCCGCCGCCGCCGGTGCACGCTGCCGCCGGGTCGTCAGCGGGGCCCGGGCATGGCAGCGGGTCGGCATACCGGACCAGCAGCGTCGTGAGCTCCTCCGGGTCGGCCCCGGGCCGGGCCGAGGCGAGCAGTGCCGCCACCCCGGAAACATGCGGGGCTGCCATGGAGGTGCCGCAGGCGTCGCCGTACCCGCCGGGGACCGAGGACAGCACGCACCCGCTGGAACCCTGGCGGGAGGGCTGCCCCCGATCCCCGCCAGGCGCCGTCACTATGACCACGCCCAGCCCGTAGGAGCTGTATTCCGACTTGACGCGCTGGGCCCCGACGGCGGAGACCGCGACCACCCCGGGTAGCTCTGCGGGTAGCACGTCGCAGTCGTCGTCCACCGGCCGGGGTTGCGGGTGGGGCGCGTTGTCCGGGCTGCGCAGGTCCTGCCCGGGGTTGGCCAGGTCCGTCCGCTCGTTACCGGCAGCGGCGATGCTGAGCACTCCCTGGACTGTGGCGTAGTGCACCGCGCGCCGCACTGCCTCGTGGGCCACCGCCTGACCGGGTACATCGGAGCAGGTCAGAACCCACGGGTCCAGCGAGTAACTGTTGTTGGCGACTCGCGCTTGCTGGCTTGCCGCCCACATGAAGCCACACACCGCGTACTCCGGGTAGATGAACCCGTCGTCGTCGACCACCTTGACCGACGCCAGTCGGACCCTGGGCGCCACTCCGGTGATGCCCCGTCCATCGTCGGACGCGGCGATCGTGCCGGCCACGTGCGTGCCGTGCACCGAGGTGCTCGGGCTCCACGCCGCAGGTGAGCGGTCTGGCTTGCCGGACAGGCAGCCCGCCGACCGGGTGGGGTCGACCGCGGCGGCCAGATCGGGGTGTGTCGCGTCCACCCCGGAGTCCAGCACGGCGACCAGCACCTCGGGCCGGCCCGGGTTGATCGCTCTGGCTTGTGGTGCACGGATCATCTCCATGTCCCACTGCTCGGCAGAACGGTCCGTACCCAGTGCCTGGGCCACCGCGGGGAGGCGTGCCGCGGTGAGCGGCACCACCGGGCCGGCCAGCTCTGCCCTCTGCGGGTTTCCGAGTGTCTCGGCTTGTGCGCTGTAGGCCCGGGCGAGGCCGAACCGGGCCGCGAATCTCGGCTCGGTGGAGGTGGCAACCCCGACGCCGATCTGCGGGTAGTAGGCAGTGCTGGTGCCACAGGCGGCCTGGATGGCTCGTTCCGCGGACTGTTCGGGAGTCTGCGCATCGAAGAGCACCACATAACGCAGCAGGGGGCCGGTCGATGTGCAGGCCAGCGCCTGACCTGTCACCAGAGAGGGTGGACCGGCCAGCGCGAGCACGACCGCCAGGGCCGCGGCAACCCGCAGGACACGGAACAGCACCCGCAAACCTCCGGGTGGACGGGGCGTCTCGCCCGCGACAAGGTCGCCGTGACCTTAGTGACTCCTCGCGGGTGGGACGCGCGTGGGGTCGTGGGTGGCGCTCGGTGCTAGAACACCCTCAGACACTAACGAGAGGAATCCATGACTCCCCATCCGTCCGCCGCGGCGGTATGCAAGGTGCGGTTGCGCTTCGCCAAGCGGGGAAAGCTGCGGTTTACCTCGCACCGTGACGTCACCAGGGCCTTCGAGCGGGCGTTGCGGCGGGTCGACTTGCCGATGGCGTACTCGCAGGGGTACAGCCCGCACCCGAAGGTCTCCTGGGTGGGCGCGGCGCCCACCGGAGCGGCCAGCGAAGCGGAGTACGTGGAGATCCAGCTGGTGGAGCACGTCGACCCCGAGGAGGTCCGCGCCAAGCTCCACGCGGCCCTGCCCGAGGGGTTGGCCGTGCTCGAAGGGGTGCTCGCCGGCTCTGGCGGGCTCGCCGAGCGGATCGATGCCAGCGCCTGGCGCATCGAGCTCCAGGGGCTCGGTGGTGTGCAGCTCCGGCAGGCGGTCCACGCTCTGCTCGCCGCACCGACGGTGCTGGTTGAACGCCTCACCAAGGACGGCCGGCGCTCCATCGACGCGCGGGCGGCGATCGTCTCCTTGGAGGTTGAGGATCCTCCACCGGGGCCGCCTGTGCTCGATCAGCACAGCCGGTGTGGGATACTCATAGCGGTCGTACGACAGGTCAGCCCTGCAGTGCGGCCCGACGATGTGCTGAGCGCGCTCGGTGCCGTCGCCGGACTTCCGTCGTCGGTGCTCGTGAAAGCGATCCGGACTGCGCAAGGCCGGCTTGACGACGACGGGGGTCTCGTCGATCCGCTCGCAGTGGACCGGGCAACCGCCCGGACGGCTTTGAGGGAGTCTGACGATGAGTCGGATCAGCACGACGTCGCGGACATACCGGTGGACCGCTGAAGGATCGCGGAGCTGCCGGTGACAGAAAGGATTGCCGTCGCCGGACTCGGCGGCGGATAACGCACAGGGCCCCTGCGCGGCCGCGTCCCGACCTATGGGACGCGCCCGGGGGCTGGAGGAGTTGAATGGCGAACACGACAACGCCCGCCGGAGACCTCGGCGGGCGGACAGCCGCACCCGCGACTACGTCGTCCAACGGGGCTGATCTCGTATCCTCGTTGCCCGATCGGCCGCGCGTGTATACCTTGGCCAAGCTCCTGTCGGTGAGCAGCCAGGATGTCCTGGCAGCGCTCGCAGAGCTCGGCGTCGTAGCCCGCAGCCCGCATTCCAGCATCGACCACGAGACAGCCTTGCGGGCGCTGCAGGTGCTGCTGCCGGAACCCGAGTTGGGCCCGACGGAGATCGACGAGGTGGTACTCCGGCCGCCGGAGTTGGATCTGGCGGCTCGGTCGCTGGCGCTCAACGCCGCCGTGCCGGTGTTCCTCCCCCCGGCCCCGCCGGTCCCGCAGCCGGTGGTGGCCGACGAGCCCGACCTCGATGACGATCAGGAGGACGAGGCGGGCGCAGAGGACACCGCTACCGAGGGGGCGGAGACCGATGGCGGCACCCGCCGGCGCCGGCGGCGCGGCCGTCGGGGTCGTGGCCGCGGCAAAGCCGGTGTCGACACCGAGGACGGCTCCACCGAGCAGAGCCCAGGCGGTCAACAGGACGACGGCGACGCCCAGGACGAGTCTGCCGAGGATCGTGCGACCGAGCTACGTCCGGGCGAAGAGCCCGGCGAAGGAGTAGCGCGGCGCCGCCGTCGCCGCAGACGCCGTCGGGATGGCAGCGATGAGGACGCCGCCGCCATCGGCGAGGACGATCCACCGGACACCGTGGTGCATGTCCGGGAGAGCAAGGGCCAGCCACTGGTTGACGACGAGGTGCAATCCATCCGGGGCTCCACCCGTCTGGAGGCCAAAAGACAGCGCCGGCGCGACGGCCGGGAGGCCGGCAGGCGGCGGGTGGCGATCCTGTCCGAGTCGGAGTTCCTCGCCCGGCGCGAGGCCGTCGAGCGCACCATGGTCGTGCGCGAGCGCCCGGAACGCACCCAGATCGCGGTGCTCGAAGACGACATCCTGGTGGAGCACTTCGTCACCACGTCGGGCTCCGGGTCACTCGTCGGCAACGTCTATCTCGGCCGGGTGCAAAACGTGCTGCCCTCGATGGAGGCTGCGTTCGTGGACATCGGCCGGGGCCGCAACGCGGTGCTCTACGCCGGTGAGGTCGACTGGGACGCCGCCGGGCTGGAAGGCAAGGCGCGTCGCATCGAGCAGGCGCTCTCCAGCGGTGACAACGTTCTCGTGCAGGTCACGAAAGACCCGGTGGGTCACAAAGGCGCCCGGCTGACCACCCAGATCAGCCTGCCCGGTCGATTCCTGGTCTACGTGCCGGGTGGCCGTGCCACTGGGATCAGCCGCAAGCTGCCCGATACCGAGCGCAGGCGCCTCAAGGAGGTGCTCAAGCGGATCGTCCCCGACGATGCCGGTGTGATCATCCGGACTGCCTCCGAAGGGGTCAGCGAGGACGAGTTGTCCCGCGACGTGCGCCGGTTGCAGGCTCAGTGGGAGGTTATCCTGGGCAGGTCGGGGACCTCCCCGGACCGTTCCGGCGGCGGCCGGGTCACCGCACCGGAGCTGCTGTACGAGGAACCCGACCTGCTGGTCAAGGTGGTCCGAGATCTGTTCACCGAGGACTTCCGGGAGTTGGTCGTCCAGGGCGAGGATGCGTGGGACACCGTTGACGGTTACGTCAAGCACGTCGCCCCGGACCTGATACCCAGGGTGCGCCGGCACACCGGTACCGGCGACGTGTTCACCGAGTTCCGGATCGACGAGCAGATCACCAAGGCGCTGGACCGCAAGGTGTGGCTGCCCTCCGGCGGTTACCTGATCATCGACCGCACCGAGGCGATGACCGTGATCGACGTCAACACCGGCAAGTTCACCGGATCTGGCGGCAACCTCGAGGAGACTGTCACCCGGAACAATCTCGAGGCCGCCGAAGAGGTCATCCGGCAGCTCCGGCTGCGGGACATCGGCGGGATCATCGTCATCGACTTCATCGACATGGTGCTCGAGTCGAACCGGGACCTGGTGCTCCGCCGCCTGACCGAATGTCTGGGCCGGGACCGCACCCGCCATCAGGTCGCCGAGGTCACCTCGCTGGGTCTGGTCCAGATGACCCGCAAGAAGGTCGGTACCGGCCTGTTGGAGGCCTATTCCAGTACGTGCGAGCAGTGCAAGGGCCGTGGCGTGCTGGTGTCCGCGGAGCCGGTGAGCGTCCGACCGCAGCCGGCAGCGGCGCCGGCTGCGGCTCCTTCGGGGACACCGCCGGTGGCCCGGGACTCCAGCAGTATGAACGGCCGTCGCTCCCGGTCCCGGGGACGTGGGTCGTCGTCAGGTACCTCGGCGGCATCCGAGCAGGCGAGCACGCCGGCCCCGGTTGCATCCGAGGCCACGCCCGTGCCAGCACCATCGGTTGGTCCGCAATCGACCTCGACGCCGGCACCCGCTGCGGCGGAATCGACCATCCGGGAATCGACCGCTCGGGAATCGGCTGCCGACGTCGCGAGCGTGCCTTCCCAGGGTGCACCACGGACCGCGACGCGCCGCCGCCGTGCTGCCTCCCGGCCCGCCGGGCCGCCCGCCGCCGAGTTGCCCGAGAGTGCTGACTCGGTTGCACCTGCCATTCGTGACAACGCTCGTGAGGTCGGCACCCCGGTTTGACCACGCTAGCGGGCGGGCCGTACCCTCGTTGGCGGCCCGCCCGTTCGGCGGGCCGAGTCTTGTTCGCCGCATGCGTACCCGCAGTTGCGAGCCCACAGCGTCAGCCCGGATCCAGTCCATGCCAGTCGAGCAGCCAGGAGTACCACCCGATGTACGCGATCGTGAAGACCGGCGGCAAGCAGTACAAGGTGGCCGTGGGGGACGTCGTCGAGGTGGAGAAGCTCGCCGGTGAGCCCGGAGCCGAGGTCAGCCTACCTGCGGTGCTGCTCGTCGACGGTGCCGATGTGACTGCTGGCGCAGCTGCCCTCGGCGCGGCCGCGGTCCGCGGGAGGGTCCTCGAGCAAGTCAAAGGGCCCAAGATCCGGATCCACAAGTTCAAGAACAAGACCGGTTACCACAAGCGTCAGGGTCACCGGCAGCAGTTGACCCGCGTCGAAGTCACCGCAATCGCCCGGTGATCTGGACGCTCAAAGAACAGTAACGAGGGTGTGAGCACCGATGGCACACAAGAAGGGCGCCTCCAGCTCCCGAAATGGGCGTGACTCCAACGCCCAGCGGCTCGGGGTCAAGCGGTTCGGTGGCCAGATGGTCAACGCGGGGGAGATCCTCATCCGCCAGCGCGGCACCAAGTTCCACCCGGGCGTGCATGTCGGTCGCGGTCGCGACGACACCCTGTTCGCTCTGGAGGCGGGTGCGGTGGAGTTCGCCACCAAACGCGGGCGCAAGACCGTCAACATCGTCCCGGTCGAGGTCTGAGCTCGGCACCCACACGACGCACCCCGACGAGGGGCGGGACCGGAGATGACCGGCCCGCCCCTCGCTGGCGTTGCGACCGGCGATCGAGACGAATTGAGGCAACAACGTGTCCCGCTTCGTGGATCGGGTGGTGATTCACGTCGCCGCAGGCGACGGAGGGCACGGCTGCAGCTCGGTGCACCGGGAGAAGTTCACGCCGCTGGGCGGGCCCGACGGGGGCAACGGCGGGCGCGGCGGCGACGTGGTGCTGGTGGTGGATCCAGGAGTGCACACCCTGCTCGACTTCCACTACCGCTCCCAGGCCATCGCGTCCAGCGGGAAGGCAGGGCAGGGCGGCAACCGCAACGGCGCGGTGGGTGAGGACTGTGAACTGCGGGTGCCGGAGGGCACCGTGGTGCTCACACCAGGCGGCGAGGTGTTGGCCGACCTGATGGGCGGTGGTACTCGGTTCGTCGCCGCGGCAGGCGGACGGGGTGGGCTGGGCAACGCCGCGCTGGCGTCCAAGACCCGGAAGGCGCCGGGTTTCGCCCTGCTCGGTGAGCCGGGTGAGCACCGTGAGCTGGTGCTGGAACTGAAGTCGGTGGCCGATGTCGGGCTGGTCGGTTTCCCCTCAGCAGGCAAGTCGTCCCTGGTGTCGGTGCTCTCCGCGGCTCGCCCCAAGATCGCTGACTACCCGTTCACCACCCTGGTGCCCAACCTCGGTGTTGTGACCGCGGGCGAGACGGTGTTCACCATCGCTGACGTTCCCGGCCTGATCCCAGGCGCCAGCCAGGGCAAGGGCCTGGGTTTGGAGTTCCTGCGCCACATCGAACGGTGTGCTGTGCTGGTGCACGTGGTGGACTGCGCGACCATTGCTCCCGGCCGTGATCCACTCTCCGACGTGGATGCCTTGGAGCACGAGCTTGCCGCGTATACCCCGACCCTGGGTGGCGAGCTGACCTCCCGCCCCCGGCTGGTCGTGCTCAACAAGATCGACGTTCCGGACGCCCAGGAGCTGGCCGAGTTGGTGCGACCCGAGCTCGCAGCGCTCGGGTTGCCGGTGCACTGCGTGTCCACGGTGACCACCGAGGGCCTGCGGGAGCTGCGTTTCGCCCTCGGCGCCGCCGTCCGCCGGCATCGGGCGTCGCTGCCCCGCGCCGAGCCGACCCGGGTGATGGTGCGCCCGACGGCGCTCGACGAGTCCGGTTTCGAGATCATCGCCGATCCTGATCGGCCGGAGGGGTTCATCGTCCGAGGTGCCCGCCCGCAGCGGTGGGTGCGGCAGACGAACTTCGACAACGCCGAGGCGGTCGGCTACCTCGCCGACCGGTTGGCCCGCCTCGGTGTGGAGGATGCTCTGGCCAGTGCCGGTGCCCAGGCCGGCTGCCCGGTCACCATCGGTGAGGTCACCTTCGACTGGGAGCCGGCCACGCCGGCCGGAGCCGCTGCCATCCGCATGAGTGGGCGAGGGACGGACTGGCGGTTGGAGCATGACGAGCGCATCAGGGCAGCGCAACGCAAGGCCGCTCGACGTGCTCGGCGTGAGCCGGCCGCAGACGGTGCGGTCGAACGGGAGTGAGCCCGACCCGGCAGGCCGTGGCACAGGCGAGGTATCTGGTGATCAAGGTCGGCTCGTCCTCGCTCACCACCGCCGCCGGCGGCCTGGACCGGGCCAGGTTGGACACCCTGGTGGACGCGCTCGCCGCCCGCGCCGGGACCGGCACCCAGCTCGTCCTGGTGTCCTCGGGTGCTATTGCCGCCGGGCTGGCGCCGTTGGGGCTGCGCCGTCGGCCCCGCGATCTGGCCACCCAGCAGGCCGCTGCCAGCGTCGGGCAGTTGGCGCTGGCGCACGCCTACGTCGAGTCGTGGGCCCGGCACGGCCACACCGTCGGGCAGGTGCTGCTGACCTCAGATGACATGGTGCGCCGCGCGCACTACCGCAACGCGCAGCGCACCTTCGCGCGGCTGCGCGGGCTCGGCGTGGTGCCGGTGGTCAACGAGAACGACACCGTCGCCACCGACGAGATCCGGTTCGGGGACAACGACCGGCTGGCGGCGCTGGTCGCGCACCTGGTCGGTGCCGACGCGCTGGTGTTGCTCTCCGATGTCGACGGTCTCTACGACAGCGATCCCCGGCTTGGCCCGGCTCGGCTGATTCCGGAGGTGAACGGAGCAACGGACCTGCGTCGGGTGCGGGCCGGCGCAGGTGGCGCGCTGGGTACCGGTGGGATGACGTCCAAGCTCGACGCCGCGACGGTGGCCTCCCGCGCCGGGGTGCCGGTCCTGCTGGCCGCTGCGGCGCAGGTCGGACGTGCCTTGGGGGCAGCTGACGTCGGTACCGCTTTCGCGCCGAGCGGAGCTCGATTATCGGCCCGCCGGTTCTGGCTGCGCCACGCTGCCGGTTCAGCGGGTCGGTTGTACCTCGATGACGGGGCGGTGAGCGCGGTGGTACACCGCCGTCGTTCGCTGCTCGCCGCCGGTATCACCAGCGTCGAGGGTGACTTCGAGGCCGGCGACGTGGTGGAGCTGATCGACAGGTGTGGGGTCGTGGTGGCCCGGGGGATGGTCGGATTCGACGCGGCCGAGCTGCCCGAGCTGATCGGCCGCTCCACCCTGGACCTGCCTCCCGAGTTGCGCCGCGAAGTCGTCCACGCCGACGACCTCGTACCCGTGTAGGGGTGGCCGTGCGGGCAGTAGGGTGGGGGACCGTGCAGCTGCGAGTGGGTTCCGGTACGGCAGCCGAGGTGGTCGTGGAGTGCGCGCGGCGGGCGCTGGACGCCGCGCCGACCCTGGCCGGCGCGTCTGACGGGCAGATCGACGCCGCGCTGGATGCCATGGCGCGGCGGTTGAGCGCCGCGGCCACCGACGTGCTTGCCGCGAACGCCGCTGACATCGCCGCCGCCGAGCAGTCCGGGATGACCCAGGCACTGATCGACCGGCTGCACTTGGACGAGGCGCGGCTGATCGACATGGCGGGTCAGCTCGCCCTGCTCGCGCAGGTCCCGTTCCCGCCGCGTGATCGGGTTCTCGAGGACCGTCCAGACGGGTTACGGCTGATCGAGCGTCGTCGGCCGGTCGGAGTGGTGGGCGCCACTTTCGAGGCCCGCCCGAACGTCACCGTCGACGTCGCCTCGCAGCTGGTGAAATCCCGCAACGCGGGGGTGCTGCGGACCGGGTCGGCAGCCCTGCGCTCCGCTTTGGCACTGTGCGAGCACGTCATCGCACCAGCCCTGGGCGACGCCGGTCTGGACCCTGGCGCGGTGCAGCTCGTGCCGGACCCACGGCGGGACAGCGCCGTCGCGCTCGTGCAGCAACCCGGGCTGATCCCGCTGGTTATCGTGCGGGGCAGCGGCGAGATCACCCGGAGGCTGGCCGCCGAAGGCGCCCGCCATGGAGTGCGGGTGCTGGCCCATGCTGACGGCGGGGGAGTGCTCTACATCGACACGGCTGCTGACTCCTCGATGGCTCTTGAGCTGCTGGTGGCCGGGCTGGACCGGCTCGGTGTCTGCAACCGGGTCAACCTCCTGCTGGTCGCCGACAACGCGCCGGAGGAGTTGTACGACGCGTTGCTGGATGCCGCCCGGCAGCGCGGGATCGCGCTGTCGCTGCCGCCCCACGGCCACCCGCTCGGGCACGAGTGGGCGCTGGACACCGGCCGGGAGGCCACGCTGACCGTGAGCCGGGTGCGGAGTCCGCGGCACGCCGCGCAGGTCGCCAACCAGGAGACCTCCGGATTGGCTGCGACGATCGTCACCGGTGACGAGGCCGCCGCAGGCGAATTTCTGGACGACTACGCTGGTACCGGGGCGTTCTGGAACGCCAGCACCCGCTTGCTCGACGGGTTCAAGCTACGGCGGGTCCCCGAGACGGGGATCAACGTCGACCAGGTGCCCGGGCCGCGCGGACCGGTGACCTTCGCCGACCTCTACCTGCGGCAGTTCGTCGTCATCCCGGTCCACTGGTCTTGCGGGTAAGGTCGAGGTAACCGGCGATCGCGAGCGCGGCGAGAGTCCAGACCAGGGCTTGCAGTATCCAGGTGATCGCGGTGAAACCCTGGCCGGCTGCACTTGATGTGTCGAAATCGCATCGGTTGCCGATCGCCGCTGGGGCCAGCGGCAGGCTGCGATCGATCCCCGCCCCGATCTGCTCGATCAGGGAGCACGGTGAGTTGGGCTCACGGGCCAGGTTGGTGTGCACGGTGACGTAGCGGCCTGGACCGATGGAGGTGTGCCCGGCGGCGACACCCAACCCTGCTGCGAGCACCAGCACCAGCAGCAGGGCCAGGACAGCGCGGCTGCTGCGGTATCCGTATCCCGCGACGGCTCCCCAGAGCCGATGCGTGGCCTTGATCAGCGGACCACCGAGCTCACCACGGTGGTAGCGGTCCTGCTGCGCAGCGATGAGGACTTCCCGCGCAGTGGATTCCTGACCGCTGGCTCTGAGCGCGCCGACCAGCTGCTGGTAGGGCTGTGGTCGATAGTCCCGGGTGTGGTGGGTGATCAGGTGCAGCCACTCGTGCCAGTCGACGCCATGAAGTGAGGTGTAGGACAGCCCGGACAGCGTCAGCCGATGAGCCGGTGCGGCACAGCTCGAGCGCTGGGCGGCGCCCTGTGGACAGATCACCTGGGCGGGCAGGAACAGGTGCTTGGCCGCGGCGTCCTCCAGATCGAGGACAGGACCGGCCGGGTTGGTGAGTCTCGCGTTGCTGAGGTTGAGCTGGCCGCTGATGCGGGCATCTGCGAGCCGCACGGCGCCGTCCTGGCAATGCCCGGTGGCGGTGAGTCCCTCGGCGAACATGTCGCTGTCGACCTGCAGATGGTCGCCGATGAGGGCCCGGCCGGCTTGGTTGGTGAGTTTCGCGTTGCTGAGGTTGAGCTGGCCGCTGATATGCGCGTCCGCCAACCGCACGGCGGAGTCGGAGCAGTGTCCGGTGGCAGTGAATCCTTCGGCGAACATGTCGGCCTCGACCCGAAGGTGGTCAGCGATGAAGGCGGGACCGGCGGAGTTGATCAACTCGGCGCGGTCGAGGTTGAGCTGACCGCTGATATGCGCGTCGGGGAGCCGTAGCACGCTGTCCTCGCCATGTCCGGTGGCGGTGAACCCGTCGAGGAACACCCCACCGTTGACCTCCAGGTGGTCCCCGATGAGGGCCGGCCCGGCAGAGTTGATCAGCGCAGCGCCGTCCAGGTTGAGCTGGCCGGTGATGTGGGCGCCGGGCAGCCGCACCGCGCCGCGCTCGCAGTGCCCGGTAGCGGTGAACCCCTCGGCGAGCACCAGCCCGCCACCGACATGCATCCCGTCGGCGATGAGGGCGGGTCCGGCCTGGTTGGCGAGTTCGGCACCATTGAGGTTGAGCTGCCCGAGGATGCGCGCGCCGGGCAGCCGCACCGCGCCGAGCTCGCCCGCACCGGTGGCGATGAATCCCCCGCCGAAGACGTCCCCGTCGACGTGGAGTCCGTCGCCGATGAGGGCGGGTCCGGCCTGGTTGCTCAGCCTTGCGCCGTTGAAGTTGAGCTGGCCCTTGATGCGGGCGCCGAGCAACCGTACCGCCCCGTGGTCGCCGTCCCCGGTGGCGGTGAACCCGTCGCCGAACAGCACATCGCCCTCGACCTGCAGGCCGTCGCCATCCAGGGCCGAAAGATGCGAGCCCGCCAGGGTCAGCCAGGGTAAGCGGGCACTGACCAGCAAGACCGGGTGCTCGAAGAAACAGCCTCGCAGCTCCAACCCCACCGCGGCCGGCACGTGGGTGAGATCAAGTGTCCCGGTGATTCGCGCCCCGTGCAGGCGCACCCCCAGCGGATCAAGACGCTCACCGTTACGTCCCAGCACCAGCTCTCGCAGCAGCTCAGCCCGGACGCTGTACTTGGGGTCCTCCGTCGCAGCCAACTGCTCGACGGTAAGGGTGCTGTGCTCGACCACGCACCCGGATCCCAGGGCATCGATGAGCGCGAGCTCCCTCGACGAGGCCGTACTGAGACTTCCGCTCGCCACGATCGCCCCTACCGCCCGGTTGCTCACTGAAGGTTCAGCTTATCGCCGCCGGAGCCGATCCTGAACGCCTCGCCTAGGCTTCGCCCATGCCCGACCGGCGGCTGGGGGTCATGGGCGGGACCTTCGACCCGATCCACCATGGCCACCTCGTTGCCGCCAGTGAGGTGGCGGCTCGTTTCGGTCTGGACGAGGTCGTGTTCGTGCCCACCGGGATCCCGTGGCAGAAGGCCGAGCGTGCGGTGAGTCCGGCCGAAGACCGTTACCTCATGACCGTCATCGCCACCGCGTCCAACCCGCGGTTCTCCACCAGCCGGGTGGACATCGATCGTCGGGCGCCCACGGTCACCGTCGACACCTTGACCGATCTGCGTGTGCACTACCCCGACCATGAGATGTTCTTCATCACCGGTGCTGATGCGCTGACCCAGATACTGTCCTGGAAGCGCCTCGACGAGTTGTTCGACCTGGCCCACCTGGTGGGAGTGACCCGCCCGGGGTTCGACCTCGACGGCAAGCACCTGCCGGACGGGACGGTGAGTCTGGTCGAGGTGCCCGCGCTGGCGATCTCCTCGACGGACTGCCGGCAGCGGGTCAGTCGCGGCCAGCCGGTCTGGTACCTGGTGCCCGATGGGGTGGTGCAGTACATCAGCAAACGCAACCTATACCGCGCTGGCCAGCAGGAATCGTCCACGCACTACCTCTGAGCTGCACGTACACCGTTTGGCAGCGTTGACAGCCGTTGGCCGTCTGCGGACGTCTTGCGGACAGTCCGCGGACAGCTGGAGATCAACTAAACCGTCCCCTGTGGACGTTGCGTGGATCATCCGGTTAACCGAGATCGGGGGGTGGGGTGGCCACCGTGGAGAACATCGCTGGCGGTGATCACCCGCGCCCGGCTAACGGTGGCCTAGCTCCTTCGCGATGGCGTCCGCAAGCGTTTGACGGGCAGCGCGTTCATCGGGGTGTAGCACGTCCCGTAAGCGGTTCAGGTCGTCGAGACGGGGCGCCACTTCCGGGGAGTTCTGGCCCACGTTCCACTCCAGCGCGTCGTTCTCGGTGTCGATCGCCGTTATGGTGGATCGCCAGTCCTGGTAGAGCCTGCGCACGTTCGTCGAGCCAAAGGCCGTCAGGTGCGCCGCGATCGTCGCCCGGTCAGTGACAGCGGGTTCGGGCGGCATCTTTACGCGTTCGTACCCGGTCACGGTGTTGCCCGCCATCAGCGCGTCGATCCCATACTCGGCTTGTTCTTCGGCTGCGATCTTCCAGTTCGTGATGCCGGCCTCGACCCATTGGCCTTCGCGCTCGACGATGCGCAGCACCTCAAGATAGGAGTCGGCCAGACGCTGCTGCGTGCGCTCGTAGGATCGAGCAGCTTCCTCACGGGCCCATCTGGCCTGCTCGCGTTCGCGTTCCCGATCCCACCGAATGTCCTCACGGCGGTTGGCGTTGCGCTGCGTGAGCACGGCACTGCCAAGTGCGCCGCGTCGCGGCCCCTGACCTGCGGGGATCTTGCGAGCGTCTCGGGTTTCCCAAGTCGCAATGCTCACTATGCGAGGTCGGCGTGACCCGCGGCAGAAGGCCAGCCGTGCGCGGGTGCTGGCGGCACCATCGCGCGGTACCAGCTTCGCTTACCGCAATGGGAACTACGCTGAGCGTCGCGGTGCCGGGATTGCGGTCCACATTGCGCAGTGTCCACCCAGCGGGAACGGTCCGACCTACCCGAGTGGCAGGCGGGGCCGTTCAGTTTGTGCTGACGATCAGCCGTCGAACTCGCCGGACTTCATCCCGGCGGTGAACGCGGACCACGTTGCCGTGGTGAACATCAGGGCGGGGCCGGTGGGGGTCCTTGCTGCCGCACGCGCCGCCGCTACCGAGGTCAGCCACCTGACACAGGCAGCAGTGATCACCCGCGCCTGGCAGCACGGTGTACGCCAGTAGCCTTGGTGGTACCTCCCCAACGAGGTTCCACGCCCTGGGGTCGTTTCCGGGGCATCGGCGGGGATCACCTTGGCGAGGGGGAGTGGCCGCGTTGCGGCACATGCTGAACACGGCAGTCACGCTGGCGCCCGGAGTGACACCGCAAACGCTGGGCTACCTGATCGCACTTGGGCGCCGGTCAAGCGGCGAGGACACTCGGCGTAGCCGGTTCGGGGACCCTTTCACCGAGGTACACGCCCCGGGGTAGCAGCGCGGAATAGGGGGCCGGGGCTTCGGCTCTCGCTTTAGATCACTCGGCTGATACGTCGTAGAGCAGGACGTGGCGATCAGCGGGGAGGATCACGATGTAGACCTCGATCGGGTGCTCGTTCTGGTCGAAGGTGGTTCGAAGTAGGCGTCCAACGGGCGTCCCGGCTGCGATGGCGAGTTTTTCTGTTTCGTCCGGCGTGGGCATGCGCCAGGTGATCTCGTCCTCGTAGCGGGTGGGAACGTGCCCGAGGTCGTCGAGTATCTGGTCTGTTCCTTCCACGATGTCAGCTGGATTCATGATCTTTGAGTCGCGCACGATCGTGAGGGGGTAGTAGCTTTCGCCGAGTTGTAGGGGTTCGTCGTCGGCGTACATGACTCGACGCCGAACGGCAACGGGTGTTTCTACCTCGATCCTGAGATGTGCGGCGACGTCGCCGTCAGCGGGTAGCTCTTCGACGGTGCTGACTTGTCGAGCGGTCTTGCCCTGCGCCTCGATCTGCTGGGCGAAGGTGTCGCGGCGACGGTCGGCCTCCAGGCGCTGGGCTCGTGAGCCAATGAGCGAGGCGTAGTACTTCACGCGAGGTTTGGCGACGAACACGCCCGCACCCTGGAGTCCCACGACGAGCCCTTCAGCGCGTAAGAGGTTGATCGCGTTCCACACGGTTTGGGTGGCAACGTCGTACTGCGCGGCGAGCGCGGTGCCACTCGGGAGTTGGTGTCCAGGCAGGTACTCGCCGCGTCGGATCGCGTCACGCAGGTCGGTGGCGATGCGACGGTAGAGCGGCGGGTCCGGCTCTGGCATCGAGGTCACTCTACGAGTACCCCTCTAGAACTTTGTCATGCACAGTGATCGTTATGGACAAACTATTCTAGTAAGATTACTCTAGAAAAATAGCGCAGGTGGGCACCTATGGCTCTCGACGTGGCAGGGACTTCACATGGCAGGCAGACACAGCAAGCGCCAGGGCATGCAGGTCTCCGTACCCGTGCAGCGCCGTCCGCGACCCCTGATGATCACTGACGGTGGTACGGGTACGGAGCACGTGATGGATGAGGGAGCTAGCCGCCGCCACCTGGGGCGGTATATGGCTGCGTGCGGCATGGCGGTGCTTGCCGCGAGCTTGTCCGCACCTGCTCGTGGGCGCTGCCCGAGGTGCCTGCCGGGAGGTGCCCAGTGACCAACGATGTACCCGCGACTCGCTCTCCCGCGCCTCCTCTCACTCCGGGTGAGGCGCTAGCGGAGTTGTTCCTGGAGAACGCCGATCGGGGCTGCAACGCGGAAAACGACGTCTTCGTGGAAGAGCTGTTGAAGCGTCGGCGGGCGATCCAGGCGCTCGCTAACCCCAGCGTGCGATGACGATCCGGCACCGTGGCGGCGGTCTGCCGGAGACCACGCAGCGGTTCCTGGCTGGTCTGCCCCGGCACGGTGATCCGGTCGGTGCCGTGTGGGGTCGACTGGGTGAGCTGGAACGCGCGGGCAACGACCTGACGCTGATCGAGGCGCTACGTGCCGTGCTGTTGCCGCACCAGCCACCCGGGTACGGGCGGTGCCCGGCGTGCCCGACACGGTGGGGCCGTCGTCGCCGGTGGCCCTGCACCGTGTGGTGCCGGGTTCATGTGGCGTTATTCAGTCCTTGAGTGGGAACCGGGGACCTGGCACAGAGGAGGACGCGATGACCGCCGTCGAGGTGGCGCGGGCGCTGCGGGCGGCTGCCCAGTGACCGCCGATGCTGACCTGGATCTGCTGGCGTGTGCGAGACGTGTTTCACGGCGTACTTGCTTCCCGAGCCCCGGTTCGGGCATGAGAGCCCGATCGGCCGCCGGTGCAGCGATGCCCCCCAGTCAGCTCCCGGCGGCCGGTCGGCCCCCGATCCTGCGCCCCTCACGACCCCGCACCGGCCGCTTCCGGTTCCTGGTGGTCAGCCGGAACCGGCACCGGATCACCCTGGTGCTGGTGGTGGTGATCCGGTGCCGTCGCTGCCGAGGTGGGCGAGGTGCCCGACCGATCGGCACCTCCATCTGCTCACGCCGGGTGAGGTCGAGGCTGCGGGTATCGAGGGTCACGGGCGCGCGGGCTGCGGGCGGCTGATCCCCGGCGCGGGCTTGACGATCAATGGTGCTGCGGTGGCCGGGTGGTGCGTGAGTTGCCTGGCCACCGGGACCGCGCGGTGAGTCCCCGGACGGGGCGCCCCGCTGGCGGCTGGCGGGATGCGGACGGGGCCCCGATCACGGTGGGCGCCCGGGTCCAGCAGGTGACCACCAACCCGAGGTGGGGAGTACCCTGCTCCAGGCTCGGTAAGCGGGGTGAGGTGCTCGGCTGGGGCGCTACCCGGCTGCTGGTGCGCTTCGAGGGCGAGGACCAGCCGGTGAGCATCATCCCCCACCAGGTACGGATCACCACCAGCAACGGCGGGCCCGCCCTCGCGCGGACTCCGGCCATGGGCACCCGCTACGACCGCTGGCGCGACGCGCGGGGCACCCATATTCCGGTAGGTGCCCGCGTAGAGCAGGCCGGGACCGATGCCCGCAGGGGTGCGCTGTGCTCGCGGTTAGGCCAGCGGGGTGAGGTGATCGGCCGGGGCACCACCCGGTTGTTGGTGCGTTTCGAGGGCGAGGACCAGACGGTGAGCGTCCGGCCCCACCTCGTGCGGGTACTTGCCCACCGGGACCGAGATGCCACCCGCTGAGCGTGCGCCGCTCACCCTGGACCAGCTCATCGAGCAGCTAGCCCAGCTGCGGGCCCGCTACCCGGAGCAGGGGCCACGGCCGGTGCACCTGCTGGACACCGACGACAACGGCGACGGCCTGGTCACCGATGTTGACCCAGTCGTACTAGCGCGGCCCCTTGGAGCCGGGGCCTGCTGAGAGGCGTTGCCCAGGCGCGCCGGGCAGGCTGGCGGCGATCGCGTCGGCGCGTAGCGTGCCCGCCGCTGTGGTGACCTGGTGGCTGCAGGCCACCGCCGGCACGTAGCCGACCTCACGGCGTTCCAGCTCTTCGCGCAGCCCGGGACCGGCGCCATACACCTCATCGCCAGCCGCCCACCGGGCCGTTACTCCGGCATCGAGCGCGCGGGCGATCATCTCGCGGGCCAGGGCTGGTTTGGTCGCGAATTCCACATCCTCGGGAACTCCCGCTTGCTCGCGGCGCTCAGCGTCAGCCGCGCAGGTCATCGCGCACCCCCTCGTGGTCCCACACCGCCTTGCGCAACAGGTGCTGCAGACCATCCGGCTTAGCAGCTCCCACGTGCTCAGCGATGGTCCAGCAGTTCTTGACCGGCAGATCGGAAGCCAACCCGCGCACCAGATCGTCCGCGCGCCGACGCGGCTCCACCCGGCCAAACCGACCACAGATCCGGCCCATCAGCTCATGCCATCGCGCCCCGAATACCCCGGCGTCTACACTGGCGGCCACGGCCACCGCAAGATCGACTTAGTTCCACACAAGCCACGGATGATCACGCGGTGGCCGTTCTATGTCACGCCGCCACGCCCAGGATCACCGAATCCGGCTGTCGTACTAGGTAGTGGGACCTTGCTCCAACATCACATCGGCTAGCCGGTCGATCGCGTGGGCTATCGCGCAGAGGGCGCTGATCTGACCAGCATGCAGGATCTCACTCGGGACAGGGGCTGGTGCGTCCCCCACAGCCTCCTGGACGTAGCGATCAGCGTCACTGATGCACCTTTCGACATCGCCACTCACCGCACGACTCCCGTCATGCCATCTGATCGCACGGTTAGGTAACGACGGGCCTGGCCAGCCGGTCACACGTCTAGGTAGCCCACACCCGTTGCTGGACCTGGGTCCAGGTAACCGATCCGCGGACGAGCAGCGGCCGGAGAAGTTGCCGGAGCGGCCGCCGCCGGAACAGGTGCGGGGGTAGCCGACGGGGTGGTCGCGGTAGGAGCCAACTTGGCGGTGACAGCGTCGACATCTTCAAGTAGCAGGGGCATCGCGCCGACCAATTCTCCACCGGTCGTGTTGAGGCGCTTGATACCAGGGCCGATCGCCTGAGCCTGTCCGGCAATCGTTCTCACGTTCTGCAGGCAATCGCCGAGATTGGTGGCGGTCCGGCCGAGAAACGTTCCGATCATGAATAGGTAGACCGCTAAAACGGCGATCAGCAACGCGATGACAACTATTGTTAAGGCGATAAGCGTCATTTCCCGTCCTTCTCGATCTGGGTACCCGAGACTGCACCATGGTCAGCGAGCCCGGTGAGCCACTCATCAGTTGATCACTACGACACCCGGCAGCGGTCACACGGTGGGGCCCATCGCTGGCAGCGACGGGTCGAGCTGTAGGCGTGGTCACGACGGCACGACGATCTCGACCACCACGCTGACGCGTCATGGGTGGTACCTGCATGCTCAACCACCTCCGCCGCTACCTCCCGGTGACGATGATCGCCACTCATGATGATACCGGCAGATGCGGTTGGTCAAGCTCTAAAATTTCTTGTTTGCGGTGATTTTTTAGATTTTACTACGCAGATGCGGTTGTATGTGCTCCGTACTTTGCCCTGCGCGGTTCGCCCCGACCACCGAGCACGTACGCTCACCTGTGGTCGGACGAACAGCCGGAGTGCCGACGGCGTCGCGCGTGATCCAGCGTCGGCTGCCGGAGCCGGGGGAGAAGGAGTGATGTGTCAGCCTCTGATCACGCGCGAGCTCTTGCGCTGACTGCGGCGAACGCCGCGGTCAGCAAGAAGGCGCACAACGTCACCCTGCTCGACGTGTCCGACCAGCTCGTGATCACAGATTGTTTCGTGATCGCCTCAGCGCCCAACGAGCGCCAGGTCCAGGCCATCGTGGACGCTGTTGAGGAGAAGATGGCGGCCGCGGGGAGCAAGCCGGTACGCCGGGAAGGCACTCGTGAGGGGCGCTGGGTGCTGCTGGATTTCGTCGACGTCGTAGTGCATGTTCAGCATGCCGAGGAGCGTTCCTTCTACGGGCTTGAGCGGCTGTGGAAGGACTGCCCGACGATCCCGTTCGACGTCGATGCCATCGGGGTGGACGAGTCGGAGTGACCCTGCGGCAGCTCGTGCTCTGGCGGCACGGCGAGACTGACTTCAACGCGCAGCTGCGCATTCAGGGTCAACTGGATTCGAAGTTGACCGCCAACGGCCTCGGCCAGGCCCGCCGCGCGGCCCGTGTGCTTGCGAAGCTGGCGCCAGCGGTGTTGATGACCTCTGACCTGTCCCGAGCTGAGGACACCGCAGCGGTGCTCGCCGCCGAGACGGGGATGCCGCTGCGGGTCGACAAGCGGTTACGAGAGACCAATTGCGGGACGTGGCAGGGGCTGACCCACGCCGAGGTGGAGGCGCTCTGCCCGGGCGGCATCCAGACCTGGAGAGGCAACCCCCGATGGGCGCCGCCGGGTGGTGAGGCGCGGGTGGACGTCGCCACCCGCGCCTGGCACGTGGTCACTGAACTTGACGCCGAGGCCGATCCGAGTGCGGTGTTGTGCACTCACGGCGGCTTGATCGCCGGCCTGACTCCGCTGCTGCTCGGCCTGCCGGTGTCGGGTTGGTCGGTGTTCAGCGGGATCAGCAACTGCCACTGGACGATGCTGGTGCGCCACGGTTCCGGCTGGCGGTTATTCGCCTATAACAGTTCCAGCCCGTTATGACCCTACGCTGATGATCGTGTCCGTTGCCGTCGTCACCGACTCAACCGCGTATTTCCCCGATGGTGTCGCCGAGCGTTGCGGTATCCGGCAGGTTCCACTGCATGTCCTGGTCGACGACAGCCACTGGCTGGACGGGGTCCAGCTCGGGCCGGCGGAGCTGGTGGCCGCTCTGGCGCAGCGGGCCTCGGTCACGACCTCCCGACCAACACCGGAGGAGTTCGAGGCGGTGTACACCGAGGCGATCCGGGCCGGCGCGGACACCGTCGTGTCCGTGCATCTGTCCCGAGCGCTGTCCGGCACCTGGGAATCCGCGAGACTTGCCGCGCAGCAGGTCGGTGCGGATCGGGTGCGGGTGGTCGACTCGCGTTCCACCGGCATGGGCCTGGGGTTCGCTGCGCTCGCAGCGGCGGGCGTCGCAGCGCAGGGTGGCGATCTGAGCGCGGTGTACGACACCGCGGTGCGGGTCGGTGCGCGCAGCAGGGTGTTCTTCTCCGTGGATAGCTTGGAGTACCTGAGGCGTGGCGGACGGATCGGCCAGGCGGCTGCCCGGCTGGGATCCGCGCTGGCCGTCAAGCCGTTGCTGCACGTCGACTCAGGTCGGGTGGTCCCGCTGGAGAAGGTCCGCACCGGTGCCCGGGCCCGGGCCCGCCTGGTTGAGCTGGCGGTGCAGGCGGCCGGGTCATCCTCCTGCGACCTCGCGGTGCACCACCTCGGTGCCGCGGAGCGCGCCAGTGATCTGGTCGAGCAACTGCGATCCCGACTCCCGATGCTGGTTGACTGTTTCCTCTCCGAGGTGGGAGCGGCCATCGGCGCGCACTCCGGCCCGGGCGTGCTGGGTGTTGTTGTCCTGCCCGGAGGTGTCCGGGGTCGCCTGTCGCTGACTGACTGACTGGTACGCAGCCAGCCAGCGGTTCGGCGCTACCGAGCGCCGGTAGGGCGTGAGGCGATCAGTGTGGCGACGTGTTCGGCGTCACGTCCGACGCCATGAATCATCGATGATGACATCGCGTAGAGAAACAGCAGGCCGACGAAGTACAGTCCGGGCTGATCCGGGATGACCCCGCGGTGGCGCCACGGATCGTGCGCACCGAAACCAGGCAGGTCGATCCAGTCGAAGTCCGGGCGGAAACCGGTGCACCAGACGAGGTTGGCTACCTTCAGGACCCGGTGGTCCGCCAGCATCGGCAGCCCGTTCGACACACCGACGACCTTGGGTACGCGTTCGATCCCCGCGGTGAAGATGTCGCGAGGCTCGACGCGGATGAGCGGCCCGCCGCGGGAGAGCACCCTCGACCGGACCATCCGACCCAGGGGCGTGTGCACGGTCAGCACCCGGTGGAAAAGGAAACGCAACAGCAGGCGCACCCCCAATCGTGCCGTCAGGCCCTCCAGGCGGACCGGAACGTGACCGACATCTCGGCCCGAGAGCCACGTGGGGTGTGTGGCGGCGACATCGAGAGCGATATCGGCCCCCGAGTTTCCTGCCCCCACGACGAGGACTCCGCCCGCCCGCAGCTGGGTCGGGTTGCGGTATTCCTCGGAATGCAACTGGCGGATGCCGGGGTCGAGCTCCGTGGCGAAGGCCGGCACGATCGGGCGCTGGTAGCTGGCCATTGCGACGACCACGTTATCGGCCTCTATCCGGTGGTCATCCGAGGTCAGGACGTACCCGTTGCCATTCTTGGCGAGACGGTCGACGCAGAAACCAGATCGGATGGAGAACTCGAATCGGGTAGCGTAGGCTTCCAGGTAGTCGGCCATCTCGTCTCTAGTGGGAAACGACCATGCGGGACCCGGGAAGGGCCAGCCGGGTAACCCGTTGTACCGCGCGGGCGTGAAAAGACGAAGCGAGTCCCATCTGTGACGCCAGGAGTCGCCGATCCGCTCGTGTGCGTCCACAATCACGAATGGATGATTGTGGCGGGCCAAGTAGTACCCCACCGTGAGGCCTGTCTGGCCGCCACCGATGACCACGGTCTCGAAGTATTCTGACCTGGTGGCGATACGACCTGCACGCGTGCATCGGCCGCTCATCGCTCTCGACTTATCCACATCCACCCCTGTTGTCCACAGCTGACGGCTCCGGTCACCGGAGTGCGAGGGGAATCGTCCTAACGTCGCCTCGTGCCCTTGCTCCCCAGCTTCCCCTCCCTCGACACCGGCGACTCCGAGGGCGTCCGAGCCCGGCTGGTGGGTCTGCGCGACGGCCCTGACGAATCCAGGCACGGGCAGCCGGAGCAGACCCTCCAGGACGGTGCCGGCGGCGTGTCCGCCGTATCGCGAGCAGGCCGGCTGGTGCGGTGGTGGGTGCCCGCACCGCTGCGAGAGGCCCGGTGGGAACCCGGGCGGCCGGGAGCCCTCATCCTGTCGGTGGTGGCAGCACTGGCCGCAGTGGTTGCCGCGATCGGAGTGTGGCGGGAACGTCCGGTGACCGAGCCGGCCCCGGCGCTGCCGCTGGTCTCCGCGGCTGCCGCGCAGGCTTCATCGGCGAGCGCACCGCCTGGTCCAGCCCATGAGGTCGTGGTCAGCGTGCTCGGCCGGGTGGCCCGGCCCGGTCTGATCCGGCTGCCGGACGGCACCCGGGTAGCGGATGCGCTGGCCGCGGCGGGAGATACGCTGCCCGGCACCGACCTGATGGGCCTCAACATCGCCCGGCGGCTCTCTGACGGTGAGCAGCTGCTGGTCGGGGTGACACCACCGCCGGGGCAGCTGGCCGGCAGCCCTCCGTCGGCCAGTCCCGGGGTGCCTCAAGCGGTCGACCTCAATACGGCAACCCTCGAACAGCTCGATGGTCTGCCCGGCGTCGGCCGGGTTACCGCCCAGCGGATTCTCGACTGGCGCGTCGAGCACGGACGTTTCAGGTCGGTGGATCAGCTCCGTGAGGTGAGTGGGATCGGGCCAGCGCGGTTAGCCCAGCTCAAGCGTCTGGTGCGGGTGTGACCACCGCGGCAACGCGTCTTGCGGACACCGCCGAGCCCGTCGCGGCTCCGCATGACCTGCGCTTGGTGCCCGCCGCCCTCGTCGGGTGGGCCGTGGTGCTCTGCGGTCTCTACCTCGGGTCCTGGGCTGCGGCTGTGCTGGGCGTCATGGGCCTGCTGGCGGCTGGAATGGCCGCGCTCCGCGGCCGCTCGGCGGTCGTGCTCGCCATGGGCGGGGTTGCCGCTGCCGTGGCAGTCGTAGTGGGGACGCAGTCCTGGCAGGTAGAGCAGCATCCGGTGCGCGCGGCCGCGGACCGCGGCTCGGCGGCCACCGTGGTGGTGCAGCTACGCGATGATCCGCGGGCGCTCGTCACACCGGGATACGGTGGCCAGCAACCCCAACCTCAGCGGGTGGTGGTCCATGCTGAGCTCGAGGCTGCGCAGGTCGCTGGGCATCAGTGGCGGACCGGTGGACGAGTCATCCTGCTCGCCCCCGCGCGGGGGTGGACCGGCTTGCTGCCCGGCCAGCGAGTGCGGGCTGCCGGGCTGCTGGCGATGCCCAATCGATCTGACTTGACGGTGGCGGTACTGCGGGTACGTGCTGGGCCAGAGGTGTTGTCGGCACCCACCGCAGTGCAACGGGCTGCCGAGCGGCTCCGGTCGGGGCTACGGATGGCGGCCAGAGCCCTCGATCCTGAGCCGGCCGGACTGCTCCCGGCCCTGGTCGTGGGTGACACGTCGGCGATGGTGCCCACGGTCCAGGAGGAGTTCCGGGCCGCCGGCCTCACTCATCTGACCGCCGTGTCCGGCACCAATGTGGTGATCTTGTGTGGTGCCGTCCTCGGGTTGGCGCGGCTCGCTCGGCTGGGACCGCGGAGCGCGGTCGCGGTGGCCGGGCTGGCGCTGGTCGGTTTCGTGGTGCTGTGCCGCCCGTCGCCGAGTGTGCTTCGGGCCGCTGTGATGGGTGGCGTCGCTCTGCTGGCCCTAGTCCTCGGACGGCGGCGCAGCGCGGTTCCGGCGCTGTGCGCTGCCGTGCTGGTCCTGCTACTGATCGATCCAGCGCTCGGCACTGACCCGGGCTTCGCGCTGTCCGTGCTGGCCACCGGCGCCCTGGTGTTGCTCGCCCCGGGTTGGGCGGCGGCGCTGCGACGCCGTGGGTTGCCTCCGGGGATCGCCGAGGTGCTCGCGGTTCCCGCCGCCGCCTACCTGATCACCGCGCCGGTCGTGGCCGGTCTGTCCGGGCAGGTGAGCATGGTGGCGATCGTGACCAACCTGCTGGCTGCTCCGGCCGTGCCGCCGGCGACAGTGCTCGGGGTTCTCGCCGCGGCGGTCGGGGCGTTGCACCAAGGTGCCGCCGTGGTGGTGGTGCAGCTGGCCGGACCTGCGCTGAGCTGGCTGGTGGGGGTAGCTCACCACGGGGCCGCAGTGCCCGGCGCGGTAGCACGCTGGCCCGGAGGGACATTCGGCGCGCTGCTGCTGGCGGTGATCGTGATACTGGTGCTGCTGGCGATGCGGGCGCAGCGGTTCCGGACTCTCGCTGCGGCCGGGTTGGTCGGCGTGCTGCTGGTCCTGGTGCCGACAAGATTCGTCTCGCCCGGCTGGCCTGCGGCCGGTTGGGCGATGGTGAGCTGCGATGTCGGTCAGGGTGACGCGGTGGTGCTCGCCACCGCGGAGCCTGGTCGAGCCGTGCTCATCGACGCCGGACCCGACCCAGGGCCCGTGTCCGCCTGTCTCGACCGCCTCGGCGTACGGCGACTCGCGCTGGTCGTGATCAGCCACCTGCATGCCGACCATATCGGTGGATTGGTCGGCGCGCTCCGGGGCCGGGCAGTCAGCGCGGTCGCGCTCGGGCCCGGACGGAGCCCACCGTGGGCGTTCGCTCAGATCCTACGAGCCGCGACGGTGGCTCGCGTGCCGGTGGTCGCGTTGACGGCGGGACAGCGGCTGTCCTGGCCCGGTCTGGCGCTCGATGTGCTCGCCCCGCTGCGGGACCCGCCACTCGAGGACCACCAAGCCGAGGTTGACGGCACTACGGTGAATGACACCTCGGTGGTGCTCAGAGCGAGCACCACTGCCGGTCGCGTGCTGCTCACCGGAGACGTGGAGCTCGACGCCCAGGCGGACCTGCTGGCGAGCAGGGCAGATCTGCACGCTGAGGTGCTCAAGGTTGCGCATCATGGCTCGCGCTACAACGCAGACGGGTTCCTGGCAGCGGTGCGGCCGCGGGTGGCGATCATCAGCGTAGGAGCGCACAACCGGTACGGTCACCCCAACCAACACGTCCTCGACTCGCTGACCGGGGCTGGCACCCGGGTGATGCGCACCGACCTGCACGGCGACGTCGCCGTGGTGGGTGGCCCCGCCCTCCAAGTGGTGGCCCGCGGGGTCGGTGTCGACCCGCGCTGAGAGCAGGCTTGGCGTCAAGGGCGGGATCGAGGGTGTCTGCGGCGGTTGGAGCGGGTCCTGGGGGCAGGGTCACGCCAGGCGCGGATCAACTCGCGTAACCGGTGGGCTGGGCCATCACTGCGAGCGAAGAGCACGGCGGCGAGCAAGACCAGGCCACCGAGGAGCATCGCACTGGCTGCCCACGCGGCCAGCTCCCAACGGGTCAGCGCCGCGAGCAGCACACCGCTGATGGCGAGTGCTCCCGCTACCCCGTCGCCTCTCGTGGTCGCTGGCACAGGGGTGTCGGGTGTGGCGGGCCGACGGAGAGCCAGCGCGAGTCGGGGCATTCCGCGGAGCATCTGGACGGCGAACCGCGCCCGTGCCTGGCGAGTGGGCAAGGCGGATAACTCGCCAGTCCACTCCGCAAGCCACCGCGCTCGTGTTGCTGCCGGCAATATCATGACAGATGCCACCAGCATGCGCTCAGAAACCGTCCGTGATCTTCTCTCACCGGACAACTCCCTGGTGAGGATTGCGGACGCACGTTCGTGGAGTTCACGGCTGATCGTGTCCATTCCCAATAGTTGGGCTACTGGGGCATGAACCAGCAAAGTCTGCCTGGACTTCGACTTCTGTGTGTCAGGGGGCAAAAAATGCATGGTTCGCATGTTGTGCAGTCGATCGGCGAGCTTCAGCACGAGAGCTCCGACCTCATGCGACTGACAAATCGACACCGGGTCGGTGTTCAGCTCGACAGCTGCCACAGCCTGATCTAGCTGTGATTCGTCGAGGGTGCTGGCCCCGTTCACGAGCGTGGCGATCGCTTCGCCGAATTCCTCGCGAAGCTGCACGAGGGTATATGGAGTATCCTCGATAGTGTCATGAAGCAGGGCTGCGCAGACGAGCTCAGGGCTTATGCCGAGCTCGACGACAATCGTGGCGACTGCGATAGGATGGGTGATGTATGGATCACCGGATTTGCGTAGTTGGCCCCGATGTGAATGTGCGGCAACCGTGTACGCGCGCTCGATCAGCTGGAGATCTGCTTCGGGATGTACAGCTGCGACGGTCTTGAGCAGCATGCCCATTTGCTCGGATGGTTGCGGGCTGGATGGTGCGCGCGCCCGGGTCTCCCGGCGTCTCATGCCTGCGCTCCACCCGAATAGGGCTGCGCCGGGCTCCAATCGAGAGTCGGCTGCCTACGGGGCCGGTACGCGCGAGCGAGAGCAGCGCGCGCCTGCTCGGCGCCGTCCGTCGTGAGCCGGTAGAACCGGCGGCGTGGGCGTCCAGCCGCTTCGTGTGCCGCTGGGTCCTCCCACGCACTGTGCAACCAGCCGACCTGCTCGAACCGAGCGAGGATCGGATAGATCGTGCCTGAAGGCAACCCCAGCAGGTCGCACAGCTCCAGGCCGTATCGCTCCTTGCCGGGTTCGTCCAGCAGCGCCCGCAGCACAAGCTGTGTCTGCAAGGTCATCCGCAGCGCTGACATGCCCGTTAGATGATTTCTCGGCGAGGTAGCGGCCATGAATGACCGCGGCGGGTCAGTTTTCGAGAGCCTCGCGGACTGCTCTGGTGTTCGGCGCCACGGTGGCTCGCAATCCCAGATGGTGCTCCACCGCGTCCAGGGTCTTGAGCCCGTCACCGGTGATGAGCAGCACTGTCTCGGCGTCAGGGTCCAGTTTCCCGGCCTGAGCCAGTTTCTGCGCGCAGGCGACCGTCACCCCGCCGGCGGTCTCGGCGAAGATCCCTTCGGTGCGGGCCAGCAACCGGATACCGTCGACCACCTCGGTGTCGGTGACGTCCTCGATCGCACCGCCGGTCCGGCGGACGGCGTCCAGCACGTAAGGGCCATCGGCGGGCGCGCCGATCGCCAGTGAGCGGGCAATGGTGTCCGGTCGAACCGGTACGACCACGTCGCTATCCGCTTTGAAGGCCGCGGACACCGGTGAGCAGCCCGTGGCCTGGGCGCCGAATATGCGGTAAGGCGAAGACTGCACCAAGCCTAATTCGATCAGCTCGCGAAATCCTTTGTCCACCTTGGTCAACTGTGAGCCGGACGCGATGGGCACCACGACCTGTTCGGGCAGCCGCCAGCCGAGTTGCTCGGCGACCTCGAAACCCAGTGTCTTGGAGCCCTCGGCGTAGTAGGGCCGGACGTTGACGTTGACGAACGCCCAGTCCTCGTGCTCGGCGGCGAGCTCAGTCGCGAGCCGGTTGACGTCGTCGTAGGTGCCGTCCACCGCGATCAGCACGCCGTCGTAGACGGCGGTGGTGAGTACCTTGGCCCGCTCCAGCGAGGAGGGGATGAGCACCACCGACTCCCAGCCGGCCCTGGCGGCCGCAGCAGCCACCGCGTTGGCGAGGTTGCCGGTCGATGGGCAGGCCAGCACCCGGAAACCGAGCTGCCGAGCGGCGGCCAGGGCGACCGCCACGACCCGGTCCTTGAACGAGTGCGTCGGGTTGCCGGTGTCGTCTTTGACCCACAGCTGGCGCAATCCCAGCGCCGCGCCAAGCCGGTCGGCGCGCACCAACCGGGTCAGGCCGGGTTGGGTGTTCGGGTAATCGTCGACGTCGTCCGGTACCGGTAGCAGCTTGCGGTAACGCCAGATGGATGGTGGCCCGGACTCGATGTCCGAACGGGTGATGGATCCGAAGTCGTAGCCGACCTCCAGCGGTCCGAAGCACTCAGCGCAGGCGAACTCCGCAGCCAGCGGTGTGCTGAACCCGCATTCCCGGCATACCAGCCGGTGGGCGGCTCCTAGGTCCAAAGTAGCGGTCGTCGCTCTGTCGAGTATGCCGGTCATCGCGAGGTCACTCCTCATCTCTCCCGCACGGCGGGTCGGAATTGGCACCGTGATCGCAAGCGACCTCGCGGATGAAGACAAGCGCGTCAGCTTGCGTCGGTTGCCGGGGCTTCGTCGGGCCGTTCCCTCTGCCCCTCTGGATGAGCTGTATTCGGTTGTACTCCTCACCGTACGTCAGTTGGTACCGCCCGCCCAGCGGGTGTCCACCATGCGGGAGCTGGTGAGCGAGTCAGCGCACGATGCGAGGATAGGCGGCGTGAACTCTCCCGGGGGTGTGACCGCACCGCTGCATTTGATCATTGGCGAGGAGGAGCTGCTGGTCGAACGGGCCGTGCAGGCTGTCGTCGATGCGGCGCGACGAGCCGACCCGCAGACTGAGGTGCGCCGGATGCGGGCCACTGATCTGGTGCCCGGCGAGCTCGACGAACTGGTCAGCCCGTCACTGTTCGCGCAAGGGCGGGTGGTGGTACTGGCCGCCTCTCATGAGGCGAGCAAGGACACCGCCGGGGCAATCATGGAGCATGCCCGCCGCCTGTCGGAGGGCGCTTCGGGCATCGTCCTCGTTGCCGTGCACGCAGGCGGCGCTCGAGGTAAGGCGCTGGCCGATGGGCTGCGCGCGGCGGGCGCCGCGGTCCGCGAATGCCCCCGGGTCACCCGTTTCGAGGACCGGGCCGGCTTCGTCCGGGACGAGGTCCACCGGGCCGGGGGACGGATCAGCGCAGGCGCGGTCACCGCATTGCTCGACGCGGTCGGTTCCGACCTGCGTGAGCTCGCCTGCGCCGCGGCCCAGCTGAGCATCGACAGCGGCGGCTCGGTGGATGAGGCTGCGGTGCGCCGCTATCACCGGGGACGTGCCGAGGTCACCGGGTTCTCGGTCGCCGAGAAGGTGATGACGGGAGACCGCACTGGTGCTCTGGAGACCCTGCGCTGGGCGATGCAACTAGGCGTGCCACCCGTCTTGGTCGCTGACGCGCTGGCCGATGCCGTGCGCACCGTCGCGCGGGTGAGTGCCTCGGGCCGCGCCGACCCGTACCGGCTGGCCAGTACGTTGGGCATGCCACCGTGGAAGGTGAAGAAGGCGATGGCTCAGGCCCGCGGCTGGGAACGCGACGGGCTGACCAGAGCGATCCAGCTGGTGGCGGCGGTCAACGCCGATGTCAAAGGAGCCGCAGCGGACGCGGAGTACGCGTTGGAACGAGCCGTGCTCGCACTATGCGCCGCGCACCGCCGCTGAGCGGCGAATTAGATAACCGCCGCTGAGCGGCGAATCAGGCAACCGCCGTCAGAGCTGATGGCTCCGCTTGGCCATGGCCGATTTGCGATTGGCTGCCTGGTTGCGGTGGATGACGCCCTTGCTGACGGCCTTGTCCAGAGCCCGGCTGGCAGTAACCAGCTCGTTCTGCGCCCGGTCCTTCTCGCCAGCGGCGGCAGCCTCGCGAAATCGACGAATCGCAGTCTTCAGCGACGACTTGATGGACTTGTTGCGCAGGCGCGCCTTCTCGTTGGTCCGGATTCGCTTCAGCTGCGACTTGATGTTGGCCACGCGGTTACCTTCGATCTCACCTTCGGTAGGGGGTGCCGTCGCGCGGCACGGTGGACGATCGTAACAGCTGGTATGTCCGCCCCGGATGATCCCCCACACGAAGGCTTGGTCGAAGCGGGGCATCGAGGCATCGGCCAGGTGAGGGGCACCGGTGTCAGCTGCCCACAGGTGAGCGGTCAGACCTTCGTCGATTAAGTTAGGCTAACCTAATAATCGACGAAGGTGGTACTCATGGGAAGCACGCAGGACCGGGGACCGGTGATACCTGGGCTCGCGGAACGGGCCCGAACCCTGGTCGCTCGCGGCCGCACGGCGACCGTGATGGCGGCAGGCACCGCGGGTCGGGTGATGCCGGTGTCGCCTCAAGTACAGCGGGACCGCTCGGTGCTGCTGCTCCTGGCCCGTAACCACGACTTGCCGACCTTGGTGGATCTAGTTTCTGGTGGCGAGGTGTCGGCCATGGTGGAACTCACCGACATCGCGCCGGTTCCGCTGCGTGAGCCCGTGCGCGGGGTGTTGTGGATCACCGGCTGGTTACGTGCACTGGCCCCGGACCAGGCTCGCAAGGCCGCGACGAGGTGGGTTGAGCACCACCCGGACCCTCGTCTTCTCGATGTCGGTCACACGGCGAGCCTGCTGTGCCTCGATGCTGTTTTCGTGGTGTTCTCCGACGCCGAGGGTAGCGGCTGGCTCACCCCAGCAGCCCTTGCCGGCGCCGAGCCCGACCCATTCTGTCACCTCGAGCACGCCTGGCTGCGGCACCTCGAGCAGTACCACCCCGAGGTCCTGCGCGTTGTCGTCCGGCAACTCGCCGACGGGCAACGACGATGGAACGGCCAGGTGTGGCCGCTCAGCATCGATCGCCTTGGCTTGCGGCTGCGAATCGAGGACGCCGGCCATACACGAGACATCCGGCTGGCCTTCCACCACCCGGCCACTACACCGGTCCAGCTCGCCCGCGAGCTGTACGGTCTGCTGGGATGTCCGGCGGTCGTTCAGAAAACCCGATAAGGCAGGAACTTCCCGTCCAGGACCAGCCGCACCCGGTCCCCCTGGGGATCCTCACGACGCTCGAAGGACAGTTCGAAGTCGATGGCGCTCATGATCCCGTCGCCGAACTCCTCGCGGATCAGCTCGGCCAGCGTGTCGCCATACACCTGGACCACTTCCTGTAGCCGGTAGACAACCGGCTCGGTGACGTCGACCATCTCCGCACCGCGCACCGGTGGCAACTGCAAGGCGTCGATGACATCCGCGTCCAGCTGTAGGAGGCGTCCCACCGCACGAGCCTGGTCGGCGTCCAGCGGCTGGCGGCCCAGCACGGCCGAGGTACTCCATACCAACGACCGGTCCAGTGTTTCTGAGATCTTCTGCCAGGACACCTGGAGGCGATGCTTGGCGGCCAGCGCGGCGGCGGCGGCTTCGCGGCGTCCCAATGTCGGTAGCGGAACGATGGTCACTCCGGTGTCTCCTTCCGAGCGGGGTCCTCGGTTCCGATCATTCCTGCATGCCCGGTCGGCGTCACGCAGCTGAGAGCGAACACGGGGCGCCTACCGGCATGGTCCTGGCGGCTGGAGGTGGGCTCGATGCGGCATGCAACCATGACGTGATCCCCGCTGCCATCTGAGGAATGCTGAGTGACGACGTTCGCTGACAAGACGTTCACCCCTCCCGAGCTGATCCGGAACTTCTGTGTCATCGCACACATCGACCACGGCAAGTCCACCCTGGCCGACCGGATGCTGCAGTTCACCGGCGTGCTCGACGCGCGCAACTACCGTGCGCAGTACCTCGACCGGATGGACATCGAGCGCGAGCGGGGCATCACGATCAAGGCTCAGAACGTCCGGCTTCCCTGGCGGGTGAACGGTGTCGATCATGTCTTGCACCTGATCGACACCCCCGGGCACGTCGACTTCACCTACGAGGTCTCCCGCGCGCTGGAGGCGTGTGAGGGCGCGGTGCTGCTGGTGGACGCCGCGCAGGGTATCGAGGCGCAGACGCTGGCGAACCTCTACCTGGCTCTGGAGAAGGACCTGCGGGTCATCCCGGTGCTCAACAAGATCGATCTCCCGGCGGCCGAGCCGGACCGCTACGCCGAAGAGCTGGCGCACATCCTGGGCTGCGAGCCCGACGAGGTGCTGCGGGTCAGCGCCAAGACCGGGCAGGGCGTACGGGAGCTGCTCGACGTGGTGGTCGCGCAGCTCCCGGCCCCGGTCGGGGACAGCGCCGCGCCGCCCCGAGCGATGATCTTCGACTCGGTTTACGACACCTACCGGGGCGTGGTCACCTACATCCGGGTGATGGACGGCCGGATCGTCCCGCGGGACCGGATCCGGATGATGGCCACCGGCACCACCCACGAGCTGCTCGAAGTCGGCATCATCTCGCCTGATCAGAAGCCATGTGATGGCCTGGGCGTGGGCGAGGTCGGCTACCTCATGACCGGGGTGAAAGACGTCCGGCAGTCCCGGGTGGGGGACACGATCACCAGCGAACGCAAGGGCGCCACCGAGGCGTTGCCCGGCTACCGCACCCCCAAGCCCATGGTGTTCGCCGGGCTCTACCCGATGGACGGCTCGGACTACCCGGAGCTGCGGGATGCCTTGGACAAACTGCAGCTCAACGACGCGGCGTTGAGCTACGCGCCGGAGACCTCCGCCGCGCTGGGATTCGGGTTCCGCTGCGGATTCCTCGGCCTGCTGCACCTGGAGATCACCCGGGACCGGCTGCAGCGCGAGTTCGATCTCGACCTGATCTCCACTGCGCCCAACGTGGTCTACCGGGTGGTCCGCGAGGACGGCAGCGAGCAGATCGTCACCAACCCCGCGGACTGGCCCGACGGCAAGATCGCTGAGGTTTACGAGCCGGTGGTCCGCTGCACCGTGATCGCGCCCTCGGAGTACGTCGGCACGATCATGGAGCTGTGCCAGGGCCGGCGCGGCACCCTGCTGGGGATGGACTACCTGTCGGCCTCGCGAGTGGAGCTGCGCTACACGCTGCCGATGGCCGAGATCGTGTTCGACTTCTTCGACGCGCTGAAATCCCGCACCCGCGGCTACGCTTCGATGGACTACGAGGAGTCCGGCGAGCAGATCGCCGACCTGGTGAAGGTGGACATCCTGCTGCAGGGCGAGCCGGTGGACGCGTTCTCCGCGATCGTGCACCGCGAGGCCGCCTACGGTTACGGCACCTCCATGGTCACCAAACTGCGCGAGCTCATCCCGCGCCAGCAGTTCGAGGTGCCGATCCAGGCTGCGATCGGCTCCCGGATCATCGCCCGGGAGACCATCCGTGCCATCCGCAAGGACGTACTGGCCAAGTGCTACGGCGGGGACATCACCCGCAAGCGCAAGCTGCTGGAAAAGCAGAAGGAGGGCAAGAAGCGGATGAAGACCATCGGCCGCGTCGAGGTCCCCCAGGAGGCCTTCGTCGTCGCCCTGTCCACCACCGACTCCGCGAAGCCCAGCAGCAAGAAGTAGCGGACGCGGAATCGTCGGGGGCGAGTGCCAGGCTTGGCGGGACTGGGAAGGAGGGGGACCATGACAGCCATGAGTGCCCAGATAGAGGGAACACAGCCTGGCGTCGCCGCAGGTCGCCCATTCACTGTGGACGACCTGGAGGCCATGCCCGATGACGGCCATCGCTACGAACTCATCGACGGGGTGCTCATCGTGACCCCGGCGCCTGGCTGGCATCACCAGCACGGCAGCGGTGCGCTGTTCGTGCAGCTCTGGAATTCCTGCACAGCAGAGTTCCGGGTGCTCTCGGCGCCCTTCGGCGTTCGCACCTCGGTGCGCAATGAGCTCCAGCCGGACATCCTGGTGGCCCGCTACGTCGACCTCACACCAAAGAACCTGCCGGTCGCTCCCGTGCTCGCGGTTGAGGTGCTCTCGGCGAGCACCGCGCTCAACGACCTGAACAACAAGAAGGCCGCCTACGAGCGGATGGGAACCGCGTCGTACTGGGTACTCGATCCTGAGCTGCCCGGCAGGCTGACCGTTTTCGAGCTTGACGCGTGGGGTCGCTACGCGGAGGTCGCCAGTGTCAGCGGCGAGGAGAAGTTCACCACCGATCGACCGTTCCCGACCACCATCATCCCGGCCCGGCTGCTGGACGGTTTGCGACCGTAGCGCTCAGCGGACGAAGACGATCTTGCCGGCGGTGTCGCCGTCGAGTATCGCCTTGAAGCCCTGCGCGGGCTCGGACATCGGGAGCTCGGCTCCGATGTGCGGACACACGCCGGTGATGTCGAGCAAGGACAGCAGGTCCAGCAACTCGTCGCGGGTGCCCATGGTGGAGCCGACCATCCGCAGCTGCAGGAAGAACAGCCGCTGCAGCTCAGCGCGCTCGGTGTCGCCGCTGGTGGCGCCGGAACAGACGATGATGCCGCCCGGTTTGAGGCATCGCGCCGAGTGCGACCAGGTGGCCTTGCCGACGGTCTCGAACACCGCATCCACCCGCTCGGGCAGCCGAGCGCCGGACTCGAAGGCCTGGTGGGCGCCCAGTGAGCACGCCAGCGCGCGTTTGTCCTCGGTGCGCCCGGTTACCCAGACCCGCATCCCGGCCACCCGACCCAGCTGCACCAGGGCGGTGGACACCCCACCCGAGGCGCCTTGCACGAGCATGGTCTGCCCCGGTCGCAGCCCGGACTTCACGAACAGCATGCGGTAGGCGGTGAGCCAGGAGGTGCCGATGCACGCGGCTTCGGCAAACGTCAGCGCGGAGGGCTTAGGCACCACGTTGCGCTCAGGCACCACGACGGTGTCCGCGAAGCTGCCCTGCAGCCGCTCGGTGAGCAGGGTGCGGCGCGGGTCCAGGGTCTCGTCTCCGGTCCAGCCAGGGCTGGTGATCACTGGGTAGATCATGACCTCGGAGCCGTCAGGCAGCACGCCAGCACCGTCGCATCCCAAGATCATCGGAAACTGCTCGGGTGTGATGCCCACCCCGCGCAGCGTCCACAGGTCATGCAGGTTCAGGCTGGCCGCTACCACCTGGACGGCCACCTCGCCCTCGGACACGGCCGGCTCGGGACGGTCCCCGATCCGCAGGGCGGCCAGCGGGTCGGCTGGATTCGGCTCCGCGGCATAGACAGCGAACATGCTGCTCAACCTAGTGCCGGCCACCGGCGCCCACCTCCGGGCGAGCTACCCTTCGACCGTGCTGTGGTCGGCGTGGGACGCGGTGGCTCGCTGGTGGGACGGGGTGGAGCTGTGGCTCACCCAGCTCGGCCTCGCGCTGCAAGTGAGCTTGGTCATGCTGGTGTTGCTACCCCTGTGCTGGTGGACGGCCCGAGCCCTGGACCGGTGCGTCGGGGCGCTCCTCGAACGCCTTGGCCACCGCAACGCCGTGGGCTCTTCTCAGGATCCGCAGGAACCGTGTTGAGCTCCCGCAGGCGGGTCAGCGCTGCGCTGATCGGTTTGCTCGTGCTGGTGACGGGCGGATGGCTGGGGCGCCACGCGCTGTCCGGCTCACCCACCGCTGACCGGCCGGTGGCGGTCGCCTCGGCGGCCGGTCTGCCGGTGCGGGCGTTGTCGGAGCTACCGTCGCAGGCCAGGCAGGTGTGGCAGCTCATCCAGCACGGCGGTCCCTTCCGTTACCGGCAGGACGGTGCGGTGTTCGGCAACTGGGAGGGGCGGCTGCCGCCCCAGCGCCCCGGTTTCTACCGGGAGTACACCGTCCCGAGCCCGGCAGAGCAGGATCGGGGCCCCCGCCGCCTGATCACCGGCGGCACCGCGCAGCTGTACTACACCGGTGATCACTACGTGACCTTCGTCGCGGTCGATCCGACGAGGTGACGCGGTGCTGCGTCATGTTCCCGATGCCGCCCGCGCGCTCGCCGAAGCTCAGGAACGGGGTGCGCTGGTGTACCTGATCGGCCCGGTGACCAGCCGACCCGAGGCGCTTGAGGCCATCGGTACCGCGCTGGGCTTCCCGGCCTGGTACGGCCGAAATCTCGACGCGCTGCATGACTGCCTGACCGATCTGTCCTGGCTGCCGGCAGGTGAGCACGTGCTGATCTGGTCCGGTCACCGCGAACTGGAGCTCGCCGACCCGGACGGTCACCGCGCCGTGCTCGCGGTCCTCGACGACGCCACCGCCGCGAGCTCGTTGTCTGTGCTGCTAGCGGACGCTTAGTGGTCGCCCGCCCTACCCACTGATGAGGAGCGAGAGACGGTGTTTACTGATATGACTCCACACCCCAAGGTGCTCCGCCCAACAGGGAGCATGCGGATTCGGCAGAACTCGCTCGGCGGGAGCTCGCCGAGGAAACTGGCCTATGTGCACGACACATCCACCGCCTTGGCTGTCTTCATCCAGTCAAAGGTATGAGCAGTCAGGCCCGTGCTGTTTTCATCGCCGAAGGACTTGAAGCAGGCCAGCACTCCCGAGAGCTTGAAGAGCAGGACATGCGCCAGCGCTGATTCTCCCGAGCCGACTTGGAGGACATGATTCAAAAAAAGGGGGGTCATCACCGACTCCTCGACGATCGCCGCCTATCTGCTCTACCTGTTCTCCGACCGAGACCACGTCTTTCACGGTGCTGGTTGATAGGGCCGGTTGGCCTCCACCCGTCAGCCCTGCTCACCTCGCCGCCTCGCTCCGTGCCGACTGAAGCGCACGTATTACCTCTTCAATTTTTTCCGATTCCATAATTGCTTCCCAGGTAAAGGGTGGCATGATAGACATCCAGACTGTGCCTCGCACCACCGTCACCACCACCGTCGCATCACTCTCCTGCACGCCTTTGACACGGACTCTGCGGGGTATTCCGCTACCCGGGTGCCTGGCCCGCGCATCAGTCACGTCTTCACGCTGAGGTCGCTTCGGGGCAGATTGGGTCACCTGGCACTGTCCTGGGGTATCGCTGCTTGCGTCGTCATTGCCCGTTCCTGTCAAGCCATCGCCAAGCGTGGGACTGGCGAGAGGTACGCCATGGAGCCGGCGTTGCCGGTCGAGCTGGTAGTAGTGTTCGGTAACCGGGTTGCTCAGGGAAGTGTCCCGGCGTCTACACGCGTCTACAGATGGGACGGGATGACCGATCTCGGTGCGGCCCGCGAAGCGGCAGGGGTCAGCCTGGCAGCGATGGCCGCTCGAACGCATTACAGCAAACCGTTGCTAGGCATGTTGGAAACGGGAAAGAGAACTATCAAGCCGGAACATGTCGAGGCGTATGGCCGAGCGCTCGATATCCCTACCGAGGTTCTGCAAGGTCCGCCGGATGATCCGCTGCGGGTCGCCCACGAGTGGTTAGTGAGTCACTCAGCCACGGAGGCGCAGTTACGTGCGGGCCGGCGGTTCGGCGTCAATTTCATGGATAATCTGGAAACCAGGGTAATCGAGCTACGTCACCTCGATGATGTGATCGGCGGAGGTGATCTTTTCCCTGTGGTTCGCAAGGAACTATCCGAGGTACAAGGGGCCGTCCAGTCCGCCAGCTATACCGAGGAAATCGGGCGGCGGCTGTTGACTGTCGTGGGAGAACTTGCCCAGCTCGCTGGATGGGTGGCCAGTGATGCGGGGCGGTGCGCGCAAGCACAGCGGGTGTATCTCGATGGTGTTTCCGCTGCCCAGGCAGCGGGTAACCGCCCGCTCGCGGCTCAACTCCTGTCTTCGCTGAGCTACCAGATAGCCACCGTGGGGAATCCCCGTGATGCGGCTTTGCTGGCGCGCTCTGCCGTCACCGGCGCTGGGGATGCCTCACCGGTCGTTCGGGCCTTATTGCTGGAACGGGTAGCCTGGGCGAGCGCCAGAAGTCGGGACGACCCAGAAACGCGACGCGCCTTGGACGCCGTGGACGAGGCGTACGAGAATCGGTCACCAGGAATTCTCGAGCCCGAATGGGTTTACTGGCTTGATAGAAAAGAAATCGACGTGATGGCCGGTCGATGTCTGATCGAGCTCGGTATCCCAGGGGGGGCGGAACCGTTGCTGGCTCGAGCCATCAGCGCCTACGACACCCATCACGCCAGGGAAGTGGCATTGTACCTGTCGTGGCTTGCTGAGGCATATGCTGGAGCAGGCGTCCTCGATGCCGCCCGCGACACGCTCAGCCAGGCGCGCAGAACCGCCCGAGGAATAAACTCCACGCGGCTGGAATTACGTATCGATCACGTCGAGAATCTGCTTCAGAATGGGAATTAGGCCACCACACCGCGATCAGCGAGTGGGGACCCAGGACGGTGGGCGTTTCTCGGCGAAGGCGCGGATCCCTTCCCGACCCTCCGCGGAGGCGAAGCGGGTAGCTGACAGCTCGAGCATGGCCGTGAAGTCCGGAGTGCGGTCGCGGCGCAGCAGTTGCTTGGTCAGTGCGAGTGCCTGCGGCCCGCCCTGGATGAGCATTCCGGTGTAACGATCCACCTCGGCGTCCAGTTGTTCGATCGGCACCGCGCTGTTGAGCAGTCCGCTTGCGACCGCCCGGGTGGCGTTGAAGGTCTCCCCGGTGAGGAACAGCTCATGCGCCACGTGCGGAAGCAGCCGGGGCAGCACGGTCACCGAGATCACGGCGGGCACCACACCGATGCGTGCCTCGGTGAACGCGAATGTCGTGTGCTGTGCCGCGACGGCGATGTCAGCGGCGGCCATCAGACCGATCCCTCCGGCGCGGGCGTGCCCGGCCAGCTTGGCGACGATCGGCTTGGGGTGCGTCCAGATCCGCTCCAGGATGCGGGGGAATTCTCTGACGGCGTCCGGGGGCTCGGTGAGGTCCATCCCGGCGCAGAACACCGGGCCGGTGTGGCCGAGTACCACCACCCGTACGGCGTCGTCGTCGGCTGTGCGCTCCAGTGCGTCCAGTAGCTGGGCGCGCAGCGGGGCGGACAGTGCGTTGCGGTTGGCGGGGGAGTCCAGCGTGATGGTGGCGATCCCGGACTGCACGGCCAGATGCACCTCGTCGGTCATAGGCTTGACCGTAGAACGACCGGCGGGGAGGTATCACCGGCCACCGTCGATCGGTTCCGGACCAGGCCGCGCGATCAGGGGTGGTTGTAGGCGCTCGTGGTCGGGGTCGGCCAATGGCCGCCGGGGAAGGTGCTGTTGTCGATGGCCTCGCCGTGCAGGCTGATCAACTGTTGTGCCTGCGTGCCGAGAGCGGCGGTCAGAGCGGCGATGGCGGTCCAGATCAGGCCGCTGTTCACGCCGGCTTCCTCGACGACCAGGGCGGCGCCGGCCCAGGAGAATATCCCCGACCCGAACGCCGCGATCGCCGCCACCATGGCGAGGATGAACTTCACCAGGATGACGGCGATCGCGACATAGAACGTCAAGCCCACGCCTGCGCAGATTTGCAGCGCGGTCGCGGTCTTGTCGGAGACCGTCGCGATCTTGTTGGCCGCGTCGCCTTGTGGCTTGATTATCCTGCTGTACGCCAGGCCCGCCGGGCTGGTCCATGAGCTGGTCGCAGGCATCGCCTCCGGTTTGAGCCGGCCGGTCACCCCACTGGCGATCCCCCGGATGTCCTGCCAGTCGAAGGCGAACTGGAAGAAATAGACGGGTGCGGCGATGCCCGCCATCACCTCCTTGATCTTGTTCCAGATCCAGGTGGCCAGCTCGGTGATCTTCTCCGCGAGCCACTTGATGGCATCCTTGATGAAGCCGGGGATGTACCAATGATCCATGGCCGCGTTCGCGGCCGGCGGCACTGCCGCTATCTTGTTGGACAGCTCGTCCATGCCGTCGTTGAGCTTGTTGATCGTTTCCTGGAACTGTGCCGTGCTGAAAGTCATCGCCAACCTTCGCGTCTAATTGATATTCTGCAGGTTCTGCGCGTTGTCTGCGTCTATTCGGTCATATGTTTCAGCGACGGTGCGCAGGGTCGAACCGATCTCCGTCATGCGCTGCTGGCCCTCGCTGGATCGAGCGATCACCTGGTCGATCACGTCGCCGTAGGTGTCGAATATGACCTGAAACAGTCCGGCCTCGATGCGGTTGAGTCGCAGTTCCTCCGCCTTCGGGTGGATCCTACCCGTTTCGGTCGCCTCGTCGTCCCAGATGCGAGCGTCCTTCCGCAGGGCGTCGGTGATGACGTCGATCTGCCCGTTGCCAGGGCGAGCCATCGGTGATCTCCCTTCAGTTCACGAGCCTGCGGGGGTCGTTGAGTACGGCCATGGCCTCGGAGAGCAGGCCGTCCAACCCCTTTTCCGGTCCCGAACCCGGTGGCCTGTTCGCCAGATCCTCCTTCGCGGCGGCGAGGGCTGTGCTGAGCGCGTTCATCAGTTGTGCCGCGGTCTGCTCGCGGACCCAGCCAGGGTCGGCGCTGCACGATGTGAGGCCGGTGCTCGACAGTGTGATGGTCACTGTGCCTCCGCGGCCGCTGCCGACGACGGGCTGCGGTGGTTGCGCGGCCACCGTGCGCACGGTGTCGAATGCCTTGATCACATCCTCGGTGAGGTCGCCGATCGGACGCGATCGGCTCGCTGATACGGGTCGATGGACCGCGGGCGGAACGCGGTCGCGCGATGGCGCAGCCGCCGGGTCATCCGCGCCGCTGGTGAGTCGGTCGGCCCTGGTTTTCCAGCCGTCGTCCTCGAGCGTTCTGGTCCATGCCGAGAGTCGGTCGCCGACAGCGGCCTGGAAGGCTTCCAGCACCGCGGCGCCGAAGGCCGCCGGTTCGATCCGACGTTTCCAGTCGGCCTCGACCCGAAACGTTGTGGGGAGCCCGTCAGGACCGAGCACGACATGCACCGCCCTGCTCCGGTCCGAACCCTCGGCGTGCAGCGGTGCTTGGGCTTGCGCGTCGGTGATCAGACTGTGCAGAGCGGCGGCGTAGTTCTGCATCTGGGCGAACTGCCGTGCGAGGTCGTCCATTGATGATCTCTCTACTCAGACCTCGGTGCACGGCCCGACGCGACGTTGCCACGGGTGATTGCCAAGGTGACGGGGATGGTGAGCGCCCAGCCGAAACCCAGTAGGAATCCGATTCCGGGGTCGGTGAACAGGGTTGCGACGGCGATGACGCCGACCCCGGCACCGGCCAGAGAGACCATCGCGACGGCTGTCAACGACACCTTCCTGCCGGGTCGAGGCATCGACCCGATCACGACCATGGCCACGGCGAGCAGCACCATCGCGGTGACCACAATGCCTATCGAGCCGCCCGGCCCGAATACCGCGCGATTCCCGGCGGAGGAGCTGCTGGACCAGACGAGCAGTGCGGTGCCCATGACGACCTCGGCCATCAGCCCACAGGTCAGCGCCGTCGTCCGCTGGTTGCGGCCTCGCCGATCCGTGTTCGCCACGCGGCGCTCCAGGTTGGTCGGTGGCTGGGTCGGTGACTGCCTACCACAGTGCTCGTCCCGGGCTGCTCGTGGGACTCGCGCGCGTCGAACCCAGTGTATCGAACACAAGTTCGATACACTGGGTTCGGACCATCGCGAGTGGGAGGCCGACCGTGATCACCCTCGGGACCTCTAGGCTGCGCCGGATGCGGGCATGGGATGACAGGGAGCGGGCGACGCTGGTCGCCCTGCTGCAGGAGCGGTCGCGGCCCGCGGCATGGCCAGACGTGGTCGCCGAGGTCATGGAGGTGGGTAGCGCCCGGGCGGTGTGGGACGCGCACCACGCGCAGTCGCTGTTCGACACCGAGACACCCGATCCGATCGCCGAGGCGTCTCGCTGCCTTGCTGCCTGGCGAGCCGCCGGGCTGGGCGTGCACACCTTCCGAGACGTCTCCTACCCGGCGCAGCTGCGCGAGATCCACCAGGTTCCGCCCGTGCTGTTCAGCCGGGGCGTCTTTCGCCCAGGTGAGCCGGCGGTGTCGGTAGTCGGCTCCCGGCGAGCCAGTGACCAGAGCGTGGAGTGGGCATCGAAGTTGGCCGCAGCATTGGTGTCGGCCGGGATCACGGTCGTCTCTGGTCTGGCGGCAGGTATCGACACTGCCGCGCATACTGCGGCGCTGGACGCCGGAGGGCGGACGGTCGCGGTGCTCGGCACCGGGATCAACCGGGTGTACCCGGCCGCGAACCGTGCTCTGCAAGAGCGCATCGCGAGCGAAGGCCTGGTGCTGTCCCAGTTCTGGCCTGATGCCGCGGCGACCAAGAAGTCGTTCCCGCTGCGCAACGCCACGATGAGCGGGTACGGCCGAGCCACGATCGTCGTGGAGGCGGGCGAGACCAGCGGTGCGCGTATCCAGGCGCGGGTCGGTGTCGAGCACGGTCGACCGGTGATCCTGCGCGACGGTGTGGTGCGGACGAACAAGTGGGCCGCGGCGCTGCGGCACCGGCCCGGCGTGCACGTCGTGACCAGCGTGGAGGAGGCGCTGGGCGTCGTCGCTGCGCTGCGACCCGATCTCGATGACGTCCTGGCTGGCGTGCTCGCGGCCGAGGGATGAGTCTCGGAGGTCGCCTGTCCGCCTCCGGGAGGGGGACGATCCGAGAGCGGCTGATCTCGGATGTCGGAGGCTACCTGCGCAACGTGGTGCGCCAGCCCCACGTGACGTGTGGCGTGTGTGTGACGCCGATCAAGCCTGCCTTCGACCTGTGCCTGCGCTGCTCGCGTGACCGACAGGAGTTCGGCGACGAGCTCGCGGACCTCGTCGTCTGCGTCTGCTATGCCATCCGGGGAGGCCAGTCCGGGCACCTCATGCACAGCTACAAGGACCTCGAAGCGCCGGCCAGGCACAACCAGACCGTGCTCAGCGTGCTGTTGCTCGCCGCGCTCGAATTCCACAGCGCGTGCATCGAGCACCGGCTCGGCCACGACGTCGATGCCTGGGCCTTCGTGCCGTCGGTTCGGACTGACCGGACCGGTGAGCATCCACTGCATATGGTGGCCAAGCGGGCGGGAGTGGCGCTACCCGAGATCGAGCTCCTGACCGGTGAGCGCGTGGACCCGGAGCAGCGCGTGACCAGCGCCGACCGGTTCGCACTTGTACCGGGCAGCCACGTGCATGGTCGTCACGTCCTGCTGATCGAGGACACCTGGACCAGCGGTGGCAACGCCCAGTCCGCGGCTCTGACGCTTCGGCGCGGGGGAGCGGCGAGTGTGACCATCGTCGCGCTCGCGCGATGGCTGAAGCCCGAGGAACCACTCAACCGTTCGTTCGTGGCGAGCCAGCTCACGAAAGACTACGACCCGCTCTTGTGCCCCGTGAGTGACCCGGACCGCACGCATTGTCAGTAGGTTGGTACTGACGCTGCTCAGTTGTTTTATGAAATGTTAATCGGTGATCTGCCTGCCTGGCGCGTGAATCGTCTCCCGAAGCTCCTTGCGGTGCTATCGGTACGGACTATTTCATGCGTAGCTCTGCCGTCGATAGACACTGTCACGTTTCTATGCCCTTTGCGGAAAGTTATCGGTAGTGACCGATCAGTCAGCAAAGTGGTGTCACGGCCATCGTGCTGTTTCTATGCCCTCCGCGGCGGGCTATCGGTAGTGACTTTTGCGCTCGGATCCGGAGATGTTGGTCCGGGGTCCGTTTCTATGCCCTCCGCAGCGGGCTATCGGTAGTGACGCTGGATGAGCTCGACCGGGCAATCAAGGCGATGCGTTTCTATGCCCTCCGCAGCGGGCTATCGGTAGTGACCGATTCTCTGGCTGGTATGACCGACGAACAGTACGTTTCTATGCCCTCCGCAGCGGGCTATCGGTAGTGACGCACAGACGAACTGTGTAAAAGCACGCGGAGAGGTGTTTCTATGCCCTCCGCAGCGGGCTATCGGTAGTGACGATGACCCGTGGTGGCAAGACCGTTCACATCAACGTTTCTATGCCCTCCGCAGCGGGCTATCGGTAGTGACCTCCTTCCGAGTCACCCGGGACGACCGGTTTGATACGTCGTTTCTATGCCCTCCGCAGCGGGCTATCGGTAGTGACAGTAGCGGAAACTTGGTGGGTCTGACCAGCGGCGATGGCAACGTGTGCGAGTACCTCCGCGTTGTGGGCTGGTGATGATCGTCTTGGTCGGTCAGATCGGTGGATGAGAGGTGTGTTGAGCTGCGGAAACAAGCTTTGCGAGGACCGAGGTGTTTGGGGCGGTTTTGGGGCAGCTCTGTACGGGGTGGTCGAGCGGCTGAGGAGCCATCGGACGATCCAGCAGTCGTTGCGTACGTCGATAGTGCGGCCCCCCCGGTATGGGGCTCGGAGACAGTCTGGCTGGTGGTCGGCTCGATCCGCACCTGGTCTCGGGGACTGCTGTCGGACAGTGGGACGTGAGTTCCCGCGAGGTGGCGGCTGTGACCACGTTCGTCTCACACTTCCGTGGCCGCTCCGACGAGCATAGAGAGATCGGTGACCAGGCCGCGTTCGGCCAGTTCGGTCCTCAGGGGCGGTAAGGGCCGTCAGGATGCCCCGGCGGCGGAACGCCGCAGGCGACTCCACGATGGCGCGTGCCCACAGACCGGGGTAGCGCGGCCACCAGATGCGGGACAGAAATCGGCCGGGTTCGCTGGCCCAGGATGGCGCTGGAGCTCCCTGTGCAGTAGCGAAGTCCTCGGCGAGCGCAGCGAGGTAGGCGTCGGTGCGGCGGGGCGAGGCAGCGGCCGAGGCAGGCAAGAAGCCGCCGAAGTTCAGCGCCGCACTCCACCTGACCAGCCTGCGTGGTGATCTGCCGATCCTGCGCCGTGATCCGCTCGGCCTGGCGGCGCACGACGACGACCAGCTCGTCGCGTGACATCTCCTCCGGCGCGTGCTCGGCGCCCTTGGCCTCGGCGGATTCTGCTTCTTCTTGGGCGACATCGGCCAGGATCGCGGCATGCCGGACTCGACGGGCAGACCTATCGTCCTTGGTGGTTGGGTTAGTCGAGCCAGACGACGCGCAGGAGGCTGACACGTCGTTCTTGTTCCAATATCAAATAAATGATGAAGCCTGCGCCAGCAGGCCCGAAGGGGTGAGTGCGCATGTTGGCGCTAGGTTGTTCTCGGTCGTAGCTTGCGCCGGCCCATGGGCTTAGTTCGAGCAGCGTCATGAGTTCGGCGAAGGAGGAAAGCGCTTTGGCGGGTAGGGCGGCGATTTGCTCGTCTACATCGTCGTCGGTGTCAACGATGTACACCTACAAGCCTAATCGTGCTTTGGTTTCTTCCCAGGGAGTTCGTGGTATATCGCCGCCAGCGTTGAGGATGGCGGCGTGCGCGAGCATCCGCCGGTGGGCCTGGGGGTCTTGGCTTGTTGACCTGGCCACCAACTGCCAGCGTGCCAGCATCTCGATCACAGGGGTGAGGTCGAGGGTTTCGATGGCTATGGCCATCTCACGGCGGTATTCCCGGTCAAAGTTGCCAACCTCTTCAGGCAGCAGGGCTGCCCGAATCGCCTGCGGGCTGCTACCGGTGGGCAGCGGTGGGGCGGGCTCGTGGGCGGCACCCGCAGCGGTGGACATGGACGCTATCTTACCCACCCAATGGCGGGCAGCCCACTGCACCAAGCCATGCGCATCCTCCGCGATGAGCAACCCGTGACACCCTCCTCACAGACGGCGCGTGCCGGGTCGATCCTCCGGCCCTGGTGGGCCTGGGGACGTGCGCATGCTGTGGTGCCGCTCGTGGTGCGAAATCGGGCACGCTGCCGCGGGGACGGTGCTCGCCGCGTCCGGTCGGTGGCCTGACGCCCACCCGAGGATGACGACGAGGTGCTGTCAGGTGCGCTCGCGGAATTGCTGGGCGCTCACCGCCGCCACCGGCTCCTGAGCCGGTTGAGACCGACGCGCAACGGCTGGCGTGCGAACATCATGAGCTCTTGGAGAGGGCTGACCGCGAAGTCTGGAAGGAGCCGGTCAAGGTGAAGGTCGAGGGCGTGAACCTCACCTACGAGGGGTTGATCCCGAAGGGCAGGAAGCTCCTCTCGATCGTTCGAAGAGGATCGGGGTCGGTCGTGCGGTGGCGACGAGCCCAAATCATGCTGACTCCGACTTCGAGGCGGAAAGGCCCAGCTTGACCCGGGCGATCCCGACGTCGCCGTGTGCCACCTACAAGCGCCTCCACGGGTGCGGCACCTCCTTGCCGCCTACGACCTCTCCACTAACAGGCTCTATCGGCACATCAAGGTGAAGAAGGGCAGGGCCGAGTTCCTTCCCTTGCTGCGCTACGTGCGATCGCTCCATCCTCCTGGGTCCGCATCGCCGTCGTGCTCGACAACTTCAGCCCCTATCTGTCGACGAAGACCGGCGCCCGGGTAGGCGAGTGGGCTTACCTGGTGTATGTCATGGTCGGCCATCGATCACGTGGTGAGCGCCTCGGTGACGGTTGCGGACGTTCTGACCCGGCCTTGTAAGACTGCGCCGTCATCAGTTACACCGTCACCAATCCCTGGGCACGCTCCAGGAAATCGTGCACTGCCGGCACCTTGGCGTGCGGTGTCATCTGGTCATGCAGGTCGCGCAGAAGATCGACACTGTAGGTCGAGTGAAGGCTCTGGGCGATATCGATCGCTTCCATTCCTCGGGTGGCGGCGGTGTCGAGGTCACGCTGATGACCTGGTTGGATCAGGGCAACCGCCGAATGCGTCAAATAGGCCTGCCGGTCACGAGCAAATGACCCGTCGAGCAGCGCAATGCCCTCATCGAGAAGCGTGATTGCCTGCTCACTGTGCCCCAGCTGTAGGAGACACTGACCCGCGTAAGCGGTGATCTCCGCCGGTGTGACCCAGTACAGGTACGGTAGATCATCGTCCGGGCTGAGGTGCTCAATTTGCGTGCGCGCCTTCGACATGGCCGCGGCGCAGCCAGAGTCGTCGCGCAGGGTGGCGAAGGCGTCGGCTTGCCAGCCGTAGAGCTCAGCAAGCAAGGCTGGAGTCTCCCGGCCGCGGATACCGGTGAGAGCGGTTTCGATCAGCGTCACTGCCTCGGCAGGTTGTGCTTGGCGGGTGGCCTGGTAGGCCATGAAACCGAGGATGTGCGCGCCCAATGAGCGGTCCTTGGCTGTGTGGGCGGCGCGTAAGGCCGCAATGTTGTAGCGCTGGGCTAGTCCCGGCTGTCCGGACTCGTAGGCACCCCAGCCCGCAAGCCGTCCGAGCTCCGCGAGCGCGTGATAAAGCTTGCGGCCGGTGGATTCGTCGTACGATGCCCGGTCGAGCAGCTTGGCGACCACCCCGAACTCCTGCTCGGCCAGCGCGAGCATCGTGCCGCCACCAGCGACGTCATCCATGGCGCGCAGCTCAGGGATCACGGCGATCAGCCGATCGGCCAGCGCTTCCGGCACTCGGCGTCCCGACAACCCGGAGATCAGCGGCCCTGGCTCGTGCACCAGCCACTGGTGCGCCGGAGCGGTCAAGGCCATGCCGGTCAAGAACCCGAATACTCGCCGCTTCACCCGCTCACCACCGCTCAGCACGACTGCCGACTCGACGGTACCTCGATGGTTCCACGGCGGTGCAAGCACCGGGTCGCGCTCGGGATCACCGATCCGCTCGGCAGCTCGTGGTAGGCCCGAGCCAGCTGATCGCCCCTCGGGGACTGCCCGGCCTTCGGTCAGCATGGCGTCCAGCACGTCAACTGACACCGTCAGGGCCTGGGCAAGCTTGGGTCGGGCCCAGGGCAGCGGCGAGGTCTCGCCCCGTTCCCAGCGGCCGACCGTCGTGGGCTCGACGCCGACGATCCGGGCCAGTGTTTCCTGGCTGTGACCGACGATCTCACGACGCTCCGCGAGTGCGCGGCGCTTGGCAGGCATGGTTCCCAGCTCCCTACTCGCGAATCGATCACGTGCGTGACCAGCACGCTATCCCAACAGCATGGACGCAGGATCCCACCCGCACAGGGATGACGCGCGGCTGCCGTGCGCCTGTGGCGCAACCATCAGGACGATCTCCGTCACGCCGCCACAAGATCGCGTGTGCGGTCCACGAAGTCCCGCACCGCTGGGACCTTGATGTGCGGTTTCATCTGACTAACGAGGTCCCGGAAACGGTCAACGCCACGGGTTGAGTCCAGGTTTGCATATAAATCGAGTGCTGCTCTGCCGCGCTCAACAGCGGCATCAAGGTCCTGCTGCGGACCCGGATGGGTCAAAGCCTCCGCGAAGCGGATTACGAAATTTGCCCGGTCACGGACGAATGACTCATCAAACAGGCCGATACCCTCCTCCAGCAGGTCGACCGCCAGGTCAGCTTTCCCCAGTTTCAGCAGAGACCGCCCGGCGCCTGCGGTGACCTCCGCCGGGCCGACCCAGTACAGGTACGGGAGACCGTCGTCGTGCTTGATGTCTTCGGCCTGCGTGCGAGTCTTCGAGATCGCCGCCGTGCAGCCTGACGAGTCTCCCAGGATGGCCAAGGCACAGGCCTGTCGGTCGTAGAGCGCTGTCAGCAGCCGGGCGGTTTCCCTGCCCCGCACGCCGGCTACGGCGGTGTCGATCAGGGTGACGGCCTCCCTCGGCTGTCCCTCGCGGGCGGCCTGATACGCCATCGATCCGAGGATGTGAGCGCCGAGGGGCCGGTCATCAGCACTATGCGCCGCACGCAGCCCCGCGACGTAGTAGCGCTGCGCGAGGCCTTGCTGCCCCGCATCATAAGCAGCCCAGCCCGCGAGCTGTCCCAGCTCAGCCAATGCGACATGGAACTTCCGGCCGGTCGGCTCGTCGTAGGACGCTTGGTCGAGCAGGTCAGCGACCGTTCCGAATTGCTGCTGGGCCAGCGAGAGCACCGTGCCGCCACCGGCGACATCGTCCATCGCCCGTAGCTCAGGGATCATCGCCAGAAATCGGTCTGCCAGCGCTGAGGACACCCGACGCCCTGACAACCCCGAGCGGCCCCGGCTCGTGGATCAACCACTGATGCGCCGGAGCGGTCAGCGCCAAGCCGCTCAGGAACACGAACCCTCGCCGTTTCACCGGGTGATCACCGCCTCCCAACACGACTGCCGACTCGACGGTACCTTGGTGAGTCCACGGTGCCGAGAGCACGACATCACGGTCGAGATCATCACTCTGCTCGCCGGCTGTATCCGCGATCAGCACCGCCGTCACCGGCTGACACTCGGTCAGCATGCCGTCGAGCTCTTCGACCGAGATGGCCAGGCCATCGGCAAGCTTGGGCCGGCACCACGGCTGCGGAGAGGTCTCACCCCGCTCCCAGCGTCCCACCGTTGTGGGTTCGACACCGACGAGCTCAGCGAGCGTTTCCTGGGTATGGCCCACGATCTCGCGGCGAGCCGCCAGAGCGTGGCGCTTGGCAGTCACAGTTCCCGGCTCCCACTCACGATTGATCCAGTACGTGACTGGGGACACTAACGCAACAGCCCGACCGCAGCCTCGAATCGGCTCGTGGATGACGCAGAGGTGTCACCCTCCTGTGCTGTCGCAGCCTGCGGCAACCGGCTTGGCTTTCCCCATGGCCCCCAGGGCCGGGCTGAACGCTGAGCTGGTGTGTCCCCCCGCGGGACTGCCCCCGGCCCCGCTTCCATCGGCCCGGTGTCCCCGGTCCTGGGTGCCGTCAGGGATCACCACTACAGACGGGCATGCATGACGTGCATCACCAAGGCAACCAGGGCGGGCAGGTCGCCAACGACGTGCATCACGGTGACCACCAGCGCCAAGGGCAACGCGGCATCGGCCGCAGTGTCCGGCCGGGTACTGCCCTGCCGGACACGGTGCTCATCACCCACCTGTGCGACGGGGGGCTGTTACTGCACGGCTGGCGAGGCGGACCGAGTGCGTACCTCAGCCCCTCCGACGCGCCGGCCCTGCGGCGTGAGCTGGCAGCTGCCTTCGGCAGCCGCGAGTCCGCACGTCGCGGTGATCAGGATGAGCTCCTGTGATCAGGGAAGATCGCGAGCTGCTGGCCGAGCTGGCGCGACTCAACAGAGCGATGGCGCCATTGGCGATGAGCATCATGGAGGGCACCGCCAGCGCCGCTGAGCAGCGCAGCTACGCCCTGCGTCTGATCGCGGCGGGTGAGCGGTTGCAGCGGCGAGCGGATGGGACGTCTGGAGCGGTTGTTGACGGTGAAGTGCTTGCCAACGGACCGCTTCCCCTTCCGCTGCGCATCGTCGAGCCTTATGCCGAGTCGTGACTACAGTAATTGTCACCGTCGATCTTGGCAAAGTTTTTTAAAATATGCCCTCCGGTGCGGGCTATGCGTAGCGCGGTGCGGGCTATGTGTAGCGAGTTGGACAACTACAAGTGTGACAAGTCTATCTGTTCGTTTCTATGCCCTCCGGTGCGGGCTATGTGTAGCGAGCTGATCATCTGTTGATAATCACGCTTGATCCGTAGTTTCTATGCCCTCCGGTGCGGGCTATGTGTAGCGAGCATTACCAGCACTACTGCCCCTGCTCCCTCGCCGTTTCTATGCCCTCCGGTGCGGGCTATGTGTAGCGAGACAACAACCCGCACGAGTGCGAAGGTTCACCCCTCCCGTTTCTATGCCCTCCGGTGCGGGCTATGTGTAGCGAGTCACCGTGATCGCCTTCGCCACCACTGCGTCGACTCTCGGTTTCTATGCCCTCCGGTGCGGGCTAGGTAATTGTAAGTAAATAACTAATCCGATAGAGTGATTTTCAATTGTATGGCGTACATGGCGTGTCGACCCCATTGAGGTGATCAGCTTGTGAAATTATCAGCACTGTGACATCCAAGGATGATGACGCTTTCCGTGCGATGCAGTCTCGCCTGGCTGATCTGCTGCCCCGGTTGAATGAGCGGGATCGTCGTGCGGCGATGGCGACCGAGGCGAAATCGTGGGGTCGCGGTGGAATCAGCGCTGTGCACCGGGCTACTGGCGCATCGCGGAGCACGATTCGGCGTGGCCTGGCCGACTTGGCCAGCGACGTTCCCGAAGGGTCAGGTCATCGAGTCCGAGCAACCGGAGGCGGCCGGAAGAAAGCCGAGGACGTGGATTCGGGACTGCTGGATGCGCTCGATGCCTTGATTGAACCCGAAACTCGCGGAGACCCCGAATCGCCGTTGCGGTGGACCACGAAATCGACGCGCCGCCTCGCCGCGGAGCTGACCAAGATGGGGCACGCCATCAGCCACTCGGTGGTCGCGGACATCCTTCATTCTCTCAAGTACAGCCTGCAGGGAACCCGCAAGACCCTCGAAGGACACCAGCACCCCGACCGCGACGCCCAGTTTCAGCACATCAACACGCTCGCCAAGGACTTCCTCGCCAGCGGCGACCCCGTGATCAGCGTCGACACAAAAAAGAAAGAGCTGGTAGGACGGTTCGCACCCAATCCGGCAAAGAATGGCACCCGGAAGGTGAACCGGTCGAGGTATCTACCTACGACTTCCCCGGCCAGGCTGACGGCAAAGCAATACCCTACGGGGTCTACGACCTGACCGACAACAGCGCCTGGGTATCGGTCGGCATCGACCACGACACGTCAGTATTCGCCGTAGCCACCATCGAAAAATGGTGGCAACAGATCGGCAAAGAAAAAATACGGCTCTACTGCTCTACATGTGGGTGGCGGGGGTGTGGTAGGGAAGCTTGAGGTTGACGGGTCCGCAGGCGAGCATGACGGTGGCCAGGGCGGCTTGGGCGCTGTGGAAGCCGTAGGCGCGGCGGATGATCAGCCGGACCTTGTTGTTCAGTCCTTCTTGGCGGCCGTTCGATAGTCCGCGGTCGATGGCGGCGTTGATGCCGTCGCGGTGTTTCCGGATCGTGCGTGACGCTGTGACGAATTCGGGGATATGGCTCCGTTGCGCTTTTGAGCACCAGCGGTCCAGCATGGAATTCGTGTCGATGGGGTCCAGATCGCCAGCGAACACTGCGCGTAGCGCCTCCTTCAGCTGGTAGGCCCGCCACAGCGCACCACCGGATCGTTTGATCTCCCGTAACGTGCCGCTCTGATCCTCGGTCAGATCGATGGGGTTTTTCAGCAACGCCCAACGGGCCCCTTTATATCTCTTCGCGATACTCGTGTCGCGCAGCCTCCGGGCGGACTGCCACACCTGGCGCCGCACCGTGTCCAGGGCGTCGGTGGCCAGCTTGACCACGTGAAACGGGTCGAAGCAGATCGTGGCCTGCGGGGCATGGGTACGGACCGACTTGGCGAAAGCGGGACCGAGGTCCATGGACACCGCCTCCAGCGCCCCGGCCGCACCCCCGGGCAACTCCCCGAAAAACGCATTCAAGGTCGCGGTGTCCTTCCCGGCCTTACCCCAGACAATCTTCCCGGTCTCGTGATTGGACACCAGCGTCAGATAATGGTGATGCTTCTTCCAGGAGATCTCATCCACCCCGATATCAACCAGCCCCGACAACCGCCCAGAATCCAGCACATCCACCGACACCCGCTCACAGATCGCCCCGACCGTGCGCCATCTGATCCGGGCGAACGCGCAGATCGTTGTCTTGTCGGTTTTCGTGACCAGCCACGCGACCAACTGCTCGAAGTCACGGGTGAACCGTGATCCCGGACGCGCGAACGGGACCCCCTCGGCGAGCACCCCGTGCTCCGGGCACCGCAGCCGTCGCCGCCGCACCCTGATCCGGCACACCCGGCCACCCAGATCAAGATGCCGCCACGCGGAGTCCACGTCCCGCGTGTCATACCGGGTCGCCGTCGCATACGAGCACCGCGAGCACACCAACAGCCGCCGGGTCAACCGGACCCGCACCTCCACCTCGCCCCCACCAGACTCCACCTGCCAGGACCCCGGATCGACCACCGCCGCACCCGGCAGGTCCAGTACACGATTCAATAGGGTTGTGGCGCGCACGGGCGGCTCCAGGATCGGTGTGTGTAGGAGCCGTCGAACCTAGATCACGCCCGTGCGCCCCACCCAGCGGGCGCCCGGCCATACCACACCCCCCTGATCCACATCCATGGCAGTAGAGCCAAAAAAACCCCAACGCTCACCGGATCCTCATCACCGCCGACGGCGGCGGATCCAACGGACATCGCCCCTGGCTCTGGAAATTCGAACTCGCCCGGCTGGCCAAGACAACAGGACTCCGCATCACCGTCTGCCACTACCCACCCGGAACCAGTAAATGGAATAAGATTGAACATCGACTCTTTTCCAGAATCACCCACAACTGGCGTGGAAGGCCACTCGAAACCTATCAAACCATCGTCAATCTCATCACCAACACCACGACCACCACAGGATTTAACCATTCGCTGCGAACTCGACCCCAACCTGTACCCCACCAAAATAAAAATCACCGACCGGCAGAAGGAATCGATACCCCTCGTCCGACACGAGTTCCATGGCGATTGGAATTACACCATCGAGCCACAACTTGAATAGGTTAATTCATTCCGGCTCCTATGTGTAGCGAGTCCACTCCTGCGTCCGGATCACTTGGTGACCGGTTTGAAGTTTCTATGCCCTCCGGTGCGGGCTATGTGTAGCGAGGACAGCGAAACCTTCGTGATGTTCGTCGTCGCGACCGTTTCTATGCCCTCCGGTGGTGTCCATTCAGGGATCCTGTTGAGCTGGGCCGTCGCCAAAGAGTTGATCTTGGTTGATTACTGGTGATCGGTGACGGCGTGTCGAGCTTGTTGTTGGGTCTTGATCGTCGATCATCTGGATTGTGTCCGCGCCCGAGCCGGCTGAGCCGTCGTATCAGGAGCTTGCTGTGCTGGTGGCGGGGTTGGTGGCTCGGGTGGGAAGGTTGGAGTCGGAGAACGCGAGGTTGGCGGCGGAGAACGCCGAGTTGAGGCGGCGGTTGGGGATGAACTCGACGAATTCCTCGACGCCGCCGTCGAAGGACTCGATCGAGGCGAAGGCCAAGCGGCGGGCAGATCGCTCCTCTCGGGAGAGGTCCAAGGACCGCAAAGCGGGTGGGCAGCCGGGTCACCAGGGCTCGGGGCTGTCGCCGGCGGTGACACCGGACCGGACCGAGACACTGCCCCCGCCGGGTGAGTGTGGTGGGTGTGGTGGGGATCTTGCTGGTGCCGCGGATGCGGGGATGAGCTGGGCGCAGGTGTGGGACATCCTGGCGGTCACCCTGGAAAAGGTGCACTACCTGCTGCCGCGGCGGCGCTGTGGCTGTGGCAAGACCACCACCGCGACGCCCCCGTTCGGGGCGGCCGGCACCGTGACCTACGGGCCGAACCTCAACGCCGCGGCGATCTTGCTGGCCAGCGAGGGCAATGTCCCGATCGAGCGGACCGCGATGCTGATGGAGGCACTGCTGGGTGTGCCGGTGTCGGCCGGGTTCGTCGCCCGGGCGCTGCAGCGCCTGGCCCAGCGCCTGGCCGCGGCCGGGTTCGACGAGGCGATGAAGGCCGCGCTGCGGGCCGAGGACGTCCTGTGCGCTGATGAGACGCCGACCAACGTGATCAGCAAGAGCACCGATGAGCACGGACAACCCCTACCCGGGGCCCCGCACGCGGTCACCGTGCGCACCCCCGATGCGCGGCTGGTCTACTACGCGGCGATGGGGTCGCGATCCAAGACCGCCCTTACGGGTCTGGGTGTGCTGGAGGGTTACGCCGGTTACCTGGTCAGAGACGATTACGCCGGCTGGCACCAGTTCGACGTCCAACTCGCCGGGGTCCAGCAATGCGCAGCCCATTTGATCCGCCACGCCAAGGGTGTCCTGGAGCTGCACCCCACCCAGCAGAACTGGGCCGGTGAGGTCATCACCGTGCTGCGCGAGGCCGCCGCCGCGGTCACCGACGAGGCCGACCAGCTCGACCCCCAGCTCCTCGCCGACCTGCGCCACCGCTACGACAAAGCAGTCGCCTGGGACATCACCACCAACCGGCATCGCAGCTGGCCCAAGGGCAACCACCCCGGATACAACCTCGCCACCCGCCTGGCCGACAAAGCCGACCAGGTCTGGACCTTCACCCGAAACCTCGCCGTACCCTGGACAAACAACGCCTCGGAGCAGGCTCTCAAAGGCCCCAAACGACATCAGGTCGTCTCCGGCTACTGGCACACGCTGACCACCCTCGCCGACTACTGCCGAGGCCGCTCCTACCTGGTCAGCGCCCGCAACCACGGCGTCCACCCCATCGACGCCATCCACGCCGCCCTCACCGGCAACCCCTGGCACCCCACAGTCTCAACGGCGTGACATCACAGCTCAACCCGTGAATGGACACGTAGAGATGACGGAGCACGAAATGATGCGAGAGGAACGCGCGCGCCT
>JBOHFF010000125.1:0-6646 GCA_050699515.1 Pseudonocardiaceae bacterium
TCGTCAACGCCCGTGCCCGTCGTGCGGTGGTGAAGCTGGAAGATGAGGATGTGAAGCGTAGGCAGGCCATCCACACCGTCACCGGCCTCGGTGTCGGGGCTCTCGTCCAGGGGCCGCTGGCTGCGCTGCTGGAAGGCATCAAGCCCACCACACCGACCCCCAAGCGGGTCGGCGCGACCGAGATCGAGCAGACCCGCGCCGCCGCGCGGGTGTTTCAGTCCTGGGAGCGCATCTACGGCGGCGGGGTAGCCAGGGACGCCGTGATGGGTCAGGTGCGCTGGTCGTCCGGCCTGCTGAAAGCCACCTGCCCGGAACGGTTACGCCCCGAGCTGTTCTCCGCGGTCGGCGATCTCGCCAACATCGCCGGGTGGATGGCCTTGGACGCCGGCGCCTATGAGGAGGCCCGCGAGATGTTCGGTGGCGCGCTGGCGTGCGCCGAACAGGCTGGTGACTGGCACTTGCGGGCGTATGTCTTGGACAGCATGGCGACACAGGCGATTAAGACCGGGCAACCCGATGAGGGACTCACCATGGCTGAGCAGGCCTTGGTTCGGGCCGATCGGCTCACCGCCACCGAGTTGACGCTGCTCCACACCACCCGAGGCCGTGCGCTGGCCAAGATGCACCGGGTCGGTGAGACCCTGACCGCGGTCGGCACCGCCGATGACCACTTCGCGCACTCCACCCCAGCCGACGACCCGCCATACTTGGCCAACTACAACGCCGCCTTCCTCGGCGGGGGTAACGGGCAGGCCCTGTTCGACCTCGCGATGCTCGGCCACAACGTCGCGCAGGCCACCGACCGACTCACCGCAGCGGCCGCCGCGCACAGCGACGGCCGCCCGCGGGCGATCTGCCTGACCAAGCTGGCCAGCCTCACCATGGCCACCGGTGACCCGATCCAGGCCGCCACCATCGGACACACAGCCCTGGACGCCGCCGGCACCCTCAGATCCCGCCGTGCCGCCGACGACCTGCGAGAACTGGCCCGTTGCGCCGCCCAGCACCAGCACCGTGACGAGGTCGCGCACCTCCGACACCGAATCGGCGCTCTTTGAGGCGTACCGACAGCCCGTAGAGGGTGCGAATCCTCCCTTGACATGCCCGACCAGACGGTCGCCCTGTTCCGGCGGCGGTCCAGCACTCACGAGGACGCCGATTCGGACGCGGTGGCCACCTCCCGCTCACCGGCCGGCTCCCCGTGTGAGTGCTGCCATCTGAACCTGCTGTGCCAGCAGATCCGCTGATTGGCGCCTCAGTTCCTCGCTGGGACCGGTCGCCGGCCTGCTGCGCCAGACGCGGCGCGCCGCCGGTGTCCGCGAGCTGCGCGGCTTGGCCTGCGCGTGGAGGGCCTGGCCAGGGGCGGGGTGCCGGTGTCTGCTTCCTCAAGGGTTCTGGTGACGCTCCCCATCCCGACGATGAGGTTCTCGGTGGGGATAACCTCGCCGCCGCAACGGCGCGAGCGCACAACAAGAGAGCAGAAGGTGCTCGATGATCGAGTCGGCGACAGCGACGCTGGGGCACATGTGCAGATGATGTGCACCGCTGGGGACACCACACTGCTACTGGCTCGCCACGCGCGCGACCGCAGCGATCTGACGCTGAAGCAGGCGGTGTGGGAGCTGACCGGACGCCAGGCCGAGGTGTTCGGCATCCCGCACCGCGGCAGGATCGCCCCAGGCTACGTCGCCGACCTTGTCGTGTTCGACCCCGGCAGCCTGGTGTGGCATGAGGAGGAGCTGGTCGCTGACCTGCCCGGTCGGGCCTTGCGGCTACGCCGCCCGCCCGGGGGTTTTCGCTACACGCTTCTCGGCGAGGCTCTCGTGCAACACGACGGCGCGTTGACCGGGGCGTGTCCCGGCACGCTGCTTGCGCCCTGCGCCGTGACGGACGAAGGGCTTCGGTGCCCATGAGCGAGCAGCCGCGTGATCACGTCGGAGTGGTCCAGCTGATGATCGTGGCGCGGCACTGCGACGGTCCGCTGTCCGATGTTCCGGTGTTGACGGCTGCGTGCACTACGGCGGTCCGAGACGCTGGCTTTCAGATTGTCGGGGAGACAGCGCACGCCTTCACCCCGCACGGAGCGACCGTGGCGCTGCTTTTGGCCCAGTCGCATCTGGTCGTCTCCACCTGGCCGGAGTACCGAATGGCCATAGTCGATGTGAGCATCTGTGGGTCGAAGGAGAGCGCTCTGAGGCTCTGGGGCGGTGTGGAGGGCGTCCTGCTGCCCTTGACCTGCGAGATCCGCGAGCACCGCATCGATCTGACACACGACGGGTGAGAGCCGCGATGACGACCTACGAACAGGAGGAACCCCGGTGCGTACCGAACTCGACATCGCCAAGCTACCTGTCATCAAGTTCTTCAAGAAAGCCGTCGATGACATCCTCGCCGGCGGCAAGACCCTCGAACCTCGGCCGCGCAGCGAGGCGTGGATCACCAGAGTGCAACGGTCGTCCCATGCCAGGCTCACCTACGGGCCGATGATGGGTGCTCAGACGGTGTTCGCCGTGGCGCGCATCCTCCATGTGGAGATCCGAGACCTGGACACCGCGACCCAGGCGGACGTGGATCGGATCGGGCTCGACTGGGTGGGGCGCGACCCGGCCGAGTTCGTCGCCAGGTACACCGAGTGGTACGCCAAGGAACTGGCCAAAGGCTATTGCGTGGCGTGGATCTCCTTCGCGGTCGACCCGGATGTTCGACCATGACGATTCTGGCCAAGTATCGCGGCCTGGGCTTCCGGGATCTGATCGTCATCGCCCCGTCCTTCGCCCCGGCTGCCGCGAGCTACTGGAGCGGCGGCTCACGCCTGCCCGTGGTCGAACCGGTGCTGTTCACCCCGAGCCTGGGCGCGATCGAGGAGTTCTACTGCGGCGACTGGCAGCGTGGCGTGCCCGACTGGGTGCACGCCACGCTCGCCAGCGGACTGCACCACGTGCGGTTCATGCTGAGCGTGCCCAGCGTCGCCGGCCATGTCGTGGTCGGCCAACGCCGCACTCGGATCTATGACACCGCCACCATCACCCGCGCCATCGCGAAGCTTCCGTCGCCTCCTGCCCAGGGGTACGACGTATCCCGATGAGGACTAGCCGGGCAGGGATGAGACGGCGCAGCCCCGGTTAATCGACCTGCCTGGACTACTTGGTACTGGCCAACCTCGGCCCCGAGTGGTTGGAGGAGCAGCGCTGCGGTGGGGTCCTGCGATGGTGAACCAGATCGAGGCCGGAAGGGTTGGTGCTACGACCGATCTATCGAGCGGTGGCGCGCATGCTGCTCGATGGTGGGGACCCCGCGCGGGCTGAGCTTCGCCGCGGGATACCCGTCCCGGTTCACCCGTGAGGTGATGGAATCGGTGGTCGTCGGCGAGAGGCTGTCGGTGAACCCTGATGACAGCCTCTCGCGCGCTGAGGCAGCGCAACAGTGATCCGATCCCGCACCGCCTGGTCCACATCGGGGATCGGCTCGGGTGCCCCCCGACCTCGGGGCGGCTGGCATAATGTCCTCCGCAGTTCCAGTCTCCATTGCTCCGTACATCTCTGACGCGAAACGGAGATATGTTCAGCGCTGACAACGACACCGGGGAGGCGCAAAATTGTCAACGGAGAATAAGTCGACAGAGAATAAGTCGGCGGAGAATAGGCGGATTCGGGCGGCTCGGGAACGTACTGCTTCGCTCGCCTGTCCGGATGTGTGCTTGTCCCGGCAGGAACTCGCTGAGCTGGTCAACGCCTGGATCTGGGAACATCATGATAAGAAAGTGGTGGCAGCCAGCGCGAATTGGATAGGTCAGCTTGAGCGCGGGAGAATCCGCTGGCCTGGTAGGTTGTATCGAGAAGCCCTGCGGGCGATCTTTGATGTCTCCACCGATGCCGCGTTGGGGTTCGTCAACGCTCGTGCCCGTCGTGCGGTGGTGAAGCTGGAAGATGAGGATGTGAAGCGTAGGCAGGCCATCCACACCGTCACCGGCCTCGGTGTCGGGGCTCTCATCCAAGGGCCTCCGGCAGCACTCCTGCAGAGCAGCAGCGAGCCAACCCCAATCCCTCGTCGGGTCGGCGTAACGGACATTGAACAGGTCCGCACCGCCACGCGGGTGGTCCTGTCGTGGGGCAGTACCTACGGAGGCGGCGGGTTAGCCCGGGAGACCGTCATGGCCCAACTACGCTGGTCGGACAGTCTGCTGGAGGCCACCTGCCCGGACCGGCTGCGGCCCGAGCTGTTCTGCGCGGTCGGCGAGCTCGCCGCGGTGGCGGGGTACATCGCCGAGGACGCCGGTGCCCCTGACCAGGCCGGCCGGGTGTACCGCTATGCGCTGTCCTGTGTGGAGGAGGCCGACGACTGGCCCCTGCGCGCCGAGGTCCTGTCGAGCATGGCCAAACAGGCGATCCGGCTCGGACGGCCTGATGAGGGTCTCACGCTGGCCGAGCAGGGTCTGGTTCGTTCTGACCGGCTCAGCGTGGCTGGTCGGTCGAGGCTGCACACCGACCGGGGCCGGGCACTGGCCAAGATGCGCCGGGTCAGCGAGACCATGGCTGCCATCGGCACCGCCGATGATCACTTCGCGCACTTCGCCCCGGACCACGAGCCGCTGTTTCTGGCTCGCCATAACCCCGCGCGCCACGCCCTGTTAGCCGGGCAGCCGCTGGCCGACCTGGCGATCCTGGGCGGCGACCCCGGTGAGGCCACCAAGCGACTCACCGCGGCCGCCGCCGGGCACGACGACTACCCCAGAACCCGGGCGATCTGCCTGACCAAGCTGGCCATTCTCACGATGACCACCGGTGACCCGCTCCACGCCGCCACCATCGGACACACGGCCCTGAACGCCGCCGGCACCCTCCGCTCCCACCTCGCTGCCGAGGAACTACGCGAACTAGCCCGTTGCACCGCCCCGCACCAGCACCACGACGAGGTCGCGCACCTGCGGCACCGAATCGGCACTCTGCTCAGACGTACCGACAGCCCATAGAGGGGTGCGTATCCTCCCCGAATCCCGCCCTTGACTTGGGGTTCGTCAACACCCATGCCCGTCGTGCGGTGGTGAAGCTGGAAGATGAGGATGTGAAGCGTAGGCAGGCCATCCACACCGTCACCGGCCTCGGTGTCGGGGCTCTCGTTCAGGGGCCGCCGGCTGCGCTCCTGCAGGGCAGCAGCGAGCCAACTCCAATCCCTCGTCGGGTCGGCGTAACGGACATTGAACAGGTCCGCACCGTAACGCGGGTATTCGAGTCATGGGGCTGTACCTACGGTGGTGCGCCAATCCGGGAAGCCGTCATGGGCCAGTTGCACTCGTCGGTCGGCCTGCTCGACGCCACCTGTTCGGACCGGCTACGCCTTGAGCTGTTCTCCGCGGTAGGTGACCTCGCCGATGTGGCCGGGTACATCGCCGTGGACGCCAACGCCCATGAGCAGGGCCGTCGGGCGTACCGCTTCGCGCTGGCTTGCGCGGAAGAGGCCAAGGACTGGCCCCTACGGGCGGAGGTCCTGTCGAGCATGGCGAAACAGGCGATCTGGACCGGGCAGCCTGACGAGGGCCTCACGCTGGCCGAACACGCTTTGGTCCGCCCTGATCGGCTCACGGCAGCCGTACGAGCACTGCTGCACACCGACCGGGGGCGCGCGCTGGCCAAGATGCGCCGGATCAACGAGACACTCACCGCCATCGGCACCGCCGATGATCACTTCGCACACGTCACACCGGACAATGAACCGCCGTTTGCGATCTGCTACGACGAGGCGCGCCACGCCCAACTTACCGGGCAGCCCCTAGCTGACCTGGCAATACTAGGCCGCGATCTCGGTGAGGCCACCGACCGACTCGCGACAGCCGCCGCCGGGCACACCGTCAGCAATACCCGCGCCAGGGCGGTTTGCCTGGGCGTAGGGCCACCGCCTCTCTCTCCACACGACAGATCCGGGGGGTACCGCTGTGGGACCTGCTGCGAGCGTGTCTGCGGGTACCTGAACCTCTGTTCACGACCAAGATTCCGGCTGGCCGCCCGGTCGAGCTGCTCCCCCCGCTCCCTCCGGTCCGGGCGGCCAGCCGGACCCCCGCTCCTGCTCAGGGGAGAGGTCGTCTGTCGGGCCACCGCGGTGGGCGCGCTACCCCGACGACGGCCGTCTACACCTGTTGTAACCCGCCCAGGTCCGCTTTGCCGCCGCCGGGGATCACGTGCGGTCTCCTTGCCCCTACCGAGCACAGGTTCAGGGGCCGATCAGGTTGCAGATGCGCTGGTCGACCTCGGCGTGCCGGTCGGGAAGCAGTTCGGCGACCGGTAGCGCGGGTGATCCGATCCAGCACCGCCTTGCCCATCCGGGATCGGCTCGGTGACCACCCAGGGAACCGGGACGGCTGGTGTCCCGGATGCTCCAGAAGTACGCCCTGCCCGGTCGCCGATCCCCCGACGTCTACCTGGGCGACGCCATGACCATCTCATCAGGCAAGATCCAACCGGAGGGAGGGTCACCGCTGGGCTGGTTCACCCTTCACCGCAGCGAACACGACACGTGGTAGTTCTGAGCCTGGATCCACCGACCGACTTTCAGTGATCATTTTAGAATCGTGTTCGGTGTTGTGGATCATGTTGTTTGGTTGTGAGCATACGAATACTGCTGGTCTGCCCAGCTTTTCCACTGCGGTCGCTCC
>JBOHFF010000126.1:0-42918 GCA_050699515.1 Pseudonocardiaceae bacterium
TAAGTTAGGGCCGCCGAACCGTTCATGATCACCGTTTTGGTGCCGAATTCGACACATTTTGTCACTTTCGACACCAAAACGGTGATCATGAGCCACTCTGTCATCCTTAGCTAAGTGGCATTGCGCCCACGAGCGCGGTCATCTGCAGGGCGCACACCTGGAGATGGCGGTCCTGACCCGCCGACGGCGTCTGGCTGCGGTGGTCAGTGAACTGCACGCTGATCTGGATGCATTGGTGATGCTGCTAGACAGCCCGGACACAGCGGCCCCGGCGACGGCGACCGTGCTTGTCGCCGATCGAATCGTTCGCGAAGCCTGGCTGCGGCGACCGTACGCCCAGGTGGACGCCATCGCCGCCCGACAACTGCTGGGCCTGCTGATCCAGGCGGGCGCGGTCACTCTGAGCAAGATCGGCGGAGTGCGATTGGAGATCGATAAGGCTCGGGACCGGCTCGGCGAGGAGTTGGAGCGAGTGCAGGAACTGGAGCGGGCTTGTTGCCGGGTGGGCCTGGAGCCAGCCCGGGAGTATCTGCGTGCGTCGGGCTGGGTGGTGATCGAATCGGACTGTCACCGCGAGCTGGAGGACCCGCTCGCCCGTTTCCTCGGCCATGTGGCCAGCCGGAGGGTCTCAGCGGCCTGATCTCGCAGCTTGGTGCCCACGGCGTGGTCAGCGGGCGGCGGCCTGCACGGTGTGCTGTAGCAGCAGCGCGGTGGTCACCGGTCCGACGCCGCCGGGCACGGGGGTCAGGGCGCTGGCTTTCTCGGTGACGGAGGCGGCGTCCACGTCACCGACCAGGCGGCCGTCGTCGGTGGGGTTGGTGCCCACGTCCACCACCACGGCACCTGCTCGGACATGCTCGGCGGTGATCAGCCCGATCCGGCCGGCCGCAGCTACTACCACATCTGCGGTGGAGGTGACGGCGGCGAGGTCTTTCGTGCGGGAGTGGCAGACGGTGACGGTGGCGTTGTTGTTCAGTAGCAGGTGGGCGGCGGGCTTGCCGACCACGGTGGAGCGTCCGACCACGGCGACGTGCTGGCCGGCCAGCTCGACGTTGTGGTGGTCGAGGAGCGCCAGCACGGCCTCGGCGGTCGCCGGGGCGAACGCGGACAGGCCAGCGGCTAGCCGCCCGAGGGATAGCGGGTTAGCTCCGTCGATGTCCTTCTCGGGCGCGATGGCGCTGGCCAGATCCTCCAGCTTGGCCCCCTGCGGCAGCGGTGTCTGCAGGATGACGCCGTGAATGGTCTCGTCGGTGCACAGCGAGGCCAGCGTGTGGCGGATGTCGTCCGGGCCGGCGTCTGGGCCGAGATCGACGATGTCGCAGGCGATGTGGACCTGCTCCGCCGCGGTGGCGATGGAGCGGACGTACCAGGCGGCGGATTCGTCCACTGTTGCGACGACGACCGCGAGCTTCGGCGGCGTCTCGGCCCGGGTGAGTTCGGTGGCCTGAACGGAGATCTCGGCGCGGATCATCGCGGCAAGCTTCTTGCCGGTCAGGATGGTGGCACTCACGTGCTGATCTCCTTGCGGACGGCGGCGGTGACCTGCTCGGCGCGGGCAGTGATGTGATCGACCTTGTCGGCCTCGGCGACCAGTTCGGTGTGGGCCTGCTCGTCGTTGATACCGCCGAGGTTGATCTCGATGTTCAGGCGGGCTGTGGTCGCCGCCGCGCGGGCGGCTTCGGTGGCGGCGGCGACGTCGGTGATGATGTTGCGGTTGCTGATCGGCAGCAGCTCCTCGGCGAGCTCGACGATGGTCTCGGCGACGGTGATGACCTTGGAGGGAGGTGTGGCCGCACCGACCAGGGCCGTGGCGATCGCGGCCGAGCGGGCAGCCCTGGCCATGTCGGTGTCCTTGGGGAGCCGGTAGGCGTCGGAGACCGAGGTGAACGCCGCCGCGTCGTCCTCGGCTAGCGTCAGAGCAACAGACCGCAGCTCGTCGGTCTCGGCGATGATCCGCTCGATGGTCAGCTTGTGCTCGGCGTACTTCGCGCCGGTGCTGTAGCGGGCCACCATCCCCAACAGGGCCGCCGCCTGCGCGGCATGCAGAGCCGCCGTCGCGCCCCCGCCCGGGGCCGGTATGCGGTCGGCGAGCCGGGTCAGGAAGTCACTGATCTTCTCCTCGCGCATGAGCGCTCATCCTCCGGTCGGTGGGTGACGGCACGTTGGGAAATCCTTCCACGGGCCAGCCGCCGCCGGCTGAAGTACCGGTGTACCGATACGACCTAGTCCGGTAGGTTGCCCTGACGTCCGAGTTGTGGGTGAGCTCCACCGAGGGCAAGACGTGGTCCTCGATCGCGGAGTGGGATGGCGAGGAGGGTCTACGCCGACCTGTCGGGCTGATGCTGCTGGGTGTCGTCAACCACATCATGGATTCCGATGAGGCGTATTCGGTTGTCAACCGGCTCGTCGCGGCTCTGCCGGTGGGGAGTTACCTGGCGTTGTCGCATTCCACCGCAGAGATCCACGGTGAGCTGATGCTCGGGGTGATGCGACAGGTGAACGAGCGTGGCGGCACCCGATCACGGCACGCAGTCGGCAGGAACTCATTCGTTTCTTCGACGGAATGGAACTGCTGGACCCCCGGTGTGGTCTCGTGTTCGCTCTGGCGTCCCGACCCCATCGACGTCGGCACCCCGACCGAGGTGTATCTCTTCGGCGGGCTGGGCCGGATCGGGTAGCCGGCGCTGGGTCAGGACCACAGCGAGACCACTGAGATCCCGACCTCGGTGAGCAGGTGCCGGGTCAGCGGCAGGCTGATGCCGATGACGCTGGACGGGTCGCCGTCGATCCCCTCGACGAACCAGCCGCCCCGCCCATCCAGGGTGAACCCGCCGGCCACCCACAGCGGTTCCCCGGTGCCGACGTAAGCCTCGATCTCCTCCGGTGACGGGGTGCCGAACCGGATGACCGTGGCGCGCGCGCCGCTGGCGGTCGCGGTGCGCGCGCCGGCGTCGAGGCGCACCACGGCGTGCCCGGTGAGCAACTCGCCGGTGCGGCCCGCCATCGCCTGCCAGCGCCGGACCGCGGTGTCGGCGCAGCCGGGCTTGCCGATCAGCTCACCATCGATGTGCAGCATCGAGTCACACCCGACGATCACCGCGTCGGGGTAGTCGAGGGCGACCTCCGCCGTGACCGCATCGGCCTTCGCCCGGGCCAGCGCGGTGACCAGCGCGGTGGGCGGCGCGTCGGCCAGGGTGGCGGCCAGCGCATCCTCATCCACTCCGGATACCCGCACCACCGGGTCGATCCCAGCGCCGCGGAGCACGCCGAGCCGGCCCCCGGAAGCCGACGCGAGGACCAGGCGACGGTCAGCCACGGGTGGAGAACATGCCGGTGAACGTCATCCGCAGCACACAATCCGCACCGCGGTGCGCGGAACCGACGAACTCCACCAGGCCGAGGCCCGAACGGCTGCGGGAGCGCCGCGCGCCGATCACCTCCAGCCGCATGTGCAGCAGGTCACCGGGGAACACCGGCGCCAGCCACGACATGTCGCGGCCACCCGGCGAGCCCTGCGAGGTGGAATCGGCCAGTACGGCGTCCACGTACGCGCGCATCCACAGGCACGCGGTGAACCATCCCGACGCGCACAGCCCGCCGAGCACCGAGCGCTTCGCCGCCTCCTCGTCCAGGTGAAACGGCTGCGGATCGAACCGCTGGTTGAACGCGAGCATCTCCTCCCGATCGACCTTGACCTCACCGAGGTCGATCACAGTGCCCGGGCTCAGATCCTCGAACGCGATCGTGGCCATACCGCCGATCCTGCCATCGACGCGCCCCAGGTTCCGGGACCGGGACGCACCGGGGTGCGCAGCCGCCGCGCCGGATCGGCCCAGGCGCTGCGCGTCCCCGCGAGCTCGGCTCTGGATGCTCCCGCCAGCCCAGCGAGCACCGCGATCAGTGCGGCGAGTTCCTCATCAGACGGCTCACCCCGCACGAGGTGGATCTCCGGTGCTGGTGGCCAGGTTCTGGGTTCGCGCATCCGGTGCCAGCCTCCATCTGGGCTGAGGTTATCCGACCCTGTGCCTGTACCGTATGGGACATGTGTGACCTCAATCTGACCGAGACCCAGCACATCGTCGCGGCGCTCAACGAGATCAGCGTGCTGGCCCAACAGGTCGGCACGCACGCGACATCGATCACCGAGACCGACTACATGGATCATGAGGGCCTCGGTGAGGTGCTGGCGGTGCTGAAGGACCGAGTGGCTACCGCGCATCAGTGGGTGACGGAGAAGCCGTTGCAGCATTCGTGAGTGGTATCCGGTTGAAACACCGTGACGCGTTCACAAGGGGATGTTGCCGTGCTGCTAGGCACGCACCGGCGCAAGGTACTGATGATCCATGACCCATGGCCCAGAGGTCCGACCTTCACCCGGCCTCGGCCCCGTGGCTCCATCGACAGCCTCCGCACCGACCGCTGATCAACACCGCCGAATGTCAACGGCGGGTTTCGGCACGTACGCCGAACCCGGCGCCGACCTCCCGGTCGGCGCAGCTGGATTTGCCGACCAGTTCGCCATCGATGTGCAGCATCGAGTCACACCCGACGATCACCGCATCGGGGTAGTCGAGGGCGACCTCGACCACTCCGGACACCTGCACCACCGATCCCGGCACCGCAGAGCACGCGGTCGTACCACCGATCCTGCCACCGACGCGCGCCAGGCTCCCGGATCGGGATGCCCCGGGGTGCGCAACCGCCGCGCCGGGTCGGCCCACGCGCTGCGCGTCCTGGCTGGCTCAGCTCTGGCCGCTCCCTAGATGACCCATCCTTGGGGCGTCTGCAGCCGCATCGTGGCCCGATAGGTCTCCTCCGGTAACCACTGCTGATCGAGCAGGCGGGTCGGCGAATCGCACCCACGCTAACGGTGAGTTGCGGTTTAGGCACATAGCGTTGTAGAGAACATCGCTGCGTGCGTATAGACCGCTGTGAAGTAACGCTAGGGCCCCAGCGGTCGACGTATCCACCGAGCAAGCACTTTTCAAGGAAAGGTACTGGGGATGAAAGCAGCAAGAGACTTCGGATGCGTCTTGGCTGTCGCATTTGCGTTCTCTGTGTCCGTAGCTCCGTTAGCGCAGGCCGATGATACCGGCACCCGCAGTTTTCCCGGCTGCCCAAGGCTGAACGAGGGGGACACAGGTCCTTGTGTCACGCAGCTGCAGACTGCGCTTAATGCGGTCAACAGTGGGTACCATCTGGATCCTGATGGAAAATTTGGCGCCGACACTCGAATTGCGGTCCTGGACTTCCAGGGTCGCAGTCATCTTGGCGCTGACGGGCGTGTCGGCGGACGTACTGCGGAGGAGCTCCTGCGGCAGGTCAAGATACTGAGCCCCGCTCTTCCTGCGCAGAGCACGGTCAGGTCGCCGCACTATCAGGTCGTGCGTTACATCCACGATTTTTCAGTCACGAAGTGCATCGGGGAACTGTTGACAGATCGAATCCTCCACGGTCCTGTGATCTGCGGAGCGATTCAGAGGACTCACAACCCTGAGCCGGGTCCAGATGTTGCGGCCACTCCTGGCTCGTGGGACGCGTTCTGGACGGGAAAGGAGTACCGAGGAGTAGTGGATCTGCCTCCTCACGAGATCACTTGTGATTCGGGTGGGAAGGTGATCGGTACGGCAAGGGAGCTGGGTGAACCTCACATCAGCGCTGGCTGGACGCCCGCAAGGCTGCCGGGAAAGACGATCTACTTCGCTGGGGAGAAGTACCACGACGATGGGGGATCCTGGTACAACGTCGACCCACAGATCCAGCCCGCCGCTGATGGTAAGTCTGTGCACCTCATCTACAAAGTCGCTGCGCGAGCAGGAACGTCGGAGAACGCTGGCACTGGTTCCCTCACAGGGGGAAGATCTCTGCCCTTCATATGGACTGTCGTGCAAACAGATCTCCGCTGCGACGGAAGTAGTCCGACGACGGTGACGTACTCGCAGATTCCGAGTACGGTCATCTACAAAAATGGTCGCGAAGTTGTTTCCCTCAGACAGTCGGACGATTGGGGGAGATTCATCAAATCGGGTGGCCATGCGCCACTGAACGGTTCGGGAAAATTGTATGACGCCTGCAGTTCCAGGTCCTTCGACTTTCCGGAAGACCGTCAGATTAAACCGACCTGTAGCGATTACATAGGATCACACGCGATCCCGTGGCCGATTCCTTTGTAGTCCGCGATAAAATGGTCCTGTCCGGTAAGCTCCTGCCGGACAGGACCATTTTGAAATTTCAGCAGCATCAACCTGGACCGACGAGACGGCCTGACCCGTGGTGGCAACACGAGTGATAGCTCGCGTCGGCACTCACAAGGGGATGTTGCCGTGCTTTTTCGGGGGTAGGGTCTGGCGCTTGTCTTTGAGCATGCGCAGGGCGCGGGCCACGTGAGAACGGGTGTGCGAAGGTGGGATCACCGCGTCGAGGTAACCGCGGTCGGCGGCGACGTAGGGGTTGAGCAGGGCGTCCTCGTATTCCTGTTGGCGCCGGGCCCGCAGCGCCTCGACCTCGCCGGCTGGGGTGGCGGCGAGTTCCTTGCGGTGCAGGATGTTCGCCGCGCCGGAGGCGCCCATCACGGCGATCTGCGCTGAGGGCCAGGCCAGGTTGATGTCGGCGCCGAGGTGCTTGGAGCCCATCACGTCGTAGGCGCCGCCGTAGGCCTTGCGGGTGATCACGGTGACCGTGGGCACGGTCGCCTCGGCGTAGGCGTAGATCAGCTTGGCGCCGCGGCGGATGATGCCGTTCCACTCCTGGTCGGTGCCGGGCAGGAAGCCGGGCACGTCGACGAAGGTGAGTACCGGCACGTTGAACGCGTCGCAGGTCCGCACGAACCGGGCCGCCTTCTCGCTGGCGTCGATGTCCAGGCAGCCGGCCAGCTGGGTGGGCTGGTTGGCCACCACACCCACGCTGTGGCCCTCCACCCGGCCGAAGCCGACGACGATGTTCGGCGCGAACAGCTCGTGCACCTCCAGGAACTCACCCTCGTCGACGACGCGGGTGATCACCTCGTGGATGTCGTAGGGCGCCTTCGCCGAGTCCGGGATGAGGGTGTCCAGCTCCCGGTCAGAGTCGGTGAGGGTGTCGACCACTGGCCCGTGGATCAGGTCGGGGGCGTCGAACACCGGCGGCTCGGAAAGGTTGTTCGACGGCAGGAACGACAGCAGCTCTGTGACGTAGGACAGCGCGTCATCCTCGTCGGCGCCCAGGTAGTGCGCGTTGCCGGAGCGGGTGTTGTGCGTGCGCCCGCCGCCGAGCTCCTCGAAGCCGACGTCCTCGCCGGTCACCGTCTTGATCACGTCCGGCCCGGTGATGAACATCGCGGAGCTCTGGTCGACCATCACAGTGAAGTCGGTGAGCGCGGGGGAGTAGACGTGCCCGCCGGCGCACGAACCCATGATCAGCGAGATCTGCGGGATCACCCCGGAGGCGTGCGTGTTGCGCCGGAAGATCTCACCGTAGAGCGCCAGCGAGACCACACCCTCCTGGATCCGGGCGCCGCCGCCCTCGTTGATCCCGATGATCGGGCAGCCGGTCCGCATCGCCAGGTCCATCACCTTGACGATCTTCTCCCCGTACACCTCGCCGAGGCTGCCACCGAAGACCGACGCGTCCTGGCTGAACACGCACACCGGGCGGCCGTCGACGGTGCCGTAGCCGGTGACCACGCCGTCGCCGGCGGGCCGGTTGGCCTGCTGACCGAAGGTGGTGGCACGGTGCCGGGCCAGCTCGTCGAGCTCGACGAACGATCCGGTATCCAGCAGCAGCTCGATCCGCTCCCGCGCGGTCTTGCGGCCCCTGGGGTGCTGGCGCGCTGCCGCGCGGGCGGACCCCGTCGCGTTCTCCCGGCGGCGCAGCAGATCGGCAAGCTTGCCCGCGGTGGTGTGGATGTCCGGCTCCATGGCCGCCGACCCTAGAGGTAGCGTCTGGAGATGATGTGGTCCGATCTCGAGCGGCCGCCGCTGCGGGCGGACGCGCTGCGGCGGGCGCTGCTGGCACCGGGAGGGCCCTATACCGCGCTGGATGTCGTCGAGTCGGTGCCCTCGACGAACACCACGTTGGCCGCCGCGGCCCGGCAGGGGGCACCGGATCGGACCGTGCTGGTCGCCGAGCACCAGAGCGCCGGACGGGGCCGGGCCGCGCGTAGCTGGGTTGCGCCGGCCCGGTCGGGGCTGGCGCTGTCGGTGCTGCTGCGGCCCACCGGCGTGCCGAGGGCCCGCTGGAGCTGGCTGCCGCTGCTGGCCGGTGTGGCGCTGTGCCGGACCGTCAGCACGCTGGCCGAACTGCCTGCGGCGTTGAAATGGCCCAACGATCTGCTGCTGGGCGAGCACTGGCGCAAGGCGGCCGGGATCCTGGCCGAGGTGGTCCCGGAGGGCCCGGCGGTGGTGGTGGGCATCGGGCTCAACGTGACGCTGCGCCCGGACGAGCTGCCGGTGCCCGAGTCCACCTCGCTGGCCATCGAGCAGGCCGCGTGCACCGACCGCGACCCGCTGCTGCGAGCCCTACTGCGTGAGCTGGATGCCGAGTTGCGGCAGTGGTGCGAGCACGAGGGTGACCCCGTCGCCTCCGGCCTGCGGGAGGCATACCAGCACCGCTGCGCGACCCTGGGTGAGCAGGTCCACGTGGAGTTGCCGGGGCAGGCCGCGGTGTTGGGCACTGCGGAGGAGGTCGACACGGAAGGCCGTCTGGTAGTGCTGTCAGCGGGGCACCGGCGGGCACTGTCCGCCGGTGACGTGACGCACGTTCGGTTAACCCCCCGGTAGCGCGGGGCCTGTGCCGGTTCAGAGCTGTCGCTGATCCAGCCTTGGCTGGATCAGCGGGGTGGAGAGAGGCACTCCGGTGCTGCCCGCATACTCGGGCAGCACCGGAGTGCGCCTCATGCGTTTTGGAAGCAGACTTCTCCACCGTACGCGTAATTGTTCTGGTCGGGGCCGAGTCCCACTCCCGTCTTCATGCAGAGCGGGCCCGAGAGCGACTTGGGGAGGTCGCCGGGGCAGCGATTACCAGCTCCTTCGTGACACGACTGGAATCCCACTAACGTGCCCCCCGGGCGATAGAATTTCACCGCTACCGCATGGCTATCTTTCTTCGTGTCGTAGATCTCATAGTGATTTTTGCTCGTGTTGTACGTGGTTCTCCCGGAGCCGTCGGGTCCATACGAACTGTCTGTATCGGCGAATGCTGACGGCACCGTAATTCCGAGCGTTCCGATGATCAGTGCGCCGATAACTATCAACTGTCGCATGCTATTCATGGGTCAGTCCTTCCAGTAATTGTACGGGTGTTTAGGAACTGCGTGCCGTTCGCCGGATCTCCATGGAATCAGCGGAGCCTTCACGTGGGTCATCGCGCAGACCGCGTGTGTACCACAATGATGTGGACGTGCGGAAAGGCTTGGTAGACGTGATCTCGAAGGCACGAACGGCTCGTGGGGTGCCCTCGACTCAACCAGGATCACCACTGACTGCCAGCGGATCAAGTACTCGGCGCTGATCCAAGTGTCGGAGACATGTCCCCGACATGCCCGCTACGCTCAGTGCCTGCACGAGCGCGCTGGAGGAGAGGCTTCCGTGACCGAACTGGCACCTGACGACGGGTTCGACCACATCGCCTCCGTGGCGCACCTGGGATCGTTGCTGCGTCGGCTTCGGGGTGACAAGACTCAGCAGAACATCGCGGACCACGCTAAACGCCACCACCTCTACGTGCACAGGCCGGACATCTCAGCCATCGAACGGGGGCGTCGCCTCCCGACCTCCAACGAGTTGCGGGGGATTTTGTACGGATGCGGACGTCTCGATCTCTTCGACCGTCTCGACGGTATCCGCCGGGAACTCATGGCAGAGCCTGCCGATCCACCGACATCAAATGATCAACACCAGTCGGTGATCTACCTGTCGGCCGCAGCGCCAGACATTTCTGACGAAGCAGCGCCCCTCATTCGGTCACAGAAATTGGATCACGGACGTCGCAGAATACCGCTTTTTGTGGTATTCGCCGCAGTCGCCGTTGTTTTCATTACCGCAGTCCTTGCCCTGGTTTACCGCGCTAGAGATACCTCAACGCCACCATCGGTCTCCGAAGCGCCGCCGCCTCAACTCAAAATGTCGTCTGCTCCCGACGGCGCGGGGAACGCCATGTACAACACGAATAACAATCACTACCAGATCTATGATACGAAGAAAGATCGTCGTGCGGTCGCGGTAATCTTCTATCGTTCGGACCGGCTGCCCGATTTTGTGGGCTTCCAGTCGTGCCATGAAGGAGCCGGTAATGACTGCCCGGGTGATCTGTCCGATTCTGTCACGGGCCTGCTCTGCATGAAGACAGGAGTAGGTCTAGGCGCTAACCCGACCGGTTACACGTTCGGTGAAGAGGTCTGCTTTCCCAATGCATGAGTCGTTTACGTGAGACGCGGGTCGTGCCCAATGTATATCAGCCTCGACCGACAAAATGGCTCGTGCCTGGCTGCCTAACCTCTGCATCCTCGCCGTCCACGCTCGCTCTGACCCGAATCCGCGAGTAGTGGGCGACACGGGTCGTGAGATGGGGATAGGTGCCCCTGTGAGCTTGGATGATGATGTTGTCTAGGTCGTGATCATCCGGGTGGGAGGGGCACCCATCTGGTGGGCAGGCTACGCGCTGGAGCTCAATCGTGGCCCAGGGTTCGGGTCGGCGCGCCGGATCCGTTGCTGACCGGGGTGTCGGGGATGGCGGCGGTGGCGGAGTTGGTGGAGCCACCTGGGCTGAGACCGGCGTCGCTCTGGCGGCGGATCTGATCTTGGGTGATGTGGATCCCCCGCCCCGGATCGGCGGGGTTGCTGCGCCGGGCGCTGGCGCGCCTGCCCCGTGGGGTAGGGCGGGTGGCGCTTGGCGCCGATGCCGGATACTTCGCGGTCGACCTCGCGGTGGCGGCGCACCAGGAGGGTGTCACGTTCACCATCGGCGCCACGCGGATCGCTTCGCTGTGGCGGGCCCTGGCCGGGATCAGCGCCTCCGACTGGGCCGAGGCGATCGGGATTCCCGGCGCCCAGGTCGCCATCGCCGACTACCGCCCTGCCAGCACCCGGCTGCTCATCCGCCGGGTGAGTCTCGATGTCTACCAGATCTGCGCCGCGTCCCGGGCCCGACGCCGCCGCACCCTGCACCCCGACCAACGCGCCCCGCCTCCGGAGAAGCTCAGTGAGGCCGACGCGGTGTATGGCTACTCGTTCATCTTGACTAACCACAACGTCACCACCCCGGCCCGAGCGGTAGCAGTGGAACACTGCTACCGGCACCGGCGTGCCGCAGGTCCGCTGGAGCTGGCTGCCGCTGATGGTTGGCGTGGCGCTGTGCCGGACTGTCAGCACGCTGGCCGAGCTGCCCGCGGCGTTGAAATGGCCCAACGACCTGCTGCTGGGCGCCCACCCGCGCAAGGCTGCCGGGATCCTGGCCGAGGTAGTTCCGGCCGGTCCAGCGGTGGTGGTGGGCATCAGGCTCAACGTGACGCTGCGAGCTGCCGGCGCCCGAGGCCACCTCACTGGTCATCGAGCAGGCCGCGTGCACCGACCGCGACCCGCTGCTGCGACCCGCTGCTGCGGGCCCTGCTGCGTGCGCTGGATGCCGAGTTGCGGCAGTGGTGCGAGCACGAGGGTGACCCCGTCGCCTCCGGCCTGCGGGAGGCATACCAGCACCGCTGCGCGACCCTGGGTGAGCAGGTCCGGGTAGAGCTACCCGCCCAGCCTGCGCTGATCGGCGCCGCGGAGCAGATCGACACCGAAGGCCGGCTGGTGGTCGTGTCAGACGGGCAGCGGCGGGCGTTATCGGTCGGTGACGTGACGTACGTCCGGATAGCCCACCCGTAGCGCGGACGGGAGGCGGCGGTGGACCGGCACAGGGTGTCCACCTCGCAGGCCGAACTGTCGTCGGCATTGTGATGCTGACACGAGCCGGGCTGCCAACGTCCACATACCCGCATGTCTGCACTTGCTCTTTCGACGCGCCTACTCGGAAGCGAACGGGTTGCGCATTGTCAACTCGCCGAATCGGTGACCGTTATTCAGGTCCTCGGTCACCAGTTCGGTAGCCCCGATACGCAACGCCGCCTCGATGATCAGCGCATCCCAGAAATTGATTGAATGCTGCTCTGCCAGGTGGCTGGCGGAGAGGATGAGCAGCGGATCGGTGTCGACGCGGCACCACTCGCTGTAGTCCTGTACTACCTGACGCGCCTGCTTCGGCGTCAGTGCCGGCCGCAGCTTGCGCGTCGCGGCGCTGTAGAACTCCTGCAACACCTGAGTGCTCAGGACTCCGAGTCCTGATGTCCATAGCTGCGTGAGCAGCTTCTCGGCAGCCCGATGCTTGACCTCATTGTGGGTATCGTGGCAGTAGATTAGGACGTTGGTGTCGATGAACGTGGTGCCGGGTGGCGAGGGAGCACTCACGCGCCGTACCTGTCGAGCCGTTGTCCGTACAGCTCTTCCCGGGTCCAGCGGCGCCCCCCGCGGTCGGTCGCCTCGGACATCATCTCCAGCGCTGATTCCCGGGCTCGGATGTACCGATCACGGGCCTCAATGAGCTCGATGATCTGTTGAGCCACCAAGCCACTGACCGACGTGCCACGCTCTGCGGCGATCATCTTTGCCCGCCTGATGAGCTCGGCATCGAGCTGGATCGTCAGGTTACGCCTCATGTCCACAGTATGGCACGTGGAGCACGTATACACCTGTGGTCGTTCCGCGTCACGTCGATCGGGCCAACCGGCAGGATCGCCACCGAGGTTCGGCACTCGCCAGCGACCGGAATGTGATCAGCACGGCGGAGAAGATGATGTCGTGGTGGATGGATTGTCGATCGCCCGCGCACGGGTCGCGGTCACCGGGATTTTCTTTCTGCACGGCGCCGTGTTCAGCTCCTGGTACGCGCGCCTGCCCATGATCCAGGAGCGGCTCGGGCTCTCCCCGGGAGAGCTGGGGATGGCCTTGTTCGGCGCCCCGGCCGGTCTGCTCCTGGCCCAGCCGGCGATCGGGGCGTTGGTGGCCCGGAACGGGTCGCGCCCAGTTGTGGCTGCCGCTCCGCTCTACCTCGGGGCGGTGGTGCTCCCCGCGCTCGCCGTCGACACCGTGACTCTGCTCGCGGCTCTGGTGCTGGTCGGTGCGACGAGCGGAGTCCTCGATATTTCGATGAACGTCCAGGGCATCGCGGTTGAGCAGGCATCCGGAGGTCACCTGTTCAGCTCGCTGCACGCCGCGTTCTCATTCGGCGCGCTCGTCGGCGCGGGAGTCGCGGTGGCCGCCGGCGGCGTCGCCACACTGCCGTACCTGGCCGCGAACGCCGTCGTGGGCGCGACGCTCGCCGCGGTGCTCGCGCGGGGGCTGCTGCGCGACCGGGGGCATGGCGATGCGCCGATGTTCGCGCGACCGAACCGGCGCCTCGCGGGCCTCTGTGTGATCGCTTTCTGTGCGTTGCTGGCCGAGGGTGCGGTCTTCGACTGGAGCGGTATCTACCTCACCACGCAGTCGGGCACGACCACCCGGTTCGCCCCGCTCGGCCTGGCCGCATTCTCGCTGTTCATGGGCGTGGGTCGGCTTGGAGGTGACCCAATTGCGGCCCGCGCGGGCTCGGCTCACACCGCACGTGGCGGCGCGCTGCTTGCCGCGCTCGGCCTCGGCGTGGCGCTGGTATTCGCGACGCCCGCCGCGGCCCTCGTCGGATTCGCGCTGATGGGCCTGGGTCTCTCTGTCGTGTTCCCGCTCACGCTGCGCGCCGCCGCGCTGGGTGACCATGGGTCAGCGGCTCCCAGCCTGGCAGCTGTCTCGACAGTCGGCTACGGCGGTCTGCTCGTCGGCCCGCCGGTGATCGGGCTACTGTCCGACGGTACCGGCCTGCGCCCGGCGCTCGGGCTGATCTGCCTGCTGTGCGCCGCGGCCGCGGCCCTCACTACACACGTCGATCGAGACGCGAGGTGAATCGGTGGCGTCGCTGCCCCTCACGGCTGGGCCTGCGCGGTCAAGTCGTCGTCGGGTGGCCGGGTGTGGCGGGCCTGCCGGGTGGGCGGGTGCGCGGCGCGGTCGCCGAAGCGGTCGAGATAGCCGGCCACGATCTGCCTGGCGTCGTCGTCGCTGTCCGGGACCGAGGCGCTCACCAGGTCTTGAACCTGAGCGACCAGGGTGCTGTGCGCGCGCCGCAGGCACGTCATCAACTCGGCTGACAGCCGCGCCGGGTCCACTCCCCGGGCGCGGTCGGTCAGGGTCAGCTCGGTCGGCACGCCGTGGGCGTCCACCCTGACCCGGACCATGCCATCTGTCGAGGTCTCGGTCACCGTGAGTTGGGACATCTGGTGGTGCAGCCCGCGGTAGGCCTCTGCCTTGCGTTGATGCTGCTCGGCCCACCCGTTCAGCGCGCGACCTGCCTGGCTGGGGTCCATTCCGGCGCCCTCCGGGTTCGGGTTGCGCATGCCGCGGGACTGTACCGGCCCAGCGCACCACCCGCGCAGCGGTACCGTGCTCAGTGGCGATGAGGAGGAGTCTTGCCCTACCCAGAGGAACTGTTGCGGGGCGATGAGCGGGTGGTGCTGCACAAGCACCCGCACTGGAAGACGTTGGTGCTACCGGTGCTGGCCCTGTTGATCCTCGTGGGGCTCGGCTCCTACGTCGCCGCGTCGATCGCCGGAGTGTCCTGGCAGTCTTACGGATGGATCGGGCTGGCGGCGCTCGGCGGTATCGGTGTGCTGTGGCTGACGGTGGTGCCGTTGCTGCGCTGGCGCACCACGCATTTCGTGCTGACCACCAGGCGGGTGCTGATCCGCGAGGGGATCCTGTCTCGCAGCGGTATCGACATCCCGATCAGCCGGATCAACAGCGTGCAGTTCCGGCATTCGGTCATCGACCGGATCCTGGGCTGCGGCACGCTGATCATCGAGTCGGCCTCCGACGAGCCCTTGGAGTTCGACGACATACCCCAGGTCGAGCGGGTGCACTCGCTGCTGAACTACGAGGTGGACTCGGGACCGGACCCCAGGTGAGCGTGCGGGATGCCGGTTTGCCCGACGTGCACCCGGCACCCGGGCTGCCTGCCCGGGTGACGATCTGGGAGGTCGGCGCCCGCGACGGCCTGCAGAACGAGCAGGCGGTAGTCCCGCTCGAGGTCAAGGCCCAGTTCCTGGATCGGCTGGCCGCCGCCGGGCTGCGGGTCCTGGAGGTGACCAGCTTCGTGCACCCGCGCTGGGTGCCGCAGCTGGCCGACGCCGCGGAGCTGCTCGGGCTGCTCGCGCGCCGCGAGGGAGTGCGCTATCCCGTGCTGGTGCCCAATGAGCGGGGCCTGGACCGGGCCCTGGCGGCCGGCGTCACCGAGGTCGCGATCTTCGCCTCGGCCACCGAGAGCTTCGCCCGGCGCAACCTCAACCGTGGCTTCGAGGCCCAGTTCGCGATGTTCTCGCCGGTGGCCCGCCGGGCGCTGGCGGCCGGTCTCGGGGTACGCGGGTACCTCTCGATGTGCTTCGGCGATCCGTGGGAGGGCCCGGTAGCGCTGTCCCAGGTCGTCGGGGCCGGGCGCAGGTTGCTGGAGCTGGGTTGCGATCAGCTTTCCCTGGGCGACACGATCGGGGTGGCCACCCCAGGGCATGTCACCGCGATGCTGGACGCTTTCCGCAGTGCCGGCGTCGGTACCGATGCCCTCGCAGTGCATTTCCACGACACCTACGGTCAGGCGCTGGCCAACACCCTCGCCGCGTTACGAGCAGGGGTGAGCTGCGTGGACGCCTCGGCCGGTGGGTTGGGCGGCTGCCCCTACGCCGGGTCGGCCACCGGCAACCTCGCGACCGAGGATCTGGTGTGGATGCTGGATGGCCTGGGCATCGAGCACGGTGTCGACCTCGACGCCCTGGTCCGCACCAGCATGTGGATGGCCGACCAGCTCGGCAGACCCTCCCCCTCCCGGGTGGTCGCCGCCGTCGGTGGCTCCTCGAAGACGACCAATCCGGGCGGCCGCTCATCATGAGGACCAGCCCCCGCCTCGATCCCAGCGGGGGCTGGCCCTATGCGGGTTAGTCGACCTCGTTGAGCTTGCCGGTGGCTACGTCGAAGACGAACCCGCGGACGGAGCCCTTGTTCGGGATGAACGGGCTGGCCTTGATACGAGCGATTGACTGCCGGACGTCGTCATCGAGGTCCGGGAAGGCCTCAGCAGACCACGCCGGCTTGATGCCGACATCGTCCTGGATGGACTTCTTGAACCCGTCGTCGGTGAAGGTGAGCATCCCGCAGTCGGTGTGGTGGATGAGGATGATCTCCTGGGTACCGAGCAGCCGCTGGCTGATCGCCAGCGAGCGGATCTCGTCGTCGGTGACCACCCCGCCGGCGTTGCGGATCACATGCGCCTCGCCTTCGTTCAGGCCGAGGATGCGGTAGACGTCCAGCCGGGCGTCCATGCAGGCCACGACAGCGACGCCCTTGGCGGGCGGCAGCGGCAGCGGGCCGGAGAAGTTCGAGGAGTAGTCGGCGTTGTTGGCGAGCAGTTCATCGGTGGCGGACACACAGACTCCAAGTGTGCTGGGGGATGATTCGGGCACCGGATGTCGGCCGCGCGCGTAAGCGGAAGAGCACTGGAAGCCAGGCGCCGACGCGCGGCCTAGCTACAGAACTGATCGAAGGCGTGCATGCGCCGGCTCGGCCAGAACGGCTCGAGCACAGCACGCCACATGCGCATATCGTTACCCGACACCCGCCGCGCGGGCAAGAGGTTCAACGTATCGGGTGTCGCAGTGCCGTGAGGTGGGCCCGCTGCTCTGGGCTCTGCGGCTTCTCGCGCAGGTTGTCCACCATGGTCATCAGTTCGCTTGGTGGGATGTAGACCGCCAGGTTCGGCATACCGTGGCGCGGCAGCACCCAGCAGTTGTCCCGACTTGATCCATAACACGATGCACCCGTGCTCGTGCGGGCGACCTGGTGGGATGAGCGGCTCGGACGCGTGCACGCCGAACTGGGCACCTTGTAGGTGTCTGGTATTTCTTCCTTGCGGTTGTCACTTGCCAGTTGCAGTCCTGGTCGCGCCTCCGTGGCGGGTAAGACGCGATCGAGTGCGGATCCTCATCATCCGCTGGGTGAAGGCAGCGTCCGTCGATTTTCCGGCCCACAGGTACGCTTCGCCCGGTTTCAGTTCAGCCAATCGATCAGCCGTAACTGTCGATAACGCCGCGTTGGCCTTCTGTAGATGCTTCAGCCACGCCGGCGAGGTGAACTTGTGTACAATGATGTGGTCGGACAACTCGATGAGCGAGATTGGCACCGATGGCGGGTCCTGGCTGGCGACCAGGACGCTCATGCCCTTATGTCTCATCTCTCGGACGCTTTCGACCAAGCCCTTGACTAAATCCGGGTTGTCAATATATTTGTGTGCTTCGTCGAACACAACCAACTTATTGAAACTCCCGGTCTCGCTTCTGGCGTCGGCGAACAGCTGCATTAATACGACGAAGAGGCCCAGCGCCTCATCCTTCCCGATGAGCTCGTCCCGGAGATCAACGATGATCAGGCGGCCAGGCCGGACGATGTCGCTGATGCGACGCGCATCATCGATGTATTCAGCTGCTAGGTCGAGTCGCTGCAGGGCAAGCTCTTTCAGGCGGTCTGCGAGATGCGAGTCCTCAACTGCATGCCTGATCGTCGCCAGCCGGAGATCGTCACGATGATCCCGCATGATCCGGGTGAGTTGCCGGATGTAAACTGCCTGGTTGCCCACCGCGCCCATCAGAAAACGCCAGTGAGTCGCCTGTAGTTCTGCAGAGCTGAATACCAGCGGCCGAACATCGATCCCAGGATATTCACTCCGGCGTTTTTCGCACTGGTCACGAGGTGCGAGTAGGAGGACATCGCTAAGCCCGCGGGGCTGAACGCCAAACTGTTCTCGCAACGAATTGACGGCGGCTGGATCGTCGTTGGGTTCGACCATACTCGTGAACTCAGGTGCGTAATCCTGTGTTGCGCTGTAATGAAATACGATCGTTGCGAGCGGGCTTGAGAGGTGGTTCACGGGTGGTGCGGACATTGTTGCTGACTCGATGATCGAGCCCAGCGTGTAACTCTTGCCGCCACCCTGCACGCCGAACAGGCTCACCGTGTGTGTTTCGTTGAGATCCAAGGCGACGAGTCGGCCGTGGGCGTCGCCGATGAGACCATACTGAGGTGTGGCTCCGGATGTTCCCACGATGACATCCGGCTGAATGGCTGCGCTCGGCCCGTCAGAGCACGTTGACTCTGCATCCGAGGCCGAACGGGAATTCGCTGCGTTCGCGGCCGCTTCCAGGACGTCGTCGGTGGGTAATTGGTGTGATTTCTCTACGCCGATTGAGTCACCCCCAGATGGAGGGGACTTGGTTGGAGCAGGATCGCCCTCCGCTCGCCGGGGGTGATTACCGGCCATGCCCTGGTTTTCTGCCTTTTCCGACTTCGTTGCACGCTCGGCTTGTTCGACTGGTGCGGCGTGGGATCGGGAGGTCGGCTGGAAGGCGGCGGAACCCAGCCGTGGAATCGTCAGCGCAGCGTCGCGGAGGCTTTCCGCGAGAGGCTCTCGCGCAGAATCCTGACTAGTCGGCTTGGTCGGCACCGCGTCGAGAAGTTGCCGGACGAGGTCGCGGCCTACCCGGCAGAATTCGATACCTCCCTCGATCTCGGTGTCAGCGCCAGTTCCGCCAAGGTCGAAGATGAGGCCAGTCCTGGTGAAGTCGAGCCGGTAACCGTCGCCGAGCCGGTCGATGAACCAGGCCGCTTCGGTAGCAGCTTCGGAACCGATAACCTGATGCCGCCGACCTCGGTCCAAGTAGAACCGAAGCAAGTTGGCGAACTCGAAGTTCTTGACGCTGCGGTCGGGTCGAGACCGCACCGCCGGATCGAAGTGCTCTGCGATGACCTCGCAGCTGCGTTCCACCTGTGTCCTAATGCGGTTCTTATGGCTCTCGTACCCCCCGAGTCCTGACTCCGAGGTGAAGCACTTCACCTCGACGAGTCGACATGTGATCGTCTGACTGGTGGCGTCGATATCGAACAGCGCCAGATCGGTCCGATGCAAGTCGACCACGGTGCTCGGCGCACCTGCACGGTGCCGCGGCTGGCGGTAGAGCTCGAGGTGGGCATCGAGTGGGACGAGAATCTGATTTTGGAGCGCGCCTTGGTACTCGAGATACAGACGCGCTAGCGCGAGCCCGAGCACCTCGACGCGCTGACTGGCCGCGACCGACGCAATTTTGAAAGCGAGTCGGCCGGAGAGCAAGCGGAGTTGTTCGAAGAAAGTGTGAACATGACGCTCCGGCAACCTCAATGTGTTGTCTTGGACTATTGGCCCGAGCAGCGCCCGCAGCTCGTCCAACGACCGTGAGCTCACGACCATGTGGTGCCCGAGCGTCGTGCCCGATTCGGGTGCATAGTCAATGACGTGATCGGGTCGGTGCGAGTCCATCGGATTGTCGAAGAACTCGACACCCAGTGTTCTGTCGACGGTGATCACCCAGTCGCTGCACCGATGTGCGTGATCAAGTAGGGTTGAGTCGTCTGCATTCAGGGCCAGTGAGATCTCTGGGACCTGGCGTTCGACGAACTGTCCCGTGGCGACGGTGGCGGCAGCGGATGAGATTGCGGCGGGCAACGATGACAGCAGATCACTGAGCTCCTCGGCATCGGTGAGTTCGGCAGCAACGCCGTGCCGTGGCCGTTTCCGCCAGACAGTTGTGTCGCTGTTGTCCTCGTATTCGGTGACCATCTGCTGGACGAGGCCGTATACTGGCAGCGGCGCGTCGGCATGGCTCTGCGATTCAGCGACCGCCGTACCGACATGCTCAGCACTCAACGCGTCGAACAGCACCGTCAGATGGGCGGTGTCGTCGCGAACGCTGAGTCCAAACTCTCGACGATCCCGAACCGAAAGCGAGATCCTTGGGGCCGACTCGTCGGCGTCAAGCAGGCTCGCGACGGACTCAGCGGTCCCAGGGGCTTCGGGATCGCTGACGAACAGCCGCAGATCGTATCCGAGACCGTCGAGCCCGGGCCGACCATGCAGGAACTTGATTGCCTCAGCCACCTCGTCACCACGGCCGATGTTTATTGCGTTAATCACCAAGGTCCGGGCGTACGGGTGCTGACGGACGTAACGTTCGAGCCGGTCGGCCAGCGTGACGCCGGACCATACATCGCTGAACGTTGACTGATCGGGCACTTGCAGCGCGGTCTGCAGCAGCGCGATCAGTCCCTGCGGATCCTCCGTCCCATCGGGGAGGCAGACGCCCCAGTACGGGGTGAGGTCGAACGCTGCAATCGCCAGGCGGCCAGTTGAACGCGGAACCACCAGAGGGTGGCCCAGCGGTTCGAGACTACGCAGTGAGTCAGCTGCAGCGGCTGCTGTAGCGCGGTCACCCGCATCAATGGCGGCGATCCAGCGGCGCCCCACGACCGCCCAGGCCACCAACCACAGCAGCCGCAAGGGGTGTGTGGGGGCGACCAGGACGACCTCGTGGGTCACCTCTCGGTGATCCGTCAGCGCCACCGCCACCGTGTCGATCCGGGCGAGTTCCGCGAGGGTATCCACGACGGCAGCGTGCTCTGGGCTGGTCGCACCGGCCAACCTGCTCTGTTGATGGTTGAGCAGCGCCTGGTAGGCATCTGCATATCGCACGACCTGTTCCCGGGCGGTGCCGAGATGGCACGCTTCCACCGGAAGCGGGATGGACCCTGCCTTGCCGTCCGCTCCCTCCGATCGCTGCGTTACTAGCGTGAAAAGCTCCGCACGCGCATCGAGGAAGGCTGACCACAATCCGACATCCACTGACGTGGTCCACCTGCCCTCCGCGCTGGTGGCCATACCAACGCTCCCTGCCGCCGCAGTCACCGTCAGCGGAAGGTGCCAGCAGCCAGCGTGAGAGGGTTCGAGCAGGATCCGCGCCTCAAGATCGGCCAGGTGCGGTGAGAGCGGGATGTCGACGAGGCCTTCCGATCCGAAGTCGGCCACGATGGTGCGCTCGGCAGCCGCCGCGTCCACCCCCTTGGGCGGATCCTGCCACCGTGACGCCCGGTGATAGGCCGATTCGAGTGATCGGCTCTCGGCAACGGCGGCGAACTCGAGATCCTTGCTCGCTTGGGTGACGCCGACCGCTCGCCGCTTCCGGTGTTCGATGGGACCGTCATGCTCTCCATCGGGAATGACGTAGAACCGGTCGCTCTCATAGCTCGGACGGTCCCGGTGAGCGTTGGTCCTGCGGCGGGGCGCCAACGGCAACCCGTCGGCATCCAGCGCCGTTACCCGGACGTAGTACCACCCTTCGTGCCAATCGGCTTGCTGCAATTTCCGCAGTTGGGTGCGGTAGCTTTGCTTCGCGGTACGAGCCACCTTGACGGTGGTCGAGATCTCAGTTGGCGTGCCTTCGGACGGTTGCTCGCTGGAGGCATCGCCGCTGGCGTCTTCGGCCATGACCTGGACGCGGAACTTGGACAGCCCGGGGACCTGCCGGGCGTCCTGGTGGATCTCGAACGGCACGATCATTTTTTGCAGGCCACCCACTCCGGCCGGGAGGTAGCGTTGTCCGGTGATCCCGCGCAAGACCGGATCATGGGCGTCCTGCTCACGCTCACCTGCGACCGGTAGGTCAAGATCACCGACCTCGATGTCGACTTCGTCGTAGGTGGTGTCCTCACGCAGCGGCCAACTGCCGAAGAAGAACCTCCAGTTCTCCCGGTCGGCCACGATCAGCCGGGTCCACACCAGTGGATCTGACAACCCGTGGCTCGCTCCGAACAGGGCGAAGTCGCGGCGGAAGGCCACGTCAGTCAGCCCCAATCCGAGCACTCGTTGCCGTTCGGGTTTGATCGAGTCCACGAGATCGCGCACGACGCGTACGTTGTGCGTCGCGCGGCCCGCCACCGGAGCCCGGAACAGCTCGGGGTCGGGCACGAGGCCCAACTCGCAGACGGCGGCGCCCGCTGCTTGCGGGTCATGGTCATTGAGTGCCACCGTCAGCAGGTAACGACACCGGGCAAGACCGTCCGCCAAGGACCACCGCTCGTCGTCGAGCACCCGGAAGAGGTCCTCGATACTGCGGCCGAGCTCGTCAGGCATAGCCCGCTGCAGTTCACTGGCGAGGTCGGGGTACACCCGACCCACCACGATTTGCTCGAAGGTCGCTACGCCGAAGGAGTCCTCGGCGCTGGCCCGCGTGCCTGGCGGCACGAACACCAGGAGTGGAGGTCGCAGCGTGCCGTCGATATCGGGATTGCGCAGCTCCACGATCTTGGTGCTGGTCGCGGCGACGTCAGCAGGTACGTCGGGCGGCCCGCCGAGCACGTGTACCTGGCTACGGGTCGCACTGCGGAGCCGCCGGCACAGCCGGACAGCTAGCGCGACCTCGATGTCGTCGATCCGCATGCAATGCCCCACATCATGCTTGCTGACGACGCTGCCCAGCCGGGGCACCAAGTGCTCCTCGAGCGCAGCCAGAAGATCGTCATCGTCGAGCAGGCGCAGACCGCTCGCCGCCGTCACTGCGCCTGCTCCGAGATCGCGTACCGGGGCGAAATGGTCTGGGTGAGGTAGGCGTCCGACAAGTCCGAATAGAAGCCGATCTCGCGCAGCCGATCGGTGAATGCGCGGACATTGTCCCGCAGCGCGGCGTGGTCATCGATGCTCGGCTGCGAGAAACCGTCCCCGTCCGGCAGCCGGTCGACATAGAGGCCGTAACGCAATCGCAGAATGGTAAGAAACTGGTCAACCCGTAGTGGTTCAGTGTGAAACGCCCAGTTATCGCTCGGCTGCAACAGTGCGATCTGCAGGAGAACCTCGATCAGGCGACTGTCCAGGATGAAACGTCGTTGGCTACCCTGGGGTTGTGCTATCAATGCACCCGCCCGGTTCTTGAGTAGCAGGGAGTCCAGGCACTGGTTGAGATAGCGGCGATGAAAATCTCCTTTGTAAGCGCTGAGGATCTCGAGATAGGCTGAATAGTCATCCAGGCCCAGCTCTAGGATTTGAGTGATCTCGGCAGGTGGCTCGCCATCGGCTTCTGTGCTCTCCAGAAGGCTGGCGAGGCGATAGCCGAAGAATTGGTCCCGCTCTCTTCTTAGGTCCGTTCGATGGCCCATGGTCAATACATCATCAACGGAAAATACGCCGCCAGTCGGTTTTGGCAGCTTTCTCTTTAGAACCAGGTGCTCGGCGAACTCGTCCAGCTTCTTCACCTCGTACGCGGACCTGATATAGCTGGGAAAGCGTTGCTGCCATACGGCGGCGCTCCGGCTCGCCAGCCTCGCCGCAGGTGTTCCGGACACTGCGGCCACATCGAGGAATAGCCCGATCCCATACTCGCAGTCCGGTCCCGACTCCTCCGGCGCAGCCGGAACGCTCGGGAGCTGGCAACGGTGCCGGACGTGCCCTCGGGCCAACGCTTTCGGTAGGGCCTTGATCAGCCGCAGGTGGTACAGAGCCAGATGGAACGCGAAAAGAATCTTGAAGTACTCCACCATGACTGAGCGGGGGATGTGCTCCTGGTGATAGAGCAAACGCAGAACATCGTCTGCGAGCAGCTCGGCCTGCGAGGGGCAGAACGGTGGATAGGATCGGCGCGGCTTGCTCATGTCCGGCCGGTCGTCCACCTTTTTCTCAGCGCTGGTGCAGAGGTGCAATAGCGCCTGGGTCTCGACATCGATAGGATGCGCAGGGCGCGGGGAGTCGGTGGCAGGATCAACTCCCTCGAAAAAGAATGCTTTCAGTTGTCGCAGTGCTGCGTCACCACGCTCGCCGGGCGCACCGGACAACATCTCATACAGGTGCTCATCTGCGCCGGCAGGTCGCGAATGCTTGCTGTTACGGAACTTGTAGGTAAAGCCGTGCAGCGGTCGCAGACCGGCCACCGCCTGCGTCGGCTTGCCCCGGTTCACCATGTCCACCAGGTGTGTCTCGACCCACCGCCGGGTGATCTCCGGGGTGTCTTGGAAACCCTGGAAACCTTCTCTTCGGCTCTCGCAGTCAAGGATTTCATCGACGAAACCGTCCACACCAATGTCGGCGTGCCGAGCCAAGCGGCTGGGCAACCCGCGGTGCTGCAGCCGTCCGAGGAATGCGGTGAGCACTCGGTCCATCTCCAGCAGCTTGAAGTTCAGGTAGCTCAGCCCAGGATGGCGGAAGTCGCTGTGCTGCTTCGTCAGGCGGGCCATCAGCTCTCCTCGGCGGGGTGGGCGGGGCGGGTGTCCTGCCGTCGCAGCGTCAGCAGTCCCTGGTTACTGCGTCCGATGCGGTGCACATCGTGCCCGGTGACGGTGAGCAGGATGGCCTGATAGGGCGCAGCGCCCAGCATGTTCTTGAAGATCGTTAGGCTGAGGTGCTGGCCCTGCAGGTCTGCCGGCGCTGGCAAGCCGCCTCGGTATAGCCGCCAGAGCATCTCGTACAGATCCAGCCGGATGGCGATCTCCGGTACCGGGGTCCCCGGTGTACTCGTGGAGTCCGGGTGATTGAAACGGAGCACTAGCTTGTCCGGAGCATTTTCCACATAGGGTGACTGGCGTGGACCCGCTGCCTCGACGGTGAAGCCGTCAATCGGGAACAGTCGGTAGCTGCGGATCGATCCGCCCCGGACCTGGCGAACCGCGAGCGCGAGCGCCGAGCCGAGCTTGGTGGGGTCGGCCAGCCCCTCGCTACGGTTGATCGCATGGATGATCTCAGTCGCGGCCTCCGGGATGGGACCTTTTTGGGCCAGCCGGCCGAGAAAGTCGGTCGCTGACCGATGCGGCAGCAGGGTCCGCCACCGCTGGTCATCCTGCGACTCGAAGAAAAATCGGTGCCGAGCGGCGCTCACGTAGTCGCGGTGTGCATCGAGCCGCTCGGTGTCAACGTCGCCGCCCCGAGGCAGTTTCCGGAAGAGCGCCTCCAGCAGTTCTCGGTCGTATCCGCCGCGCCCGTCAACGGCCATGAACGCGGAACCCACGCCTGGGCCGACGAAGTCGAGCCGACGGTCCAAGCTTGGGTCGGCCCCATCGCCGATCATGCCTTGGCGCAGCAGGCGTAGCAGCCGGTCGTGAGTGGACACCGGGCCCGCCCAGCTGAGGAAGTAGAAGCCAGACAAGATCTTGCCCGGCTCGCCCCGCGCGTACAGGTCGCGAATCTGTCCACAGTCGCGCCCCGATGTCAGTAGGTACGCCAGCGCTGATCGCAGATCACGCAGCGTGATGTGCAGGTTGCCTCGCAAGTGCGTGAGCGTGAATAGCGTGCGGAGCCGCTCGGTCACCCGCGGTCCGGCATCGGGGTGGGCAAAGGTCCGCGCGTTATGCAATGCGTAGCAGCGGTCCGCGAGGCTGCAGCCGCTGCAGTGGTCCCAGAACCGATCGCTGGTCATCCGACCGAGCATCCGATCGAAAATGGACTCATCGGCGTCCGTGCCGGACCGGGTGACTGCGCCCGCACCGGCAGCCACTACGCTCCGGGCGTTCAGGTTGACCAGCGTGACACCGCTGTGCGAACCACCGGCCCCATCCCGACCGGCCTGAACCGCGGCGGCGAGCGCCGGATACTCGGCGGCACGCATGCGCAGGAAGTCGACCAGCCGGCCTTCGTTGATCGCAATCAAGCGGGTCTCGTGTTCTGGCCATCCCGCCGTGGTGGTACCCGAATAGGGTGCAAAGAAGGCGGTCAGGACGTCATCGTTGGCCCGGTCACCTTCGTCCTGGCTGCCGTCGAGGTTGGTGCGGAACTGCCGACCCGCCAGCGTGAAGTCGGTGCCGTTCGATCGGGTAGGCCCGGCTACGGCGCCCTGCTCGACTGCGGTCCCCACCAGGCGTTCCAGGAACGCCGTCTTCCCGTCGCCCGCATTGCCAGTGATGATGACCAGGTGGTGTCCCCCGGCTAGCACGTCGGGAATGAGCTCATGGTCGAGTAGCGTCGGGACGTAGATCTCGAATTTGTGTGGGTCCAGCCCGCGGGTCCCGCTGTTGCTCGTGCTGCTCTGGCTGTACAGCGTCTGCAGGTGGGCGACGAACGGATTGTCGTTGGCCGCGCTGCCGGGCGGTCGGCCTGGCCCGGAGTCCACTGGTGGCGGAGGTGGCCGACGACGCACGTCCGGCACGCTCTCGAGTGCCGCGAGGAACTCCGAAGCGTCCTGGTAGCGCTCCCCTCTGGTCGGTTGGATCGCCCGCAGTAACGTCTCGGCGAACTCCGGGGCCAGGTCGGCGAGGTCGGTGAAGGTAGTCGGGTGGCGCGGCGGGATGCCGGGAGGCGCCTTTCGATGTTCCTCCCATGGCCAGTTTCCCCTGGTCAACGCCTCATACAGGCTGAGGCCGAGTGCGTAGGTGTCGCGATCAACGAGGTCCCGTGCCGCGGGGTTGGACCCGCCCGGATAGTCGGGTGGCAAGTAGCGCGATGACCCCGCATCGCCGAGGGAGTGGTCGAGCCCGACGGCGACGTTGAAATCGATGATCTTTGTGCCGTCGTCGGTCCAGAGGAGGTTACTGGGCTTGATGTCGCAGTGGTACACGCCGTGGTGGTGAATGTGCGCGAGCCCGCGGGCTGCGTCGATGCCTAGTCGACGTACGTCAGCCGGACTGAGCAGACCCGCTCCCGCGAGATACCCGACGTCGTGGCCAGGTACGTACTCGAAGATCAGGTATGGGATGCGGGGTCCGGGGAGAATGTCCGCGTGGTGGACCCGGACCACGTTCGGATGTTCGGGCAAGGCGAGTAGTGGCGTGTACTCCTGTTGGAGCCGATCGATGACCGAGTCGGGGTCGGTGAGGACCAGTTTCAGGGCGCGATCGGTGCGGGCGAGTACGTCGTGCACCTGGTAGACGACGCCGAAGGAACCGGATCCCAGTCGGCGTTGGACAACCAGGGTCGTGGTCAGCTCGTATTTGTTCGGGAGGTTCCGAAACCGTTCCCAGTCATCCTCACTATTGTGGACGGCTGGCGGTGGCGGTGGTGTTGGTTTCGGGCTACGGGTTGTGCGGTCGAGGCGGCGCAGGGCGTCCCACGCGTCCGGACGGCCGGAGGGATCGTGCGTGCACAGTATCGTGAGCCACTCGATGAGCTCAGTGGGGACCTTGGCGGCCCGCAGCTCGTGTTCCGGTAAGGCGCTCATCCGCCGGTGTTGGTCCATTGCATCGGTGAACGGCTGCTCGCCAGTGAGCAACTCGTAGCCGAGTACACCGAGGGCGTAGATGTCGCTCGCCGCGGTGAGCGCTGTTGGGTCTCCATGTCCCTCCGGCGCGAGGTAGGCCGGGTCGACCGCTTCCGGCACGGCGTGGACGACCGTGACCGGGCGGGGGCCGGGGCCCCGCGCGTAGTCGAAGCCGGTGAGCATTGGACGGCCATCGGCGGCCAGCAGCACGGTGTCTGGGCTCAGCGCCCGGTGAATCACCCGGTGACGGTGCGCGTGAGCCAACCCGGCCACTACGCCGCGGAGGATCCGCAGCATTGCGTCGCTGCTTAACCTTTCGGTGGGGGTCATTCGTAGCCGTAGTGACCCACCGCGCACGTCATCGAGGACCAGAACGCAACGGCTCTCGTCATCATCGATGAAAAAGTCCCGGCAGCTGACGATGTTCGGATGGCCGGGTAGCCGCCCAAGCATGGCAAAGGCATTCCCGACCCGCTGGCGCTGTAGTAGGCGTTCGGCCTCAGGTAGATACGGGTCGAGCGGGTAGACGCGCAATAGCACATCAGGCGATCCCGTTGGCAATGAACGGTTGCGCGCGCGGTACTCCGAGAGGTCGTCGCTCTCGCTGAGCCGCTCGACGACCTCCCAGTTGCCGAAGACGCGCGGGCCGGAGGGCGCGCGGGCGGAACCCTCGAGAATCTCGAGCAGGTGCGGATCACCGCCGAGGGCGTTGTGCGCGTCGAAATCCGGAGGCACCCGTGAAGCATCGGCGAGAATGGAGATCAACCCGTCGATCCGGCAGACGTCTTCGGCGTCCCGATTCTCTGGGTCGTGCAGCTCGGCCGCCGGATCGCACAGCACGACCAGCGCGCCGACATAGAGCCGACCGAGTCGGGGTGTACCGCTGGTGAGCAACGTCTTCAGCGTCTTGGCGTGGCTGCGCAATTTCGGCAGGGGAGACCGGAATGGGGCTCGGCGCTTCGGATACCACCGATTGCCAGCCACGGCGATCTGACCATGGGTTCCTTTGACGTCGATCACATGCCCGGTATGTGGGGTGAGCACGATCAGGTCGATCTCGAACTGCTGCCCACGGTGGGGTAGCTCGACGTTGTGCAGCACGGTCCACGAGTCCGGCCCGTTGTCGCGGAGATGAGCGATGACCTGGCGCTCGCAGTCGTTGACCGGTTCGCCGAACGGGATGATCCGGGCCATCTAGCTGGTCGCCTCCTCGACGGCTGCCTCCAACACGGCGAACGCTTCATCCTCCAGCCGGTCGGCGGCGTCGCGATCACGGTAGGCGGCGCGCACTGTCTCGGCGATCCGATGCCGGTCGACCGGCGTGCACACCGGCACCGGCAGGTGTTGACGCAATCCCTCATGAATGTCCTGCTGCTTGCCCCCGCTGGCCATTGACCGCAGTATCCGGAATGCGGCCTCTGAGCGCAGGAAGGCGAACAGATATGCCCCAGGCATTGATGGGACCCCGGAGACAACCCGGAGGAAGTGCTGGGTGTAGACGAACTTCAGCCAGCTTCCGGTGACCAGGATGGGCCGGCAGAACACCTCCGTCTCGCCGAGCGTGCCCTGGCTTGCGATCATCACGGTCTCGTCATCGGCGAAGATCGCACGGGGTGCCCTCGCAGTGCTGATCCACCGCCCTTCGGGACGCAGCCAGAAGCCCTGGCGCTGCCCGACCAGTTGCTTACCCTGGCCGGGATCTGCGTCAACCCGGGTGAATCGTGGGCCGGTGGTTAGCGTTCCTCCGGCGCAGATCTCGCCGAGTGTGTGATGGGCCACGGAACGGAGGCGTTGGGTGATCCGTTGTGCGCGCGGGCTGTAGTTCAGCGCCCGCAGCGTGACGGTGTTCTGGTGGTCGACGCGGAACCCGAGATCGCGGGGCTGGGCGTGCCATCCTGGATCGATCAGCTCGGGCAGTCCGGCGCTGGTGAACAGGTCCTCGGTGGCGGCCACGACCTGGCGCTGGAATCCCGCCCGCAGCGCCGCCGCAGCCTCGATCAGGCTGTGGATCCGCCCCTCGACTGAAGCACCGAACCGAGGAACCGGAATGTTGGCTACGTGGGAGGATTCCAGATGCCGGATCCCCGTACCGGACCGAGACCCGGTGAAAATGGCGGTCCCGAAACGGCTGGCCAGGAGTGTGTAGAGGTAGCCGGTGGGTATCTGTCCCGGGGCAGCCAGGACCTTGATCGTATCTTCCGAGGACCAGCAGCCCGCCATGTCCGGTCGGGCATAGACGACCCGGCCCACCGTTCCGGAACGTGCGATGAAGGTCATCCCCGCGTTGACCCGCAGATACGACAGGTGGGGCGACTCCGCATCGGCTCGCCGCAGCAGCGGGAGGTGGCTCAGATCAGCCTCGAGCATGTCGGCGCTGCCCAGAAACCGCACTCCGTGTTCCGGCTCGGTCACGTAGATCCGACGGAACCGCGGGCCGTCGTAGATTCCGCCAGCGTGGCCGCTGGTCAGCTCATGCAGCGGGAGGGTGGGCACGGTAAGGTGTCCAAGCAGGTCCAGCGCTTCGTGGGCGCCACCGACATAGGGACGGGCATCGAGCCGCGCGCCGTTCTCCAGCAGCCACTCCAGCCGCACCGGGCTTGCCAGGCTGGTCGTTTTCATGGCTGGTCCGGTGGGAACCAGCGACGCAGCGTGTCCCGCAATGCGCAAAAGGCGGGATCCGCGCACCCGTCGACGGACATCTGCGCTGCCGCGCGCTTGAGGACGGCAGGGGACAAGTCGGTCCGATAAGCCCTGCGCATGAACTGCAGCGCCTCCTTCGGACGCGGCGGCTTCTGGCACCCGTCCGGCCAGAGGCCGGCACTCGCCAGGACCTCACGGTAGGGCTTCTGACCCCGATAATTCATCGCGGCTGTGACATGCGGGCTGTCCGGCTGCCAGAACCACGCTTCGATCTCTGGCTCGAGCACGATTACCGCCAACTCTGTCGGCTCCCAGACGCGGACCGCCTGAGCCGTGATATTGCGCCGAATCTGGTCCGCACCAGGGCTGCCTTGCCAGTCGGCGTCCACCATGATGACCGCACGGTGGTGCGTGGTGAGGTGAGGTCGGACTAGCTCCTCGGGTTGAGCGTACAGACCTGGGTCGTTCTGCCCGGAGGTCACAAACACGTCCCGGTTCTGCCGTGGGTCAATGGTGAACGGGCCGCAGCGCAGACTCCGGTGGAACTGCGCACGGCAGAAGAAACCTTGGAGCACCTGCTGCATGGTGGTGTCGGCCACGACGAATACCAGCTCACGCCGAGCGTCGGTCATGAAAGGACACCCGACGCGAACAGCGAACCGATGTCTATCGAGCCCCTCCAGTCCCGTAGCTTTGGATGCTGCTCTCCTCTGATGACGTCGACCGATCCGTCGTCGTGGAGCCGCGCCGCGAGGATCTCGGCGAGCTCGGTCCGGGCCAGCGCGATCGGGGAGTGCGTGGAGATCCACACTTGGCTGTCCAGGATCGAGCTCAGCGACAGCAACACTGTCTCGATCGCCTGCGGATGGATCCCGTTCTCGGGCTCCTCGGTCACGAGCAGTTGCGGGAGAGCGTGCGATGGCAAGTAGGGCAGCAGGGTCAGCGCGAGGATCCGCAACGTGCCGTCGGAGAGTCCCGAGGACGTCACCCGGTAGCCCCCGTTGTAACTGATGGCAAAGTAGGCGTGGTGGTCTTCCTCCCGCTCCCGCACGTCGATGTCGTTCACCTGCGGGAGTGCGGTGCGGACGTGGTCGACCCAGAGCCGGAAACCCGCCGGATCGTCGTTGCGCAGCGATAGAGCCAGCCATGGTGTGTTGCGCCCATCCGGCAATAGCTCGGGCGGATCCCCGGGCGGGGCGGGGCGCCGTAGTGCGGCCCAGTCCGGGTCGTAGGACATGGCCTTGCCCCGGAACAGGCGAATCAGCCATCGAGCTGCTGGGAACAGGCTGTCGTCGGCGGGTACTGACGCGAGTGCGAGTTGGACGGATTCGATCTGTAGGTTCGGTAGCCGTGGCCCGCGCGTTGTCGTCTCTGAGACGAGCTCTGTCGCGGTCCCCAGCTTACGGGTGATGATAGGGCGCCATTTGCTGCCGGGCACTCTGCTCCCGCCAGCATCCCTACCCTGCAACGGCACGCCCGGCTGCGGCGGGCCATCGTCCTCGGCGTACAGGAACAAGTACTCCTCGGCGACCTCCAGGCCGCGATTGAATATCTCGAGTCGTAGCTCGTAGCGCGCGTGGGTGGGGGGTGGCTTCCGGGAGCTAGCTGCGCTGACGCTTGCCAGTACCGTCTCGACATGGCTCGGCAGTCGCGCCTCCACCGCGAACATGAGTCCTGAGCCGCGTCCACCATGCAGCAGCTCGGGAAAGCTGCTCGCTCGGGGAGCGCGCCTCGAGCGGTCGGGCCGCAGGAATGCGTCCGCGACGCGCTGCGCCCGCAGCAGATCGCCGAATAGAATCGGAATGTCCAGCAATGTCGTCTTTCCTGACCCGTTGGCCCCGGCCAGTACCTGATAACGATCGACGTCAACCGATAGCTTGGCGAAGCAGCGGTAGTTGGACGCCTCGATCCGCGTGATCACTCGCGCCCCCTCCCCGGCCGCCCGGGAACCTGGTATCGCTGACGGAACTCACGGTATCTCTTCGCGATCAACGGAAGATCGTTGTCGAGTTCTGGACGCTTACGGTGCAGTACTCGATCCACGCTTCGGCCATTGATCCGAATACGTTCCCGCTCGATCTGCTCAGTCATAATGATCTCGCCATCCGGGCTACGGTGATAGACTGGGTTGCCACGCCGATCGAAACCGACCTGCTCAGCGATCGCCATGAAGATAGGATAGTCCTGCGGCGCGCCCAGTTGGCCCGCGCGGACCTCGTCATCGAACTTGCGTTGCAAGAAGAGCAGCGACGTGATGATGTTGACGTTCGCCTCCGCGACGAATGTCTGCATCGGCAGCTCGACGCTGGCCAGTACCCAGCAGTGTTCCAGGATCCACCGGCGGATTGCTTCGTCGATCGGTCCCGGATTCGACAGCATCCCATTCGGCAGCACAATGCCGAGGCGGCCCCCGGGCCGGAGCCATTCGACGCTGCGCTGGATGAACAGCTGTTCCGGTGACATGGACTGCACATTCGGGTTGTTCGCACTGGTCATCAACTGGCCCGAGGTCCGGTCACGCGTCCATGACTGAGCCACACCGTCCCGGTACTGATCCAAGATCGTCGGATCGGTCACCTTGATGTCCGCGCCGAACGGCGGATTTGTCATGAGAACGTCGACACCACCGAGAGGTATCCGTCGTTTTGCTTCGGGCACGCCATCCAGGTGGCCACGAGGAAACGCCAGGGAATCGAGATGGTAAACGTTTCCCTCGACTCCGCTGAGCATCATGATATTCATGCTTGTCGCCCGGACCAGGAATGGGTCGAAATCAGTCCCGAAGAGCCGATCCCGAGCATACGACTCCAGTCGGGCCTGATACTTCACCGATTGCTCCTCAGTATCTGGGAGTCCCACTGTCCCCGCAGCCTCCCGCCAGCGGTTGAGTAGGTGTCGCAGTGTCTCGCGGAGAAAGCCACCGGTGCCACAGGCCGGGTCTAGCACGACCTCGCCCTCCTGTGGATCAAGAATCTCGACCATGAGCTCAACGGCGCTGCGTGGCGTGAAGTACTGCCCGCGGTCCCCTCTCAGGTTGGCGCCGACCAACTCCTGGTAGGCGATCCCCTTGGCGTCGATGTCCGTGTTCGTCAGGTCATACGGTGCCAGCTCACCCACGAGGAACGCGAGCGCGCGGTCCGACAGGGTGAGCTCGTCTCGTGCCGAGAACAGCGGATAGCGGCGCTTCGTCTCGTCGAACAATGATCTGATCCGCTGCGCGATCTCGCGTTGACCTTCGGTGTTGAACGGCTCGTGGAGGCCTGCGAAAAATCGTGCATTAATTCCCCGTTCGCGACTCTGTCGCTCGTCGTACATCTTCGTGAAAAGCAGATAAAGGAATTGCCAGAATGCGACATCCTTCGGCATTCCCTCGTTGCCGTGGATGTAGTTGTGGCATCGTCGGAAGGCGGCCTTGAGCATTCCCGGTTCCGCGCGCCGCAGTCGGGCGTGCGACACCACGCTACGGCTGCCCAATTCACCGCTGAGTGGCCAGTCTGCAATCGACGTGTATCGCGGACCGAAGCGCTCGACGGTCTTCTCTAAAAAGAATAATTCTAAGCCGTTTGTCCACATACCGTAACGAATTCCAGGGGTTCGCTCGTCGCCCATGAGATCTCGAAGCTCAGCAAGATCTTTCTCAGCTTGCTGCGGTGTTCGAATCCTGGTGACAGTATTGCCGTTCTTAGGCTCCGGCTTGCAGACGACAATCCGCTGCAGGTGCTGAATTGATTGAGAGGTGTTGGGCTGAAAGACAGCAATATCGATGCGTCGGCGACGCTTCTTCCCGTCGACCTCGATCGTTACCGGAAAGTCTCGAGCCATATCTTCGACGGCGACTCCATACTCGTGGAACAAAGCGCGGGCTATGCGCTGACGTACTTGCTCCTTGGGTGTCTCAGTGACTGTCTCGCCGGTTATGTAATCGATGAGCGTATTGTCGGGGAGTGAGGGACGACTCGTCGATTCGTTCTGCCCGGCTGTGGCGTCGTTGTGGACCACAGCACGATCACTTGTTACGGACTGCACCGGGACGTGCTCTCCCATCAACGCACCTGTTCCTCTACCTTCGCCGGGTTCGCCGATCGTAGACCCACTCTCTGGCTTGCTCACTGGGCGCATGTCTAAGGGGTTCTCGTGGCGTTGACAGTTGGTCTCCTGTCGACGGACGGCTGAGTTCCACCGATCACAGTCGCTGGCCGAGGATCTTGCCCGCTTTCGAGGGCTCTCGGGATGCACTGCCCTGGACAGGGCGCTCCTGGAGGACCACCAGCTGTACGACTCTCGGGGAGCGGCCTGGTAGTGCGCCACTCACGGGTGCTGGAGGTACCTGAGGGCGGCGTCGTGCAGCAGTCCGTTGGAGGACAATGCGGTTCCCCCGTCGTACCGGGGGAGGCCGTCGAGGTCGGTGAACCGGCCGCCGGCCTGCTCCACCAGAACCTGCACGGCGGCCACGTCCCAGGGATTGACGACCGGCTCGGCGGCCAGGTCGATCGCGCCCTCAGCGACCAGGCAGTGCTGCCAGAAATCGCCGAAGGCCCGGTTCTCCCACGTCGCATCCACCAGCGAGAGGTAGGACTCCCGGCTGCGGTACTTCACCCAACTGCCGAGATGAGTGGTGGAGATGTACGCATCGGCGAGCTCGCTGACCGCCGACACCGTGATGGTGCGGGTGGTCCCGCTCGCATCTCGGGTGTGCGCACCCGCCCCGGTGGCCGCCCACCACCGCCGCCGCAGCGCCGGCGCGCTGATCACCCCTACCACCGGTTCGCCGTGCTCGACCAGCGCGATGAGAGTGGCCCAGACCGGCACACCTCGCAGGAAGTTCTTCGTGCCGTCGATCGGGTCCAGCAGCCAGCGCCGGTCGGCAGCCGTCACAGCGCCGCCGCGCTCCTCGCCGAGCACCGAGTCCCGCGGCCGCTGGACTGCGAGCACCGTGCGGATCGCGTCCTCGACGGCCAGGTCGGCGTCGGTGACCGGGGACCGGTCGGGCTTGCGGTCGACTCGCAGGTCCGTGGCACCCGCCCGGCTCAGCGTGATCTGGTCGGCGGCATCGGCCAGGCTCAGAGCCAAGGCGAGATCTGCGGTGTGAAACACGTCGGTGGTCACGAACACAGGCTGCCATGCGGCCTTAGGGTGGGGGTGTGCCCACTGTGCTGCTCGTCGAGGATGACACCGGCATCGCCGCGCCGCTGTCGCGCGCCCTGCAGCGGGAAGGTCACGAGGTGGTGGTCGTCGGTGATGGTCACACGGCGTTGACCTGGGCCGACAAGGAGGATATCGACCTGCTGGTGCTCGATCTCGGGCTGCCGGGCATGGATGGCCTGGACGTCTGCCGCCGGCTTCGCCGGGTGCGCCCGGAGCTCCCGGTGCTCATGCTCACCGCCCGCACCGACGAGGTGGACTTCGTCGTCGGGCTGGACGCCGGCGCTGATGACTACGTCGCCAAGCCGTTCCGGCTGGCTGAGCTGCTGGCCAGGGTGCGTGCGCTGCTGCGCCGCAGCGTCCCGGACACGCCGGACGCGCTGGAGGCCGGTGGAGTACGGATGGACCTCGCCGGCCGCCGGGTGCTCATCGAGGGCGCCGAGATCGCGTTGGCCAACAAGGAATTCGAGTTGTTGCGGGTGCTGCTGTCCCGGCCTGGGCAGGTGGTCAGCCGCGAGGAGATCCTGCGCGAGGTGTGGAAGGACCCGGAGCTGAAGAACTCCAAGACGCTGGACATGCACATGTCCTGGCTGCGCCGAAAGATCGGCAGCAGCCGGATCGCCACCGTCCGGGGGGTCGGGTTCCGCTTCGACGCTCTATAACAGATGCCGCCAACTGGCGTAACGTTCGGCCGTGCGGTGGAGGATCCTGTGGTCCACGGTGATCGCAGTAGCGATCACCGTGCTCGTGCTGGGCACCCCGCTGGCGCTCGCGTCCTGGCGGTTGGTGGACCACACCGCCCGGGCCGACCTGCAGACCCGGCTAGCACAGCTGGTTCCCCGGCTGGACGCACTGGACCCGCAGCTTCCGTCGGTGGGTCGAGGCTCGATCGCGCGGGCGCTTCCCCCGGGGGCTCAGCTGGTGGTGGATTCGCCGGGGACTCCTCGACTGGTGATCGGCGCTGATCCGGGTGCCGGCGCGGTGGTGGAGTCAGTGGCGCTGGGTCGGCGCGGCACCATCCGGCTGGCGGTACCCGGAAGCCGGGTCCGGAACGAGCAGCTGCGAGCCGTCGGGCTCGTCTGCCTCGTCGGGGGGTTGTCGGTGGCGGTAGGGGCAGCCATTGCCACGCTCACCGCGCGGCGGCTGACCGGTCCGCTGCAGGATGTCGCCGACCGGGCGGCCCGGCTGGGCGCCGGGGACTTCCGCCGGGTGCCCTCCAGGCACGGCATCCCGGAGCTCGATCGGGTCGCCGAACTGCTGGACACCTCGGCGGCCGCGGTGGCCGCGATGGTCGCTCGGGAGCGGGATCTCGTCGGCGACGTGTCCCATCAACTGCGCAGCCGGCTGACCGCGTTGCAGCTGCGCTTGGATGAGCTGGCCGCGCATCCCGACCCCGCTACCGCCGCCGAGGCCGAGGCCGCGTTGGAGCAGGCCGAGCGGCTCGGTGCGGTGCTCGACGACCTGTTGCGCGCCACCGAGGAGGCTCGGGCCGCCACCGCTGAGCCGGTGGCGCTGGCCGCGCTGCTCGGCGACGTGGTCGCCGACTGGCGGCCGCAGGCCGATGCCGACCGGCGGCCGCTGCGGCTGCGGGTCGCTGAGGGGCTGGTCGCCCGGGTCACCCCCGGGCGGCTACGGGAGGCCCTCGGGGTGCTGATCGACAATGCGCTGCGGCACGGGGCCGGCGTGGTGACGCTGTCCGCGCGGTGGACCGGGGTGGCGCCGGAGCGGATGGTCGTGGTCGAGGTGACCGACGGCGGCGAGGGGGTGCCCGAGGAGTTGGCCGCGCACGTCTTCGACCGGGGGATCTCGGGGGCGTCCTCCACCGGTGTCGGGTTGGCGCTGGCCAGGGCACTGGTCGAGGCCGACGGCGGGCGCCTGGAGCTCAGCTCGGCGCGGCCCGCCCGGTTCGCGGTCTACCTGCGGGTGCCGCGGAACGAGGACCCGGCCGGGATCCCCCGACCGAGTACCGGCGTGGTTCGCTGATCACGCTGAGTCCGCCGGGACCGGAACCTGGCGACGCACGTTCTCAGCCGGGAAGACGTATCTCCGGAAAGCCCACCACCGGAAGATCATGGCCAGCAACGTCCCGATGATGTTGGCGCTGGCGAAGTCGGCGGCCTCCTGAGCGAGCAGGCTGACCTGCGGCACTTGCAGGTCCAACACGTAGCGGGAGATCCACAACGGGATAGCGTTGATCACCAGGCCGATGCCGCAGACCAGGAAGAACAGCGTCGCCTCATGGTGGCGTTCACGGCCACCCCGGGTGCGGAAAGACCACTCCCGGTTCAGGACATAGGACACGATCGTGGCCACCAACACGGCGACGACCTTGGCGGTGACCGGTTTGGGCTCCAGCACCGTCGTCTTGAGCAGGGTGAACAGCGTGATGTCCACGACGTAGGCGATCCCACCGACGAGCGCGAACTTCACCAGCTCGCGGTGCCGCACGGCGATGTCGCGGTAGGGCTGCGGGATCCGCACCAGCACCGCGTCGACCATGGACACCGCGGCAGTGTACGGACCGCAGGCACCCGCCCGCCGCGCGAGGCGATGCTCAGTCGTGGGTGCGGCAGATCCGGACGAACAGGTCGTGGAAGCCGGCGATGCCGCCGAACAGGGCGCCGATCTCGACCACCTCGATCGTCTCCAAGGCGTCTGCGACATCGGTCTTGAACGGCGGGAGGTTGGCCCGTGCGTTCGCGAAGGCCTCGTCGAAGCTCAGCTTCTTCGAGAAACCAGTGGCCTCATCGGCTCCCGGCGGGCACGGTCGGGCAGCGTCGTAGCCGACGGCGCGCATGAAGGAGGCGAGTTCCTTGCCGCATGGCTCGATCTTGACCTGGTCGGCGCCATCGGCGTGATGAACCGTCACCGTAGCCTGGTCTTCGGGGTAGCGAACCGCCTCGGCGACCAGGTATGGGGTGATGACCTGGGGAAAGATCCCTGATCTCGGGCACTGCAGCACGTTGAACTGCGGAGGAAAGATCTTTAATGGGCTCTGCTCGATGCGGACATCAAATCCGGGCGTGGGTGTCTCACCCTCAGCAATGATCAACACATACTGTCGGGCGCGGAATGCGCGTATCCGGCTCCGCTGGGCGAGTTCACAGCTCATAGCGTCCCCTCCATGGGTGGCGGTGTGGTCTTGAAGGAGAGAGCTGTGGTGCGGCCTCGTTGATACCACCCTTTGCTAGCTATGTTTCGTGCCAGTCGGCGAAGGACGGTCGTCTTTCTGTCGTGATTCGGTCCACTTGGCGTGCTCCTGCGACACGAGGCCTTCGAGACGTTCCGCGAGAACGCGATGCCGATCCTCCCCGCTGTAGGGGCCGGCAGCGGCCAGGTACAGGTACTTCTCGTGCTTGAGGGCCTCTGCGGTGGAGCGGTACAGCACCCAGTTGGTCTGCCACTGGTACAGCTGTTGCACGCCCTCGGCCACGACGACGACCGCGGCGAGCGTCGCGGTGAGCGCTGCGGAGAGGTCCAGGCCGGCGACGACGGGCACCACGGCACCCACGACGAGCTGGCTGAGCTTGACCCGCTTGTAGTTCTGCTGCGCGGCCACGCTCTTGCGATCATACCAACCGAGCTGATCCTCCAGCCGCTCCCACGCCGGGCCGCCCCCGCCCGCTGACACCGGTTGCCGCTCGTCGCTCACGTCGCCTCCCGTCGTCGACCCTGTCGGGGCCGGATCCCGAGTGCTCTCAGTTTTCCTGAAGTCGACACCCGCGGCGCTGCGCCGCGCCCCGCAACCATGAGCAGGTTGTCAGTGTCGCCCGGCAGACTGGCACCGAGCAGGAGGGAGGGGGACCATGACAGCCATGACCGAACCGATCGGACTTGCCGAGGGTCGCCCGTTCACGGTGCACGACCTGGACACCAAGAAGGCCCACTACGAGCGGCTCGGGGTTGCTTCGTACTGGCTGCTCAACCCGGTCCAGCCCGGTGGGCTCGACGTTCATGAGCTTGACGAGCAGGGTCAGTACAGGCTGGCGGCGAAGGTCACCGGCGACGAGGTCTTTGCCGCGCAGCACCCGTTCCCGGTAGAAGTCTGTCCGGCTCGGCTGCTCGATGGTCTCCGCCCGCACGGATGACCGAGCTGTACCGGGCGATGATCAGCAGCACGACCAAGGACGGGTTGCGATCAAGTCTTGCCTCCATAATGTCTGGTAAAACTAGCTCGCCTTGTCGGGTAATATGGCCTCGTGATGTCGGGGCACGCAGTCGAACGACGGATCCGCCCCGCTTTGACCGGAGCCCTCGCCACTAGCCCCGTCGTTGCGATCACGGGTGCTCGTACCGCGGGGAAGAGCACGCTCGCCCGGGAGGTAGAGGCCGCTTGTGGCGGCACTTTCCTCGACCTGGACGACCCGGCGGTGCGCCGCCTCGCCGCCGGCGACCCGATGGCGTTCGTGCGCGACCTCCCAGAACCGGTCGTCATCGATGAGTTCCAACGGGTACCCGACGTGCTCGCGGCAATCAAGACAGAGCTCAACCGGGACCGGCGCCCCGGGCGCTACGTGCTCGCCGGCTCAGCCCGGCACCAAGTGGTTCCCGAACTCGCCGACTTCCTCACCGGGCGGGTTGAGCTGCTGACCCTGTGGCCCTTCGCCATGGCCGAGCTGGCACCCGGCACGGCGTCGGTGGTCGATCGCTTGCTAGACGGCTCGATATTGCGGCAGCGTCGGGCGTCGGGTGCGCAGCGGCGCGAACTGGTCGAGATCGTGCTCCGCGGTGGCTATCCGATCGCAGTCGGGTTGGCGCCCGAGCCGCGAAGTCGGTGGTTCGCCAACCTCGCTGCGCTGGTTGTCGAGCGGGTCGGCGAGGACGTGACCCCGGTGCGCCGGGTCGATGTGCTGAGCCGTTTCCTCCGGTTGAGCGCGGCCCGGACCGCACAGGTGCTCAATGCTGCCGAGCTGGGCCGCGACGCCGGGCTCGGCCGGGATCAGGCGGGTGCCTACCTGCGGTTGCTGGAGTTGGTCTACCTGGTGGTCGTGCTGCCTGCCTGGTCGGTCAACCTCACGGCGCGCGTGACGAAGCGCCCCAAGCTGCACCTGGTTGACAGTGGCCTCGCGGCGCACTTGCAGGGCATTACTGCCGAACGGCTCTCGCCGGTGGATCCTGCTGCGGCGAGTCGTTTCGGTGCGTTGTTGGAGACCTTCGTCGTCACCGAGGTGCTCAAGCAGGCGGGCTGGGCATCGGAGCTCGTTTCGGCGTACCACTACCGGACCGCCGACGGGGTCGAGGTCGATCTGGTCCTGGAGACTGCGGACGGGCGCGTTGCGGCGATCGAGGTCAAGGCAGGTAGCCAGGTGTCGGTCAGTGCCATGCGTGGTTTGACGCAGCTGCGGGATCGGCTCGGCGCCCGATTCGTGGCGGGGCTGATGCTGACCTCTGGCGGCCAGGCGCAGCCCGTCGGCGATCGGCTGTCTGTCGCCCCGGTTGACATCCTGTGGACCCCCTGACGCGTCCCAGCCGGTCGTGCATACGCTGGCCAGCTTCTCGGTGCTGATCTTCGTCCGGCCGTTCTCGATGCTGGACATGTGGGGCTCTCGCTTTGTCAGCGTGCGCGGTTTTTGACGAGCTGTTGCACGCGGCCGAAGCTCACGCCGAGAACGGCGGCGGCGTCGCGCACACTGAGATTGTCGTCATGCACGAGCCGTCGGGCGGCCTGTCTCCAGGTAGCGGCAGCCTGCCGCGACAGCTCCTCGGCGCGGGCCTGCTCGGCGCGGGCACCGGCGGCCAAAGAGATGGCATCGGGGTCGACGCGGGAGTAGTCCATCACGACGTTCACTCCAGCGGGGTCCACGTCGAGCCATAGGGCGATGAGCCCTTGGGCTTTAGCGGCAGCGCCGACGAGGGTGCGGGTTTGGCCGACCACGTCCAGCTCGGGCACCTCGATGACCCACTGTCCGTTGTCGCGGAACACCTGCACGGTGTAGGTGCTCATTGCCACCACTCCTTCGTGATGCAGGCCAGTTGCTTGCCGATCTTGCCGACGACGTAGGCGGAGATCTGGTGCCGCGGCACCGCGGTCTGGTGTGCTCCGCAACTGCACCGCCATACCTCGTGCCCGGCGCCCTCGCGGACGAAGTAGGCGCCGTGTTGACGAAGTCGACGGACAACCTCGGCGTACCTCATCGCTTTCACCACGATCGTAGTGTATCCACCCTATACGGCAAGCGTGTATGGGGGATACTCAATTTTGTACGATTCTTTGGCCAGCCTGGCGGGGAGTCGGCCGCTCTCGGCTGAACCGGCCTCCTGGGTGCACGACCACTCGGACGGCGATGGTCAGGTCATGTCGCTGGTGGGTGGCACTCTCACCGGTGGGGGCTGGGACACCCGCCTGCCGCACAGGACTTGCCAGAGGAGTACGCCGATCCCGACCGAGAAACCGAACGCAAACCCGTAGCCCAGCAACCAGACAAGAAGGACGCCATAGTCTGGGGTAATCATCGTCACCGAGGAGATCATGCTGAAGGTGATGAGGCCGACCCCCAGAATAGTCGACGATGCCGTCATGGCCGGGAATCGCACCCGGTTCCCCAGCCCGATCGCGCAGGCGGCGCTGACACCGGCCACCACGGCCATTCCTCCCACAGATAACAGGAATATCAGAAACTCAACATCGACCACCGCCCGATACGGAGGCCGAACCCCGACCACCGGCCAATACGGAGGCAGAACGACGCTGTCAATCAGGATCAATGCGGAACTTACGACTGCGGTGGCCCGTCCGGCCGGGAGGCGGAACGGGGCCAGGAGCTCGGCAGCCGTGGCGAAGGCCGCGATCGCGCCCAGGAAGATGAGTTCGGGGAGTCGGAAGTAGACCAATTCGAAGTAGACCAATTCATCACTGCCGTTCACGTGGTCTAAGATCGCAAACGCCAGCAGAAACTCACCGATCAGCAATGCTCCGGCCACGAGCGCGGAGCCGAATCCGATCCAGAATCGGCTCGTCACCGAGCGGACCGGGACCGTCTTGCGGTGTGTGACTCGGTAGGTCAGGGCCGCACAGGCGAAACCAGAGGCGGTGACGAGCTTGAACAGCTTGCCGGGCCGCTCGGCGATGAGCGCGCTGAGCTCTTCCACGCGGGTCGGGTAGCGAACCCGCGCCGCCCAGCGAATGAGTTTGTGGGCCAGCCAGGGTGATAGTTCGCTGACCTCGCTGATGATCAGGCCGAGCGCGACGGCTACGACCAGCCCCCACCCTCCGCCGCTCATCGGGCACCCCCGATGAGGACGGCGCGCAGCAGGCCCCGCACGAGCTCGAACTGGAGACGGGGGCGCAGGGAAGGCTGCGGGCGGCGTTGGGCGATCGTCTGCTGCGCGAACGCCTTGCCGGTCGGCGTGAGCCGGTAGTAGCGACGGCGGGGTGTGTTCGCGTCCGCGGGTTGTTCCTCCCAGCTGCCCACGATCCAGCCTCGGTCCTCCAACCGCTCCAGCACCCCGTACACCGTCGGCCCGGAACGCTTGGTCGACCGCATGATCGCCCAGCCGTGCAGCTCCTGTCCCTGCTCGAAGGCATCCAGGAACGCCTCCAGCACGTCCAGGAGCGGACCGGTCACCCGCATCGACTCCGCCACAACCTTTATTTTACCTATGTCGGATAGTTCGCGGGCCCCGTTGTGGTCTGTACACCCGATCGGCTGCTAACGGCTGGTCCTCGGTCCTCGCTCACCTTCAGGCGGGCCTGACGAGGGAAGCGACTCGCTCGACGTCGCGGCGCAGTGTCGCGACCGCGGTGACCAAGTCGTTTTCGTTGGACATGTGCGCTTGCTTGATCCCGATCGCGCTTGCCACCCTGGTCTGGTCGAGGTGTGCCGCCTCGCGAAAGACGCGCAGTTGGGCGCGCCCAGGCGGCGGCTGCGGACCACTGGCCACCGAGACCTTAGACGGCGTCGGAAGTCCGTCGGGTGCCGTGAACGAGACGTCAGCGACGTTTTTCGCGCCGGGCAGGTCGGTGGTGTCTCGTTCACGGCGCACACCGTCACTGCGCAGCTGACCTGCCGTCAACTCCACTCCCGATG
>JBOHFF010000127.1:0-3334 GCA_050699515.1 Pseudonocardiaceae bacterium
AGGACGGCCCGTTCGCCGCGGGCGAGATCAGCTTCCACTCGGCGAACTGCTTCCACACCGCCGGCGCGAACCACACCACGACCGCGCGGATGGTACTGGCCACGACGTACTTCCGCGACGGCGTGCGAGTGCTGCCCACCCCCACCATGATCAGCGGCGACTGGCAGAAGTTCATCCCCGGCACGCATCCGGGCGAGGTCGTGGCCAGCGACCACAACCCAGTGATCGGCTGACCGCCCCGCTACGGCACACACGCCCGAGCGGCGCCGGACCGGGCGCGCCCGCTGAGCTAGTCTGGCGCTGTCGCCGCCCGCAACCACCGAGGAGCTCTACGCGTTGGTCACCGCCCTCGTCGCCGTTGCGGGAACCAGGCCACTCATGGCCCGGCAGGGGAGTTCATGAGCGCAGGAGCCGTCGTTCTCGACCGGTACCAACTACACGAGAAGGTCGGTTCCGGCGGGATGGGCGTGGTGTGGCGGGCCACCGACCAACTCCTGCACCAGCAGGTCGCGCTCAAACGCGTCTCCTTCGGCGCCCTCGTCGACGAATATGCCCAACTCACCCGCGACCGGACCCTGCGCGAAGCTCGCCTGGCCGCTCAACTCCGCGGCCACCCCAATGTGATCGCCGTCTACGACGTCCTCCTCGACGACGGCGACATCTGGCTGGTGATGGAATACCTCCCCTCCCACAGCCTCCACGAACTCATCCGAGCCCACCAGCGACTCGACCCACACCTGGTCGCGCAGATCGGCAGCCACATCGCCAACGCCCTGGCCGCCGGACATGCCCAGGGCATCGAGCATCGCGACGTCAAACCCGGAAACGTCCTCATCGGCACCGATGGCACCATCAAGCTCACCGACTACGGCATCTCCCACCTCGCCGGTGACCCGCACCTCACCCAGTCCGGCATCATCGGCACCCCCGCATACCTCGCCCCGGAAGTGGCCCGCAATGGAGAGTCCTCCCCCGCCTCGGATGTCTTCTCCCTCGGTTCCACTCTCTACGCCGCCGTCGAGGGTCAGCCTCCCTTCGGCACCGCCGACAACACCCTGCACCTCCTCGACATCATCCGCACTGGACTCATCCGGTCCCCCACCTGCGCCGGACCACTCGAACCAATTCTCCTGCGACTACTCCAGATCAATCCCACCGACCGACCCGACGCCGCTACCACCAGGGACCTCCTCACCGGACTCACCACTCGTCTGACCGAACCCGACCGCCACAAACGGCCGAAATCCAGGCCGAGACGGTGGCCAACTCGCCGACGCATCGCGATCACCATCGGTGCCGCCCTGAGTGCAGCCAGCGTGATGATCGCAGCGAGTCTGCTCCCCCACTCCACTCCCGTGGCGCGACCACCCGCCGGCATTATTCTGGTCGACGGTGGTTTTGAGAAGCCGCAGATTTCCGCATACGCGTTGGCGTTTCTCGTCGCGGGTCAGTCCATTGGGGCCTGGACGGTAACGCAAGGAAATGTCGATCTCATTGGCCCGGGTTTCTGGTCGGCCGCCGCAGGAACTCAGTCCGTGGACCTCGGCGGGCTCGTCGACGGCGCCATAGAACAGACTTTCAACACGCTGCCCGGCCAGACTTACGTCGTTCAATTCGCACTGGCCGGAAACCCCGACGGACCACCGACCGTGAAGACCGGCCGTGCTGTGGTGAACGGACAACCCATCATGGACTTCTCCTTCAACGTCACGGGGAAGGACCGCGGCAACATGGGTTACCGGAAAATGACGTTCTCTTTCACGTCATCAGGTACACGGACGACTATTGCGTTCGCGAGCACCAGCGGTTCCCCGTCGGGTCCAGTTATCGACGACGTGAGCATCACCCCGGCCGTCGCCCGATGAATATGTGATGTGATCTGGGACGTCACTGCTCGAGGGAGGCCGGTCGCTCCCGGCGTGCTGAGCCGTGCGCATGAGCACGGGCTGGCTGGGGTCATCGAGCCACACCGACTGGCCGGTGGGATCGACCGTGATGCCGAATCGGTCGTGACTGGGTCGGCCTTTGCCCACCCACCATCGGTAGGCGGACTCCACCTCGTCCCACAATCGGCGTGGTCCCCATTGCTTGATCATGATGTCCGGTTCGTTGGGATCGGCGTCGACGATTGCGCATGATCCCGATTCGGCGTCGTCGAAGCCGATGGTGTGCCAGTAGCCGTGCTCCTTGTCCGTCTCATACCAGGTACGGCACTTCGGCACCCGCAGCCCGATCGCGAATGAGCCGTCGAACACCAGCGCGGTGTGGCGTAACTCGGCCGGGCTCAGCGTGGTCGTTGTGATCACGTCGGGCTCGACGTCGGGATCATCGGGTAGGTACGGGATTCGTTGGGCCCGCATCGGCATGAACGACAGATACACCCGCTGAACGAATCCGCCGCAGGCCGTGGCGTCGTCGGTGACTCGCAGCCGCATCAGGGCGTTGCGCTGATCAGGGGTGCCCCACGGGGCGACCACCAGCCCGCCCGGTCTCATCTGCTCAACCCAGCGATACGGTACTTCACCGATCACCGCGCAGGTGGCCAGCAAACGGTCATACGGCCCACCATCCGCGTACCCCATGGCGCCATCGCCGCACACCACAGTGGCGGGGAAGCCAACGGTCCGCAGGTTGACGGCGGCGGTGGCGGCCAGGTCGGGATCCAGCTCAACAGTGGTGACGTGGTCGGCACCGACGCGCTGGCTCAGTATCGCAGCGTTATAGCCGGTGCCGGTGCCAATCTCCAACACCCGCATCCCGTCACCAACGTCCAGCGCATCAAGCATAGTGAGCATGACGCTGGGCATCGACGAGCTACTGGATGCCCTCCCGGTCTGTGGCCAAACGGTAGCCCCGTCATCGATCTGAGTGACGATATAGATGTCGGAGTACGCCAGCTCCATCCAGCGATCGACATCCTGATCTCGATCGATCGGCACCAGGTTGTCGTCCTCACCGGGGAACCATGATTTGCCCGGGAGGAAGAGGTGACGAGGAACCGCAGCAAAAGCAGCACGCCACTGTGAGCTCAGTAAGCCCCGCTCGTCCAGCTCCGCTACGAGAACACCGGCATCAACCATTTTTTCCCTTGTCATGCTTGCCATCGTCTTTGGTGGGGTCTTTCACCTTCTCCGGATCGTAGGTGCCCGAGCCGTTTTTCTCGGCTTTCTTCTCAGGATCATCATGTTTGCCCATCTCGGTCTCCTTAGCCTGGATCCACCGACCGACTTTCAGTGATCATTTTAGAATCGTGTTCGGTGTTGTGGATCATGTTGTTTGGTTGTGAGCATACGAATACTGCTGGTCTGCCCAGCTTTTCCACTGCGGTCGCTCC
>JBOHFF010000128.1:0-25357 GCA_050699515.1 Pseudonocardiaceae bacterium
GAGCGACCACAGTGGAAACGCTGGACAGACCAGCAGCACCCCCATGCCCGCAACCACACAAACATGATCCACAACACCGAACACGACCCAGAATGATCACTCAAAATCAACCGGTGGATCCAGGCTAAGTTAGGGCCGCCGAACCGTTCATGATCACCGTTTTGGTGCCGAATTCGACACATTTTGTCACTTTCGACACCAAAACGGTGATCATGAGCCACTCTGTCATCCTTAGCTAAGTGGCATTGAGTCTGGACCGGCGGGCAGCGACGGTGCGATGTCGCTGGGTGACTGGTGCCGGGTGATCGATGAGGTCGCGGAACTCGGAGGGCGGATGGTGCAGTTCATCGGCGGTGAGCCGACTGTCTACCGACGGTTGGCCGATCTGGTGCATCATGCGCGAGGTCACGGGTTGGAGGTGGAGGTGTTCACTAACCTTGTGTGCGTGTCATCGGAGCTGTGGAAGGTGTTCGCCCAGTGTGGGGTACGGCTGGCCACGAGCTACTACACCGATGATGCCGCCGAGCACGAAGCGATCACCAGGGGCAGGGGCAATCACACCCGGACCAAAGCTAACATCGTCGAGGCGCTACGCCGGTCCATTCCGTTACGGGTCGGCTTGGTCGAAGTGTGGGACGCGCAACGGGTGGAGCAGGCTTATGCCGAATTGAAGGCTCTCGGCGTGACCGAAATCGGTACCGATCATCTTCGGCAGGTCGGCCGCGGGATCCGGCAACGCCGGCCGAGTGTCGATCAACTTTGTGGGCACTGCGCCCGGGGGAAAATCGCGGTGTCACCGAATGGTGACGTGTGGCCGTGTGTGTTCGCGCGGTGGATGCCGGTAGGTAATGTCCGGCGTAGGACGCTGGCCGAGATCCTTCGTGGGCGGGAGATGGCTTCCGTGGCCGCTATACTAGCTGGCCACTTCCGGGCGCCGGAGATGCCGTGTGTGCCGAAAATGTGCGATCCGCAGTGCGGTCCGAGCTGTGGGCCAGCGTGTACTCCGTCGTGCTGGCCGCATGGCACGGGTCCGTGTAGCCCGAACGGTGGCTGTGTGCCCAACTATGGCACCTGCGGTCCCGATGACGATGAAGACGACGATTAGGAGGACGGTGTTCGTTCGCCGCGCCTATATCCCGGATGCCTTTCAGCCCAGGGACTACCTCGCCTGGCCCTTTTCGGTGCCATGTGTCGCTGAATTGGCGGCGTATGGCCTGGAGTTCACACGTCCTGTCACGTTCGTGGTGGGTGATAATGGCTCGGGGAAGTCCACTCTCGTGGAGGCCATCGCTGAAGGGTTCAATTTGGATTCCCACGGTGGGCGTGCAGCGGCCAAGACCGGCCGTCCACGTCCGGAGAAGACCCCGCTCGGTACGGTGCTACGTCTGGAGACCACCGCCAGGGGTGCGCGGATGCTGGCTGGACCCCGGTTGAAGAAGAAGGGATTTTTTCTCCGTGCCGAGACCGCATTCAACATGACTGAGAATTTGGGTGGTGTCCCTGGTTATTGGGAGGACAACACCGCCGAGATGAGTCACGGAGAAGGTTTTCTTGCCGTGTTGGGTTCGATGTTCCGAGATCCGGGTTTTTATGTGATGGACGAGCCGGAAGCCGCACTGTCTTTCACGTCCTGCCTCCAGCTCGTGGCCTTGATGCACCAGCTTGGTCAGTCCGGTGCGCAGGTCGTGTGCGCCACCCATTCACCGATCCTGGCTGCCACGCCCGGTGCCGAGATCATCGAGGTGGGTGATCATGGCCTACGTGCGGTCGACTGGGCAGAGCTTGAACTCGTCGGCCACTGGCGACGCTACCTCGCCCATCCTTCGGCCTATCTGCGGCATATCACGGACCCATGACCCATCCCACTTTCACCCCAGAACCTGATACCGATGCGGACGCAAGATTTCGCAATTGGATGCGGCTCAATCTTGCGCGGGCCGCTGAGCGGTTTAGGCTGTCCGTGACCGGAACGTCCGTCTTCGGTTGGCGATTACGTTCGATCGGGGCTGTCGTGGATGGCCCGGACGGGGCTCGCTGGCTGCGGGTTGTCTCTGAACAGCCGCAGTGGGCCACCGGTGAATCTTGGACCGGTAATCAGGATGCCAACATCCTCACCGGCATACCCAAGCCTGTCGTCCTCGCGAGCATCGAGTGGGACGAGGCGGGCTGGAGGTTCCAGCGGGCCGAGGTCATGACGCTGCTGCCCGGCGAACGGTGCTCACCCAGCGATGTCTTGCGGACCGAGATCGAGCTGTCTGATAAGTGGTACAGCGAACTGCGCCGGTCCCTTCGCGGGCTGGCCAGTACTCCCACGGTCCGGATCACTGTCACTCAGGCCAGGATCAATGGCCTGGTCCGCGCCGCATTCGGTCAATATCGTACGCTCCAGGTCAACCGCTGGGAAACGGTTCACGGAGATCTTCATTGGGGTAACCTGCTCAGGCCACAGCTTGGAATTCTCGACTGGGAATTGTGGGGACAAGGTCCCGCGGGAACCGATGCGGCGACCCTGTATCTGCACAGCCTTTGCAATCCTGACCTATTCCGTAGGCTGCATAGCGAATTCGCGGACATCCTCGACGGCGCGGACGGAGTCGTTGCTCAACTGTGGGTGGCGGCACGGTTGATGAAGAGGATAAATAACTCGGGAGACTTCCCGGACCTGGAAACGCCCCTTCGAAAGCATATTGAAACGCTGCTCTTATGACGATGTGATCTCCGTTGGGACCGCTTAGAGCGGCCCCGGCACACGCGTCGTTAGGTCTCGCCGGGCGGCTCGCGGATCTGCACCGGCGGCTCAAGCCTAGCACTCCAGCCATGATCACGATCTGCGGCTGGAGTATTAGCGCGATTATGTCACGGCAGCCAGGACGACGTGCCACGGGTATCTGTCCAGATATTTCGAGCCTTGGTGCGGTGCGTGCGGTTCGTACCCTTCCGGTCCGAGTAGGATCTTCACGCCCGCCTCGCGTAATTCCTTCACGCTACGGCCGAAAGTCGGATGCGCGGCCTGGGCGGCGTTCAGAAATGGTAGCGCCGCTAGCGGCAGGCCAAGCCCGATACCCTCGGTCAGCAGTCCCAGTGCCAGCGTGTCGGAGATCCCCGCCGCCCATTTGTTGATGGTGTTGAAGCTGGCGCCGCCGCCACGCCACCCACCCCGCCGTCGTGAAACCCTAACTCCTGGCCAGCGCGCCCAACCAGGTGTGGTCCTGGGATATCGCCAAGCTGCACGGCCCGGCGAAGTGGACCTACTACTATCTGTACGTGATCTTGAATATCTACTCCCGGTATGTCGCCGGCTGGATGCTCGCGCACTGCGAGTCTTCGGCACCGGCCAAGGAGCTGATCCGCCAACCTGCGCCAAACAGGGCATAGGCCCTGACCAGCTGACCATCCACGCGGACCGCGGCAGCTCGATGCCACCTGCTTGACGGCACACAAGATCCGCGTCTGGCAGAGAGAAGCAGATCACCGACGGATGTCTGATCACCTACGCGTGATCAGCTGACGTCTGTAGTCCTTCGGTTACTAACTGCACAATCGTCGCTGTGTGGGTGAGGTCTGAGACAGTGGCTGATGCCCCGGCTTGTGTGAGGTCATTTTCGTTGCTCTTTCCACTTGCGACCGCGATGACCTGAACGCCAGCTGTGAGCGCCGCTTCGACATCCTTGGGTGTGTCGCCGATGAGGACGGTGTGCTGGTTATCGAACCTCGCAGCCATTCGCTCTGTGGCGCGTTGCTGGGCGATGGTGACCAGCGTGGAGCGCTCGGTGTGGTCGTCGCCGTAGGCGCTTGAGGCGAGGTCGAGGTAGGTGTCGAGTCCGAAGACCTCCAGTTTGATACGGGAGACGTCCCGCAGATTGCCGCTAAGGACGGCCTGATGAACGCGGGAGTCGGCGGCCAGGGCCGCCAGCGTCTGTTGAGCGCCGGGGAGAACGCGTCCGGTCGTGGCTAGCTCTGTCCGGGCATCTTCGTGACCTTGGATAAGCGCGGCAGTCAGGCGGCGCATCATCTGCTCGCTCGGGTCGACATCGTGAAACTGGAGTGTGTCGTGCATGATGATCAGCTCGGTTCGACCAGTGACCTCGGCGAGCTGCCGGAGCGGCTTGCCGGTGACAGCAGGGAATACCCGCTCGTAGATGGCGCGGCCAACTCCGCGTGTCTCAATCAGGGTGTGGTCGATGTCCCATAGCACCAGGATGTGCGGCGGTTGACTATCGGTGTCCCGTCTGGCCATACATCGTAGTCTGCCAAGGAGGGTCCAGCGGGGCGTAACATCCCGTTCGATCATGCTGCGGACGACGGGTGGTGGGATGGACGAACAGCTGGCGCGAGCCATCGGTGAACGTGTGCGAGTCCGCCGAACCGCCGGACGGCGGAAGAAGACCGTGGTGGCTGGGCTGGCCGGTATCACGGCCGACTACCTATACCAGATTGAGCGTGGGACGAAGCTGCCGACCGTCGCTGTGCTGATGAAGCTCGCCGGGGTCCTCGGGGTTCCGGTAGCCGAATTGCTCGATCATGAAACCATGGTAGGTCGGCCAGCGAACAGGGCAATTGGAGAGGCTATCTATTGCGCGTTGGTCAATCCGACGCTGACCACCTCTGAGCCGTCGCTGGTAGCGGAGGTGCACGACCGGGTAGCGCAGGCCTGGCGAACGTGGCAAACGTCACCACAGCGCTACAGCCAACTTGTGGGTCACCTACCGCAGCTCATTATGGACACTGAATCGGCCGTGCAAGCATATCAAGCTGAGGCCGTGACCAGTTGGCGGCACGCCAAGAGTTGCGTCGCTGATCTCTACAGCCTCGTGCGGACTGTAACTAAACGGCTCGGCAGATTTGACCTGTCGTTGTTGGCTGCCGAGCGGGCGGAGCGAGCGGCCGAGGCCGCCGATGATCCGCTGCGAGTGGGTGTCGCACGGTGGAACCTCGCCCAAGTCCTGCTCGCCGACGGCCAGCCCGAGAGCGCGGAGTTGGTGGCGATGCGGGCTTCGGATGCGCTCGGTCCCCTTGTGGCGGATGGTGGTAGCAAGATGGCTGCGATCTATGGTGCATTGTTGTTGCTGGGGGCGGTCGCGGTGGCTCGTCAGGGTGATACGTGGACGGCCCACAGCCGGTTACAGGAGGTCGTTCCGCTGGCCAATCGCACTGGTGAGTGCAACACCTTGTGGACTGCGTTCGGACCGACCAACGTCGCCATGTATGCCGTAACTGTCGAAATTGAAGCGGGTGAGGCCGTAGAAGGCCTGCGATTGGCCGAACAGATCAACTACAGAAATTCCCCTTCTATTGAACGGCGGGTGGCTTTCTTGCTTGATCAGGCCAAGGGTTACGAGCAACGTCACGACTACGCTACCGCTCTGCTTCTGTTACACGCCGCTGAACGCGAGGCGCCTGAAGACATGCAGCACCGGCCAGCTGCTCACGCTATCTTGCGCACGGTAATCGAACATGGTCGCCGTTCAGTGGTCACCGAGGCCACGCAGTTGGCGGTACGCGTAGGACTGTCCCTGAACTAAAAATCAGACTACGGGACAAGCCGAACTGACAGCTCGGGTTGGGTCCTTGCAGTTGCTTTAGCGTCCTCGTCCTGGCCCCAGGGCCGGGCTGAGTGCTGAGCTGGTGTGCGTCCTTCACCCCCCGGACGCGTCCCCGCTTCCACTGGTCCGGTGTTTCCCGGCCCTGGGTGCCGTCCACGTGAACTGGAAGGCGGAGAGGCGGCTACGAGGACGTGCAGCACGGGGAGAACCAACCAGGTTTTGAGTGGTTCCGTCGCGGTAATGACGGCGGTGAGCAGGCTCCTTCCGGCGCGGGACGCAGTATCCGGCCGGGGACGGCTGTGCCGTCCAGGGTGCTGGTGTCGGACATGGGTGATAGCTCGCTGCTGCTGGAAGGGTGGCGGGAGGGACCGCGTGCGTATCTGAGTCCGGCTGATGCCCTGCCGTTGCGGCGGCAACTGACCGTGGCTTTCGGCAGCCCCCAGCGCACGCCCAGCACGAGCCAGGGCGCAGCCCGGTGATCCGGGAGGACCGTGAGCTGTTGACGGAGCTGGCCCGGATCAACCGGGAGATGGCAGGACTGGCCTTGCGCATGATGGAGGGCAGTGCCGGTATCGCTGAGCAGCAGAACTACGCCGAACGTCTGATCGCCGCCGGTGAGCGGTTGAGACAGCGAGCTGGAGGAAAGACGGGAACGGTCATTGAGGGTGACGTTGTCGCTGACGGAGCGCTGCGGCTTCCGGAACTCACCGTAGAGCCTCATCGGGAGCCGTGAGCACCGATGAGCCGCGAGATACGAGAACTGCCCACGGCAGGTCTGCCTCACGGGCGGATTACGCGCACCGGCACGGGCGTACCCCGCAGGGTGCGGGTCACCGGAATGCAGGGCGCCGAGGTGACCGTGGTGGTGACGGTGGTGCGGGGCGCGGTGTGGATGTCGATATCACCACCGTTCACCTGGGAGGCGATCATGGAACCGGGTAACGTCGATGAGGTCGTCGCTGTCCTGGAGCGGGCCCGGGACGAGGCCAAGATTGCGACCCTGCGACGGTGCGCGCCGTGAACTCGACGAAAACGACATCTGGAGCGTGAAAAAGGTCGGTGACGTCCAGTTCACGGCACCCGGCGGACTTCCGGCGCAGACCACTGAGCCCGTCGAAGTAAACGTGATCACGAACGCCTGAGTGGAGAATAGCGGTAGGTTGATCGCTGTGGATGTCCACGGCACCTTCGGTGAGCTGGTCGTGGGGCTCGAGTACTCGATGTTCATCGTCACCGTTCGCGCCAGTGGGGAGCGGGCTGGTTGCCTGGTCGGGTTCGGTTGTCAGAGCAGCATCGACCCGCCGCGTTTCCTGGTCTGCCTCTCGCGCAAGAACCACACCTACCGGGTGGCGACGGGCGCCGAGGCGGTGGCCGTGCATCTCGTGCCACGGCAGGCTGAGGCGCTGGCGCGGCTGTTCGGCGGCTGCAGAGGTGACGACATGGACAAGTTCGCCCGGTGCGCCTGGCAGTCCGGTCCCGCAGGGTTGCCGATCCTGCGGGAGTGCCGGGACTGGTTCGTCGGGCGGGTGCTGGAACGGCTTGACCTCGGCGACCACGTCGGTCACCTCCTCGAGCCGATCGCGGCTCACCGGGAAGCCGGTGGGCCGTACTTCAGCTTCCACCAAGCCATGCGCATCGAACCCGGACATCCGGCGTGACCGAGGTCAGGTTGCGGCGGCTGCTGCCCGAGCCGGGTCTGGTCACGGCCGCCGAGGCCCTGGAGAACCTCAAACTCGAAGAGCTGGCCCCCGAACACCGGCCGTACATGGTGCTCAACATGGTGGCCACCGCCGACGGCGCGGCCGCGGTAGCGCAGCGCACCGCGCCGATCAGCAGCCCCGCGGACCGGCAGCTGTTCCACGAGTTGCGCGGGCACGTCGACGCGGTCCTGGTCGGTGCCGGAACGGTACGCACCGAACGGTACGGGCGCCTGGTCCGCGATCCGCAACGTCGGGAGCGCCGCGTCGCCCGCGGCTTGGCGCCCGACCCGCTCGCCATCGTCGTGAGCCACCGGCTGGTCCTGACCCCGGATCTGCCGCTGCTGGCTAACCCGCACTCCCGGGTAGTGGTGGCCACTGCCAGTGACGCCGAGCTGACGGGGTGTGCGGCCCAGATCAGTTACCTGCGCTCGCAGCCGGACGTGGACCTGGCTGCCATGCTCAGCCAGCTGCGCACCGAGCACGGTGTGCGCTCGGTGCTGTGCGAGGGCGGCCCGAACCTCAACGCCTCGCTGCTCCCCGCGGGGCTGATCGACGAGCTGTTCCTGTCCATCGCGCCCGCACTGGCCGGCAGCACCGGTTCGCTGTCCATCATCAACCGCGCTCCCCTCCCCGCCCCCCTCGCTCTAGACCTCCTCTGGCTCCTGGAATCCCAAGGCCACCTCTTCGCCCGCTACGCGCTGCGGCAGTCTCACCGGGAGAAGGTGGGTCAGGGGCGGCCGATCTCGGCCCAGCCGGGAACGGCGTGGCGGGGGCGGGGTTCGGGGCCTACGTACTGAGCGCTCGGGCGGACCAGGCGGTCGGTGCGTTTTTGCTCCATGATGTGGGCGCACCAGCCAGCGGTCCGGGCGCAGGTGAACATCGCCGCCATCATGTGCGGCGGGACCTGCGCGAAGTCGAGGATCACCGCGGCCCAGAACTCCACGTTGGTCTCGATCGGCCGGTCCGGCCGCCGCTCGGCCAGCGCGGCCAGCGCCGCCTGTTCCAGGGCCACCGCCACCTCGTGGCGTGGCGCACCGAGCTCCTGGCAGAACCGCCGCAACACCCGGGCTCGCGGGTCCTTGGCCCGGTACACCCGGTGACCGAACCCCATCAGCCGCTCACCACGATCCAGCACGCCACGCACCACCGCCGCGGCGTCGCCGGTGCGCTCCACCTCCTCGATCATCGGCAGCACCCGCGCCGGCGCCCCACCGTGCAGCGGGCCGGACATCGCGCCGATCGCCCCGGACAGGCAGGCGGCGACGTCGGCACCGGTTGAGGCGATCACCCGAGCGGTCAGCGTCGAGGCGTTGAGCCCGTGCTCGGCAGCCGAGACCCAGTAGGCGTCCACCGCCCTGACGTGCGCCGGGTCCGGGTCGCCGCGCCAGCGGGTCATGAAGCGCTCGGTGATGGTGGAGCATTGGTCGATCCGGTGCTGCGGGACAGCCGGTTGGTGGATCCCGCGGGCCGACTGCGCCACATAGGACAGCGCCATCACCGACGCCCGGGCCAGCTCGTCGCGGGCCTGCGCGTCGGAGCTGTCCAGCAGCGGGCGGTAGCCCCAGATCGGGGCGAGCATCGCCAAGGCGGCCTGCACGTCGACCCGGACGTCCCCGGTGTGTACCGGCAGGGGGAACGGCTCGGCGGGGGGCAGGCCGTGCCCGAAACGCCCGTCGGTCAGCAACGCCCACACGTCACCGAAGGTGACATAACCAGCGAGATCCTCGATGTCCACCCCGCGGTAGCGCAACGCTCCGCCGCCCCGATCCGGTTCAGCGATCTCGGTGTGAAAGGCGACCACACCCTCCAACCCCGGCTTGAAATCGCCCTCCGCCACCCCGTTCAACACGGTCACGCCATCCTCCTCGCACGGTAAAGCCCTTCGGTTGGGCACCCGCGGGGTCGCTGGGGTGGCCAGCGGGTGTGTAGGCGCACGCCCAGCGCAGCGCCGCGCGGATGGGCTAACACTGCACCCGATGCACGCTTGAGGCAATCTTGACGCGGTGAAGTGGACTGCTGATCTGGCTCGGATGCGGGTCGCCTACACCGATCGGGCGCTGGATGAGGCCGACCTCGCCGGCACCTGGCACGAGCAGTTCGCGGCCTGGTTCGCCGACGCCTTGGCCGCGGGCTTCCCCGAGCCCAACGCGATGGTGCTGGCCACCGTGGACGCTCACGGACTGCCCAGTTCCCGGACGGTGCTGGTCAAGGGTCTCGATGAGCGAGGTGTCGAGTTCTACACCAACCTGCACTCCGCGAAGATGCGTGACCTCAACGGCACCGGATTCGCCGCGGCGACGTTCCCCTGGATCGGGCTGCACCGCCAGGTGCACCTGCGTGGGCCGATCGAGCTGCTCACTGCGGAGCAGAGCACCGCCTACTGGCGGACCCGCCCGCGTGGTGCCCAGCTGGGCGCGTGGGCGTCAGCGCAGTCCAGCGTGGTGCCTGACCGGCGTGCCCTGGACGTGGCGCTGGAGCGCGCTGGGGCCCGCTTCGCTGACGCGGAGCAGGTGCCGTTGCCGCCGCACTGGGGCGGGGTCCGGATCCGACCGATCAGCGTGGAGTTCTGGCAGGGCAGGCCGGATCGGATGCACGACCGCCTGCGCTACCACATCGCCGAGGATGGCACCTGCACGATCTGTCGCCTCGCCCCGTAAGGCGACCGTATCGGTGCGTTCCGCCGCCGTAACTTCTGGCGAGCTACCGTGGATGTGTGGCGGGCGAACAAGGTGTGCGGTTGGTGTACCCGGACGGCGAGCACCACCTGCCGATCATCCGGGCCGCTGTGGGTTCGTCGGCGATCGACCTGAGCGCACTGCGGGCGAAGGCGGGATTGGTCACCTTCGACCCGGGGTTGGTGAACACCGCCCTGTGCACGTCGGAGATCACTTACATCGATGGCGACGCCGGAGTGCTGCGCTATCGCGGCTACCCGATCGAGGTGCTGGCGGAGCGATCGAACTTCCTGGAGATAAGCTACCTGTTGATCTACGGGGATCTGCCGACCAGCGGGCAGCTGGAGCGATTCACCGATGAGATCCGCATCCACACCCTGCTGAACGAGGACCTCAAGCGTTTCTTCGACGGCTTCCCGCGCGATGCCCATCCGATGCCGGTGCTCTCCAGCGCGGTCTCCGCGCTGTCCACTTTCTACCAGGACAGTCTCGATCCGTTCGATCATGACCAGGTGGAGATCTCCACCGTGCGTTTGCTGGCCAAGCTGCCCACCATTGCCGCTTACGCATACAAGAAGTCGATCGGTCAGCCGTTCCTCTACCCGGATAATTCGCTGGGCCTGGTGCACAATTTCCTCCGGATGACCTTCGGGCTGCCGGTGCAGCCCTACGAGATCGATCCGGTGGTGGCTGACGCTCTGGATCTGTTGTTCATGCTGCATGCCGATCATGAGCAGAACTGCTCCACCTCCACCGTGCGGATGGTCGGGTCGACGCACGCCGACCTGTTCGCGTCGATCTCGGCCGGCATCAACGCGCTGTTCGGCCCGCTGCACGGTGGCGCGAACCAGTCGGTGCTGGAGATGCTCGAACGGATCCGCGTCGAGGGCGATGACGTGAACGCCTTCGTCGCGAAGGTGAAGAACCAGACCGAGGGTGTGCGCCTGATGGGCTTCGGGCACCGGGTCTACAAGAACTACGACCCCCGCGCGAAGATCGTCAAGCAGACCGCGGACGACGTCCTGCACAAGTTGGGGATCAACGATCCGCTCCTGGAGATCGCGGTGGAGCTGGAGGCGAAGGCCCTGGCGGACGACTACTTCGTGGAGCGCAAGCTCTACCCCAACGTCGACTTCTACACCGGCTTGATCTACCGCGCGATGGGTTTCCCGACCAGGATGTTCACCGTGCTCTTCGCGCTGGGCCGGCTGCCGGGCTGGATCGCGCACTGGCGCGAGATGAACAGCGACCCGGAAACCAAGATCGGCAGGCCGCGCCAGGTCTACACCGGTTACTCCGAACGGGAGTACACCGCCATCACCCAGCGTTGAGGTCGCCGCGGACCGGAAATCATCCGTTGAGCGGTGCGCGATTCGCGGTCGGGCGCGTAGGTTGCCCGCAGGCCGAATCCGGGGAGCAAGGGAATCCATGCGCACCATTGAATGGGTCGACGGACACGTCGACGTCATCGACCAGACCGCCCTGCCGCAGCAGCGGCGGGTGGCCCTGCACGCCGCAGGCGACGTGGTGGATGCGATCCACCGGATGGTGGTGCGCGGTGCACCCGCGTTGGGTGCGTTGGGCGCGTTAGGTGTCGCCCTGGCCGCTGCGCGGTCGGCTGAGCTGGGCTATGACCCCGATGCCGTGCGCACCGATGCCCGTCGTATCGCCGAAGCCCGGCCGACCGCGGCGCACCTGAGCTGGGCGGTACAGCAGGTACTACCCGCGGTGCCCCAGGGCCCCAAAGCGGTGTTGGACGCCGCGCAGGCCCTGGTGGAGGCCGATGTGCGGGCCTGCGCGACGCTGTCCCGGCTCGGTGCCGCCCTGCTGCGCAGCTACGTCGGCGACCGGCCGATGGTGCTGCACACGCACTGCAACGCGGGCGCGTTGGCCTGCGTGGAGTGGGGCACCGCGCTGGGCGTCGTGCGGGCGCTGCACGCCGACGCGCTGGTCCGGATGGTGGTGGTCGGGGAGACTCGACCGTTGCTGCAGGGCTCCCGGATCACCGCGGTCGAGCTTGCCGGGCTGGGCGTGCCACATCAGGTGGTCGTGGACGCTGCGGGCCCCTCGCTCATCGCCAGCGGGGAGGTGGACGCGGTGATCGTCGGGGCGGACCGGATCGCCGCCAACTACGACGTGGTCAACAAGGTGGGCACCTACCCGCTGGCGCTGGCCGCGGCGCGGGCCGGTATCCCGTTCGTGGTGGCAGCTCCGACCGCCACGATCGACCTCGACACGCCCACCGGAGCAGGGGTGACCATCGAGTACCGCGACCCCGACGAGGTGCTGCTGGTGGGTGGTTGGCGGATGGCGCCCGCCGAGTCCAGAGCGCTCAATCCCGCCTTCGACGTGACCCCTGCCGACCTGGTCACCGCGATCGTCACCGAGTCCCGAGTGATCGAGCCGCCGCGGCCCGCGGACGCATCCGGGGTGGTGCACGCGGTGACCGTGCCCGCCATGCGGATGGTCGGGGCGTCCTGACCAACGACGTGCACAGTTTGCGACTCACGGGCTGGGCAGCAGCACGACGCTGCGCAGCACCTCGCCGCGCTCCATCTTCTCGAAGGCCGATTCCACGTCGTCCAGACCGATCGTCTCCGAGACGAACCGCTCCAGGGGTAGGCGTCCCTGCAGGTGCAGCTCGACCAGCATCGGGAAATCCCGCTCGGGCAGGCAGTCGCCGTACCACGACGACTTGAGCGCGCCACCCCGGCCGAAGATCTCCAGCAGCGGGATCTCAGGCATCATCATCTCCGGGGAGGGCACCCCGACGAGGACGACGGTGCCCGCCAGGTCGCGGGCGTAAAAGGCCTGCCGCCAGGTCTCCGGCAGGCCCACCGCGTCGATCACGACGTCGGCTCCGAAGCCCCCGGTGTGCGCCCGGACCGCCTCGATGACGTCGCCGCTGCGAGCGTTGACGGTGTGCGTCGCGCCGAAGTCGGTGGCCCACCGCAACTTGCCCTCGTCGATGTCGATGCCGATGATCGTGGTCGCACCGGCCAGCCGAGCCCCGGCGATGGCGCCGTTGCCCACCCCGCCACACCCGATCACCGCCACCGAGTCGCCGCGAGTGACGCCGCCGGTGTTCATCGCCGCGCCGAGCCCGGCCATCACGCCGCAGCCGAGCAGCCCGGCGACCTCCGGCGCGACCGCCGGGTCGACCTTGGTGCATTGGCCGCTGTGCACCAGGGTCTTCTCGACGAAGGCTCCGATGCCCAGCGCGGGCGACAGCGCGCTGCCATCAGGCAGTGTCATGGATTGGCCGGCGTTGTGCGTGGCGAAGCAGTACCACGGTCTGCCCCGGCGGCAGGCCCGGCAGCGTCCACAGACCGCGCGCCAGTTGAGGATGACGAAATCACCCGGAGCCACCGAGTCGACTCCGTCGCCTACTGCCTCCACCACGCCGGCGGCCTCGTGCCCGAGCAGGAAGGGGAACTCGTCGTTGATGCTGCCCTGGCGGTAGTGCAGGTCGGTGTAGCACACCCCGCACGCCTGTACCTTGACCAGCGCCTCGCCCGGTCCGGGGTCCGGTACCTGCACGGTCTCCACGGTGACCGGCGCACCCTTGCTGCGCGCAATCACCCCACGCACTTCGTGGCCCACCGCAGCCGCCCGCTCCCGGGCCGAGCCTAGCGGCGCCTGCGCTTGCGGCCGGCGATCGTGCTCGCCAGCAGGAGCCCGCCGAGCAGGCCGCAGTTGGACAGGAAGCTCGCCTGGCGGGCCTTGCGGGCGTCAGGGGAAGTGGCGGCGGAGAACGGATGCTCAGCCACGGTGGTCGGGATCAGATCCGCGGCGAGGACTATCGCAGCGAGCCGGGGCATCCGCCCCAGTCCCATCAGCAGCCCAGCGGTGATCTTGACAGCGGCACCCGCTTGCACGACCAACGCGGGATTGACCGCAGCAGGTGTCTTGGCCAGCAGCGGCGCGACTGCCTCGATCTTCGGCTTCGGGTTGAGTAGATCTTCCACGCCGTTCGCGACGGATACGACGGCGAGCAGCGGGCGGGCAACACGGCTGAACACGGCGGCTCCTCTCTGAAGCTCTTCGCTTTTGCACCGTAGCCTTCCTGCGCCGCCGCGAGGTGGAAGCCACCCGTCCGGGGCATAGGGGAAGCTCAGCCCGTCAGCCTCGCCGCGGCGGCGCGCAGCAGCGACGCCCAGTCGGCGATCTTGATGCGGGTGCGCCCCGCCGCCACCCCCAGTGCCCGCTCCGCCGCGTCGATCGCCTCCCAGCCGGCCCAGGTGACGACGTGCACGTCCCGCTGAGCGAGCTTGTCGATGATCGCATCGGGCTTGCGATGCGGGGCGCGGGGCAAGGCGTCGAGGTCGGCCACCAGCTGCTCGACGGTCTCCTTGGCGTCACCCTTGTTGGTGCCGATCACTCCGGTGGGGCCGCGCTTGATCCAGCCGACCACATACTCGCCGGGTGCGGTGGCGCCGTCGCGCTGGACCCGGCCGGCCACATGCGGGATCACTCCGGACCGCTCGTCGAAGGGCACACCGGGCAGCGCCACGCCCCGGTATCCCACCGATCGCAGCACCAGCTGCGCTGCCAGGGTCACCATCTCGCCGTTGCCGGCGACGTTGCCGGAGCCGTCCAGTGCATTGCGCTCACACTGCACCGCCTCCACCCGCTCGGTCCCGAGCAGGGCCACCGGGGAGAGCAGGAATCGCAGGTGGATCCGCCGCGGGCGGCCCTGCTGAGGCCGGGCAGACCACTCCTGGAGCGTCTCGAGGTTTCGCCGCACAGCCTTGTTGGTCTCGATGACTTCCTTACTGGCCTGATCGAGCACCAGCTCCGCGGGATCCACCACCACGTCCGCGCCGGCCAGCTCGCCCAGCTCGCGCAGCTCCTTGGTGGTGAACTTGGCCTGGGCAGGCCCGCGCCGCCCGACGATGTGGATATCACTGATAGCGCTGGCGTCCAGCACCTTGAGCACCTGATCGGGCATGTCGGTGACAACCAGCTCCGGGGTGGACTTGGCCAGGATGCGAGCGACGTCGATCGCGACGTTGCCCACCCCGATCACCACCGCGCTGTGTGCGTCCAGGGTGAACGCGTCTACCTCGGCGTCAGGGTGCCCGCAGTACCAAGCGACGAACTCGGTTGCCGAGAAGCTGCCGGGCAGATCCTCACCGGGGATGGACAGCCGACGATCCACCGACGACCCGGTCGCATAGACCACCGCGTCGTAGTATTCGCGCAGCTCGTCCACCGTGATTCCGGCACCCAGCTCGACTCCGCCGAGAAACCGCACACCGGGCCGCTCCAGGATCTTTCGCAGGGTGATCTCCAGCGACTTCATCTTGAGGTGATCCGGCGCCACGCCGTAGCGCAACAGCCCGTACGGGCAGGGCAGCCGGTCCAGCACGTCCACCGATACGCAGTCGCGCTTGCTCAGCTCATCGACGGTGTACAGACCGGAAGGACCGGACCCGATCACTGCCACCCGAACCGACCCGGACACTGCTGGTGCACCTCCTGGAGATGGCCCCGTGATACCTGAGGGTTTCCGGCAGGCCCCGCTCCGTTCGACGTTACGCCACGACGAGGCGGCGCAATGCCGCGACGGTCAGCCCGTCGCGCAGTCGGGGGTCCCCACGGAGCACTGATACCCCACCAGGGCGGGCCATGTCGTCGAGCACTGCCACCGCACCGGAGAGGTCCTGATCACAGGTGTAGCCGTTGACTATCGCCACACACCGCAGCCCAGCAGACCGGGCTGCTTGCACCCCGTTGGCCGAGTCCTCCACAGCTACTGCGTCGGCGGGAGCCAGGTGCAGGCGCGCCAGCGCCTCCTGGTAGGCTGCAGGCGAGGGTTTGAGATCAGTAACGTCTGACCCGGTGACAACGACGTCAAATGCATCCAGCCCGAAAAGAATGTCGAGCAACGGCAGCACCCAATCGCTGGTTCCCGTAGTGGCGACTGCGGTGGCGACGCTCTCCGTACGCAGCGCGGAGATCAGTTCCGCCGCTCCTGCCCGGGCCTCGATGGCGCCCGTGCGGACCAGTGCCGTGAAGCGGCGGGTTTTATCGCGATGCAGCTGCGCCGCCAACGTGGTGGCGTCAGTGGGGGAGTGTCCTTTGGATTGGAGGTAGCGCTCGAGCCGGTGACGACCACCGGTGGTGGTGAGCAGCTCACCGTATTCCTCGACACTCCACCGGTAATTGAGACCGGCGGCTTCGAAGGCCGCGTTGAATGCCACTCGATGACCGTCGCGCTCGGTATCGGCGAGTGTGCCGTCCACATCGAAGATGACCGCCCACATGTCCCTCAGGCTAGAGCCGTCCCAGCACGTCTGCGTCCCCGGGCAGGTGGCGCCATGGAGATCAGCCGAGGAGTTCGTCGAAGCGCCCTATTCGCCCGTTCTGCCGGTCGGTCTGGACCGCCGGCCTCGTGACCCATGGAACTCAGCCCGCACCGACTTGGAGTCTCGGTTCTGGGGTGTTTGCCGTTCCCCGCGCGACGGAGGGACACTTTCAGCCGATCGTGAAGATCTTCCACGGGCCCCTCCCGGCGTGTCAGAAGTAGTTTGACGGCCAGCGCCCGCTGCGACAGTCTCCTGACGGGGAGTCTCGTGACGGTCCTGCCAGCCGTCGGTCAGCGAGCCCAGGGCGTCGATGAGGTTGCGCACGGAGCCGAAGGTTCCGCGACGGATGGCCTGCTGCGTGATGATGCCTAGGGACACCTCGACGAGCTTGTGCCACGGGTCCGGCTGATCTGCGGTCTGCTCGCCGGCGGCACCGTGTGGTTCCTGCCGGTGCAACGCCGCGGCCCGCTGGGACAGATTGAGGTAGAGCCCGGAGAGGTCGCGAATCTGGGCCTGCTGCTGGAGATCGGTGGCGAAGGTGAACGTCTCGACATGTTCGGGCTGAATGCCCCACTTGCGCCATATTCGAGAGACCGTGGCGAACGAGATGCCCAGATGTTGGGCCAGCAGCCGCGACGACCACTGGTCGACCCCCAGATGGGCTGGTGGACGGCCACCGTCAGCGAGCGTGGTGGACACCACTTCAAGCTCATCCACCAGCGGCGGCCGACCGGACCGGGGCAGATCGCCAAGCGCGGTGATCCCTCCGGTGGCATAGCGCTGGCGCCAGTTGACGACGGTGGGGCGAGTCGCGCCGGTCCGCCGGGCGATCTCGGTGTTCGTCAGGCCCTCAGCGGACATCAACACGATCCGCGCCCGCTGTGCCAAGCTGGGCCGCGCCGATGCCGAGCGTGCCATCGCCTCGAGGCGGGCACGGTCACCCTCGCGCAGGGTCAGCGCAGCGGTGGTCGCCATAGCTCATCGTCTCGCAACTCAGACTGTAAAACAACTATCAACACATAGCCTTGCCTGGGACGTCGGGTGCGGATGACCGCAGCTCGGTGGGGCGTAGATGCTCTTGACACGCCGAACCTCATCCGTGTGGACTAATGCCCCGCGGCCCATCAAAATGGACGCGGCAAGCCAACGAGCCCACCAGAAGCCGGCACTGGAGCCAGAGAGGGGCCAGACGATGGCGATCGAGTCTGACGGACACAGTCGAGGTAACCCCCGGATTTACGAGCTGATCGAGAACGCGCCGAAGACCGGGAAGAGTCCGACGATCTGGGCTTGGCCAGAGGTGGTGGACTGGCTGCGAGTGGCTGGTCAACCGGTCCCCGGTCCGTGGCCTCCGCACCAGCGGGCACGACCCAATCCCGAGGAAGAGAGCCTTCCCGAGGCAGTGGTCGAGCCGGTGCGTCCGCAGGACATCCCGACCAACGTCCCCCCGACCGATGTCCCCCCGGCCGCTGCCCCGCGTCAGGCCGCCGTCCCGCGCCAGAGCTATGGGCTCGACGACGATCCTCCTCCCCGGCACGGTCTTGGGTTGCTCGATTCCTGAGTTAGCCTTCCTCATCGGCTCGACCAATTTCATGACGCAAATTGGTCGCCAGTGACAGCCCTTGCTGGGCTCCCATGTCGGGATACCGGCTGATGGGCAAACATGTACTGCGGTTTCCTTAGTTTTTGAGGATTTTGAGGACAAGGGAGGATCTGGATGTATCCGTCTCGTTTTCACTACGAGGCCCCAAGTTCGCTTGACGAGGCGTTCGGCGTTTTGCAGGAGTACGGTGACGAGGCGAAGGTGCTCGCCGGGGGCCAGAGCCTCATCCCGCTGATCAAGCTACGCTTCGCGGCGCCGGCGGTGATCCTCGATATCAACAATATTCCTGGGCTGGACTACCACGAAGAGGACTCGGACGGGTCCCTGCATATCGGCGCGCTGTGCCGGCACCGGACTCTGGAGCGGTCTGCGCTGCTGCGGAGCAAGCACCCCACCATGTCGATCACCGCGCCGCTCATCGCCGACCCCATGGTCCGCAGCCGTGGCACGCTGGTCGGCTCGGTCTGTCACGCGGATCCGCAGGGTGACTGGGCGTCGGTGATGCTGGCGCTGGGTGGCGAGATCATTGCTCGGAACACCGACGGGACAGAGCGCGCGATCCCCGTCTCCCAGTTCGTTCTCGGGCCGTTCCAGAACGCCCTGCAGCCGACCGAGATCGCGGTCAGAGCACGGGTCCCCGCGCCGCGAGGCACCCGGTCGGGCACCTACCTCAAACTCGAGCGGAGGGTAGGGGACTTTGCGACCGTCGGTCTGGCGGTGGCGCTGGAGATGTCCGGCGGCACGATCAACCGGGCGGGTATCGCACTGACCGGTGTCGGGGCCAACAACATCCAGTGCACCGCCGCCGAGCAGTCGCTGGCCGGCAAGACGCTCAACTCCAGCACCATCGATCAGGCGGCTCGGCTGGCGGCGGAGGCGGCGCAGCCCAAGAGCGATGTTCGTGGGAGTGCAGAATACAAGCGGCACGTTGTGTACACCTTCGTCACGCGCGCGCTGAGCAACCGAGCGGGGATGGCGGCCTGAGGTTTCCTGACACAATTTGATGGGTACGTTCAAGGCATTGGCAATATCAAGGAGGCGGCGTGGAAGAGCGACGGGTAAACGTCGTGGTGAACGGGGAACCGAAATCTGTCGATGTCGAGCCTCGCATACTCCTGGCCCACTTCTTCCGTGAAGTGCTAGGGATGACCGGCACGCACATCGGCTGCGACACGACCAACTGCGGTGCGTGCACCGTGCTGGTCGACGGCTTGCCCATGAAGTCGTGCACCATGTTCGCGGTCATGGTCGACGGAAAAGAAGTGATGACCGTCGAGGGCCTCGGTCTGTCCAGTGAGCTTCATCCCATTCAGCAGGGATTCCGCGAGGAGCACGGGCTGCAGTGTGGGTTCTGCACCCCGGGGATGATGCTGGCAACGAAGGCACTGCTGGAGGAGAACCCCAACCCGACCGAGGAAGACATACGCTGGGGACTCTCCGGCAACCTCTGTCGTTGCACTGGTTACCAAAACATCGTGAAAGCGGTTCTTTGGGCTGCGGAGAAAATGCGGTCCGAAGCGAGCTCATTTAGTCGCTGACGGCTAGAGGCTAGAGTCGACGACAAGGGAGAAGTGACGTGGCGCAGGCATTGGACGAAATCAAGATCGGTGGCTTGGGTTCAAGTCGCAAGCGGGTGGAGGACGACCGCTTCCTCCGGGGTAAGGGCCACTACATCGATGACTTCAAGTTGCCAGGCATGGTGCACTTGGAGATCCTCCGTAGCCCATTAGCCCACGCACGGATCAAGTCGATCGACACGAGCAAAGCCTGGCAGATGCCGGGTGTGCACATGGTGCTCACTGGCGACATGGCCGCCCAGCACAACCTGGCCTGGATGCCGACGCTGTCCTACGACACCCAGGCGGTGCTGGCCACCGACAAGGTGCGGTTCCAGGGGCAGGAGATCGCGTGTGTGATCGCCGACGACCCGTACATCGCCAAGGACGGCTGTGAGGCGATCGTGGTCGAGTACGAGCCGCTGCCGCCGATCGTCAACCCTTACCAGGCCGTCGCGGAAGGCGCCCCGATCATCCGGGACGACAAGGAAGGGCAGACGGACAACGTCTGCTACCGCTGGGAGGTCGGCGACCGGGACGGGACTGAACGCGCTTTCGCGCAGGCCGACCTGGTCTCGAAGATCGACCTGCACTACCCGCGGTCGCACCCGTCGCCGATCGAGTGCTGCGGGTCGATCGCGGATTACAACTCGGCGACCACGAAGCTCACGGTCTACATGACGACTCAGGCGCCGCACATCATCCGGGCAGCGGTGGCGATCGTGGCCGAGCTGCCCGAGCACATGATCCGGGTCATCTCGCCCGACATCGGTGGCGGGTTCGGCAACAAGGTCCCGGTGTACCCCGGGTACGTCTGCTCGATTCTCTGCTCCATCCTGCTGGCCCGGCCAGTCAAGTGGATCGAGGACAAGACCGGTAACCTCATCTCCACCCACTACGCACGCGATATCTACTACAAGGGTGAGATCGCGCTCCGTAAGGACGGCAAGATCCTCGCGGTTCGGTTCCATTGTGACAGTGACAATGGCGCCTTCTTCTCCGACGCTCAGCCGACGAAATTCAAGATCGGACTGATGCATTCCGCGTTCGCTTGCTACAACATCCCGTTCGCGTACATGACGGCACAGGGCACGTACACGAATAAGGCGCCCGGAGGCGTCGCGTATCGATGTTCCTTCCGGGTCACCGAAGCGATGTTCTTCCAGGAGCGGGCGATCCAGGCTGCCGCCGACGATCTGGGCATGGACCAGGCGGAGTTCCGCCGTCTCAATCTGGTGACGGACGATCAGTTCCCGTTCCGAACGCCCTATGGATTCCTGCTGGACTCCGGGCAGTACGGGAAGTGTCTCGACGTCGCGCTCAATGCCGTCGATTATCAGGGATTCCTGCGTGAGAAGGAGGAAGCCCGAGCACAGGGCCGGCGCCTCGGGATCGGTATCTCGACCATGACCGAGCCATTGGGTGCTGGTAACAGCCGCGAGTACGACATCCTCGGCATCAAGATGTTCGATTCCGCGGAACTGCGGGTGCACCCAAGCGGGAAGGCGATCCTGAAGATCGGGTCGCAGACGCAGGGCCAGGGCCACGAGACGACGTTCGCCCAGATCGTCACGCACGAGCTGGGTATTCCTGCCGCCGATATCCTGGTGCAGCACGGCGACACCGACAACACGCCGTTCGGCATGGGGACCTACGCGTCACGGAGCACGCCGACCGCAGGCGCGGCGACGTCCATGGTGGCCCGCAAGATCCGGGCGAAGGCCAGGAAGCTGGCCGCTCACCTGCTTGAGGTGTCCGAAGAGGACGTGGAGTGGGAGCTCGGTCGCTTCTACGTGCGGGGTGCACCGAACAACGGTGTGTCCATCCAGGAGTGCGCCATGGCGGCATACGGCAACATGCCTGACGGCATGGAGCCGGGGCTGGAGAACAACGCGTACTACGACCCGCCGAACATGACGTGGCCGTTCGCGGCGTACATCGTGACGGTCGAAGTCGATCCTGACACCGGCGTGTGGGATGTGTTGCGCATGGTCGCGGTCGATGACTGCGGTGTCCGGATCAACCCGATGATCGTCGAGGCCCAGATCATGGGCGGCATGACCGAGGCCTACGCGATGGCCAACATGCAGTTCATCACCTACGACGCCGAAGGTAACTGTGTCGGTTCCAATTACATGGACTACCTGCTGCCGACGGCGTGGGAAACTCCGGGATTCGAGCTTCATGAGGTCGTTACGCCCTCACCGCACCACCCGATCGGTGCCAAGGGTATCGGTGAGTGCGCTGCGGTCGGTGGCCCGGCGGCATTCGTGAACGCGGTGATGAACGCCATCGACGACACCGGGGTGCGGAACATCGATATGCCGCTGCTGCCCGACCGCGTGTGGGAGGCATTGAAGTACAAGCGGAATATCTCCGGAATGCCTCCGGTCAAGACCGACGGCTCCTAAGTGCACCGTGGATAGATAGGTCGATGGAGATGGACGGGTGGGACGTCCTCGAGCATGCCCGTGAGCTGTCGCATCGCGGAGAGGCGTTTGCGTTGGCCACCGTCGTGTGGCGGCGTGGCCCGTCCTCGGGCAAGGAGGGTTGCCGGGCTGTCATCACAGCGTCGGGGCAGGTGTTCGGTTTCATCGGTGGCGCCTGCGCAGAACCCGTCGTTGTTCGCGAGGCCCGGCACATCCTTGCCGAGGGTGTGCCGCGTCTCGTCTTCCTCGGCACGCCTGACGAGCTCGAGTCGGTGGCCGTCCGGGAGGGCATCAGCTATGTACCGATGTCCTGCCAGAGCGAAGGTGCCTTGGAGATCTACATCGAACCCGTGGTGCCCAAGACGCACCTCGTGGTCGTCGGGCGGTCGCCGATGGTGGAGGCGCTCGTACAGATGAGCCAGGCGATCGGTTGGCGAACCGTGCTCGTTGACCCCGATGGTGGTACCGCGGAGAGTCATCCGCTGGCACAGCATGTTGTCAGCGGGCTTGACTTCAAGGCGGCCGAGGTCGATGAGCGCTCGCTCGTGGTGGTGGCCACGCAGGGTCATCACGATGAGGAGGCCGTCGAGCAGGCACTGATAGCGGGACCCGCCTATATCGGCTTGGTTGGCTCGCGGCCGCGGGCCAAGTCGGTGCTCGAGTTCCTGGAGAGCCGAGGATTGTCGAAGGAGACGTTGGCCCGGGTGAAGGTGCCGGCGGGCCTGGATCTCGGAAAAGTCTCACACCGCGAAATCGGCGTGGGGGTGCTGGCTGAATTGGTGCAGCTGAGGGCCGCCGGCAAGCTGGTCAAGGTTGTGCCGCCTGAGTTGCCTGAGGTCGCCGAAGCGATCGACCCGGTGTGCGGCATGACGGTGGAGGTCGGGTCCGCACGCCACAAGGTGGATCACGACGGAACCACGTACTACTTCTGCGCTCCGGGATGCGCCAGGGCGTTCCAGAAAGATCCCGCCGATTTCATCGGATCGGGAACAGCGTCATGAGTCGAAAGTTCGGTCCCCGCGTGGTAAGGAGAGCGAGTAGTCGATGCTGATCGAAAGCGAGTTCGAAGTTGCTGCGCCGCTCGAGCAGGTGTGGAAGCACATGCAAGACGTGCCGCGAATCGCACCTTGCCTGCCAGGTGCCGAGCTCACCGATGTCATCGGAGATGTATATAAGGGGCGAGTGACCACCAAAATGGGCCCGGTGAAGCTCCAGTTCGCCGGCACGGCCCAGATTGTGCTGCGAGACGCAGCCGCTAAGCGAATCGTGATGGACGCGTCCGGTTCGGAGGAAAAGGGCAAGGGCCAAGCAACCATGAAGGTCACATCGACGATGGTGCCCTCCGGCAGCGGAACGCGAGTCAAGGTGGCCCAGGACATCCAGCTCTCCGGTGCTGCTGCGCAGTTCGGCAGGGGCATGGTTCAGGACGTCACCAGCGTGATCATGAAGAGTTTCGCCAAGTGCATCGCGGACGACATCGGGCGAGCTGCCCGGGGCGAGGCACCAGTAGCACGCGAAGCTGTTCCGGTTAAGGGTTTCAGCATCGCCATGCAGGCGACCATGACTGCGTTGAAGCGGTTCTTCGGCAGGCTTTTCGGTCGGAGAAAATCGTGATAACGATCCGTGAGTGAAGGAGAGACTAGATATGTTCTTGTGGTGGATCGGTGACCTCATTCTACTCTTCGTGGTATTGCCCCTCGTTGTGGTGTTGATGAACCGTATCGTCACTCCAGTGGATCGAATCCGCAAGACGGTGGATGACATCCTGTACAACGGTGTGATTCTGACCGGGGAACTCGACAACGTTCCCACACTGCTGGCCGAGACGGACAGCACGGTCAATGCGGTGGCCATCGGCGCGACTCGCTACGTGAAGCGTGTCGGGGCCTTGCTAGGAGGGTAGTACCACCAGTCGAACACCGAACCTGAGCGACTATCGAAGAAGAGGAGGAAGCCATGCCAGCAGCCGCGTGGGTGACCCTACTGGCTGTCGCGCTGATCGTGGCGGTTGTCGGTCTCTCGCTGTTGAAAGTGATTTCTCAGCTGCGGCACGTCACGTGGACACTTGGCGCGATCATCGTCGGTGTCAACGCGATCGCTTATCAGACGAGGACCGTTCCGGAGGTCATTCCCTCGGTCAACGCGAACCTCGCCCCGGTACGAGCTATGGCAGAACAGGTTTAAAGGCCAACGACGACCAGCTGGGTCGACGTTGGAACTGGATAAGGAGTGAGAGAGATGCACGAGTTCACATGCGGTCATCAGGAATGTAGCTCGCAGTTCACCTCGGGCACCAAAGATGCGTTGATGCGGCAGGTTGCTGATCATCTCAAGGAAGTTCACAACGTTCAGACGGCGACCCAGACGCTCTTGGGTTACCTTGAGACCACGTGTGTGACCACGACGCCGGAGCGTTAGGTCTGGTGAACCCGAAGTAACAACGAACTGCTACCGAAAGGAGGGCTGCGGGATGGTGTTGTTGCTCGCGGAGCAGGCGCCCGTGCCCGGTGAGGCGAACCTGTTTGGCTGGTTCCTCGGTTTTGCGATCGCTGTCGTCGTCATCTCTGTGGTGGTCGCATTGGTGGCTCCGGTCTTGGTGCTTGCCGCTCGGATCGCCCGCCAGGCACCACAGATCAACCAGGGCCTCCAACAGTCATATCGAAACACGCTCCCGCTGGCTGACCTCCGACAGACGATTGACCATGCAGAGGTCATCATCGGTGGGCTGGAACGCGGACGCGCTAGGCTTGGAGGTTAGCGATGGCCACGGCATTTCTTCTAGGGTATGCAGGTGCGCCCGATGGGTATGCGCCTGAAGAGGCCACCTTCTGGTGGGTCGCGATAGGCATGGGTTTCGGCGTCCTGATCGTGGTGATCCTCCTGCTCAGCTCCCTGGTGTCCATGGTGCGGTCCATCGACAAGAGCGTGGTGGGCGTGCGGGACACTCTGCGGGCTATCCCGCAGAATACGGTCAATGCGGCGCTCATCCCTATCACTGCTGACAGGGTAGACGCAGTACTGGCAGAGGGTCTGCAGCACCATCTGTTCCTGACCAGGGTTCTCACTGGTGCAGGGACGCCGGTTGGAAAGGGCTAGAGATGACTCTTATCCTCCTGACTGTTGTCTGCATCGCGTTGTTGATCGCTGTTCTGGCGATCTACCTCTTTATCATCGGTGTCCTGCTCAATCGCATCGCGGACAATCTCGATGACTGCTTGGGGAGCGTGAAGACGATCGCCCAGCACGCCGAGGTCATCGTTCCCGCGGTTGAGCACATCAACCGAACAGGTGGAGTGGTTGCAGGTGCGCTCCCACTGCTCTACGGTGGGGCCGAGAAAATTCAGGCTAAATTGGCTGCTCCGGTACCGGCTCCGGTTAACGGGCACACGAATCTCCCGGCCTCGGGTCGTCGCCGGTCGCGTCTGATGGACACGGTCGGGCTCAAGGGCGGTCGCCATCACTAGGCTCCGCGAGGCCTGACTGAGGGGTGACCCGGTAGCGGTTCAATGGCGGTGGGGAGAGACCTACTAGGTCTCTCCC